>JAKLFY010000082.1 GCA_022710935.1 Verrucomicrobiota bacterium
TTCTTTTCACTCGAAATGCTTGGTTCGTTGTTTGCCCTGTCTTGTAACGAACTCAGTTTCAACCAATGAACACAGGCATTTCGAGCTTTTTCTTCCTGCTCCCTCAAAAAAGCGCGCTTCTTGCAGGGCTAGTGGTGAGGACGAGTGCAAGCGACGTCGTAACCAGGGCAGCGAAGGCGACCGTCAAGGCAAGCCGTGCCAGTCGGTCTTTGTGGGCGAAGAATTCGGCGTAACTAAAGCCCGTCCGCTGGGGTGCAACCCGTTGGCGGACGACGGAGGTGACGCGTTGGTTTTCCATGAGCATCAGGACGATTTGAGCCGCTCGACGATGGCGCGGGCCTGCTGATCACCAGTCGGGTCAGACGGTCGAGGCTGCCAGGCACGATTCGGCGGCGGGGAAATCAGCGGCTCAACAAACGGCGGAGAGCGCGGGGGTTGGCTAATCTCGTCCGTGCGGGAGGCAAGTTGGCTCTGGAGGGGAGTGAATCGGGAGCGGGTCGAGGTTCCGAACAGGGCGGGCAAACCGGTCTCGGTCACGAGGCTGGAGGCCGCCGTGAGGACCATGGCAGGTCCCGCTGAGCCGGCGACGAGCCTCTGGATCAATAAGGGAGCCAGGATCGTGGAGAAGATGATCCAGATGGCGATGACCGTGACGGCCAGCAGGTTCTGAAGACCGTAGCCGAGCCAGCCGAAGGCCGAACTGCCGGCGAGGAAGTTCTGGTCCGTGGCGGCGTCGATCAGCCCGTCCGTAAACGTTGCCGCGAGAGCGAGACCAAGCGGCCAGAGGATGATCCCGATGATTCGCAGAACATGGCCCAGACCGAGGTTCGATATCGGTCGGATGGCCAAGGTGGCGAAGAGCACCGGCGAGAGGACCCAACAGACCAGCAGGACGGCTCGCTGGACGCTGTACACGAAATACATCAGCGCCATCGCCAGCCAGGCCACAAGTGTGAGGGCCGCGAATATCAGTGCCTCAAACCAATCGCTGCTAAGCAGCGTGCTCAGGAAGCTCCGGTCGCGCATCTGCGGCGCGTTTTGGGCTTCGGCCAGCTTTTCCTTGTAGCGGGCCGCGACGTTCTCGGGGCGGGCCGGGGTCGTCTTCCCCACACCCGGTCCGCCTGTGAGGACGAGCGACCGGCTCGCCAGGGCCTGCCTCAGTGCCGCCTGCTGGCTGGGTGCGAGCTCCTTGCCGGTCTTCTGCTGACACCAGGCGAGCGCCTTTTCCACGTCGATCGGCGGGTAGTTGGGCGGCGCAGCCGCCAGGGCCTTGATGCGGGCGGCGATGCCTTCCTCAGCCCGCTTTAGCTGCGGCAGGAAGACCAGTTCCTGATCGCCGATCGTCTCCCGGACGAGGTCGCCAGCTGCCAACGTCCGCTCCAGGGCTGTCTTTACGATCTCCTCGTTGACCAAGAGCAGCTTCCCGGCTTCGTCTTTGAGGAAACCGACCGGCAGTGCGCAGTGGCCCTCGCCCGTGGCCTCCAGCAGGACGTGGCTCAGGCCCGTGCAGGCGCGAATCAGGGAATCGACCGGGATGCCCATCTTTTGGGCAATCTGGTCGGCGGTCTTGAAGCCGATGCCAGGAATGTCCTTGGCCAGCCGGTAAGGGTCGGTGCGAACCTTCTCGACGGTGTCCTCGCCGTACGTCTTGTAGATGCGTACCGCCCGGCTGGTGCTGACCCCGTTGCTGTGCAGGAACACCATGATCTCCCGGATGACCTTCTGCTCGGCCCAAGCCTACTTGATCTGCTTCCGGCGCTTCGGGCCAATGCCGTCGAGTTCCTCCACCGTGAACGTTTAAGCACCCGTCGATCTGAAACGCCTTGCGCTGCTCGGTGGCGATCTCGCCACTGTGACTCCTGCGATGACCCGAGTTCCGGCTTGCCGCGCCTGACCAAGTATGGCCGTGCAGGGCCGTGATGAGCGAGAGTGAATTGAAAAACAAAGCGCGAGAGCGTAATGTTAAAAGTCGCGGGAATTACTGATCGGACGGCGCTATGAAGAACGCGAAACATCTGCTCTTTCTGGCTGTGGCTGTTGTCATGCTCGGCGGGGTTGTCGGATTGATGATCACCAAGCGTCACGCAGGTCGAGACGCTGCACTGCAAGCCGTCAAGGTCGCGGAAGCTAATTGGGCGCAAGCCAGGAGTGAGGCCCGGTCGGCTGCGGTTCCTGCGGTGACCCAGGCGGCTCCGGCGATGCCTGACATCGTGCCCCAAGAAGCAAGCACACCGCCAGAAGAGCCACAGCAGTTGAAGCCGGTCAAAGCCACTGGACAGACAGATAGCACCCCGCAGAAGGCAGTGGTTCAAGCCAGCCAAGGCGGGCCCCGAGCCAAGGAACCTTTGCAGGACCCAATGGCGCGGGTAGCCCTTGCTTTCGTCGGGGCCGACGCGGACGCGGAGGCGTATTGGTACGCGGCCATTAACGACCCCAGTTTGTCAGCGCACGAGCGGGAGGATTTAATCGAGGACTTGAACGAAGATGGTCTATCCGATCCGAAACACCCCACGGCGGATGATTTGCCGCTGATTGTCAGCCGACTTCTAATCATTGAAGAAGTGGGGCCGGTCGCGATGGACGTGGTCAACGCGGATGCGTTTCAGGAGGCGTACAAAGACCTCGTGAACCTGGCGAATGTGGCAATGGGTGGCGGCAAGCCGGTGAGATAGGGAAACGCGGAACCGACCCGAAGTGTCCGAGAACCGGCGCGACCACGGGTCGAGACTCGTATGGCCATCTCCAAGAGCTATCGTGACTTCGTGGTCGAGCAACTGGAGCGGGTCGCTCCAGTGACCGCCAGGTCCATGTTCGGCGGCGTGGGGATCTACGCCCAAGGTCTCTTCTTCGCGCTGATTGCCGAAGACCGGCTCTACTTCAAGGTGGACGAGGCGACGCGCCCGGACTTCGAGCGCCTCGGCGTGGAACCGTTCCGGCCCTATGGCGAGGAGAATGCAATGGGATATTACGAGGTTCCGGCAGACGTGCTGGAGGACGTGGCCCAGCTGGAGCCCTGGATGAAGAGGGCCATCGACGTGGCGCGGAAGCCGAACCAAGGCAAGACCAAGCGATCGAAATGAGCGAAGCGGACAAGCTCAGCGGCTGAACGCTGTTTGTACACGGAGATCACCGAACTGGCATCCTCCGCCACATGCGCCCGACCGAGTGTCCATTCTGCCAGCGACTGACGCCAGAGCGAATTCTGGCAGCCTCGGACGCCGTCGTTGCGTTCTTCGATGGGTTTCCCATCTCGCCGGGGCACGCGCTCGTGGTCCCCAAGCAGCACGTGGCCTCGCTCTTCGACCTGCCGGAGCCGAAGTACTGCGAATTGTGGGGGCAGGTCGCCAGGGGGCGTCACCTGCTGGCTGAGAAGTTCCATCCGTCGGCGTTCAATGTCGGTGTGAACGACGGAATGGAGGCCGGGCAGACGGTCGGCCATGCCCACGTCCACATCATCCCCCGGTACGCCGGGGACGTTCCCGATCCCAGGGGCGGCATCCGCTGGATCGTCCCGGCCAAGGCTGTCGCCCCCTGCTCAGGAAGGCCGGACACTCCGAGCAACAGCCTACATCAACACCTTCCAGAGGGCGTGGATGACGCCCGGAATCCAGAAAAGGAAGCAGAGGATGAGGTTGATGAGGGTGTCTTTGCCGGAGTGGGTCTTGAGATAGACCGCCAGCGGCGGAATGAAGATGGCAAGGATGATGAGGACAATCTTGTTCATGCAGTGCAGCGTAGCGCCACGGGAGGTCGAGGCGAGGCGGAAGGACGAACCGACCACCGCTGGAGGAACGCCGTTGGGTGCCGGTGCGCCTGATTTCAGCCTTGATGAAAAGTAGCCCTTGTATTAGGCAGCCGGAAGCACCTCGTCGAGGCGGTGTCCTCAGAGGGGCGCGATAGTGAAACATCAAGACTCTGTCCTCGTAGGATTTTCATGAAACAAGTCCTCAAACATCTGTTGGTTGCAGCCCTGCTGGCGGGCGCTCTGGCGAGCAGCCCATTGTTGAACGCGGCAGACCCGACGCCAAAGGCTCCAGACAAGGCAGGAGGCCGGACCAAAGAAGCCCCGGCGCAGAGCCAATCCAAGCGGGACTGGTATCCGTTTGGCGGCATCGTGTCCTCGGTGGACAAGCAGGCCAACACCATCTCCCTCAAGAAGAAGGAGGGGGAGCGCGTGCTGAAGCTCGACGCCAAGACCACGCTCGAAATCAGCGGCAAGCCTGTCACCATCGGCAGCGTGAAGGTCGGCAGCTACGCTCACGGCAAGCTGCACAAGGACAGCGCGGGCAACGAAGTGATTACCGACGCCAAGTTCGACAAGGAGCCGCCGAGCAAGGCTAAGGAAACCCTCGACAAAGAACCCCCCAAAACGGCCGCGCCAAAATCAAAGTAGCCGCGGCCTTCGCACAGCTAGCTCAACCGGAAAGAAACCAGAAACCTGAACCAAAGCAATATATGCCATACGAAATCAAGAAGACCGCCAACGGGAAGTTCATGTTCAACCTCAAGGCCGGGAATTACGAAGTGATTCTGACCAGCGAGGTTTACGAGCAGAAAGCCTCCGCGCTGGCGGGCATCGAGTCGGTACGAGCGAACGGAACGCAGGACGCAAATTTCGAGATGAAGAAGTCATCCTCGAACCAGCCCTACTTCGTTTTAAAAGCCGCCAACCAGCAGATCATCGGCAAGAGCGAGATGTACTCCTCGGAGGAGGCGGCGAAGAACGGCATCGAATCGGTCAAGAAGAACTGCGGCTCCACCGAGATTAAGGACGCCACATAGACGCTCTGCGCGATGCAGGTCTGGGCATCCGGTTCATCGGGGTGTCGCGGTCAAACTAAAACCAACCAAAGCAAACATTTATGGGTCTTCTCGACAGCATTGTCGGCTCGCTCACTGGCAGTGGCGAGGGACAAAACCAACTGCTCCAACTTGTCACCGGCTTGATTACGCAGCATGGCGGCATCGAAGGCGTGGTGCAAAAATTCGCGGCACATGGCATGGGCGCGGAGGCGCAACAATGGGTCGGCACCGGCCCGAATCCGCCCATCACCGGCGATCACGTGCAGAAAGTTTTCGGGGACGACACTGTTCAGCAGGCTGCCAGCCAGCTTGGCGTGCCTCCGACCCAGGCGGCGCGCGGGCTGGCCGCGTTGCTGCCCACGGTGATTGACAAGCTCACGCCGAATGGCCAGAGCGTGAGCGGCCCGGATTTGCAGAACAACATTGGCGGGCTGCTCAAAGGCGGCACCGGCAGCCTCGGCTTGGGCGACCTCGCCAAGCTGTTCGGCAAGTAAGATGGCGCGGTTGCTCACCGGATGAGGGCTTTTGTCTTTGGATGGTGGATGGCGGCACTAGCCTGCGGTGCCTTCACGAGCCACGCGGCGAGCCTGACGGGCGGGCCGACCGTGGAGTTCACGAACGGCACGCAGGCCGTCATTCGCTGGAGCACGGATGTCCCCACCGGTTCGCGTGTCTTTTTCGGCCAATCGCTGACAGGGATGACGCGCCGCGCCGAGGGCGAACAGGGAGCAACGCATTGCGCCGCTCTGCCCGCGCTTGAGCCGGGCACGACATGGTTCTTCACGGTGGGTACGGCGCGGGTGCCGCTGGCCACCAATTCGTTCACCGTGCCGGGGAAGACCGTCTGCGAACGAGCGCCTCCGAAGGCGACTGAGGGGACTTCCGCCCCGCGCAAGGCCGAACCCATTGGGAAAGCGCCGCCCACCCGGGAGACGTGGGGCTATTTGCCGTCGCTGGCCGATCATTTCGAGCGGCACGGGCGCGATTTCAATGCCAAGGACGCCGACGATTACGCCCGCATGGCTTGGGAATTCCAGCAACGCGCAAAAGTCGAGGGTCTGCCGACCAAGGTGGATGCTGAGGGCGTGATACGGATTTACGACCCGAAGTCCGGCGCGTTCGCGGCGTACAATCGCAACCGGACCACCAAGACGTTCTTCAAACCGAATAGCCGCGACTACTTCGACCGTCAGCCCGGCGAACTGGTCAGGCCGGAGAAAAGGAACTGACATGGCTCATACCTGTCCCTGCTGCGGTTTTCCCGCCTTGCAAGAGCCGCCGCGCTCAGCCAGTGGCGGCGGTTCATACGAGATTTGCCCCTCCTGCGGATTTCAGTTCGGGGTGTCGGACGATGACGCCGGATTCACCTACGCACGCTGGCGGGCACGATGGAAAGCGCGGGGCTTGCGCTGGGGCAGCAAGGGCATCGCACCGCCGCCCGGCTGGGATGCGGCATCGCAGTTGGCCAGCTTGCGCGACAGCAGCCGGAAAGGAACGGCCACGAAGAGAGGGTCCGCCACACTTGCCCGGCGCATCGCACGGGGCTGAGTCCGATAACGGGCTTGCAGCCGCACCCCCATTTGCCTCGGGCAGCAGGCGGGGAAGCCCAGCGAGAACTTCCTCAACGCTGAGTTGTTCGTGAAGGCGTTCCTGAAGCCCTGCGAGGCCGTCCGCGCCAGCATCGGTCTGCTGATGTTCGAGTTCTCTCGGTTCTGACCGACCGGTTACGAGCATGGCGGGGACTTCATCGCCGATCTGGACAGGTTCCTCGGCCAGTTGGCAAAGGGTTGGCCGTATGGCGTAGAGATGCGCACTGGGAACTGGCTCAACCTGTAGTATTTCGAGGATGGCCGGAACAGTGATGGTCTTGCCGTTGACCTCGACGATCTTTCCCTGCTTGTCGCGCATCTCGTAGGCGGGCTGCGTCCCCGCATAGCGGCCCCGGTATTCTTTGGGGATTACAGAAAGGAACCACGGTTGCTGGCGGTTCATCGCAGGCTGCCAGCAGGAGCAGCGTGATGGCGAGGGCTGCGTTTACAGTCTTCATAGACCCCTACATGCATCGGCACATACCGAAGCATGGTTAAACGCGCACTTGCGCGGTCTGGGTGCCTGCCAGCAGTACCGTCACGAGGGCGAGGCCGATTCGGCCACCGTTTACAGCGGCAGCGCCGCAGGCATATAACTTCAGCATGAACCGCAACGAGAGAATCTTGGTCTGGCTTCTGCGCCTTGGCGGCGCGGTCATGCTCACGGGCGCTGGGAGCGGTCGTGATGCCGTTCGATTGGATGAACGTGATTCACCGGCAGACGGGGTTGGGGGAGTTGCCACACGCCCCGATTGTCGGCTACCGGACGCGCTCGATTCCGGCCTTGTACGCGCTCCACGGTGCGTTGCTTGTGTACTTGGCGGGCGACGTGCGCCGGTTCCTGCCAATCGTGCGCGTCCTCGCCGTTGCCGGAGCCGTGTTCGGTGCCCTGTTATTCGCCATTGACTGCGCCGTGGGGATGCCGCTGCCGTGGACGCTGGCGGAAGGGCCATGGGTGGTCGCCCTCAGCGCTGTGATTCTCTGGCTGACTGGGCGACGACAATTCCCGACCCCAAGCATCAGTGCCGGGTAGAATCAGAGCACTGCCGCGTTCCTTTGGCGCCTTCGGTTGAGGCAGTTGACGGTGCTTTAGCGGCTCTGCCGAGCGAGCGCTTTCACGTACCGGACGCTCAGGGTCAGTCCGATCACAAGGGGCACCGCGAACACGAAAAGGCAGCCAAGCGAATACACGTCCCCGGAGATGCCTGGGACGAGGCAGAAACCGACGGCGGCCACCACAAACACCGCGCCTGGCCAAAGCAGCCATTTGGCGGCGTACTGGTTGGCGGGGTACCAGACGACCGGGTTCTCCAGCGTGGAGCACACTCATCACTCCAGGACCTTTGCCCGGCGTTGAACGGGGCGGAGGAGGAGATGGTCGCTGCGCCGATTCGTCAGGGTCTGCGTCGGTCGACTCGGACTGATGCGGTCCGTGGTGCTTTGGGCTGTGCGGGTTGTGCCGCACAAACAACCCCCAGGCTGTCGGCAGGACGGCCAAAACGCCAGAGACACTAACGTTTGCAGGGTCCTGAAGCGTTTTGTCCATTCTCGACGTGCGGCATGTTGCGGCCGCATTTCAACACGTGTTTTGTAGTCAACTGTAGGCAATGGAACTGGGGAGTCCGTCCTCGGGAATGCGGTGCGGATTCTCACTCACTTGCTGCACCCTCGATGGCCCGCTGATCTGCCAGATGCTGGCTGGGATGGGCGTGTTCTTTCGGCTTCGCTGGCGAATGGAGCTTTTGCCAACGACTCGTTGTGTTACCGTGCCTCCGCCATGGCAGCAGACCACACTGCAACGACCCACGCAGCCGGTCACGACTTGGTGAAGCCATCGCCGCAAGCCCGCTTTGCGGCGACGCGTTGGACGGTGGTCCTGACCGCCGCCCGCAGCGACACCACTCGCGGCCGCGATGCGTTGGCGCAACTCTGCCAGATGTACTGGTACCCGCTCTACGCTTATGTCCGCCGGAAAGGCTACTCGCCGCCGGATGCCGAAGACTTGACGCAGGCCTTCTTCGCCCAGGTGTTGGAGGAGCGGTTGGTCGCGTCCGCGGACCGTGAGAAGGGGCGTTTCCGTTCGTTTCTGTTGACGCGCCTCAACCACTTCCTGGCCGATGAGTGGGACCGTCTCAAGGCGCAGAAGCGAGGTGGGGGGCAGCGTGTGCTGGCGCTGGAGATCGCGACGGCAGAGACGCGCTTTCAGCACGAACCGGTGGATTGGCGATCGCCGGATAGACTTTACGAGCATCGCTGGGCGCTGACGCTGCTGGAGCGGGTATTCGACCGGCTGCACCAGGAGTATCGGCGGGACGGAAAGGCGGCCCTGTTCGAGGCAACAAAAGGATGCCTCGCCCAAGCGCGCGCTGCGGTTCCGTATGCCGAAGCGGGTGCGCGCCTGGGTCTGAGCGAAGGCGCCTTGCGCGTGGCCGTTCACCGCTTGCGCCAGCGCTACCGCGAGCTGTTGCGCGCCGAGGTTGCCGATACCGTCTCCGGTCCCGAGGATGTCGAGCAGGAGCTGCGTTATCTGTTCCGTGTGCTGGCGGGCTGAACGGCTGTAACAAACGGCGATTTTTTCCGCATGGATACGTAGCGATGAATGCGTCAAGCACGTGCCCCGAATGTGGAAAGCCGGTGGCCCCCAACTCGCTGCAAGGGCTGTGCCCAGAATGCATGATGAAGGTGGGGTTGGCGACACGGACTTGCGAAGCGGGGCCGGGCGACCCCCAGGCCACCGACCCGCAGACGAGGCCGCCGCCCGCGCTCGCCGAGATCGCGAAGCTCTTTCCACAGCTTGAAATCCTCGAATGCCTCGGTTGTGGCGGGATGGGGGCGGTGTACAAAGCGCGGCAGCCGCGGTTGGACCGGCTGGTGGCGCTGAAGGTGCTGACCCGTGACCGCGCCGAGGGCGCGCGCGACGCGCGCTTCACCGAGCGATTCGAGCGCGAGGCCCGTGCCCTGGCCAAGCTGAACCATCCCAACATCGTCGCCGTCCATGAGTTCGGCGAGGCGGGCGGCCTGCCGTACTTCATCATGGAATACGTCGACGGGCTGAACCTGCGGCAGTTGGAGCGGGCGAGCCAGCTTACGCCACGCGAGGCGCTACAGATCGTGCCGAAACTTTGCGAGGCGCTCCAATTTGCGCACGATGCGGGCGTAGTGCACCGCGACATCAAGCCGGAGAACATCCTGCTCGACACGAAGGGGCGCGTGAAAGTCGCGGACTTTGGGATCGCCAAGATCCTCGGCCGCGAGCGCCGGACGGGGACCCTAACCGAAGGCCAGCAAGTCATCGGCACGCCCCATTACATGGCGCCCGAGCAGATCGAGAAGCCCCAGGCCGTCGACCATCGGGCCGACATCTACTCGCTGGGGGTTGTCTTTTACGAAATGCTGACCGGCGAGTTGCCTCTGGGCAAGTTCGCACCGCCGTCGAGCGTCGTGCGGGTCGATGTGCGCCTGGACGAGGTTGTCCTGCGGGCGCTCGAGAAGCAGCCGGAGCGGCGCTATCAGCAGGCCAGTGAGGTCAAGACCGACGTTGAGACGATCGCCGGGCCGGGCGGTCCCAAAGGCGGGGAACCGCGGGTGCGAGAGGCGGAAGCCAGCCCCAAGCCTCCGCGCCCGGACACAGGAGCGTCGTCGCGGAGCCTCGCGAGGGAAAGCGTCGCCGCCGGCCTGTTCCTGGCGCCTCCGCTGCTCTGCCTTTGGTTCCTCTTTGCCGGTCCGGTCGTGTTGGATGCCGAGGTGCTCTTGCCGAGTGGCTTTATCGCTTTCCCGATCAGCGCCATTCTGGGCGCAGCTCTGGCCTGGCTGGCGCTCGGATGGAACCGTCGAGACGCTGACCCGGCCCGCTGGGCCGCGTTGGCCGTGGCGGCGGCCATTGTCTGGGGGCTGAGCCTGCCGCTGGGCGGGGGCGGGATGGTCATTGGGTATCTGCTCGCCCAAGAGCCCAATTGGAACCCAGGCGGTGGCGAGGCCCTATTCACGGTGGGAGTGTTTGGGGCGGCGCTGCTCATGGTCGCCGGCGCCATGCTCCTGGGTGGCTTGGATCTGTGGCGAACACGGCGCGCTGGCGGCCAACTTCGCAGTCGGCACGCTGCTTGGGGCGTGGTCGGGTTTTGGCCAGCCTGCCTGGTATTGATGGCCGCGTTCCTGGTGCCGTCCTCGGCGAACAAGTCGAAGGCCGTCAAAGCGGGGGCGGCCATCGAGGAGTCGTACGTGCGGCTCCGGCAGGGGCGAACCTCCACGACCCCAACCACAGCCGCCTCGCTTCCCGCTGGATTCTCTTTCCTTTATCCACGAATGGAACGCGGCTCTGCGGCCATTGTGGGCAAGGTAACACGGTCCGACGGAGCCCCGGCTGGAGGGGCGCGCGTGCTTGCCTTTCGAGGCCAGCGCTGGGAATGGGGCGTCAGAGAGACAACAACGGGGGCGGATGGCTCCTACGAACTCCGCGACTTGCCCAGCGGCTTTGTGCTTTTGGTGGCGGTTGAGGGTCTCATGCTCAAGCATCGGTGGGTGATGGTCGGCGACGACATGCCATACGATCCGCGTGTGGAAGCGATGCGCGCCAAGGTCAACCCGCTCCGCAGCGATTTCAGACTCGCTGAGCTCGGACCGCAGACCACCACCGGACGGGTACTTGATACCGATGGTCAACCGGTGCGCGGTGCTTGGATCCTCTCGGGGCACAACTTGGAGGCGTATGGGCTGAGCTTCGCGCTCCAAACGATGACCGACACGAACGGGGAGTTCACGATGCGGCATCCTGCCGGCAGCATGCTTTACGGCCCACTGTTCACTTTCGCCGCCGGGCACGCACCGGCTGTCACCCAGGACACAGTGCCAAGCTCCGGCAACACGTTCGTACTCGACGGGGGCGCACGCATCGCCGGCAAGGTTCGCCTGAAGGGCTCGGATCAAGCCGCCGCCAACCTCACCGTGACTTTGCGCGCGCGCCGGCCGGAACTGCCGCCCATTCGCAGCCGGACGGATCTCGACGGCGCGTTTGTCTTCGAACGACTTGCTCCGCTGAGTTACGCGCTCGAGATCGATGATGCGGACAAGGGCTTGACGCTGGTCGAGCCACGCGAGGTGAACCTCCTCCAGTCACGAACGGTTGAGGGAATTGAACTGCTCGTGTCGCCGGGCGCGTCGGTTTCGGGCCGGATCACTGTCCAGGAAACGGGCGATCCCATTGCCGGCCTGCGGGTCTGGGCTGAGGACAGTCACCGGGAGATTCCCTTGCGCGAGACACGCACCGGCAAGGACGGCACCTATGGGCTGGGACGTCTGCCGGCGGGCCGACTGACCGTGCAGTGCGAGGTGCCGTTCGTTCATGAGCACGTCGGGGCTGAGGACGAACCCGAGTTCCCGACGCGCAAGCAGGTTTCTGTGCGTCCGGACGAGTCGGCGAGCGGCGTGAGCTTCAAGTTCCTGCGCGGCGCCACCGTGTCGGGTCGCGTCACAGATTCAGCCGGCCAGCCGATTGTGGGGGCGCGGGTGGCGGCCAACAACTTCCAGGGGGAGTTCCCGCCGCGCCGATACTCGACGCGCCAGACGCTCACCGACACCAACGGAGCGTATCGTCTGGACGGCTTTGTCCTAACTCAAGGGTCGTGGCGCATCCTCGTGAGCGCCGAAGGCTACGGCCGGCTGATGTCTGAGCGGCTTCTGCTCACGGGCAACCTGGTCGGACTCAACCTCGCTCTCGAACCGGCGGCGATGATTTCGGGGCGGGCGGTTGACATCGACGGCGACCCCATTCGCGGCCAGTTCATTGGACTTGAGCCCATCGACGGACAGCATCGCCGGCCGATGCCAGACTGGACCTGGACAGACGAGGATGGGCGCTTTGCGTTTCGAGAAGGCGCGTATCCTTACGTCTACTACTTCACACTGAATCCCGCGCCACGCGCCACGAACGATCCGATCCGGATCGAGGGCACGAATGCCGTTCAAGTCGACGTGGTGTTTCCTGTTGGCCGAAAGACCGCTGAACACGACACGCCGCCGCGGACGGATTCGGCGTTGGATACCAGTGCCTACGTCGCCGGGCGCGTGATCGACACAACCGGGCGCGTGCACTCTGGCCTGGCGTTGGACTTCGTGTCGACGAATCCGCCGCGTGACGCCGACGGCTCGCCCCAGCGCAGCGGTATCTACAATGTGCCGGTCGATGCCCAGGGACGTTTCTGGATTCCCCAGGCGGGACCCGGACGTTATTGGGTGAAGGTGTATCGCCCGACGGGAAGCGCCGGACCACCCTGCGCGCAGACTGCCCAGCGGGAGCGGCTCGTCCTCAATCCGGGCGAACGCCTCGAGAATCTCGACGTCCGCATCCTGCCTCCGGAGGCATGCGCCATCTCCGGCACCGTGCTGAATGGCCAGGGCAAGCCTCGCACAGGCGTCCCTGTCGAGAGCTACATTCCGCATGACCGGCATTGGATGACGCAGACTGATCCGCAGGGCCGGTTCCGACTCGAATCGCTCAATGGCATTGGGCGGGACCCGATTCAGCTCCTCATCGGCGCCTACCAACTCCGCGACGTGCCCATCGGGACGAACCTGACATTCGTCATTCCCGAGCCTGGCGCGATCTCGGGCACAGTGGTGGACATGCAAGGAAGACCAGTTGAGCAACCTTTTGAGATCGAAGTGAACCGGGTACATCGGCTCGACTGCCCGGCGGTGGCGTTTGAAACCATGGCCAAGTTGACCAAGCGCAATGAGCCCGGTTCGTTTGATCTCGCCAACGTGCCCCCCGGTCGGGTGGTGCTCGAGATTAGGGTGGGCAACCGGCGGCAGTGGTCCGAGATCATGGTGCAACCCGGGCAGGCAACGAACCTGACGCTCACTCTCCAGCCCCCATGCGTTTTCGAGGGCACAGCGCGGTTCACCCCGCCCGGGGGCGCACCTCAGGCCATCCATCTCGAAGCTGTTCACCGCGAAAGCGGCCAATGGATGGGGTATATCAAAGCCGACACTTCCGGCGCCTTCCGCACCGACATGTGGCCGGCAGGCGAATACCTCGTTCGCGCCACGAGCGACACTCGTCCCGTTGGCGAGGGCCTCCACATCGCGCACAACGCCGACAAGTTCTACCAGACGAAGACCGTCCGACTCGAACCTGGCCGGACGGTGAAGGAGGACTTCACCGTCGTCGGCAGCGCCACGATCCGCGGCGTGATCCGGTCGGCAGAGGACGATTACTTGTACGTTCTGATCCAACTCCGTGAGGTAGGAGCCAGCACGCCGCCCGATTATTGGACGCGCAGCCCCGCCGTGACCGAGCGCGTTGTGCGACAAACGCTGGTACGCCGCTCCGGAGACGAATATGTCCTTCACGCCGTGCCGCCGGGACAATGGGAGTTGGTTGCGTTCGGGCTGGCGACCGAGCGAATGATCCCCTGGGCGAAGCTGGCTCACACCTCGACGGTTGTTACGGTGGGCGAAGGCGAAACCCGGACGCTGAACCTCAGCTTGAGCCAGACCGTTCCATGACGCACGCCACTCTGCGGCAACATCCAAAACCATGAAGGCATCAACCTGCTTCCTCGCCATCTTCGTTGCGCTCGGGCTGAAGCCGATCATCGCTGGCGCCGCTGGCGAGAACCTCAACCCGCCGATCCAGGACGTGCCCGGCACGGTGATCTTCCAGGGGCGGTACCGTCACTGCAACACCGGGCGCGACATCCCGCAGCCGAGCGAACTGTGGTTGAAGCAGACTGAGGACGGCGCCCTCACGGCCATCGCAGAAGTGCCGTTCATGAACTCGACCGAAATCGCCATCAGCGACAAGTCGGGACGCTTCACGTCGCATCGCGTCCTCAGCCGGCCCTCCGCGAATCGGCTTGGCGCGGAGGTGAAGATCGAGTTCGAGGACGGCAAGGTCCGACTGACCCGGCGCGGATTGCGGCAGGACGTTGACGGTAAGGAATTGGCCGTTCCGTCCCACTCCTTCTTCGACCCCAACACGAGGCCTGATTCCTATTGTGCAGCGAACATTCTGTTGCGCGCGTTCGCCGTGAAACCGGGCGAAGCGAAAGAGTTTCGCGCCTTTGACTGGGACAACACGGGGGATGGGTTGGCCGATTACTCCGTTCGGGTTGAACACGTCGGCAAGGAGCCCGTTGAAGTGCCCGCAGGCACCTTCGAAGCTCATCGCTTCGTGCTCACACAACGGAGTTCTGCCGACACCTGGTTCAAGAAGCGCGCAGGGCAGATCACCGATTTCTGGGTCCTGGACAACCAGGTCATCGTTCGCATCCGTCGCCATCGCGAACCGTACGATGTGATGCTGCTCGACTACACCGTTCCTGAGAAGCTACCCGGCCGGGTTTCCCCGCCGGCGGCGCAAGGCCACACCGCGCCTGAGCCCACGGCGGCGAAGTACCCCTCCGATTGGAGCGCGTTCGTCCGGGAGGTCGATCAGAACTACCCGTTCTTCGAACTCAAAGGCATCCGTCAGGATTGGACGCAGGCCAAGGTGAGGCTCACAGAGCGCGTCAAGACGTGCTCCTCCGACAGCGAGTTTCTGGACATTGTGGCTGAGGCCATCTTTTGTTTGCGGGATGCACACATGGGACTCAGCGAGGCCAAAGTCCCGCCGCTCGCTCGGCCCCGCCGCTACTATCCCGGCGTGAGCTTCATGCCCGCGACGCAGAACCGGATCTGCATCATGTCAGCGGAGGCGCACGCCGACACGCTGAAAGTCGGCACGGTCGTGACGAAGATCGATGGACGCGATGCGCGGACTGTGCTCGAAGAGAAAGTGGCCGAGGCATGGAGCACGGGCAGTCCCTACCTGGTCGGCGTCTCCAGTCCGCAACGGGCGCGCTTGTTTGCCTATCGCTGGCCGCTGATCGCTTCCAGCAACCAGACGCATACCCTGCACTATCTCGCCGAGGGTCGAGAGCAGGAGTTGTGCGTGACGTGCGCGGTCGAGCCCCGCGGATGGCCGCACACCTACAACCTGCCCGCGAATCTGACGCGAGCGGACCGGAGTCTGAGTTACACCAGGTTGCCCTCAGGCGTTGGCTACACGTGGTTGCGCTCCCTTGGGACGGGAACGGCAACCGGTATGCGCCAGGCGTTCGAAGCCCATCCGGGGGCCAAGGGCTGGATCATCGATCTGCGCGGCAACGGGGGCGGCGGATACGATACAAATCTGCTGGCACAGCTCAAGGACATCCCGCGGCCGGTCGTGACGCTGATTGACGCGGGCTGCATCTCGGCGGGTGAGACTCTGGCGCGTGACGTGGTGCAACTTTGCGGCGCGCGCCTGATGGGGACCCGCACTGCCGGTGCGTCGAGTTCGAAACGCCAGTGGCAGTTTCCTTCGAGCATTGCCTCGGTAACGTTCTCCACGCGCAGCCGCTGGCGCGGTGACGGCCAGCCCATCGAGTTCAACGGCATCGTGCCCGACGACGAGATTGAGGCCGTTCCGGAAGAGGTCGCCCGCGGTCTGAATTCGCAGATCCTGCGAGCTGAAGAGTACATCGTGAAGGCTGTGGCCACGAAGATGTCCCGATGAGTCAACTGCGAGAGGTCGATCGACCGCGGCGTCGGGTCGAGTCGCATTCGGCACGGCCTTTGCCGACCTGGCGGGGGGGGCCCTACGGTGCCGACGGCAGCGGCCGGAGTCTGATGTTGCGATACCAGATCTCAGGGGTCCAGTTCTGGAAGGCGATGAAGCCCTTGCTCGCCTTCCCAAACTGCGTGTAGGAACTGAAGGTGCTCCCCGCCACCAAGCTGTTGAAGGCCCGACTGTTGAAGTCGAATTGGGCGATTCGACGCCCGTTCAACCAATGTTCCACGTGATCGCCTTGCACCAGCAGCCGGCATTGGTTCCACTGGCCGGGCGAAACCGTCCCCCGGTTGGTCGGCGCAATCAACCCATACACCGCGCCAAGCTGCTGTTTGCCGGGTAAGGAATACCCAGAATCGTCGACCAACTGGTACTCCGGCGCCGATTTGTACGGCTGATCATAGTACTCGGTCACCCGGTAGAGCACTCCGCCGTTGCCCGCCGTGCCCGCCCGCCAGTCCCAGAGCAACTCGAAATCATCATACTGGTTTGTAGTAATGATGTGGCCCGCCGGACTGCCGAACACAGTCTTCAGTTCGCCACTCGCAGTCACCGTCCACTCGGCGTCCGGGAATGCGGCTTTGCGGTACCCCCGAAAGACCGCCGTCGAAGTGCCGTCAAAGAGCACCTCCCAGGCCTTCAGGCGGTAGAACCGGTGGGCGCCAGTTGGCACGGTGGTCACGGAGCAAGTTTCGCCGGCCACGCTGATCGCATTCGTGTCGATTCTCCATCCCATTGGGTCAACCAGATTCGTTGCGAGCTGGACATAGAAGTCGGCGTCGGCGTTCGGTCGCCAACTCAACACCACTTTGTCTCCCGAACGTGTGGCCTGGAGCTCAGTCGCCCAGGCCGTCCCAACGATGCAGCCGGTCAGCACCACGAGGCTGGCCCATACGCGCAAAAGAGGGGAAGAAGACATGGTCTTTGAAGTTCTGCAGCCGAACGCCTGTGGCCTCGTCTGTGGGGAGGATTCGGCCTCACGGAAAAGGGTTCAAGCAGAAAGCGTTCAGAAAGCGTTCGGAAAGCGTTCGGGCCGCGATCGGGGAGGCAATTGGCCCAATGACGCCCTGCGTTGGACCTCGATGATCAGAACTCCGTGGTCGAACCAGAGATCGACTCTCATGACCGGTGGGGGCAGCCTTTCACGGTGTCTGGTGTCGGCAAGCGTCGGCGGAGTCTCCGCCCGGTCCACTATCTGGCCAAGCGATAGAACTTCCCAAACCCGGACAAAGCTTGGGTGACAACCACCGAGTTGGCGTTCGTGACGACGGACGCCGTCACGTCGCTCCAGCCGGAACCGAGCCGCTCGATCGATTGCAGGGTGAAATCAGCAGCGGCGAGGGGCCACGAGAGCGAACAGGTGTAGCCGGCTCGGCGAATGGTCAAACTGGGCTTCAGGCCCGCAGCGATCCACGCCTCGTACTGGCCGGCGGGATTGACGCCCGATCCGACGATCGTATCCCCATCGGCAGAGAGGCTGCGGGCGCTGGTCAGTTCCCAGCCTGTCAGATCGAGGCCGTAGTCTATGATCAGCACGTCCCGCAGGCGGCGCATGCTATGCACGGGGTCCCAAATGATCGCATGATTGGCATTGTCGCCGACGATGGTGTTCCCGTCCTCTGAGACGGCGTATGCGATGCTCCAATCGTCGCCGGGAGCAAAGCCGAGCGGGACCAGGCCGGATTGGGGGGTCCAGCGAAACGCCTCGTGGGTTCCCAGGTCGAACGCGCCAGAATAGCCACGCCCGACCACCACCGAACCATCGGGGGAGACGCCGAAACCAAGGCTGTTGGTGTAACCGCCGGGGAAGTCTCCCAGACCCACCATTCCGGTGGCTTCAGTCCAGCGATAGGCTTCCCATCCCGTTGACGAGACACTGCTGCCGACGACGACCGAACCGTCGGCGGAAACCGCCTGCGCGTCGCTGCGGAAATAGCCGCCCGGCAGGTCACCCAACGGCACCATTCCCGTGGCAGCGGTCCAACGAAACGCCTCGCGGTATTCGCCCGAGAGGGCCGACGCACTATCCCCCACAACGGTGCTGCCATCGGCCGAGACGGCGTAGGCGAGGCTAGCGAACCGGCCCCCAGGGAGCTCCCCCAAGGGCTCCATTCCCGTGGCGGCGGTCCAACGGAAGGCCTCGGCGCCGCGCAATGAACTGCTGCGTCCCACAATGACCAAGCCATCAGCAGAGATCGCGGTCGCCTCGCTGAAGTCGATGCCGCCCGGCAGATCGCCCAAGCCGACCATGCCAGTTTCTGCTGTCCAACGGAAGGCTTCGGTCCCCATCGAGGATGCAGACTGACCGACGACCACCTGGCCGTCGGCAGAGACGCCACCGGCCCAACTTTCGGATTTGCCACCGGGAAGGTCTCCCAAGCCACGGAAGGTCGCGGCCTGCGCCCATGTCGGCAGTGTCACCGCGGCGATCACCGCCAGTAGAATGTTCTTCATCGTCCTCATCGCCCTAGCGCGCTGCCACAAGGGCCGCTCCAGGCCGGAACATAATCCGGTCGCCCTCGTGGGTCCCCTCGGGCTGGAACGCGGCTCCACTCATGCGTACCGCAATCATCCGCGAAGACAAGAGCCAATCTCCACAGGGACCAAACGCGGGTTGGCCAGTTTCGATTTGTGTCGCTCACGACAGCCTTTCGCCATGTTGTCGTCAGCAAGTCTGGGGAACATCCGGGTGGAAGCCGCTCGTCGTTGATCCTCTTTCTCCGACCATTCCGGACTGGCAAGGAAAGCGGCGCAATTCGTTCTCGCACTCGAGGTGGGTCCAGGAGCGATCCTCGTTTGTAATGGCGGGAGGCCCAGGGGTGAGGGACGCTCCCTTGAGCCGTTGACCAAAAAAACCATGAGAGCCAAGATGCGCTTCGCACGGGCCAAGGAAGATGAATGGCCGGTATGCCCTTGGTGCAAGAAGGAACTTCGCGAGCTCAAGTTCAAGAGTCGAGGGTGGCTGGCTACGTGGACGGTGTTCTGGTGCCCTCATTGCCGCACACTCTTGAGCACCTCCACCACCTTCCACGGTTGACAACCCCCGATGGCCTTGAGGGGTTCAAGCCCTGGTTGTTGCTGATGGAGCCGCAAGACTGATACTGAGCCGCCTTGAGTCTTGGCTGATGAACAACCCGATCCGCGCGGCGCTGCAACGACACATCGAGGTGCCCCTGCTGCTGCGGATGGGAGGGCCTTTGCGGGGCGCAAGGGCGCTGGAGATCGGCTGTGGCCGTGGGGTCGGGGTCGAGTTAATTCTCGACACCTTTGGCGCTGCCGTCGTGGATGCGTTTGCCCTCGACCCCGGGATGGTCGACCTCGCGCAGCAACGACTGAGTTCGCGCGGACTGCGCGTTCGGCTTTGGGTGGGCGATGTCACCGCCATCGCTGCGCCGGAGACAGCCGACGAGGCTGTGTTTGAGAGGCTCCGACGATTGCGACTGGACCTCGTATCCCGCTCGCTTCCGGAAGCGCGCAGCCATCGGCTTGCACGGCTCTAACAGTGCGGATCGAGCAGGCATTGATCCTCCCTACTTCTTTTTGGGATTCAGTGCGCGTTCCTTCACGCCCTCCGCCAGCGGCGTCGTGTTGAGCCATGCTCCGGCCGCGATGGGATCCGTCTGGAGCCAGTCTTGGACGGTTCGCGCCAATGCCTCGTCACGCAGCTTGGGCTCCGAAATCCGTTGGGCCCACTCAACGGCCGTGGCCGGGTCATGCTGACCCAATCCTTCCACGAATGAAAACAGCGCGGTGGCTTTCACCCCTCCGGCGGGCAAGGTTTCAATCCAGGTGCCAGCCTGCGTGGCATCCGCTTCCGCCCAGTTTCGGGCCACGGCGGAGATCGCCTTTTCGCGGGCGCCGCCCTCCGGGAAATTGACTACCCACTGGGCGGCCGACGCCGGGTCGTGTTCGGCCCAGGCCGCCGCCACCGACAGGCCAGCGCTGATCTGCGAGGGCCCCGGCGGCAGTTGAGCCACATAGTCCGCCGCTTCGCCCGGAGAGGAACCGGCCCAGGTTCCTGCCGTCATCGCCATCGCCGCGCTTCGCGCCTTCTCGTTGTTGAGCTTAGTTGCCGCCGCCATTGCTCCCGCAGGGTCCCGTTCTCCCCAAGGCACGAACGTGCTCTTCAGTGCGGCCATCTGTGAACCCGGATTCAGCTCGTTCAAGTAGCCAATCGCTGAGTCAGGATCGGTTTGGACCCAAGCACGGATCAAGCCGCGGAAAGCCGCGTCCCGATCGGTTTGATCAGACAACTGGCCCATCCACTCCATGGCTTTTGCCAGGTCTTCGCCCGCCCATCGAGCTGCGATGCCCTGCACCGAATCTCGTCTTACTTCACCGCTGGACAGCATGAGCGCCACCTCGGCTGCTCTCGCGATGTCAGTGTCCGATAGCCGATCGGTCACGTTCTGCAAAGCCGTATCCTGGGAGGGTCGGTCGCCGAGTCGTCGTGCCCAAGCCGTGGCGGCATCCGGATCCGTGCCGGCCCACTGTCGGGCCACTGCGGCGAGCGCCTGCTGTCGATCCTTGCCGGGGGGCAAACCTTCTGCATACTGCGCCGCGCTCGCACCATCCGTTTTGGCCCAGGAACTGAACGCTGCTTTGAGCGCCCCGACGCGAGTATCACCTTGTGGGAGGCTCAAGGCCCAGGTGATTGCCCCTTGCGGATCGGTTTGAGCCCACCGCTCGATAGGCTCGATCACTTCTTTCCGGTTCGCTCCAGGCTTCTGCTTCACCCGGTCGGCCGTGGCCTTGAATTCCACCGAACGACTGTCCAGTGAACTTTGGGGTGGGGCTTCAACATCCTTTGACTGCGCGATTGTGCTGCGGGAATCGGTCCGGTCCATCTCGGAGGGCACAAACTTCGACAACGGCTGCGCAGGAACCGCCATGTGCGTCGGTCCAGAAGTTGGACCTCGAAACCACGTGCGATCGATCCACGCCCCAAGAAAGAGGTTGAGGACGACCAGAATGGCAGCAAACACGACCTTGTTCTTCATTGTATGCCTCACCTTCGGTGCGTTGAGAGATACCCGCGTTGCAGCTCAGGTGCTATTATCCCTCGATTCTCAAGGAGAAACAACCCGATAGAAACGCTGGTGAGAATCAGACGCAGCAGGATCGATCAACCTCACCGGATCCGGGTAGCCCGGCGGGAGTGAAATGCTGCTGACGTCGATCCATGAGGCAGTAGGCAACTGAGGCGATGATTGCAGGCGATAGGTGTGACCATGTTCAGCCGTCAACAACAGGCGCACCCCAGGCTCCCACGACGGACCCAATCCCAGCGCCTGCAAACACACCTGGGGTCTGCCTCCAGACTGCACCGCCACGCCGCGGGGGTGATCCGTGTAATAGCCGCCGATGGCCACGAAACTGCCGTTCCCGTGCGTGACACCGTGCAGACCGTCGACCCTGGTAGGGTGTTGTGTCCAGTGAACGGCATCGGTCGAACTCAGTATCAACTGCGGTTCGCCGACGGCCGCAAAACTTTCTCCGCCGAAGGTGACTGCGGCCAGCCTGCCCAGAGGCCCTACTGAATGGTTCGTCCACTCAACACCATCCGAAGAGGTCGCGATGGATGAGCCGACGGCGATGAAGCGCCCTTTCCCGTAGCCGAGGCCGTTGACGACGGAAAACGGAAACCCGGTCACGGGCACCCAAACCGTCAGATTCGTCGAGACCAACGCCAACCCCTGCGTCGTCGGATTGGTGCACCATCCGCCGGCGACGTAAACGCCATTCCCGTATGTTGCCGCGTTCAGATAGTAGGATTCTCCGCTGTTGGTCGGGCCGCTGTGCCTGGTCCAGGACAGACCGTCTGGCGAGGTCATCACGAGCCAATGATAGCCCGGTGCCGTCGAGGGATTCGGCTCCTGACCCACGGCGAGAAACGTTCCACCACCGAAGAAAACCCGGTCGATGACAGGCAGCTCGCCCGCGGGCATGGTCGCGCTGGGCTGCCAGGCCGTTCCGTTCGGCGAAATGAAAACACGGCTCTCCCTGCGCCAAGCTCCAGACTCCACCACCACAAACCGCCCATTCCCGTAGGCCACCCCGCTCAGGCCGTTGACCGAAGGGGCAGCCAAGGCTTGTCGCATCCAACAAACGCCGTCGGCCGAGCTGTAAAAGGCATCGCCCACGGCGACGAAGAGTCCGGCGCCATAGGCGACGTCACGGACCATCGTACCGACACAACGCTCCGCCCATGTATCGAGCGGATCGGCAGCGCGACCAAGGCATATGCCGAACAGCAGCGTAATGGCGCCAAGTGGTAGCGTTAAGGTCACGGTGGGTCCTTCTGCATCAATTCCAGGCACTGTAAAGTTCTGCTGCTATTTCGGTGTCGCCCCCCATTCGAGCAGGAGCAGGCTCAGCCCCTGGCGCGGGAGCGTGAACGCCAGTGAAAGGGCGCCATTCGTGAACCGTACTGTTCCCGGGGGACCGAAAGCGGTCAGTTGGCCTGCCTGCACCAGGGCGGTGTATTGCCCCGGGGTCGGGTTCGGCGGTGAACCCGCTCGCCGCCAGGCGGCGAAGGCGTTGCTGTGATCCTCGTCGATGCGAAAGTGCGTCAAGCGTGCCTCACCGTCGTCGCATGGCAGACCGGCAACTGTCAGCGTCACCGCCGCATCGGGTCCGGGCACGTCATCGTCGTGGTAGTGCCACACCAGCACACTGAGTTCGTGGGGGCCGCGGCTGGCCAGCGCCGACACGTCGGGCTGCTCGCGTACGCCCCGTCGCGTGATGGCGTCCAGTGGCACGGCGGCATCGCTCTCGACGGCGACCCGCTGTCTGCCCATGCGGCTGAACATCCGGAACACATTGAGCACGGGCTTATCGATCCCGTTGCTGGCGAGGGAGCGGAAGCCGGCGAAGTAGGGCTGATCCTCGAACTCAAAAGCCCAGGTCAGGGCTCCTTCGAGGTTGACGCCGTGCTTCTCCGCCAGATCGTGTTTGCGGGCGAAGCTGGCCGCCGTGTAGCTCGAGTACATCGTGCCATTCCGGTAGGCCAGCGCGGGGCCTTGGCAGGCCGCACACCCTTCGGGGTCGGACTCGCCAATGATGATCGGCTTGCCTTTGAGTTCCGGGTACGAAGCGACAATGCGGAAGCCCTCTTCGATCGTCGCCAGATGCTGGCGGATGCCCATGCGCACGTGACCGTTGGTTGTGATCGGCGCCCCTTTGGCATGAAACGAGACGAAATCCAGCGGCGTTCCGATCTTCCCGGTCACGTAGTTGGTCGCGCGTAGGCAGTGATCCAGGAAATCGCGCATGAACGTCCCGCCGCTCCCGGCGACATCGGGCCCACCCACGCGGGCCGTCGGGAGGGCCCGGCGGACGGCGTCGATGGCGTAATCGTGGAGTTTATGGAACTCGGCGGGTGTGCCGCGCCAGTAACCGATATTCGGTTCGTTCCACACTTCCCAGTACCACGACTCCACCTCGCTGCGGCCGTACCGTTCCACGCAGTGCTTGGTCCACTGGAAAACCAGTTCGGCCCACCTGGCATAGTCCTTGGGTGGATAGGCCCAACCGGTGTAGATCTGGTCGTAGGCCACCTCGGGTGTCCAGGAGTGCTGATAGGGGGTCGGCTTCACCGAGAGGTCTTTCGGCATGAAGCCGATCTGGGCGCAGGGCCGGACGCCGTGTTCCCGATAGGCATCGAAGATCCGGTCCAGAATCGTCCAGTCATAGATGGGAGTTCCTGCGGCATCTTCGCGGTAGGCTCCGGTGGAACCCCACTTGAGGGCGGGCGTGCCATCGCCTGAGGTCAGCAGGTTGTGGGCACGGAAGAACACCCGGTCCGGTGCCAAGACGCCCAGTTCGCCGAGCAGTTTCCGCCCGTGCTTCATGCAGGCGTAGTTCGGCTCGTCGGCACCGAAGAAGCGCCAGATGGGCTTCAGCTCGCCTTGCGACTTCGCTGCGTCGACGCGGATGGACACCGGGAACGACTCCGCGCGAGCGATCGGTGTGGCGAAGATGAGCATCAATGCCCCACAGAAGAGAAGCTGAGGTTTCATAGGGCAGTCCTGTTTGAAATATCATTGCCAGTTCGGCGATGGCCCGATCGCCACAGCCGTCGCGGATCGGGCTGTGGTCCGGAATCCTCGCCCCTGGAACTGGAGGGCTCAAGCCTCGTTTCGGTTTCTCTCTCCACTGCACTCCCGCTGCCCATTCGTTGGCGGATTCCAGACCGCGCGGGGGCTTCGGGCAAGCTCAGTCGAGTCGCGCCGAAGAGGGCCGCGGAGGAAACGCGGGAGCGGCCCTTTGGCCGAGGGTTTGGATTGGCCCGAGGCGCGCCTCGCGGGGAGACGCGCTTGCCCGAGAAGCCAAACCAGCGGATGCTCCGCGACGTCAAAGACCGAGGTCCGGGACGGTTTGATGAGGACGCATCGGCTTTGACGGGAAAGTGACTCCCGCGCTTGCTCAACTGGCTTTGCTGGTCGTGGTGGCCGCTACTGCGGTCTCAGCCGCCGACGTCGCGGTGCCTCTGCCTGGGATGTCGCGCCACCGGATTCCCGGCGGGGTGGCTTTCGAGAACTTCGAGATGCGCGAGCGTTTCCGGCCTGGCCAACGCGTTGTTTTCGGGATCACGCACCGCACTCCAACGCGCATTTTTCAGCGCGTCGTCGACACTGCTGACCCGGTGCCATCGAGGCCGGCGACCCTGCGCGCTGGAGCGGCATCAACGCCCGACGACGCTTCTGCGTCCCGCGGGGTGGCGAACCCCGACGGAGGGTCGTCCGACCGTGTGCTGGTGGGGGTGAACTACTTTGCCGGCTGGTGGCAACCACTCCCCAACAAGTGGAACTACGATCCGGCGGTGGGCGACTGGAGAACGAATTATCCGGGGCGCGTGCCGTTGTTGGGCGAGTACAACACCCAGGAGACCATGGATCGCGAGATTATCGCTGCCGCCGCGCATGGCATCGATTTCTTCCTGATTCTCTGGTACTACAACGGGCCGGGAGAGGCGGCGGAACGCGAGACTCATGCACGGTTTCTGAATGAAGGTCTGCGGACCTTTATTCGTTCGCCCGAAGCGCCTCGTCTGCGCTTCGCCGTCGAGTACTGCAATCATCCTCCCTACGAGGTGAAGACGGACCGGGACTGGGAGGAGTGCCTGCGGGCGTGGCTGCCTGCCTTTCAGCATCCGAGCTACCTGCGGGTGGGGGGGAGGTTGGTCTTCAAGGTCCATAGCTGGCACTATTTCTGGCGGGAGAATGGCGAGAAGGCGGAGACTTGCCGTTCCCGGTTGGCAGCCTTGCGTCAGTCGGTGCGGGCCGCGGGCTTGGGGGAGCTGTTGATCGGCTGCGGGGTGGCGGCCAACGAACGCATCGAGGCGGGACACCCGGCGACCCAGTTCTTCGAGTTCACGAACACTTACATGGACCTGCCGAACCGGCCGGCGGGCGACACGGATGAGCCGTACAAGGTGTTGGCGCAGTTCATTCGCGAGAGTCGGAACCAACACCTTCGGGATGCAGTGCCGTATCTGCCATTTCTCGGAGCCGGATTCAATGCACGACCATGGCCAGACCGGCGGGTGCGCTTCGCGTTTCCGACTCGCGAGGAATGGACGCAGGGGCTGCGGGAGATGCGAGCGGACCTTGATCGCATCGGCACGCTGGGTTTGCCGTTGCCGGGGGGTGGACGGCAGAAGGCGTTCACCATTTACGCGTGGAACGAGTTCGGCGAGGGTGGCATTGTTGCGCCCACTCGTGGCGAAGGCTCTATGAAGCTGGAGTCGATAGAGACCGTCTTCGGTCGAGGGCCTCGGTGATCGTGCGAGTTCGCTGTGCTCAAGGGCGAGCGACCTCGTTAGAATGCGGGGGCGAGATCATGAGCATGACATTAGACCAGGGATCCCAGCCTGCGGGCCCGTTTCCGCGCTTCCTTCACTCCTGGGTGATGGGCGCGGTGCTGCTGGCCGCTCCGGGCTTGGGAACGGCGCAAACCACAATCACCGTCGATCCATCCGAGCGATTCCAGAACATCAGCGGCTGGGAATGCGTCAGTTTTGCCGCCCAGGACGATCCGACGTTCGCGGCTTTCAAGGATGTGCTGTTCGAGCGCGTGATCAACGAAGCCGGGATCAACCGCGTCCGGCTCGAGGTCCGCAGTGGCGCCGAAAACAGCACCGACTACTTTGCCCTCTACCAGTCTGGACAGGTCGATTACGCGACCTGGCGGGCCAACCGCTATGCGACGCTCAACGACAATGCCGACCCGAACCTGATCAATCCAGCGGGCTATCACTTCACGGAGTTGGACCGGAACGTGCAAACGACGATCCTGCCGTTGCGGACCCTTGCCGCCGCGAAGGGGGAAGCGCTGTATGTCAATCTCAACTATGTGGCGTTCACGAGCCAGATCACTACGGGCAGCTACCATCACCAGATCCCGGCTGAGTACGCCGAGTTCATCCTGGCGACGTTCCAGCACCTGGACCAGCAATTTGGATTCGTGCCGGACGCGGTCGAGATCCTGCTGGAGCCGGACAACGTGTCGCAGTGGAACGGCACACTGCTGGGACGCGCGATCGTAGCGGTGGAGGCGCGCCTGAGCGCCGCCGGCTACTTCCCAGAGATCATCGCGCCCTCCTGCACGAATATGGGAAACGCCGTGAGCTATTTCGACGCCCTGGCTGCCATTCCGGGGGCGCTTACTGCCCTGGACGAGCTCTGCTACCACCGTTACAGCGGTGTGTCCGACGCGAACCTCCAAGCGCTGGCCACTCGCGGGCAGCAACATGGCAAGCGTCTCTCGATGCTCGAATGGTGGAGTGCGGGTAACGGGATCGACGTCTTGTTCAAGGATTTGACGCTCGGCGGCAACGGCGCCTGGCAGCAGGGATCACTGGCTGGCGTCGGGGCGGTGAGCGATGACATGGCGCTGTACATGGTGGACGTGACCAATCCCGGTTCGCCGGTGGTGCGGATCAACCGCAAGACCCGGCTACTCCACCAGGTGTATCGCTTCGTCCGGCGGGGGGCGGTGCGGGTGGCCGCCATCAGTTCGAGTCCCGCCACGCAGTCCGTCGCCTTCCTCAACGCGGACGGCGGAGCTGTCGTGGTCATCCGCGCGACTGCAAGCGGGTCGTTCAACGTCGCGGGGTTGCCAGTCGGCGTCTATGGCCTGAACTACTCGACGGCGGCGCAGTTCAACCTGAGCCTTCCCGGGCAAGCGGTTCCCGAGGGCGGGGTAGTCGTGGCCAGCATGCCCGCGGCTGGTGTGTTGACGGTTTACTCGCTTCAACCCGTGATCAGCGCGACCCTCACCCGCGACCAAAGGCTCCAACTGACCATCCGAAGCCTCAAACCCGGCTTCACAGGCTCGATCGAGCGTACGTCTGATCCATCGCAGGCGAGTGGTTGGCGGGAGGTCGGCGGGTCGGGTGGGAGCGACTTCCTTTTCACTTGGTCGGAACCGATTGGTGTCGAGCCTGCCTTCTACCGGTTCCGCCAGCCCTGAGGGACGGCTGTGGCTTGGTTCATTGCCGGCCACGCGGCATCCCGTGCGATTCGTGCAGAGTGAAGCGGCCTCTCCAGTCCGTGCGATACGCCCGGCCTTGGGTGTGGAACCTTGAGGCGAATTCGACTCGGTCGCCCGGTCCGAGGGTCGGGCGACCGAAGAGCGAGGCCGGCAGTGCCATCGCCGCGATGCAGCGGGTGTTCAACTGCACTCCGGACAGGTGGACAATGCGAACAGCGGCTCCGCTGACCACCGCGGGCCCCCTAGCGGAAGTTTACAAGTTACGGCAGCGGATTCTGGAGGGGGTGATCTGACGGTTTAAGTCTCAGCGACGTTGGAGGTTGATTTCGGTCCGTGTTTGCAGGCTTCCG
>JAKLFY010000083.1 GCA_022710935.1 Verrucomicrobiota bacterium
AACGTGGCGATCCTGCGCTGCGCACTGCTCGACGATCGCTTCGACCAGTATTGGGACCGGCGCAACCAAACCGATCAGTTGCGTATCCGGCTCGTCGCCTAATGGTGACTATCTTGTCCGGCACCCCGGCATCGCCCCAGTCAGAAATCGCCGTTGCGCGCAGAGGCAAGTTGTGCTCTGATTCGGGCTGTTAGCAGACATGATACAATCAGCCGCCAACGAAGGACGCTGCCAACCCAGTCCGTTCGCCCCAAGACCATGCACCTATGAAATCTGAATCGCTCAATCGCCGCACGTTTTTCAAGCACAGCGCCGCCTTGGCGGGCGGCGCGGTCCTGCTGCCCCTCGCCGCCCCGAGTTCGACGGCGCGCGCCGCCGCGGTCAAGCGCACGGCCGCGGACCAGGTGGCCCTGGGCCGGACCGGGATCAGGCTGAGCCGTCTGGGGTTGGGCACGGGCAGCAACAGCGGCAAGGTCCAACGCGATCTTGGCCGGCAAGCTTTCGATCGCCTGATCCGGTACGCGTATGACAAGGGCATCACGTACATCGATGCCGCCCAGTCGTATCAGACATTCGGATGGATCGGAGCGGCGATCAAGGGCCTGCCGCGCGAGCGGCTCTTCATCCAGTCCAAGATCCCGGGCGAGCCCGAAGATGTGCTCGACGCAATCGACAAGCACCGAAAAGCCTTCGACACCGATTACATCGACAGCATGCTGATCCACTGCATGGTCAAACCGGGATGGACCGATCCGTTCAAGCGCGTGATGGAGGGTTTCGACCAGGCCAGGGAGAAGAAGTGGATTCGGGCCCGCGGCGTCTCGTGCCACAGCCTGCCCGCGTTGCAGACGGCGACCGCCAGCGATTGGACCGACGTGCATCTCGTGCGGTTGAATCCGCAGGGCGCCTCGATGGATACGCCGGAAGAGACCTGGAACGCTCGGAGCGACGCAAGCCACGTGCCGGCCGTCGTCAGCGAAATCAAGGAGATGCGCCGGCGCGGCCACGGGGTCATCGGCATGAAGCTGATCGGCGACGGCGCCTTTCAAACACCCGAGGAGCGAGAGAAGTCCATCGGTTACGTCATCCGGTCCGGCCTGTGCGACTCGGTCGTCATCGGTTTTAAGAGCACGTCCGAGATCGACGAGGCCATCGAACGCATCGACCGGGCCTTGGCGGAGGTCTGAGGTTCTCTATGAACACGTGTCCATGGTGGCCGCTACTGGCAGTCGTGGCGTTTTCCGCGTTCGCGGCAGGGCCTGTGCCGGATTTCCGGCTCCAGGACGTCAACATCCGATCCAATCGCGAGGGCCGGACGGTTTCCCCCCGCGATTACAATTATCAGGTGGCGGGCTTCTACTTCGCCACCGCGAGCACGTGAGGGTCTTGTCGTATCCAGTTTGGATACCTCGAGACTATTCAGCAGGAAGTCCGCGCGGCCAGGCCCGATCTGAACGTCGAGATCCTCGGCATCAACCACACGGCCTTCCAGGCGTATGCTTCAGTGCTCACCGCCAACAGCCGGCTGCCGCTGCTCCAGGACACGGTTACCAACCATGTCTGGAGCGATTGGCTGGCGAACTATGACGACGTCCGCATCCTCGATGCGCGCAACCACCTCCGGGCAGTGTTCAACCTCAGTGCCCACAGCCTAACCGTGGCGTCGAATCGCACGGCCCTCAAAGCGCTGTTGATCGAGACAGCGACCGCCGGGGACACGGATGGCGATCGCCTGCTGGATGACTGGGAAGAGGCCTCCTGGGGCAATCTCGACGCCAAGCCCGAAGAAGATCCTGACCGGGACGGCGCCGATAACGCAACCGAATTCGCCTTCGGATCAAACCCTGCCGACCCCCAGTCCCATCCGGTTCCCTTGACCACCGCCGCCGCTGCTGTGACTCCGCCGGCCTTCGATCTATCGTTCCGTTGCCGAGCGGGGTCCTGGCTCACCTACCAGGTGGAAGGTTCGACGGATTTCGAGAGCTGGACCATCGAACCCGGTTGGGTCGGCTCGCCCGATTCGCTTGTGAACCTGTTCGACGGCACTGGCCTGGCCGTAGCGACCTGGCGCGTCACGCCTCCTGCCGGGAACCTCGCCCGACGGTTCCTCCGGGTGCGAGTTCTCAACAGAGCCTGGAGGTGCCCGGGGCTTCTGAACGGTGAATGAGTTGATCCCGTCGGTGTTGTTGCCCCGACACAGGGGCAACGCACCCGATGGTAATCCTGGTCGGGTTTCGCGCGTCCTGACACCCGGAGCTTCCAGCACCAAACGGTGGCATTAACTTGGCACCCCGAACGGGCAGGGCTCAGTCGGTCTCGAAAGCCACTTCGGGACGCTTGTTGGTAACTTCCAGACGCCCAGAGGTTAGCCCGCGAGCCCGAGCCCGAGAAAGTGCCTGGGCCTCAACACTGCCTGGCCCCGCCGCCGGGTCGACATCCCAGGGCTGCCCCCCAACACACGTGCGCCAGTCGCAACACGAACGCAACGACTGGCGCACTCTCGTGGACAGGCGGGGAGGCTGATCGCCCGCGTCCTTGAGAAACACAAGCAAGTTAGCGAGGATTCGCAGACCAAGGAGGCGTGAGAACCACTCGTGGACGCCGGGTGGCAACCACGATCACCGACGCCCGACGCCTTGCTAAGTGGCGCCGCTGCGCGGCGCCAAAACTTGACTCGTTTGCCACAGCTTCCATCTGCGGAGTAACTCTCGCGCCTTTCCGCGCGAGCATGGCGGGCACTCCCGCCATGCGACCGGCGCCTTCCGCCACTGTCCCGAGGCTCCGAAAACCAGCAGCCCGGTCGCGCCCATCCCATCCATCACATCCGGCATGTTGGAGCGGTCTTTGGGAACAAACGTTCAATCACCCTCACGGGATAGACGAGTTCAGGCTGCTTGCCTCGGGCTTGGGCGGCTCGGAGGAAACCGAACCGCCATCGGAAAAACCACGATCCCGCGTGTTGACGGGCTGCTCGTCCGCCGATACCGTCCTCGGACTGGACAACCCATGCTCGAAGTCATTGAAAAACTGCTGATCCTCCAGGAGCGCGATCGGAGAATTCTCCACCTCCAGCGGGAACTCGAATCCGTTGATCCCCAACGCCGAGCTGTGCTGACGAAGGCTGAGAAAGCCGAGGCGGCTCTGGAGCATGCACGGCAGAAGACACGGCATCTCGAGGGCGAGCGCAAGAAGCTCGAACTCGAAGTCAGTTCGCGCCAGGAGAGAATCGAGCGCTATTCCCTGCAGCAATTCCAGACCAAGAAGAACGAGGAATACCGCGCCTTGACCCACGAGATCGACACCTGCAAAGCCGAGATCGCCAAGATCGAGGACCAGGAACTTGACATCATGGAACAGGCCGAGGCGGCGCACGGGGCGGTCTCCGACCTCGCCGCAAACGCGGCAACCGTGAAGGAAGAATCCGCGCGTCAATTGGCCGACCTTGCCGCGCGGGAGGACACTCTGAAGAAACACCTGGTCGAGGCCATCGAGGGGCGCTTGGCTCTGGCTGGAGCCGCCGGCGAGGCCGGCCTGGCGATCTACGAGCGGCTGCGCAAGAACAAGGGCGAACGCGTCGTTGTCGGCGTCGAGCACGGCGCATGCGGCGGTTGCCACATGAAACTCCCCGCCCAGGTCGTGCTCGAGTGCCGCGGTGACCAGAACATCGTCACCTGCCCGAATTGCGGACGCATCCTCTACTACACCCGCGAGATGGACATGGCGGTTGCCGAATGACGGGCGCCGGCGATCGTGGTTGTCACCCGGCGACCACGAGTTGTTCACACGCCTCCTTGGTCAGGCGAGGCCTCGCTAACCCGGAAATCTCACCAGTGGGGCGCGGGTTTCTGATGAGCCCGCCTTTCAGGTGAAATGTGACGGTGACCGGTCAGATGACATCAATAGCTGGTGAGAAATGCGCTAAGCGCCCGCCGTATCGTCACTGACCTCGAATTCCAGCCCCCCGGTCCACTTGGCGACCAAATTATAAAGGGCGGCGCCGATCAGGCCGCCAATGAACCCGGCCACCGCATAGAAAATCGGTGCCAGGATGGCGAAAGCCAGGGCTCCCCCCCCGTCCCGACCGAATATCGCGGCCATCAACAAGAAGGGCACGGCGATGAGACCGGCGATGCCGTAAAGGATGGCGCTGACGATGCCGGCCCGAAGTGGAGTCACTCGAGTGAGTCGTTTGATGGTAGTCATGATGGGTGCGGGTTTGGTCGACAACCCGAGGTCGCGCGCATGCCGCCTCTCACCTTGGGTTCACAGCCCGGACAATTGCCGCGGCGTTCATCCTTGTCAAGGAACGGGTTGCGCCCCGAAACGAAGAGGCTGTATCTGGAGGTTGTCGGTGGCAGTCGAGTTCGCGCCGCGGGGGGCACGCGGCCTACAACATCGGTGTCTGTCCCCTTGCCTTTGCCGGCCGGGTGTCCTCACCGGGCGGCTAACCCTGCACGCGACGTGAGACTGCCGGCGTTCCGCTGCGCCCGCTTGCTTTGCCCAACAGCAGGTCGTAGTGTTGGCTCCGGTTCCAGGGGAGCGGAGGCTCGCCGCGGGCGCAAGCCCGCGGAGGAAAGTCCGAACTCCTCAGGGCGCGATGCCGCGTAACTCCGCCAGTGCGGGAGATACACGCGGGAGGCGACACCGCGAGGTGTCCCGACGGACAGTGCCACAGAAAACAAACCGCCATTGTGCGACGACGGCCGCAAGGTCGCGCGGCGCGCGGTGGCAAGGGTGAAAAGGTGGGGTAAGAGCCCACCGCTCCAAGCGCAAGCGCGGAGGCACGGAAAACCCCATCGGGAGCAAGGTCAAATAGGGGATCGAAGGCGCGGCCCGCGCCGCGTCTCGTCTCGACGAGACAGGTCCCGGGTAAGACCGCTCAGACAAATGAGCCTCTCCGCTGGCCCTCGGGCCGGCGCAGACAGAATTCGGCTTACAGCTCCCCTGGAACCATCGGCACGAACGGGGCGTGGACGACTCGGGGGAAGAGACGTGGCTGTCCCCGGACAGGCTTCTCTGCCCGGGGTGTTGTGTGTGACGAACCTTAAGCCGGTGTGGGGAGCACTTTCGGACTCGCCTTGACCGGCAACTCGGGGCATGCCTCGAGCCGGGCTTTGAGGGCGAGGCCTGGGCGGTTCATATGGCGGCGGGCCAGGGCCTGAAGCAGTTTGAGCTTCGTCTGGGGTTTGTTCGTCGCATCATTCACGACTCCCCTGGCAGCAATCCCTGTGCCGGAATGCTCGCTCAGCCGAGCTGGAGTCGCGGGTCGTTTTGGAGCATCTGTTCGAGGTTTTCCCAATTCACCCCGCCGGTGCTCTGGACCGTGTTCAGATAGACGATCACTTTCTCGGCCGGATGCTTGCTCAGCAGGAGATCCACCGCGCTTTTCAGCTTCGCGTCGTCCACAGTGTTCGGAAAATCCTCGACGACTCCCTTTTCGTGCGGGATGCCCAGCGCATCGAGAAAGTCGGTGAGGATCCCTGTCTGCGCCTTCAGCAGCCAGCCGCGCAGGAGATTCGCCGCCGCCTCTTCCAACCGGGGGCGGCTCAGAACGCTGGCCATCTCGGAATGACGCTGAGTCCGCGGTTTCTTCTCGAGGAAGACCGGCCGGACACGGTTGGCATCCGCCACGGCCGCCAGGACCGCGCGGTAGAGGGGCTTGTCCGACGCAAAGGCGTACTCAATGACCTCCTGCGCCAGCGCTGGTGTGACAAAGCCCAGTAACTCGTGACACTTTAACATAAACATTCACCTGCCCGTCCGGTCCGCCCCAACTTCGTTCCACCCTCTCTAAACGCCGGCCTTCAGGTCGCAGGAGACTCAGGAACCGGGGCGTTTGAAACGGCAACGGCCTTCTTGGGGGCTTGCCGCGTGTTCGAGCGCCTGCGCTTCAGGTGCCGCACCCGACGGCGGCGCTTTTCGTTCTTATTGTATTGTCTGCCCATAACCTTCTTTACATCCGATATCGATTCGTTTCTGTTCGGCGGAGTATGAAATCGCCCTGGCGCGGCATCAATAACTATTTGGCCTCGGCACTGCTGGTCGCCATCCTGGCCGGATGCGCTTCCGCGGACAGATCAAACCAGCGCAAGGCCCAGGCCGTCGTGCAACTGTTCCTCGAGGCCGAGTTCGACACGGGGGACAAGACCGAAGTTGTGCCGATCTATCGGTCAGCCCCAGTGCCAATCCGCGTGTTCAAGGCGCCGTTCCTCGACAGCGGATCGCTGATCGACGCCTCAGTCGTGGACACGATGGGCGGTTTCTCGATCGTCCTGAAGTTCGATTTCCACGGAAAGCTCGCCCTCGAACATGTAAGCACCGCCTACAAGGGCAACCGGATCGCCGTGCACGCCCAGTTCCCGGAACGGCGCTGGCTGGCCGCACCGCGCGTCTCGACCCGCATTACCGACGGCGTCCTGGCATTCGCGCCCGACGCCACCCGCGAAGAGGCCGTGCGCATTGTGCATGGACTCAACAACGTCGCTGTCAAGCTCGGCAACAAGCCCAAGCCCGGATCGAAGAAACAGACTGACTGAGGAACGACCGGCACGGCACCGACACCACCCACACGAGCCGCATTCGGGGCTGTGCGCATTCCGGACTTGAAATCGCGGGTTTGGGCCCTACGCTCCCGCCGCCAGTTATGAATTACCGCATTTCTCAGCAAGCCGCCGCGCTCTCCCCGTCGCTGACATTGGCCATCGATGCCAAGGCCAAACAGATGAAGGCCGACGGACTGGACGTCGTGGGGTTCGGCGCGGGCGAGCCCGATTTCGACACGCCCCAGCACATCAAGGATGCCGCCGTCAAGGCCCTTGCCGACGGCTTCACCAAGTACACGCCCAGCAGTGGCATCCTGGAACTGCGGCAAGCCATTGCGGACAAATTCAAGCGGGACAACGGCCTCACGTACAAGCCATCCCAAATCATCGTGTCGTGCGGCGGCAAGCACTCGTGCTTCAACACCGTCATGGCCACCTGCCAGGCCGGTGACGAGGTCATCATCCCATCGCCCTACTGGCTGAGCTACCCGGAAATGGTGAAACTGGCCGGCGCCAAGCCGGTGATCGTGCCGACGACCGATGCGACCGAGTTCAAGATCACGCCCGACCAGTTACGCGCCGCCATCACGCCGCGCACCCGTCTCTTCATTCTCAACTCCCCCAGCAACCCGACCGGTTCGCTCTACGCCCCGGATGAACTCAAGGCGCTCGGGGACATCTGCGTCGAGCGCGATGTGCTGGTCCTCAGTGACGAGATCTACGAGAAACTGGTGTACGACGGCGCCGAACACGCAAGCGTCGCATCGTTCTCGCCGGCCCATTACGCCCACACCATCGTGACACACGGGTTCGCCAAGGCCTACTCGATGACCGGATGGCGCCTGGGCTTCCTGGCCGCCCCGGAGCCCGTGGCCAAGGCGGTCGACGCCATCCAGAGCCACAGCACCAGCAACCCCACTTCCTTCGCCCAGAAAGGCGCGGTCGCCGCCCTCAACGGCCCCCAGGATCACCTGAACAGTTGGCTCGCCGAATACAGCAAACGCCGCGGTTACGCCCATCAGCGCCTGAGCAGCATGCCCGGCATCACATGCGTCAACGCCAAAGGCGCCTTCTACCTGTTCCCCAACATCAGCCGGCTCGGCCTCAGATCGACCGAGTTCTGCGCCCGCCTGCTCGAACAGGAGAAAGTCGCCGCGGTCCCCGGCATCGCATTTGGCGCGGACGATTACGTGCGCATCAGCTACGCAACCAGCATGGTCAATATCCAGAAAGGGCTGGACCGCATGGAACGTTTCGCGCGCAGCCTGGCCAAGTGACATGAAGGCCAAGATCATCATCACGCCCAAGAAGGCAGTGCTCGATCCCCAGGGCAAGACCGTCCAGAACGCCCTCGAACACATGGGCTGCCAGGGCGTCGCCGCCGTGCACGTGGGCAAGTACATCGAAATCGAGATGGCGCCCGACGCCGACTGCGCGCAGGCCCGCCAGGCCCTCGAACAGGCCTGCCACCGGTTCCTGAGCAATCCGATCATCGAGGATTACACCATCGCTCTCGAGTAGCCTCCCGCTCCATGCGCTTCGCCATCATCCAGTTCCCCGCGTCGAACTGCGATCAGGACTGCGTCCACGCCGCGCGCGTCCTCGGCCATCACGCCGAATGCGTCTGGCACAAAGAGACCGCGCTGAACAACCCCGACGCCGTGATCATCCCCGGCGGCTTCAGCTACGGCGATTACCTGCGCTGCGGCGCCATCGCCCGGTTCAGCCCGGTCATGCAAGCCGTGCGGCAGTTCGCCGAGGCCGGCGGCCTGGTGATCGGCATCTGCAACGGATTCCAGATCCTCTGCGAAGCCGGACTGCTCCCGGGAGCCCTCGTGCGCAATCGGGATCTTCAGTTCCACTGCGAACAGGTGCTCCTGAGGGTCGGCAACCGCCACACGCCCTTCACCTGCCAAGTGCCACCAGACAGACTCCTCAAGATCCCCATCGCCCACGGCGAAGGCTGCTACTTCGCCGACGAACCGACGTTGGCCCGCCTCGAGGCGGGCGGCCGGATTCTCTGGCAGTACTGCGACGTCAACGGCGAGTTGACGGATCGGGCCAATCCGAACGGCTCGCTCCTCAACATCGCCGGCATCTGCAACGAGAACCGCAATGTCGCCGGCCTCATGCCGCATCCCGACCGCGCCTGCGAAGATATCCTCGGCAGCACGGACGGCCGCCTGATCCTCGACAGCATGGTCCACACGATCGAACAGGCGCGCGCGCTGCCCCGGGCGTCGTAACGGCTTGCAGGCGTCGCGCAGGCCCCCGGACCCGCCTTGCACCGACGCCCGAACAACCGCCACACCGGCTCGGTCCGCACAGGATCATGCCGCTCCTGATGGGGGCGTTGTAACTCATGGTTTCCGACGGCAAGTCAGCGCTCGCCTGCATTTCTCACCACTTCCTGCCACCGCGAAGCCGGGGTTCTCAAGAGAAGTCAGCATGCAGCCCGGAGTTCTTTATCATCTTCCCGGTTGTGAGCAATCCGGGCTAGACTCGACCCCATGAACGACAACATGCTGCGGTTCGACTATCTTGTGATCGGGAGCGGGATCGCGGGACTCTTTTTCGCCGTCAAGGCCGCGGAGCGGGGCCGCGTGGCGATTGTCACCAAGAAATCGAGCGCGGATTCCAACACCAACCACGCCCAGGGAGGCATCGCCTCGGTCACAAGCCAGGAGGATTCGTTTGATCTGCATGTGCGCGACACCCTCACAGCGGGGGCCGGCCTCTGCCGCGAGGAGGTGGTCCGCACCATCGTCCAGGAAGGCCCCGCGCGCGTGCGCGAGTTGATGGACTTGGGCATGCGCTTTTCCGAGCGTGAGAACCCCGAGCATCCCGGCGGTAAGGAACTCGATCTGGGGCGCGAAGGCGGGCACTCGAAACGGCGGATTCTCCACGCCGCCGACGTGACGGGCCGGGAGTTGGAACGTGCGCTGCTTAACGCCGCCAGCCAAAACGCCAACATCCGGTTCTTCGAAGACCACTTCGCCATTGACCTGATCACGACGCAGAAGCTCGGGCGCTCGGAAAGCCAGCGATGCCTTGGCGCCTATGTCCTCTGCAAGGGCACAGGCGAGGTCCGGGTCTTCGCAGCCCCTGTGACCGTGCTGGCGACCGGAGGCTGCGGAAAGGTGTATCTGTACACGACCAATCCGGACATCGCGACGGGCGACGGCGTGGCGATCGCGTACCGCGCCGGGGTGCGCATTGCGAACATGGAATTCATCCAGTTCCACCCGACCTGTCTCTATCACCCCAAAGCCAAGTCTTTCCTGATCAGCGAGGCGGTGCGGGGCGAAGGGGCGGTGCTCCGCACCTTCTCGGGGGCGGAGTTCATGGCGCAGTATCACCCGCTCCAATCGTTGGCGCCGCGGGACGTGGTGGCGAGGGCCATCGACAGCGAGATGAAGAAGAGCGGCAGCGAGCATGTGTACCTGGATATCACGCACAAAACGGCCCCGTTCATCATGCGGCGCTTCCCCAACATCTACCGCACATGCCTCGAGTACGGGATCGACATGACCAAGGGACCGATCCCAGTCGTGCCGGCGGCTCACTACCAGTGCGGCGGCGTGACCGCCACGGTCAACGGGGAAACCGACATCCCCGGCCTGTTCGTCGTGGGTGAAGCCGCGTGCACGGGGCTGCACGGGGCGAATCGCCTGGCCAGCAATTCGCTGCTCGAAGCGGTGGTCTGCGCCCAGCGCGCGGCCCAATGCGCGGCTGCCCTGCCCTCGTACAGCGACTTCCGCAACATCCCGCCGTGGCAGTCGGGCCAGGCGCACAACCCGGACGAGCTGGTCGTGGTGTCGCATCTGTGGAACGAGATCCGGCGCCTGATGTGGGACTACGTCGGCATCGTGCGCACGAACAAGCGGCTCCAGCGCGCCGAGTCGCGGATTCGCAATCTGCAGAGCGAGATTCAACAGGATTACTGGGATTACGTGGTGACATCCGACCTGCTCGAACTGCGCAACATCGCGCTTGTGGCCGAACTGATCGTCCGCTGCGCCATGCAGCGCCCCGAGAGCCGCGGATTGCACTTCAATACCGATTACCCCCAGCCGGCTTCGGATTGGGCGCAAAAGGACACGGTCGTCCGCCGCGTGCCCGACTCGACCCGGCGCGATTGACTCGAAGCGCAAACCAGATACCCTGCCGCCGTTGGACAAATCCATGCCTGCTTCCGACTCACTCGACGCGATGGAATGGAAGCCCCGCCCGCTGTGGTGGCGGGTGATGCGCATTCTCCTCGCCCTGCTGATCATCGCGGCGCTCCTCCTGACCGCCCTCTACTTCGCCTTCACAAACACGTCGTTCCTCAAACGCGTGGTGCTCCCGCGCCTGAGCGAGACCTGGAACGCCCAGATCACCGCCGCGGATCTCTCCGTCGACCCACTGTCCTCGGTCGAGTTGCACCAACTCCGGGTCGAAACCGAGGGGCCGGAACCGCTGTTCGAGGCCCAACGCGTGCTCCTGCGATACCGTCCTTGGGGCCTGCTGATGGGGCGTCTCGAGTTCCCGGAAATCGTGGTCGATGCGCCCCAGGGCATCTGGGTGCGCCAGCCGGACGGCAAGACCAATCTCGATCCGCTCAGCGACGCTTGGGATAAACGGCCACGGGCGGCGCACCGGGGCGCCCGTCCGGAAATGGACATCGGGAGGATCACGGTCACGAACGGCGTTCTGCGTCTTCTGCGCCTGGCGCCCGACGGCGGCAGCCAGTTGAGCGAGATCAGCGCGCTGGACCTGGATCTCGAAGAGTTGGGCAACGAGAAGGAAGCGAAACTCGCATTTCGCGCAACGGCGGCTCACACGGCGACCCCCGCCTCGGGCCTCACAAATGTCCAGGGCCGATTGCAGGCCGCGCTTGCGGGGGCCTTCACCGCCACATTGGACAAGAGGCTTCGCGCGACGTCGGCCCGAGGAGACGCCCGCCTGACCGTTGCCCAGAGCACAGGCACGTTGAGCGACCTGGCAGGGCTCGTCGGAACCCTCGCCTGCGACTTCTCGGCCAATGAAGTCCGCGATGTCTCCGCGCGATTCGAGCGCGACGGCCAATCGCTGGGCGTCATCCGCGTCCGCGGTCCGATGGACCTCGCCCGTTCGGAAGCCAGGCTTTCGCTCGATGTCACCTCGATCGACCGCAACGTGCTGGACCTGGTGGGGGCGCCATTCGGACTCGATTTCCTCGACACCAAGATCAACGTGAAAACGACGCTCGATGTCTCCCGCGGCGGGGACCTGGTCGCTCTGACCGGGCGTTGGGTTCTCGAACAATTCAGCGTCCGCCACGGAGCAACCGCCAGCGCGCCGGTCGATCTCGACCTGGACAGCCACCTGACGATCACCGAGAACGAGCAGTCCGCAATCCTCCATCGGTTCGCCCTCACGGGCCGGCAGGCCCAGCGCGAGCTGCTCAGCGCCACCCTGGACAACCCCATGTACCTGGCCTGGGGACGCCTCCCCCAGGGCGTCAATCAGTCCACTGTCCGAATCGCCATCCGCGACTTGCGCCTGCGCGATTGGGCGCTCTTTCTCGGAACAAATGTGCCGGGCGGCACCCTCAGCGCAACCAGCGCCGTCACGTGTCAATTGAGCGGACGCCGATTCACAACCGATCTGGCCGGGGATCTGAGGGACGCGGAATGGGAACTGGCCGGCCGGCGCTTCGATCGGGGAAGTCTCAGGTTTACCGCTTTGGGCAGCTTCTCGGATTACCGATCGTTCCTGTTCGAGCGCTTCACCGCGCACCTCAGCGAAGAGGATGCCCCCCTCGCCGTCGTCACGGGATCCGCGGGATACGATCTCGCCACCCGCGATTCAAACGTGCAGTTCGTTTCGGAGTCAGGAGTGCCGCAGTTCCTCTCCCAGTTCCCCGTGCCGCGCCTGAGCGCATCGAGCGGTCGCGTGACGGCCGATGGCCTGTTCGCCCAGAATCGCGGCCAGCGCGCGGCCACACTCAACGTGAACCTCCGCGGGTTCAGCGGCGCCTACGACCTGTACCGCTTTGACAATCATGACGCGCGCATTGAAGTCGGGGTCGAGAGCACGGGCCAGGAACTCACCCTGCGCCGCCTCCAGCTCGCATCCCGACAGGGAATCGGCCCCTTCGGCGGAGTCGACTTCGCCGGCAACTACAACCTGCGCACCGATCGGGGAGAGTACAAGATCAACATCAACGGCCTCTCCGAAGCCATCCTGCAGCCTCTCCTCGCCCCCTACCTGTCGCCCGTTCGACTCCTCTCAGCCCGATTTACCGGGGACGGGATCGTCCAGCGCGATCCGGTGACGGGAACTTCGGTGCAATTGCAGACCCGCCTCACGGGGCTTCGCGTCTCCGATCCCGCGGGCCTGATGCCCAATACACCTCTGGACATGGAGTTTTCTCTCAGTGGCAGCCTCTCCTCGAACCTTGTGGATCTGACGGAGTTGGCCCTCAGGCTGCCTCCAACACCGCGTGCGACCAACCAGATGGTCCTGCGAGGACGAATCGACCTGGCCCCCCCCAGCGGGTGGGTGGGCCAGGTGCGGGTGTCCGCCGAGGCGCTCGATTGGTCCGACATCCTCGATGCGCATGCCACCAATCAGACCCCGGTCGCCGTCTCAGCCCGCCCCGCGCAGGCCTCGACGCCCCCCGCCGATTCCCCCCCGCCGCGGTCCGGCGCCATCAAGCTCCCCATCCGGGAATGCACCGTCGACTGGCAGGTCGGACGGCTTCACGCCAAGGACGCCGTCCTCTCCAACTGGACGGCCCGCGCGAAGCTCGCCGACAACATCCTGGTCATCGACCCATTCCAACTCACCGCCAATGGCGCCCCGCTCGCCGCCGTCGCCACAATCGATGTCAGCACTCCCGCTCCGTCCTACAACGTCAGGGTGCAGTCGAGAAAACTGCCGGTCGGCCCTTGGGTGGATGCGTTTGCGCCGGACCGCAAAGGACAGATCACGGGCGATCTCGACGCGCACCTGCAATTCGCAGGGACCGGGAGTGACGGCCCCAGTCTGCGGCAGGGTCTGGCCGGCATCTTCGATCTGGGCTGCAGCAACCTCAGCCTGGCCACCGCCAACATTCGCCCCCCCCTGCTCAGATCCCTAATCCATGTCCTCGAACGCATCCCCGAGTTGACGCGCGACCCAAACACTGCGCTCTCCGCCTCGACCAGCCCATCGACCGTTCCGAGTCGAGAGGGAGAGGGTGGCTGGGCAGCCGAGATCGCCAAAGCGCCCATCCAACTCATCGCCGCGCGTGGCCGCGCGACCAGTGGCCGTGTTGAACTGGAATCGGGTCGCCTCCAGAGCGCGGCGTTCCTGGCCGAGGGCCAGGGCGCGATCACGCTCGCTCCGGTGCTGGGCGATTCACCACTCGAAATCCCGGTGCAGGTGTTCTTGAGCCGCCCCCTGGCGGCCAAGGCGGGCCTCGTGCAGCCCGGCGCATCCCCCGATGAGCCCCTTGTCAAACTCCCTGACTTTGTAACCTTCGAAGGCACCCTGAAAGAACCCAGGGCAAAGATCGATGGCCGAGCCCTGGTCGGGGCTGCCGCCAATCCAGGCGCCACTGTTCCGCCAACCCAGCCCAACCCGACGGTTCTCCCAAACGCCACCCTCGACCCGACAGCACCAAAATGAACTCGATACTCGATTATCTCGCGGCCAACGAAGCCCGTTTCGTTGACGAACTGTGCGCCTACGTGCGGTTTCCCAGCGTCTCCGCCCAACCGGATCACCGCGCCGATCTTCAGGCATGCGCCGATTGGCTGCGCCAGCACTGCCAGGCCATCGGCCTCGAGGCCGAACTCTGCCCAACCCCGGGCCACCCGATCGTCCTCGCCCGCACGCCGCGCTCAGGCAGACGGACCAAACCGCATTACGTGGTCTACGGCCACTACGACGTCCAGCCCCCGGAACCATTCGAGCTGTGGAAATCGGCCCCCTTCGAGCCCCGGATTGACGGACGATCCCTGTACGGACGCGGCGCCAGCGACAACAAGGGACAGCACCTGGCGCATCTCAATGCAGTCGAGGCGTATCTCCGGACAGGGACGGAGCTGCCCTGCGATCTCACCTTCGTCATCGAGGGCGAGGAAGAGGTGGGAAGCCGCAGTCTGGCGGGCTTCCTCAAGGAGCGCCGCCAGGATCTGCGCTGCGAGGCGGTGGTCGTGTCGGACACCGGCATGCCGGCGCCGGGCTTGCCGGCGCTTACCTACGCCCTCCGTGGCGTCGCAGCCCTCGAGATCAAACTGGTCGGGCCGAACCGCGATCTGCACTCCGGCATCTTCGGCGGCTCGGTCGACAACCCGGCGATGGCCCTTTGCCAAGTGCTGGCCCAAATGCGCGATCGGCGCGGACGCGTCACGGTCCCGGGCTTTTACGACGACGTGCTGCCGCTCACGTCGTACGAGCGCAAGCAACTCGCCCGACTCCCGTTTCATGCAAAGAGCTATGCCCGTTTTCTCGGGGTGCCGCAGTTGTACGGCGAGCGCGGCTACACGAGTTGGGAACAACGCAGCGCCCGCCCCACATTCGAGATCAACGGACTCACCAGCGGCTACCAGGGCGAGGGCAGCAAGACCATCGTTCCGTCCTGGGCCAGCGCCAAGATCACCGTGCGGTTGGTCCCCAACCAGCAGCCGGCGCGCATCCTCCGGCTCGTCCGCAAACACCTCGAACACCTTTGCCCGCCCACCGTGCGCGCCGAAATCAAGACCGGTCATGGCGGCCAGCCCTACCTGTTCTCGCCCACCAGCACCGCCGCGCAGGCCGGCCTGCGCGCGCTGAAGACCGCGTTTGGACGCGAGCCGGTTTTGCTGCGCGAAGGGGGATCCATCCCGATCGTCACCGACTTCAAGCGCATCCTCGGCGCCGACACGCTGCTGCTGGGCCTGGCCCTGCCCGACGACAACGCGCACTCGCCGAACGAGAAGTTCGATCTCGACAACTTCGCCGCCGGAATGCGCCTGGGCGCCGCGCTCTGGCCCGAGTTGGCTGGCACGGCCGCCTGACCCTTCAGCCGTTCACCATTCAAACCGGGCGGTCTTGTTTCCGCGGATCCTGCCACAGCAGGTTCACGACGCGCACCAGGACGAGGCCGCTGACCACGCAGACGGCCAGGAGCAAGCCGGCCTGCACCCAGCGCCCGTACAGCACCGTGCCCACCGTGAACAGGGACGACCAGATCAGCGCGCACCCGGACGTCCAACCCATCAGTGCGAGCGGCATGTTCTCGCGCGTGGCCGCCGCCTCTTGCCCGGCCAGACCCGCTTCCTCCCGAATGCGCCGCCACCCGGGGCCGAATGGACGGACTTTGCGATAGAACTCGATCAATGTCTGCCGATCGGTCTGCGGGCCCAGGAACGCCGTCAGGACCCAGCACACGGTCGTCACCGCCACCGTGATCACCAGCGCGTGGTGGGTCGAGATCTCGTAACCGGCATGTGTCTTGAGAACGAGCAGACCCAGGGAAACGCCGAACGAGCTGACCATGGCCACCACTTCGCACCAGGCTGTGATGCGCCACCAGAACCATCGCAACAGATAGAGCAAACCCGTGCCCGCGCCGATCTGGAGGATGATGTCGAAGCTGTCCTTAGCGGTGTCCAGCAGATACACCATGCCGCTGGACGCGAGGAACAGGCCAACCGTGGTGATCCGCCCGACTGCCACGTAGTGCTTTTCACCCGCGTCCCCGCGGATGAAACGGCGGTAGAAATCGTGCACCAGGTACGACGACCCCCAGTTCAGATGCGTTAGAATGGTCGAGGAATTCGCCGCAATCAGCCCGCCCACCATCAGCCCGATGAAGCCGACCGGCAGAAACTTGAGCATGGCCGGATAGGCGATGTCGTGCCCGAGCAACTTCGGATCGAGATTGGGGAAGGCCTTCTGGATGTCCGACAACTGCGGATACACGATCAACGAGCACAAGCCAACCAGGATCCAGGGCCAGGGACGCAACACATAGTGGGCGACGTTGAAGAAGAGCACCGCGCCCAGCGAGTCCTTCTCCGATTTCGAGGCCAGCATCCGCTGCGCAATGTAGCTGCCGCCGCCCGGTTCGGCGCCCGGGTACCAGGTCGCCCACCATTGGACCGCCAGCGGCATGATGAACACCGCCACCGCGATGTCCCAGTTGTTGGTGAAGTCGGGCAGGAGATTCAGGTAATGCAGCATCGTCTGGCCGTCGGGACCGGGCAGAGGCCCGGAGAGGCGCTCGACCATCACGCTCAAACCGCCAACGTGCTGCACCGCAAAAAAGGCCGCCGCCACCACCGCCGTCATCATCAGGACAAACTGGATCATGTCGATCACCAGCACTCCCCACAGCCCCGAATGCGCCGCAAAAACCACATTCAGCACCCCGCACACCACCAGCGTCTGCCACCGCGGCAGCCCGAACAGCACGTTCGCGATCTTGCACGCGGCCAGGTTCACCGTCGCCATGATCACGCAATTGAAGAAGAGCCCGAGGTAAACCGAGCGAAAGCCCCGCACCACGCTCGCCGCCTTGCCCGAATACCGCCGCTCGTAATACTCGAGATCCGTCATCACCTCCGACCGGCGCCACATGCGCGCGTAGAAAAAAACGGTCGCCACACCGGTCAACACAAACGCCCACCAGACCCAATTGCCCGCAACCCCGTTGCGCCGCACAATGTCCGTGACCAGATTCGGGGTGTCGCTGCTGAATGTCGTCGCCACCATCGACAATCCGGCCAGCCACCAGGGCACCGAACGCCCCGAGACGAAGAACTCGGAGGTGTTCTTGCCGGCGCGTTTGCCGAAGAAAAGCGCCGGAATGAAGCAGACGAACAGCGAGGCCGCAACAATGCACCAATCGATGATTTGCAGTTTCATGTGATCAATCCCGCACGCGCTCCGGCCCCGGGCCCGCCGCGCGCGAACGCGTGCGGACAGTAAATCCGCGCCGGCCCGCCGGTTCAAGACTCGAGTCACGGATCCTTGGACGACGCCGCGCGGAATCCTCACGGCGCGGGCGCGTCGCGGCAGGCGGGCCGCGCCCGGTGAGGGCGCCGGGCCTGCACTGGATGCAGACTCCCGCTGTGGGCCGCGTGCCCCCACGCGGCGCAAAGAAATACATCGGTCCAAACGCCGGGTCAGGGGACCCGGCCTACAAGCCGAGGATGCCCATTCTGTAGGCCGCGTGCCCCCACGCGGCGCAAAGAAATACATCGGTCCAAACGCCGGGTCAGGGGACCCGGCCTACAAGCCGAGGATGCCCATTCTGTAGGCCGCGTGCCCCCACGCGGCGCAAATTCGATTCCCGCCGACAACATCCGGGAACACCGGAACTTCCAGCGGGTTTGCGAGGAGCCTTGACAGCGCGCGGGCGATTGCTTTCATCCCAGTGTTCGGCGCGATTGCTCAACGTGAGTCACCGGGCTGACTTGCGCGAGCCGGAGAGACTTTTCGGGACGGTGAAGAGACAACCAAGCAGCAAAAAGGTCACGATATGGCAGGCAAAGCAAAACGCACAACGCACCGAAGCAGCGCAGGCAAGAAACTCTATGCCGTCAGGGATGCCAAGGGCCGATTCAAGGACATCCAGACCTACGAGCGCGCGCATCGGGCCGATCTGAAGCGCAAGAGCAAGGCAGAGAAGGAGAGCTGACGCGCCGGCGTGCAGCCGGGCGGATGCCCCGTCCTTCGGCGTCGCGGCACCGACGCTCGATCGGACGGAAATGCGTGCCATGGGTCAAGGCGCCCCGAGCGGCGCCTGGCCGAAGTTGTTTTCAACCCGCACGCGCATCGCCAGCGCCGGGGCGCAGGCTGATCGAGCCGTCCCTCGCGCTGTCAGAACGCAAGCGCAGGTGCGGGTTTTGCCTGTGTGCGGGGCAGTTCCCCGTTCCGCATTGCGCTCCGCCGAACACATTTGCTGGTTTTGATGTCAATGGTCCCATAGAATTCGAGCCGATGAGCATGGATATCAATGCGATCAGCGAGAGGGTACAGCGCGCGAGTGCCTTCACCCGGCCCCTGATCCAGGAAATCGGGCGGGTGGTGGTCGGTCAACACTATCTCGTCGAGCGACTGCTGGTGGGTCTGCTCGCCAACGGCCATGTGCTGCTCGAAGGCGTCCCCGGCCTGGCCAAGACGCTCTCGGTCAAGTCCCTCGCCGCGGCCGTCGCCACCCGATTCAGCCGCATCCAGTTCACACCCGACATGCTGCCTGCCGACGTGATCGGCACCCAGATCTACACGCCCACGACGCGCAAGTTCACCGTCCGCCAGGGCCCCATCTTCGCAAACTTCATCCTGGCCGACGAAATCAACCGCGCGCCCGCCAAGGTCCAGAGCGCCCTGCTCGAGGCCATGCAGGAACGCCAGGTCACCATCGGCGACGAGACATTCCCGCTCGATGAGCCGTTCCTGGTCCTCGCCACGCAAAACCCGATCGAACAGGAAGGCACCTATCCCCTGCCCGAGGCGCAGGTCGACCGTTTCATGCTCAAGCTCAAAATCGGGTACCCGTCCCGCGAGGAGGAGCGTCAGATCCTCGATTTAATGGCGCGCACCAGCGGCCACCCCCATACCAACCCGGTGGTCATGCCCGAGCAGATCCTCCAGGCCCGCGAGGTGATCAACGACATCTACATCGACGACAAGGTCAAGGACTACATCGTCGATCTCGTCTGCTGCACGCGCGAGCCGGACAAATACAAGATCCCCGTGCGCGAGTTCATCGAGCTCGGGGCCTCCCCGCGGGCGACGATCGGCCTGACGCTCTGCGCGAAAGCGCACGCGTTCCTGCGCGGGCGCGGCTACGTCACTCCCCAGGACGTCAAGACCATCGGGATGGATGTCCTTCGTCACCGGGTCACAGTCACCTACGAGGCCGAGGCGGAGGACAAGACCTCCGAGACCATCATCCAACGCATCTTCGACGAGCTGCCGGTGCCATGAGGGCCGCAGGAGGGCTTCGCGAGCAACCGGGCCCGCGCTGTTGCGGATCCGCCGATGATTCCCAAAGACATCATTAAGAAAATTCGCCTCATCGAGCTGCGCACCAACCGGCTCGTGAGCGAGGCGCTGGCCGGACGCTACCACAGCGTCTTCAAAGGCCAGGGGATGAACTTCGACGAGGTGCGCGAGTACCAGCCCGGCGACGAGATCCGGTTCATCGATTGGAATGTCACGGCCCGAATGAACCATCCGTTCGTGAAGAAGTTCGTCGAGGAACGCGAGCTGACCGTCGTGCTCGTCGTCGACCTGAGCGGGTCCGGGCTGTTCGGCTCCGGAGAGCAATCCAAGCGCGAGTTGGCCGCCGAGGTCGCGTCCGTCCTCGCCTTCTCGGCCATCCGCAACAACGACAAGGTCGGCCTCATCCTCTTCACCGACACGGTCGAGAAGTACATCCCCCCGCGCAAGGGGCGGCGCCACGTGCTGCGCGTCATTCGCGACATCCTTTATTGCGAGCCGCGCCGCGCCGGCACGGACTTGAACAACGCGCTCGAGTTCCTCAGCCGGGTCGTGCCTCACCGCGCCATCGTGGTCGTCCTCTCCGATTTCCTGGGCCAGACGACTCCAACCCGCAGGGAAATGGCCGCGCACCTCCGCCGCCGCGTTGTCCTGTCCGAAACCCTCGCCCAGGCCTCGCTCGCCTGCCTGCGCCAGGCCAACCGGCGCCACGACGTCGTCGCCGCCCAGATCATCGACCGCTTCGAACTCGCCCTGCCCAACCTCGGCTACCTGGTGCTCAAGGACGCCGAGACCGGCGAGGTGGTGGAAGTCAACACCGGCGACGACCGCAAACGAAAGGCATTCGTCCAGCGACAGGAACGGTTCCAGCGCGACCTTCTGAAGATCTTTCGCGCCGCCAAGGTCGATTCCATCCAACTACGAACCGATCGCCCCTACGCGGCGGCTTTGGGGCGCTTCTTCGAAATGCGCGAGAAGCGCCGCCGTCACGGCTGACATGGCCACGCGCGCTCCACTCAAGATCCTCACTCCGCCCCAGTCGGCGCCCGCCACCAACGCCGCGGCCGAGCTCGACATTCGCGAGGCCAAGCCGCCCGTCGAGATCCCCAATCCCTGGATCTGGGCGGCGTGGGCCCTGGCGCTCGTCGCTCTCCTTCTCGGCGCCTGGGCCGCCTGGACCCGGTGGCGCCGCGCTCGAACTCGGCCCCCGAGCGTGCCGTCTGTGCCGGCCCATGTCCGCGCTCGCGAGAAGCTCCAGGCCGCCCTCAAGTTCCTCAGCCAGCCCGAACCGTTCTGCGTCGCCGTTTCGAACGCCCTGCGCGCCTATCTGGAAGAGCGGTTCGACCTGCATGCCCCCGAGCGCACAACCGAAGAGTTTCTCCTCGAACTCCAAACCAGCGAGCGGCTCGGCGCCGACCAGAAGGAGCGCCTGGGCGATTTCCTCTCCCGCTGCGACCTCGTCAAGTTCGCCCGCTACGAACCGACCGAGGTCGAGCTTCTCGAATTGCACGCCGCCGCCCTGCGGTTGGTGGACGAGACGGTGCCCCATCCGCTCTACTCCGATGCCGCCCCGCCGAGCCCCGAGACACCGCCATCCGCCCGCGGCGGGCGCGGTCTCGAGGACCTCGAACCCGAGCGGCTTCACCAAGGCGAAGTCCCGGCCGCCGCCCCATTCAACCCCTCCCGTCACGGCTGATATGCACTTCGCCCATCCATGGCTTCTGCTGGGCCTGGCGCTCCTGCCCGTAGCTGCCTGGTTGAAAGGCCGGCTCGGCGGCCAACCCGCCTTCCTCTACTCCTCGGTGGCCCTGGTCAAAGGCATCTCCGGCCTCACCCAATCCCACGTCGGCGCCATTCTGCGCCGCATGCGCTGGCTTGCGCTGGCCCTGTTGATCATCGCCATGGCACGTCCCCAGATCGGCCTGGGCGAAGCCAAAGTGAAAGCCAGCGGCGTGGATATCGTGGTGGCTCTTGACCTCTCGGGCAGCATGAAGTCGGAGGATTTCCAGCTCCGCGACAAGCCGGCCAACCGCCTCCAGGTGGCCAAGGAAGTGCTCCGCACCTTCGTTCACAAACGCAAGAACGACCGGATCGGCCTGGTCGCCTTCGCCGGACGCCCCTACATCGCGGCGCCACCCACGCTCGACCACGAGTTCCTCCTCGAAACAATCGAACGGTTGAACCTGGGCACCATCGAGGACGGCACGGCCATCGGCTCCGCTCTCAGCGCGGCACTCAATCGCCTGCGCGACCTCCAGGCCAAGAGCAGGATCGTGATCCTCATGACCGACGGCCAAAACAACGCGGGCAAAGTGCCGCCTGCCACCGCCGCCGAAGCGGCTCAGGCCCTCGGGGTAAAAGTCTACACAATCGGCGTCGGCACCCGCGGCAAGGCGCCCATGCCCTACATCGACCCCTTCGGCTACAAACGCTACCAGCAGGTCGATGTCGATATCGACGAAGAGACGCTGCGGCAGATCGCCCAGCGCACCGGCGGCGCCTACTACCGCGCCACCGACACGGCGAAACTGCGCGAGATCTACGACGAGATCGACCGGCTCGAAAAGACGGAGGTCGAGGCCAAGAAATTCCAGCGCTTCAAGGAACTGTTCCCCTGGCTGGCGCTCCCCGCCTTCCTCCTCCTTATGATCGAAATCATCCTCAGCCAGACGGTCTGGCGCAAACTGCCCTGAAGTCGCTCCTTCAATGAAATCCGCGGCCGACAAGTCCAGTTCTCAGCCGGCACGCTGGCACCCCGCGGCAGCGCCGCTTGGCGAGGCGTCGAGCGCCGATGCGCCCCCTCTCAGGATTGGTGCCCGCAACACCCGGACACGCCTCGTCGGTCTGAGACCCAGCCTCGCCAACCCATGACGTTCGCCCATCCCCAAATGCTCTGGCTGCTGGCGGCCGTCCTGCCCCTGCTCGCCTGGTTCCTGGTTTGGGCCTGGCGCAAGAAACAGGCGATGATCGCCCAGTTCGTCCAATCCCGCTTGCTCGCCCAGTTGACAGTCGGCGTGTCGGCCCGCCGACAGAAGCTCCGCCTCGTCCTCCTCGGCACCGCCGTGGCCCTGATCCTGTTCGCCCTGGCGCGCCCCCAGCTCGGATTCGCCTGGGAAGAAGTCCATCAGCGCGGATTGGACATCCTGGTGGCCGTCGACACCTCCCGCAGCATGCTGGCCACCGACGTGGCTCCCAGCCGCCTCGCCCGGGCCAAACTCGCCGCTCTGGACCTGATGCGCGCCGCCCGTTCAGATCGCCTCGGGCTGATTGCGTTCGCGGGCACCGCGTTCCTCCAATGCCCCCTCACGCTCGATGACAACGCCTTCGCCGAAAGCGTCAATTACCTCGATGTCGACACCATCCCCCAGGGCGGCACGGCCATCGCCGAGGCCATCGACACCGCCATCCGCGCCTTCAAAGAGAGCGAAGACAACCATAAGATCCTCGTTCTCTTCACCGATGGCGAGGATCACGAGGCCGGCGTCCTCGAAGCCGCCGAACGCGCGGCCGATGCCGGGATCCTGGTGTTCCCGGTCGGCGTCGGCACGCTCGAAGGGGACCGTTTGCGCGTGGTTGACGAGCAGGGCAAAACCACTTACCTGTCAGACTTTGACGGCCAGACGGTCGTCTCAAAACTCAACATGCAGTTGCTCGAGCAAATCGCCGCCAAAACCAAGGGTGATATGCTGCGCCTCAGCGGTCCGGATCCGTTGAAGCTCCTCTACGAGGTCCGGCTCGCCCCTCTGCCCCGCAGCGAGCACTCCGCCCGCCGCTTCCGCCAATACTACGAGCGCTTTCAATGGCCGCTCGGCCTTGCCATTCTCCTGCTGCTCGCTGAGATGTTCGTCAACGAACGCCAGCGCGTCCGCCGCACGGAAGCGACTGTGAATGCCGCGAACGCCGCGTTGCGCAAAATGGTCACGCTGCTCGCACTGCTGCTGCTCCCTTGGGACGCCCACGCCTCCGCCCACAAAGCCTTCCAGGATTTCGAGTCCGGGAACTTCTCGAATGCCGAGCAGGAATACCGTCGTCTGCTCGAGAAGAAACCCAACGATCCGCGCCTCCACTACAACGCCGGCACGGCCGCCTATCGCGCCGGACGGCTTGACGAGGCGGCCACGGCCCTGAGTGCAGCCGTCCTTTCTTCCGATCCGCAACTTCTCGCCCGCGCCTACTACAACCTGGCCAACACCCAGTACCGCCTGGGCGAACGCGCTCCAGCCGCCACCAACACCCTGGCTCATTGGGAAGACGCCCTGCGCCACTACGACAGCAGCCTGAAACTCGTTCCCAAAGACGCCGATGCCCAGTTCAATCGCGACCTGGTCGCCAGGAAGATCGAGGAACTCCGCAAACAGCAGCAGCAGCAACAACAGCAACAACAGCAGGACAAGAACCAGGAGCAGGAGCAGTCCCAGGATCAAAAAAGCCAATCGCAGCCCAATCAGGATCAAAACGACCCACGGAAACAGCAACAACAGGAGCGTGATCGGCAGGAGCAGCAGCAACAAGAAAGACAACAGAGCCAAAGCGAACAAGAGCAACAACAACAGAACCGAGAGAAGCAACAGCAGCAGAAGAAGAACGAGAAGGAATCCGGCCAGCCGCGGCAACAGACCCAGGATCCATCCCGTCAGGACAAGCAACCGCGGCCCGAGGCCCAGGAAGAGAAAGGGTCCAAGCCGGAGGAACAGCCTGAACCCAATGAGCGTGAGGAAGCTCAACCCAAGCCGCGCAATCAGCAGCCGCCGGCCTCGCAGCAGACCAACGCGGCCATGGGCCGCGTGATCCCGGGACAGATGACGCCCGAGCAGGCCCGGCAGTTGTTGGAAGCGGCGAGATCCGAGGAGCGCCCGATGATCTTCGTGCCTCCCGAAGCCCAACGCACGCCGTCGGGACTGCGGCGCGACTGGTAACACAGCAGCCGGGCGCCGGATGCCGATTCACATGAGCATTTCGAATTGAGGCAATGGAACGGGAGAGATTCACAGAACGTCTGAACGAAGCCCGCCGACGGGACACGACGCCGATGGCGCGCCTCGACGCGTCCCGTGTTCGCTCGATCCTCTGGCTTGTGGCGATCCTGTCCGCCCTTTTCCCGCTGCACGCAGCCCAACTGACCGCCACCCTCGATCGCTCGACAATCCGCGTTGGCGAGAGCGCCAAACTCTCGCTCAATTTCGAGAACTGTCAGCCCTCTGAGGCCCCGACCTTTCCGCGGATGCCCAACCTGCAGTTCACCTACGGCGGCCAGGGTTCTTCGGTCCGCCTGGTCAATCGCCAGCAGTCGTCGGTCCTGACCCTGTTCTACTTCGTCACCGCCAGCCAGCCGGGCGACTACACCATTCCGCGCATCGTGGCGCCGATCGGCACCGACAAGCTCTCCACCGAACCGCTCACTCTCAAGGTCGTCAAGGCGGATGCGCAAGTGACAGAGTCGGAAGCGCAGGGGCAACTCGCTTTCCTGCGCCTGGCCGCCGCCAAGACCAACGTTTATGTCGGCGAAGTCCTCCCGGTCGAGACCCAGCTCTACGTTGTGAGCGGACAAGACATCCAGATGCAGCCGCTGCCGGGGGCCGGGTTCACCTTCGGCAAGGCCCATCAGTCGCCGCCCCGCCAGGTCCAGGTCGGCAATGCCGTCTATCACCTGATCTCCCTCATGACCACAGCCGTCGCAAACCGCGAGGGCATGCTCGAGCTCGGCCCCGCCGAATGCCGGCTTTCGCTCCGCATTCCCACCGAGCGCAGGCGCACAGGCGACCCGTTCGAGGACTTCTTCGACAATCCCTTCCGGCCGCGCTACGAATTGCGCCCCGTCAAGCTGACCAGCGATCCTCTCACTCTCGAAGTTCACCCCCTGCCCAAGGACAACCGGCCCGCGGAGTTCGCCGGGGCGGTCGGCGACTTCGCTTTCTCGGTCACAGCCAGCCCCACCAACGTCGCCGTGGGCGAGCCGATCCGGCTCAAAGTGCAGGTGGCAGGCAAAGGCGCCCTCGAAAGCGTCAACCTCCCCCCGCTGGATCACTGGCGCGATTTCACAACCTACCCGCCCACGACCGAGATCGAAACCACCGATCCGCTGGGCGTGGAAGGCGCCAAGATATTCCAGTACGATGTCGTCCCGCAGCACGTGGGCGTGAAAACACTCCCAGGACTTTCCTTCGCCTTCTTCGACCCCGCGCTCAAGACGTACCGAACGTTCACACACCCACCCACGCCCATCGTGGTCAGACCCGCCGGACGCGCCAATGCGCTGGCGCCATCCCCCGCCGCCCCTTCATCGAGCCAGTCCTCCCCTGCCCCGCCTGACGACATCGTCGGTCTCAAACAGCGAATGGGCGCATTGGCCCAGATCCGGCCGCCCCTCCTGCTCCGTCACTCCTTCCTCGCCCTCCAACTGGTCCCGGTGCTCCTGCTCGGCGCAGCCTTCGCATGGCGCAAACGCCGCGAACACCTCGCCACCCACCCCCGCGCGGTCCGGCGCACCGCCGCACAGCGCGTGATCCGCCAGGGGCTCGGCGAATTGTCGCAACAGGCTGCCCGAGGCGACGCCGACGGCTTCTTCGCGGTTGTCTTCCGCCTCTTGCAGGAACAACTGGGCGAGCGCCTCGATCTCCCCTCAGCCGCAATCACCGAGGCCGTGCTCGAAAACCAGTTGCGCGAATACGATGTCCCGCCCGAGCTGATCGCCGACCTCCATGCACTGTTCCAGGCCTGTAATCAGCAGCGCTACGCCCCCGGCGCCACCAGCCACGACCTCGACGCCACCACAGCCAGGGTCAAGTCCGCCTTGCGCCAACTCCAGAAGCTCCACACCTGGCCATGAACAGTCTCAGCAAATCACTGGGAATTCACGAGACCATTTCAATGAACGTCCAACGCTCAACGCTCAACACCCAACTTCCAACGCCCCTCTTCGCTGAACGTTGAACGTTGAACGTTTCCGATCTATGGGCCGAATGCCTTCTCAAGAAACAACCTTCACTCTCCACGAACCGCCGTTCCGCGACCGTCCCGCGGCGCCGGATCAGTCCGCGCGGTCTCGCTCTGCCCGCGCCGTTTGCACTGATTGTCATCCGCGGCGCGCGTCGTGGCTGATCCTGCTGCTCCTCACCCTTGCAGCAATGGTGCGAGCCGCCGATGCCCCCGCCGTCAACTTCGAACGCGGCAACCTCCAGTACGAGAAGGGCGATTATCCCGAGGCCATCGCTTCCTACAGCCGCGTCCTCGAGTCAGGCAAGATCTCGGCTTCCGTCTGCTTCAATCTCGGGAACGCCTGCTTCAAAGCGGGCCAGTTGGGCCGTGCCCTGCTCTGGTACCGCCACGCCGAACGCCTCGCCCCCCGCGACCCGGATATCCAAGCCAACCTGCGCTTCACCCGCACACAGATCCAGGGCGGCCCGCCGAGCCCAGCCTCCCGCTGGCGCCGCGCGCTGCCGCGTCTGACGCTCGACCAGTGGACATTGCTCACAGCGACTCTCATCTGGGCATGGTTGGGGCTCTGGAGCCTCCTGCACCTGAACCCTTCCCTGCAAGCCCGCCTCAAACTCCCCCTCGTCGCAGGCGGTGTCGCCCTCCTCTTCAGCGCAATGGGCCTGTTCACAACATGGCGCGACCAGGGCCTCACCCGACACGCCGTTGTTGTCCAACCCGAGACCATTCTCCGGCACGGCCCGATCGACGAATCACCCAGCCTGCAGACTCTCCCGGATGGCCAGGAACTGGTCGTCCTCGACGAAAAGGCCGGGTGGTTCCAGGTCTCCGGCGCCAGCCGCGGCGTCGGCTGGCTCAAGACAAACCAAGTCTCCCTGCTCCGCCCGTAAACGGGTCAGTTCTTGTTATTGGCATATATCTTGAAGACAGGCGCGCCGTAGAACGTCATGGCGCGCACGCTGCGAATCGAGTCTGCTGGCAGACTCTGTCCTCGGCGAAATGAACGGGATCAGCCCCTTCGAATTGATCGAGCGGTCGAATCTGGATCGCCTTCGCCGCCGCCTGGCACATCGAGCTCACGAGCCCCAGCCCCCCCGTCCGACCCACCTCCCATTGGCGAACCGCTCCCCTCGATCCCCAACGGGCTCGCCATAGCCCCCGAACACACTTTGCCAAACATCCATTTGTCAACTATAGATTCCGCTGAAAAAGCTCCTCACGGTTTTCTAGGCTTGGGCTTGGCGGCGGGGGCGGCCAAGCGGTGCAGGCGCAAGTCGGAGCGGCCGAGTAACTGCCACTGGACCTGTTCACCGGCCTGGAG
>JAKLFY010000084.1 GCA_022710935.1 Verrucomicrobiota bacterium
CAGTTCAAGCAGAGGATGATGTTGCTGGAAGTCGACGCCGTGCCAGCGGGCCACGCGGCCTTGGTCATCCAAGGCGAGCATGCCTTGGCCGTCCGGCAGCAGGTTCCAGGCACGCACGGACACCGGCCCCGGCAAAGACCAGCTTGTTGCGCCGCACGAGTTTCTGGAACCGGTACTTCGCGCTGGGCGGACGGGCGAGGATCGGTTCGTTGTCCATCCCGGGCTTGAGGACTTTGAGGGCGACCCGCCGTCGGACGGGAGCATCCTGCCCAGCCATGAACACGACGCCAACCCCGCCTTCGCCAATCTGCTGCAACAGCCGATAGTGCCCGATCTGCTCCCCGGGTTGCTCGCCAGCGGCGGCAGGAGGTGCACCGCCCGGGTGGTGTTGGGTGGGCGCGCCCCCAGTTGGCGCGTGGATCGCTGGCGATGCCATGAAGCCGTCTTCCTGATGATGTTCAAGCAACCCCTCGACCGCCGCCCGTAGAGACGGGTCCTGCGCGCACGCCTCGTCGAGAAACGCCGCCCGTTCACCGGGTGTTGTTCGTTCGAGGGCCTCCAGGAAGACCTCTCGCTCTCGCCGACTGTTCCGACAGCATTACGGGGCGTCTGATGTTGGCACGTTGTGGGCAACGCTTTTGCCCGGTCGGTCACTTCCTGGCTCGGCTCTGGTGGGCCCGCCCCTCATCCGCCACGGCGCCCCGACTGTTGGATCCACTGCCCGCTGCGGGATTCCGCCGATCATGCAGGAGCACAACGTCCGATGGGAACTGCCACCCGCCGCTGTACGCCGAGGACGTCTTCCGAATCTGCCCCCCCCACACTGCTTGTGCTCGAACATCAACTTCTGCCGCGCGCCGCTCGGCGTGTCTCGCTGCGCAATTCGGCCGTCAGTTTCCCTTTTGCATAAAGGATGAACGCGGCGTCTTTGGCCAGGTAAAGCAGGGTATTCACGGCGGTGGCGATGAGCGGAAACCAGAGCATCATCGCGCCGGGCGTCAGCCGGCCTCCCCCAACGAGCTGCGGCAGCATGAGCAGCGGGATTGACAGCGCCGAGGCGAAGGCAATGACGAACCAGGGGATGACCTGAACAAACACGATCGTCTTCAAGGTGGCGAGATTCGCGCTTTTCGATGTGAGTCCCATCCAGAGGCCGAACCAGCCGAGGGCTGCCAGGTTGGCGGCCACGGTCAGGATCGAGGCCGAGGCCATGGCCAATGCCACCGCGATCCCCGGCGGGTCGAATGCGGCGGGTGCCGCGGGGCCTGCGCCCGGCCCGATGACGACCACGGGCACGGGTGTGCCACTGGAAGCCTGGTTGGTCGGCGCCGCCGTGTTGGTAACAGCGCCGGGGATCGGGGTGGCGCGCGCGGCGATTGCCATCTGGCCCCAAGTCATGTGCTGCACCAGAGCCATCCCCACCCAGAGGGTTGCCAGGCACAGCCCCAGCGGCAATCCAAACAGGCGCAGCCAGGCGCGCCACTGCCCCTGGAGAATCCGGCGAGCCGAAAGCGGCGTGGACAACATCAGTTCGAGAAGACCGCTGCGGCGCGCTTCAACAAACATGCGGGTGGCTTCCGAGGCCGCTCCGAGGTAGAGGAGCAGGATCACCGGGAGGGCCAGGACATGCCACCCAATCTCAATGAGCCCTCCGCTCGAATCGATATAGAGAGCCGCGAATGCCCCAACCAGCAGGAGAGCCAGGATCCAGAGCGACACGGCCTGCCAGCGCTCCCGACAGGCCAGCCAAAGCACTGGATTCACATCGAGCAAACGCTGACGCAGCGCCATGCGCCGTCGAGTCCCGCCAAACCTCCACCACTGCCTCCAGGTCTGTACCCGACGCGGAGGCGCCGGAGCGCGCTGTTGCCACGTGTGGCGGATGAGGACCGCGGCCAGACCCAGGGAAAGGCCGGTCACAATGGCGTTGCCGAGCAGTCCGCTCCAGAACGGCGTCCGGCCCGAGTCGCCCGCCATGACGAACAGGGAGACCGGGCTCGTCAGACTCAGCAGCGGCTCGAATGGACGCTCTCGAACCGCCGCGATGATCCCATCCGCGGCGGGCCCGCCGCCCGCCAAAACGAGAACCAGGGCCAGCGTGGCGATCATCGACTTCTGCGAATCCCGGCTGAGCGTGGACGCGAACAATCCGGCCGCCAGCGAGGCGAGAAACGCGGCCACGAGGGCGACGGATGTCTTGGCGAATCGCAGGCCGGTGATGCCTCCCATGAGCAGGGTGATCGCAAGGACCGGCACGATCGCCAGGAGCGCGTGAAATCCCCGGATCGACGTGGCCAGCAGTTTCCCCGCCACGATGTCGTACCCCCGCAGGCTCGTCAGAAACAGCAAACCGAGCGTGCCCTCGCGCTTCTCCTCGCTGACGCAATCCGAGGTGAGGAACAGACCCGCCGACAACGCGGCGGCCAGGCTGAGCCACGTCAGGACTCCAAACAGGGCTTTCCCGGGCATCGCGGGCCCCGAGACTGGCAGTCCGATTGCCGTCAGGACGAGAAAGCCGGTCCCGATGACAAAGGCGACCAGAGCGGCATAGACACGCACCCGGAACGTGGTGCGCTTTCGCGACGCCACCTGGAGTTCGCGGTGGGCTACGGGCAGCGGAATCAGGGTGGTTGTCGATTTCCGGAACGTGGCGTGAAGCTACTCGATGGGCCTGGTCACAGCAAGTCCCAAGCCCGACTCGACAAAGCCGGACTCGATGATTGTCAAACGGGCGGCTTCCGTGTACGAACGGCGTCAACCATGAACGCCGTCCTCTCTCTCTCGCTTGTTGTTCCCGCGTTGCTGCTGGCCTCGCACGCGACTCGCGCCGTGGAACTTCACGTTGCCATGCACGGTCACGACGCCAATCCGGGCACGAAGGCCTCGCCGTTCCGATCGATCCAGCGCGCCGCCAATCTGGCGCAGCCGGGCGATGTGATCACGGTGCACGCGGGCGTCTATCGCGAGCGGGTCAATCCGCCCCGGGGCGGCGCATCGGACACAGAGCGCATCGTGTATCAGGCGGCACCGGGCGAGCGGGTCGAGATCAAAGGCTCGGAGATCGTGAAGAACTGGGTGCGGGTTCAGGACGATGTGTGGAAAGTGAGTCTCACCAATGCGTATTTCGGCGGGTTCAATCCCTACGACGACCCGATTCGTGGAGACTGGTTCGATCCCCGAGGCCGTCCCCATCACACCGGCGCGGTCTATCTCGATGGCGAGTGGCTGACCGAGGCCGCCCAATTCGAGGATCTCATGCTCCCCGCCGGCACGGCTCCCGCGTGGATGAGCGGGGGCGATCCGGAATACCTCCTGAACGTGGCCTGGCTGCGCCCAGGGAAGGGCTCCGGCAGCGATGGGCGCATTCCCGCAACGCGTTTTGCGGCGAAGCATGGGACACAAAATGCCGCGTGCGAGGAAGGGGGCGACTGCATCGGGTGGATTGCGCATGGAAACTGGGTACGCTACGACACCATCGACTTCGGGCCGCGCACCGAACAGATCGAACTGCGCGCCGCGTCGGCGACGGACGGCGGGCTCATCGAAATCCGACTCGGGGCGCCCGATGGGGAGGTGCTGGGCGTTTGCCCGATCCCGAACACGGGCGGCTGGCAGACGTGGTCCTCCTTCCATGCCGCCATCAAGCCGATCAGCGGGGTCCGGTCGGTCTGCCTCGTCTTCAAGAGCCGCAAACCGGGCGCTTCGAAGCCCCATCCGATCAACCCGCGGCTCTGGTTCGCCCGGGTCAGCGACACCGAGACGACTCTCTGGGCGCAGTTCAAGGGCGTGAACCCGAACGAGCAATGCGTCGAGATCAACGTCCGCCGGACGGTGTTCTATCCGGACAAGCCGGGTCGGAACTTCATCACCGTGCGCGGGTTCGGGCTGCGGCAGGCGGCAACGCCCTGGGCGCCGCCGACCGCCGAGCAGGTGGGATTGATCGGCACCCATTGGAGCAAGGGCTGGGTGATCGAGGACAATACAGTCAGCCACTCGACCTGTTCGGGCATTGCCCTGGGCAAGTACGGGGATCAGTACGACAACACGTCGGCCAACACGGCCGAGGGGTACGTCAAGACGATCGAGCGCGCTCTGGCCAACGGCTGGAACGAGGCGACGATCGGACACCACGTCGTGCGGCGGAACACGATCTCGCATTGCGAGCAGGCGGGCATCGTCGGCAGTCTGGGAGCGGCGTTCAGCACCGTGTCGGACAACACCATCCACGACATCCATGTGCGGCGGCTCTTCTCGGGCGCCGAGATGGCCGGGATCAAGTTCCATGCGGCCATCGACTGCGTGATTCAGCGCAACCACATCCATCGGACGTGCCTGGGCCTTTGGCTCGATTGGATGGCGCAGGGGACGCGGGTCTCGGGGAACCTCTTTCATGAGAACGCAGGCCAGGACCTCTTTGTCGAGGTGAATCACGGCCCGTTCCTGGTCGATAACAACCTGTTCCTCTCTCCGGTGAGCCTGCTCGACATGTCGGAGGGCGGTGCCTACGCGCACAATCTGTTTGGCGGCAGGATCGTCAGCCGGCCCGAGCCGAGCCGCGAAACACCCTATCATCCGGCCCACACGACCGAGGTCGCCGGCCTGGTCAACATCAAAGGCGGCGACAATCGTTTCCATAACAACATCCTCGTCGGCAACGGCCCGGCCTCGGCAGGCGACGGCGTCTCGCCCCGCAAAGATCCCGAGTGGCGGGGCGGCTATGGGCTCTGGATGTACGATAGCCGCGAGTTTCCGCTCTCGACCGGCGGCAACGTCTTCTACCACGGGGCGCGTCCGTACGCCAAGGAGGCCAATCCCGTTGTGCGCGAGGAGCACAACCCGCGGGCCAGCCTCTCCCAGCGGGACGAGCATCTGCTTCTGGATCTGACCGTCGGTCGCGAACTGCAGGACGCCGACACGGCGCTGGTGACCACTGCGCTGCTGGGCCGGGCGAAGATTCCCGGGCTGTCATACGAAAACCCGGACGGCTCGCCCCTCGAAGTGGACAAGGACTACTTCGGCAAAGCGCGCAATCGGAGGAAACCGACGCCCGGGCCTTTCGAGCGGCCCGGCGTGGGGACGCTTACCTTGCAGGTCCGGTGACACCGGCGTTCCGCGCACGGTCCGCATCTCAGACGCCCTTGGGTCGACGCGCATGCGCGACTGCTCGCCCGCATCCGGTTCAGCGCGCAGCCCGTGATCGATCGGGGCTGGCCCGCATGTTTCTTAGCACGGCAAAGCCGCAACCAAAATGTGCAACCACGGACGGCCCAGGACCAATTCATGAAGTGGAGCGGCGACGGCCTCGTCGCCGACAGACACCGTCTTCACTCGCGTCGTCGGGGCACGAGCCGTCCCCCCTTCGGCCTTTCCCGCCTTCGTGGATTGGCGGTGCTCACAGCCTTTGCGGCATGACACCTCTTTCAAGAAGAAAAGAAGTTGACGGAGAGTGGTACACCCCGTGGGTGCACAAGGGGGTCAGACTTCGCAAGATGACTGCTATGCGGGCCAGTCGGCCACGAGGTTCATGGGAGAGCATTGACATTCAGCGGTTGAATGCGCATGGGCAACATGAACCAGAAACGCTCAACCATCAACCGCCGGGGCGAGGGAGATGCGGCTTGCGCGAAGAGTCGGCGGGCCGCTATAAGACTCGAAACACTCTTGCGAGAAAGGATTCGCTCTATGGCGTCCGGGAAGATACGGCCGATCGATCCCAATCGGGTGCTGTGCATTATTATGGGGGGAGGGCAGGGCACCCGGCTGTTTCCGCTGACGCGGGAGCGCGCCAAGCCGGCCGTGCCGCTGGCGGGCAAGTACCGCCTGGTCGATATCCCCATCTCGAACTGCATCAACTCGGGCATGCGTCGGATTTACCTCCTGACGCAGTTTCTCTCCGCCTCGCTCCATCGTCACGTGTATGCATCGTTCAAGTTCGACCATTTCACGAGCGGGTTCGTCGAGATCCTCGCGGCCGAGCAGACGTTGACCGACACCTCCTGGTACGAAGGGACTGCTGACGCGGTGCGCAAGAACCTGGGGCATTTGCGGAACCTCGAATTCGATTATGCGTTGATCCTGAGCGGCGACCAACTCTACCGGATGGATTTCCGGAAGATTCTCGAACGGCATGTCGCCAGCGAGGCCGACCTGACCGTCTCCACGATCCCCGTGCGGCGCGAGCTGGCGCATGCCCTGGGCATCATGCAGATCGACGCGCAGCAGCGGATTGTGCGTTTTGTCGAGAAGCCCAAGGATCCCGCCGTGTTGGACACGCTCGTCATCCCCACCTCCTCCGCAGGCGAAATCGAGGTGCCGTCGGATGGCGAGCATGTCTTGGGATCGATGGGGATTTACCTGTTCAACCGGCAGGTCCTCTTCGACCTTCTCGAGAACGACATGACCGACTTCGGCAAGCACATCATCCCCGCGTCGATCCAGACGCATCGGGTGCATGCCTACGTCTTCCAGGGCTACTGGGAGGATATCGGCACCATCCGTTCCTTCTTCGAGGCGAATCTCGAACTTGCCGCCGAACTGCCGCGGTTCGACTTTTTCGACATGAGCGCGCCGATCTACAGCCGGCCGCGCTTTCTCCCGGCATCCAAGATCAATGGGGCGGCGATCGAGCATGCCATCATCGCCGACGGCTGCATCATCAACCACTGCACGGTTTCCGAGAGCATTATCGGCCTGCGCTGCAGGATCGAGCAGGGCAGCCACTTGACCCGCACGGTCGTCCTCGGCGCCGACTACTTCGAGTCGCTTGAATCGATCCAGAGACACCTCGACAAGGGGCATCCGCGCATCGGCATCGGCAAGAACACCCGGATCGAGAACGCGATCATCGACAAGAATGCGCGCATTGGCGACAACTGCGTCATCACGCCCGCCGGGAAACCGAGTTCCTATGACAACGCCCGCTTCTTTGTCCGCGACGGCGTCGTCATCATCCCGAAGAACATGATCATTCCGCACAACACAGTCATCTAGCCCGCATGTTTCATGGAGTTGTGACCACGGCAAAGCCGGGAACTTTGGAGCGTGCGCCAATGCGGGCTGGAAAAGCCCCGTGACTTTATGACCTCGCGCGAACGAGTCCTCTCCGCCCTGAACCACCGGCCGTCCGATCGTGTCCCGGTCGATTTGTCCGGACACCGGTCGTCCGGCATTGCCGCGATCGCCTATGCCCGACTCCGGAAGCACCTCGAACTCCCCTCGCGCCCGGTGCGCGTCTACGATCCCGTCCAACAGCTTGCGATCGTCGACGACGATCTCCTCGAGCGGTTTCACATCGACACGATCGAGCTTGGACGCGCCTTCGCCCTCGAAGAGAGGCACTGGCAGGAATGGGTGCTGCCCGATGGCACGCCCTGCCTCATGCCGGCCTGGGTCCGGCTCCGCCGTGACGAAGGACGCTGGGTGATTCTCTCCCCGGACGATCTGGTGATCGCCCAGATGCCCGACGGCGTGCTCTATTTCGAGCAGACGCACTGGCCGTTCGCCGAGCAGGATGACCTGGATCGGGTTGCCGAGGTCCTGAGCCAGAGCATGTGGACGGGCGTCGCATCGCCCCCCGGTCCGTTGGTGGCCGGGACGGACGGCCCCGCGGCGCTGGCGGAGGGAGCGCGCCGTCTGCGGCAAAACACGGACCGCGCAATCCTTGGTCTGTTTGGCGGCAATCTCCTCGAAATGGGCCAGTTCCTTTACCGGAACGACAACTTCTTCTACCTGCTCGCAGGCAATCCCGCCCGCGCCCATGCCTTCCTCGACCGCGTGGTCGAGATGCACCTCGCCAACCTCGATCGGTTCCTTCGCGCTGCCGGACCGCACCTCGACATCATCCTGTTCGGCGACGATCTCGGGATGCAGTCCGGACCGCAGGTGTCGCCCAGGATGTACCGCGAGTTCTTTTTCCCGCGGCAGCAGATCATGTGGCGGCGAACCAAGGAACTGGCCCCGCATATCAAGATCATGCTCCACTGCTGCGGCGGAGTGCGCGAACTCCTGCCCGGCCTCATCGAGGCGGGGCTCGATGCCATCAACCCGGTGCAGATCACCTGCCGCGGCATGGCGCCCGACGAACTCAAGCGCGAGTTCGGCGCGCGCCTGACTTTCTGGGGCGGCGGTTGTGACACCCGCTTCATCCTCAGCGGCGGGACCCCGGACCAGGTCCGCGCCAACGTCGGCGAGCTGGTCTCGATCCTCAAACCGGGCGGCGGTTTCGTCTTTCAACAGGTTCACAACATTCTTGCCGACGTGCCGCCCGCCAACGTCGTGGCGATGTACGAAGCGGCCTTCGAGGCGGGGCACTACGAACGATGATGGAGGCCATGTCTGATCCGCCGGCGGGCCCCTGGCCGCCTTCGGAGCCGATCGAGTTGCCGATCGACGGAGTGTTGGACCTTCACGCGTTTCCGCCCCGGCAGGTGAAGGCGCTGGTGACAGACTATCTTGCGGCGTGCCAGGAGCGCGGGATCCTCCTGGTCCGGATCATCCACGGCAAAGGGATTGGCGCGTTGCGGCGGACGGTGCATGTCCTGTTGTCGCGCCATCCGGAGGTGATCGAGTTCGGTTTGGACCACGCCCTTTTCAGCGGCGCGGGCGCCACCGTGGTGCGCCTCCGACCGCCACAGGCGCGCACCGTCAATTGATGACGGAAACGAGCCGTTGACAACACCGGTCATTCCGCTACGATCCCGCGCACTTTTTGACCGAAGACAACTATGCCGAATACGAAATCCGCCATGCGGCGCGCCCGCAGCAACGAGCGTCGGCACGCGCATAACAGGGCTGTCAAATCGAGACTCAAGACCTGCGAAAAGAACTATCTCGCGTCCATTGCGGCCGGGAAGAAAGAAGAGGCTGCCAAAGCCCTCAGCACGGTGAGCTCCGCCCTCGACAAAGCGGCCAAGACCGGCGTGATTCACAAGGCCACCGCGGAACGCCGCACCTCCCGCCTGAGCCGCCGCCTGAACGCCCTGAAGTAGGCCCTCCGTTCCGAGTCTGGCTTACTTGTTTGTTCCGCGCCCCGCGCCGACTTCGAGGCAGATCAGACGGGTGAGATCGCGCGCCAGCAAGCGTGTTCCAGCCAGGGCCATCGGTCCCCACGATTCGCGTCCCTGCAGCACTTGGGCCTGGCCCAGAGGCGTGAACTTGGCCGGACTGGCCTCGATCATCGTCAGCCGCCCGGTGTCGTTGAACGCGTAGACCAGGCCGTCGGCCATCAGGTAAGCGCCCCCGCCGCGGCCAAAGGGTTGGCTCGCGTCGCTCGCCCAGGCAACCTTGCCGTCCAGAGTCAGGCAGACAAATCGCCCGTCGGTGCGCATGCCATAAAGATGGCCGCCAAACAGGATCGGCGTGTGCTGTTCCGCTCCGAACACGCTCGAGTCGAGTCGAAACAACGGGCTGACCTTCCACTGTCCGGCGTCTTCCACAATCTCGAGCATCAGGCTCCCCGCCTCGTAGCCGCCGGAGAGAAAGACGCGCCCGGCATCGAGTGCCACCGGTGACGGGACGGTCGCGATGCTGATCTTCCAGTCCGTTGTCTCCCAGAGGAGCGAGCCGTCCTGGGCCGAAACGCCGACCACGCCGAGGTGGGCGCAGTAGACATACTGGCGGTGGCCCCCCGCTTCGATCGGCGTCACCGACGAATGCGTCATCTTCCAGCCGTTCGGGTTGGGGGTGCGCCACCGCACCGCCCCCGAATCGAGCTCGACCGCCATCAGGAGCGCGTCCTTGCCGCCGGGGGCCAGGATGACCGCGTCCCCATCGATCAACGGACACTGGCCGGCGTACCACGGCGGAACGGTTGCGCCGAAGTCCCGCACCAGGTCGTGGCCCCACTTCAACTCCCCCGAAACCGCGTCGAGGCAGACCACATGGCACTTCGGCCCCATCGCGACGACGTGCTTCTCGCTCACGGCGGGGACGGTGCGGGTCATGCCGTGGTTGCGCTTGACCGAGACCGGATAGACGAATCGCCAGATCTCCTTGCCGTCTTCGAGCGAGAGACAGCGCAGGGCGTCCTGCTTCTTCTCCTGGTCGTAGTCCATGAGGTAGACACGACCGCTCCGAACCGCCGGTCCGGCATAGCCTTCGCCAACGTCAACACTCCACCAGACCTGCGGACCGCCGGGAGGCCACGTCCGAGCCAAACCCGCCGCGCCGGGATCGATCCCCGAGTGGTCGGGGCCGCGAAAGCCTGGCCATAAACCGGGCAGATCCGCGGGACGGCCTTCGCCGCGCACCAGTTTTCCGTTCAGAACAGGATTGCCTCCCACCGGGCCCTCCGCACCCGGAGGTTGGTCAGTGCCAGGCACACGCGGCATCAGGGTGCGGTCCGGACCAAAACTGAGCCAAACCAGCCATGCCCCCGCCAGAAGAACCGCCGCCGCCACGGGAAGAACGGACTTCCCGCGGAATCCGGCGAGCTTGCCGGCCAGTGCGGACGGGGTCATGACATTGCCAGGCACGCCGGCAAAATACCTGTCTTCACGGCCTCTTCACAACAGAAAGTCATTTTGTTTGTCCCCGGCGGTTCTGACACTGCGTAGACATCAGTGGACCGGGACATCGCGTGATGCCTTCGGCGAAAACCAAAACTGACAGGAAAGGATACCAACATGAGTGCAACAGTCGGAATCTCAAGCCCCTCAGTGCGCAGCCCGACGCTGCGATTGGCGGTGGCAATCACGGCCTTGGCGCTGGCGGCGACGGCCGCCGCGGCACCGGGCAAGAAGCTCAGCTACACGATGATCGACCTCGGCACGCTGCCGGGGATGACAATGACCATGAGCAGCTTCGGCGGCATCAATCAACGCGGCCAGGTGACGGGGTGGTCGTACTTCAATCACTATCGCGACGACTCGCCCTTCATCTGGGAGAAGGGCGTCATGATCGGGCTCGACACGCCAGCCGCCGTCTGTGGACCGCAGGACATCAATGACCACAGTGAGCTCGTGGGGCCGTATATCGAGCAGGGCACGCCTCACGCCTTCTTCTACGGCGCGGATGGGTTCGTGCCGCTGCCCGATCCGGAGGGGACCCCGGGGGGCGCATGGGCCAAATGCATCAACAACCGCGGCACAATTGGGGGATTGGCCAAGTCGACGGAATTCGCCTACACGTTCGGGTATGCCCCCGTCATCTGGGTGGACGGCCAGCCGCAGGTGCTCCCGGTGCTTGATCTCGGTTTCGCCGCCCCAGGCGGGGCGGTCAACGACATCAATGACGCCGGACAGATGGTCGGTCATTCCGGGGGGAAGTTCGAAATGAACCCCCCCTGCCTGCGCACGCACGCCACGTTGTGGGAGAAAGGGCAGCCGATCGATTTGGGCGCGCTCGAAGGCCACCCCAGCAGCATGGCGTTCGGCATCAATAATGCCGGCGTCGTAGTCGGACATTCGGGCGTCGCTTCCACGGGGGCAAGCCGGGGGTTTGTCTGGACCAAGAAGACCGGCATGGTGGAGCTGGAGATGCCGTCGGGCTGGGTGTCCTCCTGGGCTGTCGCGATCAATAACCGCGGCGACATCGTGGGAGGCGTCTCGGAGGCCGGTGACCCTCAGTTAGGCATTCCCTCGGAATATGGTGCTCCGCCAATATGGCCGGTGACACGGCTCAATCATGCGGTTCTCTGGAAAGACGGCCAGTGCATCGACTTGCAGGACCTTGTTCCGGCCGACTCGCCCTGGAACCTCCACACCGCTGTCGCGATCAACGCGCGCGGTCAGATCGTGACCTGGGCCGCCAAGCTCAATGACCCGCCCGATCCAGACGACCCATACAAGGACTACATCATTCACCTGATCCTGCTCGATCCCACCCAATAGAGCCGAGGCCGCCGCTGAGGAGTGAGAAGACACGATGGGGAATTGCATCGCTGCCGCGCGTCCGAGAGCCTTGAGACAAAGGAGGGCACTTTATGGAGAGCCAACTCCCGGCGCGCGGCGGCCATCCGGTGAGAACGCGATGCCTGTCGGCTTCATGTGCTCACGACAGCCAGCAGGTGACGCAATTCGTCATCGACGTCATCCGACGATGCCACAGTGTGGGCCACTTCATGGCGGAGAATCTGGCCATAGTGATGGCGCAGCCGTTGGACTGTCTTCTTGAGCGCCGATTCCTCTGTGCCAACCTGACGCGCCAGATCGGCGTAGGAGCCGGCCTCGGGGTCGCCCACGAGCCTGTCCTTGATCGTTGCGAAGAGCGGGCCGCGCCCCTCGGCGACCAGCTCGGCCTTGACACTGTCGAGCACCCGCTGCAGCAGGGTGAGGGCCCAGCTTCGTTCATAGAGCCGTTCGGGCGTCAGCTCGCAAACCTCTTCCTGTTGGTAACGCGCCTCCGCCCAGCCGCCGTCGCACGAAAGAGCCGTCGCGCCGCCGCCGCGCTTCAGCGCGTTCTCGCGGCGCCATTGGCTAATGACAAAATGATCCAGCGACACGCGCACGAAAGCGCGGAACCGCCCGCGCTCCGGCCTCGCGGCAGCGAGGGCGTGGCTCTCGATCAGGTGCTGGAAGAACGACTGAGTCAGATCTTCGGCGTCGGGCCGCGCGTGGCCGCGGTGTCGAACGTAGGCGTAAACGGGATACCAATAAGCCCGGCAAAGTTGTTCAAGGGCATGCTGAGCGCCCGGTGAGGTCGTGTCGGCGGCGGTCAGGACGATGCTCCAATGCGTCTTGCTGGGCCAATGCGCAGAGTGCGCAAAACGCAGACCATGAGGAGGCGATGGAGCCATGAACCGTCCTTTCTCTGGTGTGGCTTACCGCGTACCACCACAGGCCGTTGGGTGTCAATAGCAAGTTCTGACTAGTGAAGCGCCACGGTGCATCCGCCTGCTGTCCCCCGGTAAGGGCACCACGCGGCGCCAACCCGATCCCCTCCGACAACCTCCAGATGCACTGGACGCGCCGCTGCTGACAAACCGCCTGCAAGCTCCTCTACCGGGCGGTGTACCGGAACACGAACCGTCCCTCGGGCGCAGCGTCACCGCTGATGTAGACGTCGATCAGATCGCCCGGCTTCTGGGCGTTGTCGATCCACTTGAAGTCGAGGCTCAGCGGATCCGGCCCGGATGAGAGCCCCAGCGCGCCGCGCGGCACGGCCAGGTGCAGTTCGTTGTGCTCGGCGCGGAACGGCACTTCGCCTTCGGATTTCCAGTTCCAGCCGCCTGCATTCCTCTCGAGGCTCAGCTTGCCATCGCGGATGGGCATGCGATTGACGACGCAGTCAAATCCCTCCCAGCCCGTCTTGGGGTCTTGATCGGCATCGATCAGGAGCCACAGACCGTGCAGCGTGTCCGCGGGTGCGATTGCGTCCCGGGTCCGGAGATAGAAGAAGACCGTCTTTTCATCCCGCGCCACCTTGAAATCGAGCAGGTCATTGCGGCCCGATCGATCGACGTAATGCAAGCCGGCGGCGCCGTCGTAGTCGCGCGGCCCGGTGTCGCCCAGGTGGTCTCGGAACTCAGGCTGCACGGCGTTCCACTGGCCGAAGCCTCGACCGATTTGGATGGTTGTGGGCGGCGAGGCGGCGGGGAGCGGCGGCGCGCCCTTGAACCGGCGCACATTGGCGATCATTTGCCAGTAGTAGTTGTCCCTGTGCCCGACCTTGGCCGGCTCGATGTCGCGACTGTTTTCCTGATCGAACTGGTCGACAAACACCAGCGGCCCGTCCAGCTTGCCCCAGCGGCCCGCAATCCACTCGTTCCAACCGGTGACCATGACGAACGGCGGTTTGAGATCGAACGCGCGGCGCCATTGTTCCTCGAAATTGTACCCCCAATTCACCGCGCCGGGCGCCGATTCCATCCGGTCCTGGTGAAAGCTGCGGCCCCGGGCGTCGCCCGAGCTCATGTTGGTGACCTTGGCGTCGCTGCGCCGCAGGTTCTGCGCGACCGACACGTTGACTTGTTCGGGCTGATTGGGATCGTCGGTGTAACCGTAGGGCTGCGGATACGCCGCTTCCCAATGCCACGCGTGGGGCGTGTTGATCATCTCGAACGGCCAGTGGGCCCGCCGCAGTGTGAAGAACTCCCGCAATGCAGGGCTCGCGTCGTTCGGATCGCAAATCATCAGGGGCTTGCCCTGCCAGTGGAACCAGAGCTCGTGGTAGAGCCCCTTTTCGTACAGCTCGCGGTGGATCTTCTGAGCGGTCTCGCCCGCCTTGGTATTGACCATGAAGACGATCTGCGGGGTGCGCCCGCCCTCGCGCCGCACCTGGCGAAACACCTCGCACAACGCGAGAAACACATCGCGGTAGATGACGGCGTTTGTCGTGTCGAAGATCAGCGTGTCGATTCCGGCATCGGCAAGCAACTGGGCGTGGCGTCGCAGGACCCAGGAATCGGTGCTCAGGTAGTAGCCATAGAGCGGCTCACCCCAGTAATGGTACATGCCGATCGGGCCCCACAAGGGCGAGTCGGGTTTCTCGAGCGCCCCCGGATCCCGTTCGAGAATCCGGGCGATGTCGTACGGGCCGTCCCAGTGCGGACTCTTCCCGCCCCGGTTGTCATGCCAAAGGAAGTAGAAGATGCCGACCCAGCGATTGGGTCGGGGCAGTCCGACTCCTTCAAACAGGGGCAGGGTCCTTCCGAGGGCGTCCGTTGCCGGCCAGGGCACGCCTGCGTTGAACGCCGCGGGATCCCCTTGTCCGAAAGCCGCGGCCAACGAGCATGCGGCGGCACAGAGGGAGAGAATGCGCCGTGTCATGCTGCGTTGTGTGGTCAACGGCGGGTGGGGATTGGAAAACGGTGAGTGCACAATGGTGGAAGCCTCTCAATGAGGATGTTCAGAGCGAGCCGTTCCAAACTCACACAATCTCGGGGACAATGTACGGTGCGCGGTAGGGGCGGGTCAGCAAGGCGTTCGCGGCGTCGTTGCCGCGGAACCGCTCCGTGTTCGGGTCCATCTCGAGAAACGCACCGAGGACTGCCTTGTCGAAGTTGATGTCAATCTTGTGTTTGGCGAGGTGCGCCTGGAAACGCTCGAAGGTCTCGAGTCCGGCGGGATGAGCTTCGAGGGCCTGCTTGACCGCTCCCGGATCCGCTTTTTGGCCCAGGCGGTAGGAGATGTTCGAGGTGTGGCACAAGGCGCTCGACAGATGCCCTTCGAGGATATCGCTCTTCAGGTCCGCCACGTTGCGGCTGCGCATCGCCTTGATGAAATTGGCGAAATGATCGTTCTCGCCTCGGGCGTTGAACTTGCGGATTTCCTTGCCGTCGTTGTCGTAAACGGTCGTGCCCGTCAGGTATCCGTTCTCGCACTCGATCACATGCCCGACGCTCTGGCCCCGGTATGTGTCCATCTCCTCGCGCACTTTCTGTCCGGTCTCCTGCGCTGCCGTGGGTTCCGGGGCGCCCGAGGGGAGTCCCCGGACCTCGAAGATCAGCAGGGCATCGCCGTAGTCGTGGATGGCGAACTGGGTATTGGGTGTTTCGCCGTCGTCGATGTATCCGAAGCGTCCTCCGACACTCAGGATGCGGGGCGAGAGTGCGCTCTTGCCCAGCGCCCAGCGGGCGACGTCCATCTGGTGGATGCCCTGGTTGCCGATGTCGCCGTTGCCCGTGTTCCAGACCCAGTGCCAGTCGTAGTGGAGGCGCTGGCGCATCAAGGGGAGTTTCAGGGCCGGTCCGCACCACAGGTCGTAGTCGATGCCTTCGGGGATCGGCTGCGGGCCGCTGACCTTGCCGATGCTGGCGCGGCGTTTGTAGCAGAGACCGCGGGCCACCTTGATCTTGCCGAGATTGCCGGCGCGGACCCAATCGAGCGCCTCGCGCAAGCCCTCGTTCGACCGCCCCTGCGTGCCGGCCTGGACGATGCGATTGTACTTCCGCGCCGCGGCCACCGCCTGGCGGCCCTCCCAGACATTGTGCGACACCGGCTTTTCGACGTATACGTCTTTGCCCGCCTGGCACGCCCACACCACAAGCAGCGAATGCCAGTGGTTGGGAGTCGCCGTGGCGATCGCGTCGACCTCCTTGTCCTCGAGCAGCTTGCGGACATCGAGGTAGGTCTTCACCGGGTTGCCCTTGTCCGCAAGCCGCTTGGCGCCCGCATCCAGAATCCTCTGGTCGGCGTCGCATAGCGCCACAACCCGCGCGCCCGACATCGTCGAGAACGCGTCGATGTGATTGCCGCCGCGCCCGCCGAAGCCGACAACGGCCACTCGGATGGTGTCGTTGGCGCCGACGATCTGCGCCCAGGAGCGGGGCAGGGGCATCAGGGCTGTGGCGGCGGTGGTGAGAACGGTGGATTGGAGAAAACTCCGGCGATTGATCTGTTTCATGGCTCGACAGGCTTTTATCTGGGTCGAGGTTAAGGCGGGCCGGGTGCAAGGGCAAGCCTTGTGAGACTCGAATGTGCAACCAATTCACCTTGAGTTGGCGCACCCAACTCCCCATTGTCGGGGCACGCGCGAAATGCTCCGCGCCAATCGACAACACGCCAATCCACATCTCATGAACGCTTCAATTCTAGCGAGGCGCGCCTCAGGCCAATCCCAATCCTCGACCTCAAAGGCGATGCCAATGCGGTCGTTGCTCGGCATCGCTGCTCTTCTCGGAATCGCCTCGACTCCCGCTGTGGCTGCCGATCTGGCCCACGCGCGGGACGGCTCCGGCGTCTACGGCTACAAGGACACCCCCAAACTCCCGTGGTGCGACTATCTCGTGCACGATTGCGACCGCCCGGCGCCGAAGCGGATCGACACCGGCAAGGCCGGTCCGCCCCAGGCCCCGCCTTCCGACGCCATCGTGCTCTTCGACGGCCGGGGTCTGTCCGCCTGGGAACCGACTGATTGGAAAGTCATCGACGGTTGCCTCGAGACGGTGGGAGCCAGCATGCTCAACACACGAGCGGAATTCGGCAATTACCAGCTTCACCTCGAATGGATGGCCCCCAACCCGCCCAGCGGCGAATGGTACAACCGGGGCAACAACGGCGTCATGCTCATGGGCATGTTCGAGATCCAGATCTTCGATTCCTGGACGGAGAAGATCTATCCCGACGGCCAGGCGGCCGCCGTCTATGGGCAGACCCCTCCGCTGGTGAATGCCACGCGCCCGCCCGGGGAATGGCAGGTGTTCGACATCTGCTTCACCGCTCCCGTGTTTGAAGGAGACAAGTTGATCGCGCCCGCCCGCGTCACGATGTTCCACAATGGCGTGCTGGTGCACCTCGACACGCCCATTTACGGCGAGACCGGGCACCGCATCGTGCCCGAGTACAAGCGCAAGGTCAGCCGGGGCCCGCTGGCTCTGGGTGGCCACCACAGCCCCGTCCGCTTCCGGAACATCTGGCTGCGGCCTCTGTCGAATCCTTGAAGCTGCCCCCCCACATGGGGCGATCGATCAGGACTGAGGTCCTGTGAAAGGTCCAGGGAGGGGCAACGGGCCGGAAGAAAACGTTTGGCGACCCTACGGGGATTCGAACCCCGGCCGCCACCGTGAAAGGGTGGTGTCCTAACCACTAGACGATAGGGTCGTCACGAGACGATCCGCACTATAGACCACCGCAGGCCGGTGTCACGCAGAAAACACCGGACGCAGCGCGGTTTACAGCGCATCTCAGCTTGTTCAGCCTTCCCGGCGTGTCGCACTCGTAATCGCACCGCCGCACCGACACACCGACACACCGACGCACCGACGCACCGATCTCCGATCTCCCAACTCCGATCTCCCAACTCCGATCTCACCGTCCTTGAGGTTTCAGATCGTAGCAGAGCAGGATGTCCTGGTCGCGCACGTAGAGGCGGCCGTCGCAGACAACCGGGTGCGGCCAACTGTTTTTGTTGCTGCGATCGGGCGGATCGAATCGCCCTGTTTCCTGGAAACCTTCGGGTGTGGCTTTGATCAGGACCATTGTTCCGGGGCCGGACTCGTATCGCAGGATCAGGTGGCCATCGGCGCAGGTCAGCGAGCCTTTGCCAAGCTTGCGTCTCTCAGCCCAGAGGGTGGTCCCGGTTTTGAATTCCTGGCAGATCCAGCCCTTGCCATCCGAGTATCCGTAAAGATGGTCGCCTACCCGCAAGACTCCGCCGTGGTGATTCACCATGTCTCTGTTCGCGTAGACCTGTTGGGCGGAGAACGCGGCGCCGGTCTTCGTCACCTTGAACAGGTTGCACCCGACGCCGTAGCCTGACGTCACGTAGACATGATCGTCATGCCAGATGGGCGTTGGCACCACAGCCGTCCGACCCGCGCGCGCAGCGCGCCACAGGACCTTGCCGTCGGCCGGCGCCACGCCAAAGACGTGGGCGTCGGTGATTTGAACGTACTGGGGTGTCCCCGCGAGAGTGGCGATGACGATCGAGGAATACGCGGCTTGGTCGGTGATCTCTTTGGTTTGCCAGACGAGCTTGCCCGATCCTGCGTCAAAAGCCGCCATGGTGCCTTGCGGCCCTCCAGGCGTCACGATCACCCGGCCTCCATCCACCAGGGGCGACTCCGAATAGCCCCAACCCGACATCATCTTGCCGCCGTGATTCTTCACCAGGTCCACCTGCCAGACCAGTTTTCCACCCGCCTTCTCGAGACACACGAGGTTTCCTCCGGCGCTCAGCACGTAAACATGATCCCCGTCGACGGTCGGCGTGCAGCGCGGACCTTCGGGATAGCCCATCCCTGTGTTGGCCTGAAGGGTTTTGGTGCTCCAGATCTCCTTGCCGTCTTTGGCGTCCAGCGCCCAGACCACCTCGTCGGCCTCCCGGTATCCCAGGCTGTACACGCGACCGCCCGAGACGGCCGGCCCGCTGTAGCCGCCGCCCCGTCCGGCCGATTTCCAGAGAAGCGGGGGCCCGCCTTCGGGCCAGGACTGGAGCAGGCCCGTCTCGGACGACACATTATCGCGGTTTGGGCCGTGCCATTGCGGCCAGTCGGCAAGAGCGGAGACCAGGGCGGTCAGACAGGTCGCCGGAACCAGGAAGCGCATCGACATTTGCATGGGCGGCAGGCTTCCAATTTCGGACGCGGGTGTCGAGCGGCAACTGTTCCGCTTCACGGCAATCGTGTGACGGTAATCGTTGACGGGGCACCGGGGCAGTCCGCACTATGGCGCCCGCATTAAACATGACCAAACAACGGAAAGTCCTGGTGATCATGTCGAACCGGCTGAACCGGTCCCAGAAGTCGCGCTTCCTTGAACTCGAGTGCGATCAGAAGGGCAACATTATCAAGGAAACACCGCTCCGCGCCGAGCCGCGGAAGGCCGTATACGACGAGGTTTGGGAAAACGACGAGGGCCGGACCAGCCTCTCCTCCTGCTACCGGATCAAGCGCCACTATCGGCACTGCCTGGCGAAGACGACACAGTGATCTCGAAGAACGGGTGACCCATGCGGGCCACCTGGACATGAAAACACACCCGCATGATCCGAGCCGCGCGCTGGCCTGGATCGTCGTTGCGGCTTTTGCCCTCGGCATGGCGTGGGTCGAGGCCGCCTGTGTCTTCTACATCCGCACACTGGTCGACCGGATTGAACCGTACCAGGCGCTTCCATTGCCCGATTCCGCCGCCCTGGGGAGCGCCGAACTGGTGCGCGAGTTGGCGACACTCCTAATGCTGGCAACCACCGGCTGGCTCGCCGGAACCACTTGGCGCAGTCGGCTGGCCTTCGCCACCATCGCGTTCGGATTCTGGGACATCTTCTATTATCTGTTCCTGCGCGTCATGGCGCCGTGGCCGCGGTCGATTCTGGATTGGGACATCCTGTTCCTGTTGCCCTTGCCGTGGTGGGGGCCCGTTTTGGCGCCGGTTTCGATCGCTTTGCTCATGATCGCGGGCGGCACACTGGTCGTGAGTCGCGATGCCCCCGGCCGACCCTGCTGGCCGTCGCGGCTGACGCTGTCCATCTGCTTCATCGGCGTCGGGCTCGCGCTTTACGTGTTCATGGCCGATTCCATCCGCGTCGCCGGTCAAGGCATCGATGCCCTTCGCAGCCTGCTGCCCGGATCATTCAACTGGCCGCTGTTCCTGGTGGCATGGATCCTGATGGCAACACCCGTTATAGAACTTGCGGTGCGACGGCCCGCCGCCCGAGAATAGGCTTGTCGCCTTGAACAACGCTGATACACCCAAGCCGTCCAGGGCTCGACCTTGAGCATCAACCACCAACGCGACGCGCAGGCGCGTGCCGACCGAATCGCCGCGTTCCGCGCGGAGCTTGCCGAGCTGGAACGTGAGGACGGCCTGCGCTTGACCTCCGAACAGCGCGCAACTCTCGAGGCTCACCACGCCCGCCTGCTGACAGCCCTCAACCGCCAATACGCGGTCGATATCGACGATTCGGCCAAGCGCATCTCGCTCGGGATGCGGATCGTCTCGCTGCTGGGCGCGGTGGCTTTCTTTGTCGGGTTTGTCCTGTTCCTGCATCGGATCTGGGGATCGCTGCCGTGGTCGGCGCAGGTCGGCGTGCTCGCGATGGCGCCGCTCGCTCTTGTGGCAGCGACGGCCTGGTCTCTCGGGCGCGCGGTGTCGGACTACTATACTGCCCTGCTGGCTTTTGCGGCTGGGGCGGCTTTTGTGATGGGGTTGAGCGCGGCGGGCGTGCTTCTCAACCTGGGTCCATCCCCGCATGCCCTCGCGCTCTGGGGCCTCTTTGCCGGGCTCGTCGCCTATGCGTGCAACCTGCGTCTGATGCTCGCTTGCGGCCTGGTGCTGCTTGGCGGTTACGCGGGAGCCTTGGGCGCCTCGGCGGGAGGCGCATTCTGGGGTTCGTTCATGGAGCGACCGTTGTGGGTCATCCCGGCGGGCGCCTTGTTTTACGCGGTGCCCCTCTTGACGCGGCATGCGCGGTCGCGCGACTTCGAGTTCGTCTATCGCGCGTGCGGGGCCGGGCTGGTTTTGACGGCGCTCCTGGTGCTATCATTTCGCGACGACACATGCTGTTTCGGGACGATGGCGCCGACCGGCAAGATGCTCTACCAGTTGACTGGCTTGGGCTTGAGCCTGGCCGTGGTCGCTCATGGCCTGCGTTTGGGGCGGGGCGGCCTGGTGAATCTGGGATCGGCGGGCTTCGTTGTGTTTCTTCTCGTTCGGCTGCATGCCTGGTGGTGGGATTGGATGCCGAAGTATCTGTTCTGCATCTGCATCGGTCTGACCGCGGTGGTTCTGCTGGCCGCATTCCGACGCGTCCGACGCAGGCTCGTGGGGCGTGTCGACACCCCGGCGTTCCTGGGCGACCAGGGCGAGGCATCCTCGGGCATTCCCTGCACGCCGGCGAGCAAGGTGTGTCCCTCCTGGCTGTGGGTCGGGGCGGCGTTGGTTGTGCTCGCCGCGAATCTGGGCGCCGTGGTTTCCGGCCTCCGCAATCGCAGCGAGGATCGTGGGGGCACAATCGAGTTGACTGAGCGCGAACTGCGTTTGCCGCAGCTCATGGGGGAGAGCACGGTCATGCTGCTCGGCCTGCAGTGGGCAGCCCAGGGCAACGAATCGTGGGATCGAGGCGCGCCGGTTTGGCTCACGGCGGCCAAGCTCGAGGAGTTGGGATTTGACTGCCGCGAACCCGCGACCGCGCCCGGTGCCCGGGACTATTACAATTCGATGGCGCCGCGGACCGTGTATCTCGTTCTCGAATTCGAGGGGCAGGCCTGGCAGGAGGCAAGCCGGCATCGGAAACCGCGCACGCATCTCTACGCCGTTGACGCGGGTTCCGACTCGAGCGCACTCCGGCAGCGCTATCCGGACTCGAGCCGGCACGCGGTCGCGCGCGCGGTGATTCGGCCATTGCTCCAGACGCACAATCCGGTCGATGACAGGCCGTTGGCCGAGCCGCGGCTTACGGGCTGGATCCAGGAACTGCTGCCCGGCCAGATCTTTGTCCCGCGGCCGCACAGCACTGTGTTGCAGGGCTTGCGGCGTCCGGGAGGGCAGGAGGGTGGCGACGCGGACTCTCCGCCGCGTTATGCGGTGACGGTGTCGTGGGGGACGCGGTGCGAGCCATGGATCCGGAGTGTTCGTCTGTTGCCCGGAGGGTAATTGCGGATGCTCGGGGATGTGCATCCGCATACGATCTCGCCGCACTGACGCACTGACGCACTGACGCACTGACGCAGATGCATCAGTCCCCACCGAGCTCGCGCAGGCGCGTTTCGAGGCGTTGCCGCAGCCTTTCGCGTTCAGCGGGGGACGCCTCGCGCGGCACGCGGATCAGCTCCCCGAGACAGACGTGGCAACTGGAGAACGGGAGCGGGATTTGAAAGCGATCCCAGCTCTTGGCCTGCCATTTCCAGCCCAACCGATAACTGACAGGCACGATCGACAACCCGGTGACTTGGGCCAGGGCGACCACGCCTTCCTGCGCCACGCAACGGGGCCCGCGCGGCCCGTCGGGGGTGACGGCGAGATCGTATCCTTGCTCGGCCCAGCCCACCATTTCGAGCAGGGCCTGGTGACCGCGGCGGCTTGTCGAGCCGCGGACCGGTTGGACGCCGAACAACTCGAGGATACGGGCAAGCAGACCGCCATCCCTGCTGGCGCTCACCATGGCAGCCAGGCGTTGACCCGGGCGGGCGGGGATGAAGAAGCGCCGATTCAGGCAGAGCGACAAGGCCAGGCGGTTATGCCAGATCGCGAAGATCATGGGGCCCGACTCGATGCTGCGCATCGCGTTCGAGGGATCCGACATGCTGTAGCGCAGCGTTGCGTCCACCGTGCAAATCAGCCTGTAAATCGCCGCCGCGCCCAGCCGTCCCCGCCAGCCGGGCTGTTGCGGGACGACGGGTGCCGAGCTGCGAGGGCGTCGCGATCGAGGTTTGGCCGGCTCTTCGGGCATCATTTGCCTTGTTTGAGGGCGACCCGCACCAGATCCTCGACGGTGGCCTGCGGGCCGAGCAAGGCCTGGGCGGCGCGCACGGCCTCGTGGGCCTGGGGCGGTTTGACGTCCAGGGCGATCAACGCCAAGACGGCGTCATTGGCGCGCTGGTCCTCGGCGCTCAAGCCCCGTTGGGTGCTGCTGGCCTCCCAGGCGCCCACCGGGCCGATCTTGTCGCGCAGCTCGACGACGATGCGTTCGGCGGTCTTCTTGCCGACGCCCGTGATGCGCGAGAGGGCCTTGACGTCACTGGTGGCGACCGCCCCCCGAAACACCGTCGGTGTCATGCCGCTCAGGACACTGAGGGCGATCTTGGGGCCGATCCCGCTCACCGTGTTGATCAGGAGCCGAAACAGGTCGCGCTCCGCCGCTGTCAGAAAGCCGTACAGGACATGCGCGTCCTCTCGCACGGCAAGGTGAGTCAACAACCGAACCTCGCTGCCCACCTTGGGCAGGCGATCGTAGGAAGAAAGCGGGATGAGAGCCTCGTAGCCGATGCCGTGGACGTCCACGGTGACTTGTGTCGGGAGGCTCTCGACGAGAATGCCGTGGAGAAAGGCGATCATACGCGTCGCAGTGGGTTCAGAGAAAACCGCCCGTGCTCCTGCGCCAGCGTCAGGGCCAGGGCCAGGGCATCGGCCGCATCGGGTGCCGGCAGTTCGGTCAGGTGGAGCAGGCGCTGCACCATCTTGGCGACTGCCGGCTTGCCGGCGGCACCGTAGCCGACAATCGCCTGCTTCACCTTGCGCGGCGCAATCTCGTAGATCTCGAGCCCGCCCTCGGCCGCGGCCAGAAGGCTCGCCCCTCGGGCCTCGCCCATGAGCAGCGCGGTCTGGAGGTTCTGGGCGAAGAACAGGCCCTCGATCGCACACGCGCCCGGCTGATGTTGGGCGATCACCTCGCGCAGGACCGCGGCAATCCGCGCCAGGCAACGCGAGCGCTGCCACGCGGCCGGGCATCGGATCACTCCCAGCGCAAGCGCTTCCGGTCCCGGACGCGCCGTGCGAATCACTCCGTACCCGGTCCCGCGCAGAGAAGGGTCGATCCCCAGGATGATCTGGGGCGGATTCGGGCGAGTGGGGGGCGTCGGCGCGGTCCTCTGCTCAGGCGCTCGACGGCCGGTCGCCAACCGGCTCTGCATTTGTTCGAATTGCCGTCTGCTGACGCCCACGGCGAGAGCCTGCCAGAATGGCGGGGTTGCTGTCGAGGTCCGGCGTCTGGAATCCATGCGGCCAAGTGGAGCTGGAGATTGTCGGTGGGAATCGCGTTTGCGCCGCGTGGGGGCACGCGGCCTCCCGGGTCACAGTTCCTTTTGGCGCGCGGTTTTGCTTTTCTAACCCGCATAGCCCGCATTTCTCACCAGGTCTTGATGTCATCTGACCGGTCACCGTGACATTTCACCTGAAATGCGGGATAGCAGTCCTCTCGCGAAGTCTGACCTCCCTGTGCACCGTCGGGCTACGAAATACGCGCTAGTGGTGGATTTGCTCGATGAGCTTCCGCGCGATTTCGGGCCCGTTTTCCCACAGGATGAGAATCACGCCCATCAACGATCCGCCCGCGATAATGCCCGAGGCCACCGGGAACGTGAATTCCCTGGCCTGCTTGGGCGAGCGACGCTGGAACCACCAGCCGAGGACTGCGCCCGAAAAGAACAGCAGTCCGTAGTACCAGTGGAACACCCACGCAAGACCGACCCCGGCGGCCGAGGGCATGTATCTTGCCTTTCGCGGAAACCAGATCGGCAACACCGAGAACACGATACCAAGTGCGCCGCCGACGACGATGGACCAGAGCTTGATCGGTTCCATGGCTTTCAACCCGCCGGTCATGGCTTTCGCCACGGCGGCCCAGGTCATGGCGGCGGGGGCGGGAAACTGGTTGGATCCCAGGATCTGCGCGTTGGGCACCATGGCGGTGAAGGCGAATACGGTCACGACGGTGCCGATGAAGATGCCGGAAAACTGCGCCAGGAACTGGCGCCGCGGATGCGCGCCCAGGAGGTAGCCGCTCTTGAGATCCGTGAGCAGATCCGCTGAAGATGCGGCGGCGCCGGCGGTGATGTTCGCCGCCATCAGGTTGACGTTCGGGCTGCTGGGATTGATCACGCCGAAGGTGAGCTGCGTCACCTTGCCCATGGCGCCGATCGGTGTCGTGTCGGTCTCGCCCGTGACCCGGCACGCCACCAGGGCCAGCAGGAAGGAGAGGACGACCGCGAGCGTGCTCTCCCAATACGGCATGCCGAAGGAAGCCCGGGCCAGCCAGGCCAGGGCAACCAGCGACGCCACCTGGCCCACCAGGAACCAGGCGCTGGGCACCTCGATGGCGTCCATTTCATCCGTCCCCTTCGCACCCCGACGGAACATGGCGCCCAGCCCGCGGAAGGCGCGCAAGGCACTCTTCCATTGCAGACCGAATGAGAGGATGCCGGAACTCACCATGCACGCCGTCCCCCCCCAGAGCGTCCATTGCACGAGGTCCCTGAAACCCGTGGCATCTGTGACGCCATGACTCTGGAGGAGGGGGACAAACACCATCCAGCAGAGCGTGCCGCTGATGAACATGCTCGCGCACACCCGCATGCCCGTGATCGCCCCTGCCGCGATGAAGATGGGGTCCCAACTGAACATGACCGTCCGACCCATCCAGGCCTTGCCCCAGATGGCTTCATTGAGCGTGCCGACAAACCCGCCGAGCTGGAACCGCTCCCACGCGTGGCTGATCAGCCGCAGCCCATCCACCCAGAACTGACTCGCCATGGCCAGCGCGCCGGCGATCCCCAGGGCCTTCGCCGCGCGCATGCCGCCATCGCCCTTGGAGTGGAGCGCATTGAGCGTCTCGGCCGCCGCGATGCCGCTGGGGAAACGCAGTTGCTCGATGTTGATCATCTGGCGCTTCATGGGCACTGCCATCGTCACGCCCAACACCGCGATGAAGAACACCCACGCCAGCGTCAGCCCAAGGCCCAGCGGCTGACCATTGATGATGATATAGGCGGCGAAGGCGGAGATCAGCGTGCCGCCCGTCGAGTAGCCCGCCGCGCTGGCGGTGGACTGCATGCAGTTGTTCTCCAGGATCGTCATCTGGCTGCCCACCACGCGCAGCTTGTACAGGGTGGTCCAGATGGCGTAGGAGAGAATGCAGGCGGTGATGGCCACGCCAAAACCCCAGCCCGCCTTCAGCCCGATGTAGATGTTGGTCAGGGAGAGCACCCCACCCAGCAGCGATCCCATCAGCACGGCCCGCAGCGTGAGCTGCTTCATGGTGTCGCCGCGCCCCCGGTACACCTGCTCGAACCACTGGCGCTCGATCTCCTCAGGCGTCCCCTGGAAACCCTCGGTCGGCAGGTGAAACTCCGGAGCATGGACAGGCGGGGCCGGCATGGAGGCGGCGGTGGAATGACCGTCGTTGCTTCGACTCACGGGCGCGAGTATTTCGAAAACCGCGCGGACTGCGCGAGCCAATTCTCGCGCATTCCGGCACGGAATCCGCCCGGCACAGCGCAAGCCCCAGGAGCCAGGCACTTCTCAGGTTCGGACTGGAACGAACGGTTGACCCCTCAAACTCTTCGCATCGGCGGCGGTGTCGAATACCTGCCCGGCACCTCCGAGCGGAAGTTGGCCGTGGACGCCACGCTTTCGAGCGGCACGAACAACTTGAACAAGATCATGGGCGGATGGATGATCCGCGGCCAGTTGAAGCCCAACCGCACCTCGCACCTCGAAGACGCTCGAAACGTGAATCGTACTGGCTGCATGGCCGACAAACTGACCCCCAAAGAGCGCATGCGCCGGACGCTCGAACGTCGACCGGTGGACCGTCTGCCGGTCCAAACCAACTACACCGCCGCGATGGGGGCCAAGCTCGCGGCTTGCTTCCAGTGCGCCCCGAGCGAACTGCCCGCCCGACTGGACAATCACCTCCTCCGCCTGGATGTCACCCACACTCCGCGCGTCAGCCGGGATGGTCGGGTCCGGTTCGACTGGTGGGGCGCAGGATGGGGCACCGAAACGGAAGGTTATTGGCATGCCCACGCGCCGCTGGCGGAATCGACCGACCTGGCCGCCTATTCGTGGCCCGACCCGCATGCGCCGGGCCTGCTCGCAGATGCGGAAAACACCGTCGCCGCCGACGGCGGGCAGCATTTCGCGGTTCCGAATTTTGGTTTTGCGCTCTTCGAGCGGGCATGGTCGCTGCGGGGATTCGATCTCCTGCTGATGGACATGGTGGACCGGCCCGCTTGGGTCGAGGAGTTGTTGGACCGGATCACGGAAATCCAGATCTCGCTGGCCCGCCGGTTTTTGGCCCTGGGACGCCACGAGCATGGGGAGGCGCCACCTTCAAAGTCCGAAACCCGAGATCCGAAATCCGAAACAGACCCGAGCCTCCTCACGTCGGCTGCTAGCGAGGCGCGCCTCAGACCAAATCCGGTCTGCGTTTTCCCGCCCTTCTCTCCCGGGCGGCTCGACCGAACTCGCCGAGGTCCTCGCTCCTTAGAGCTTGTCCCCAAAGTGGGTGTTTTATCAGCAAGGGTTCTGTGACGTGCTCCCGCAGCCCGAATTGGTGACAAGGAAGCTGGGAAATCCCGTGGCGATGGACACACACGCCGTGTTGGCGCCGCT
>JAKLFY010000085.1 GCA_022710935.1 Verrucomicrobiota bacterium
TGTTCACCTCCGGCAGCTCCCCACCTCGTGTTACCACGACGCAGTAGCCTTCGCTTACAGGCGGGTGAACGTTCCGCCTGACAGGGACTTTCACCCTGCTGTGTGTACGCCTCCACAGGCGCACGAGCGCGGGCGTCCCCGCCCGCAGCCCGGTGCGAACAACTGCACAGTCCTGCGAACGAGGCTGGTGATCCTGCTCGGCTGCGGACGAGACGACCGCGGTCCGGGCTGGCGCGCGGGTGTCCTCACCCGCAGCACGGCGCGGATGACGGTACAGTTCTGCGAACGAATCCGATGAACCTGCTCGGCTGCGGACGGAGACGTCCGCGGTCCGTTTTGTTCACTGCGCTCCTCCTGCTGGCCGCCTGCTGCTGGGTGACGCAAGCGCAGTATTTCCAGTACAGATCCGCCGACCTGGGCCTGAACCTCGAAGTCCCGGATGGCGGGATCGGCACCTTCGTCCAACATAGCGTCTCCAACAGCCTGCTGGCAGACATCCAGAAGATCACCCTGTCAGTGGACATCTCCGGCACGTGGAGCGGTGATTTGTATGCGTACCTGAACATGGGGGGCGCCCACGCGGTCCTCCTCAACGGCGCGGGGAAAACAGCCGAGAATCCAATCGGCTACGGCGATCACGGATTCCAGGTTCGGTTCGGTGACGCGGCGGCTAACGGCGACATCCATCAGTACGGGGTGACCTTCTCCGGCTCCCCGCCGTTGTCCGCGACCGGCGCGTTGACGGGAACCTGGGCTCCGGACGGCCGCGCCACGGATCCGGACGCGGTGCTGGACACTGACCTGCGGGCCGCCACGCTCTCGACCTTCAAAGGAATGAGCGCCACCAATGGGCAATGGACGCTCTTCCTCGCCGACATGGTTGCGGGGTCCGTGCACGAACTCCGGGGCTGGGAACTGAGCATCACGACTGGAGCGAAACGGGGGAGAGGATGCAGGGGCAAACCGAAGTTCCGCGCTGCGGTGCTATCCCATGACATCGTTGCATGCTGAGAGAATTCTGTCACGCGACCGGGGCAGTCCGTTACTGGATCTTCGCGGCTGATGCAAAGTGGGCCCTGGCGGTTCGTTCCTTGGCGGTCCGCTGTTTGGAATCCCCCCAGCGCTGCGGCTTTGCGCCTGCGTGCTCACCGGCTCGAATCCCCACAGGCGCTGGCCCTGGCCATCTTGGGAATGTTCCCGCTCGCAAAGCCGGACTGGACTGCTCGATTCGCTCCGTGAGCGTCGTGCCTATCCAGGAGCAGATAGGCCTGCGGCAGTTCTCATCTGAGGATCTCAATCTGCTCCAAGATCCGGGCGTCTCGGCCGGAGGATGTCGTCCACAGGACGGTGAAGCCCGTCGTGAACAAGAGCCAAGTGACTGCGAATGCCAGGATCAAGAATGTCGAGCGGTTGAAGCCGGCCGCCAGCACAGAATCGCTTGGATTGCCGGGCTGGTAGCGAACCATGACACCTGAGCCCGACTGCAGCTTATCGTAGATGCCTCGGTGTTCCTCGTGAGTGCTGCTTCCGCTGTATCCGAAGGCAACCCGCTTCCCCTCGAACTCCTGCCCTGCCACCGAGTAGGTGTATCGCACCTTGACCTCCCACGTGGTGCTCTCGCTATCGGCATGCTCCTCCAGACTGCACTCCAAAAGGCGACCCTCGACTCCAGGCCACGATAAAGCCTGCCGTCCACGATAGAACGAATGGACTCCATAGCCCAGCATGCCGAGCCCAACCAAAAAGAAGATGCTGATGAAGAGTGTAAAAAACATGCCGTGGCGTTTCATGCGTTTACGGCCGTCACGGTGTTCGAGAGGGGCTAACCTGGCGGCCAGCCCAGGGGCCGTCCGCCCAGGATGTGGCAATGCAGGTGCGGGACCGCCTCGCCAGCGTCACGTCCGTTGTTGAACACAAGCCGGTAGCCGTTGTCGAGACCGGCCAGGCGAGCCACCTCGGCTGCCTTCAAGAGCAGGTGCCCCAGCAAGGCCTGGTCCTCGGGAGCGGCCTTGCCCACGCAGGGCACGGGGCGGCGCGGGACAAGGAGAATGTGGGTTGGGGCGGCTGGATGGATGTCGTGAAACGCCACGACCAAATCGTCCTCGTAAACGATCTTGGCAGGGATTTCCTTGGCGCAGATGCGCTCGAACAGGGTTTTGCTCATACGACAATGACGGGGCAGTGGCCGGCATTGCGCTCGGCATGCAGGCACTGCCGCAGGTACTCGACAATCTGATCGCTCAACACCTCGCAGCGTCCGCTCCACCGCCGGGCGCCAGCCAACTTCTTCACGCAGACGCGGAGGCCGGTGAAACGGACCACGCGGGGACCCGGTTTCAACTGGCGGGCGAGTTCTTCCCTGAGGCGCTGGTAGAATTCCAACTCGAACGTCCCTCCGCCCTCGACGATCAAGTCGGCCAAATCCGCTTCAGCCGCGGGCGTCTCGTCCTGGACGCGCAGGCAGCTTTCGACGTTGAGACCGAAGCCGCGCAAGACCTTGGCAAGGACCTCGGCGAACTCCCCGATCGTGACGGTGTCGCGTCCGAGGTCATGCTGGAAATAATGCAGAACGCCGGTGGCGGCTTCGCGGACCAGGTCCGACTCGGATCCGTTGAGGCCTTCGCCGACCAACTCGATGCTGACGCCGGCTGCGCCGCAGACGATGAGGTCGGACGCCCCTTTAAAAACCAGGCAGGCGGTAGGTTGCGGTGTCATGTCGCACCTCGAGTTTCTGGACCGCTTGGACGAAGTCCGTGGCTTCCTCGAATCGCCGATAGACGCTGGCGAACCGGACGTAGGCGACGCCATCGAGGGTGCGGAGTTCATCCATGATGCGTTCTCCGATCGCCATGCAGGGCACCTCGCCCTCGTACCTGTCGTGCAACTCGGCCACGATGCGATCGACGATTTCCTCGATGGCCTGAGGGCTGACAGGCCGCTTTTGGCACGCTTTTCGAATGCCGTTGAGCAACTTGTCTCTTGAAAACTCCTCGCGCCGCCCATCCCGTTTGATGACCATGAGCGTCTGCGTCTCGATCGCTTCGTAGGTGGTGAACCGATGTTCGCAGCGAAGGCATTCACGACGGCGCCGAATCGTGGCCCCTTCCCGCGAGGCCCGTGAATCGATCACCTTGTCGTTCAGACCGCCGCATTTCGGACATCTCATATTCTGCCACACGGGATGGACACTGCCGGATGTGGCTTGCGGACTGGTATCACACCACATGTTGGGGTGTCAAGCAACCGGCGGAGGTTTGTCGACGGAGATTCTCTCGGTTGGAACGTGCGTCCTGATTAGGGTGTCGTTGCGCCGCGTCGGGGCACGCGGCCTACAGCGCCGCGTCGGGGGCACGCGGGCCTGCTGCACCGGGAGTCTCCATCCGGTGCAGGCCCGATGCTCTCGCCCGGCGTCAAGCCCTGCGCGCAAAGTCAGGACCGCTGATGTTGGCCTGGGTTGACGCGCACACGCGGCTGCGGGAGAATGCGGGCGGTTCACCGCCGCCTTCCGAAGGCGCTGACCGGCGGCCTGCGAGGCCAGGCGGTGCCCAAACGACGTCGTTGACAGAAGAAGAGCACCGATGACTTGTCCCGACAACTTCTCGAGTGAATCCGCCCTGGACGACTGGTTGACTCGGCCATGCGCACGGCTCATCGAGTTCGTGCGGACTCTCTCGAGTCCGCTGGTGATCCTCGGCGCCGGGGGGAAGATGGGGCCGACGCTTGCCGTGCTGGCTCGCCGGGCGGCCGAGGCCGCGCAGCACCCGCTCGAGGTAATCGCGGCAAGCCGGTTCAGCGATCCGCGCATCCGGGGCTGGCTCGAAGAAAGAGGTGTCCGGACGTGCTCTGTCGATCTACTCGAGGCCGACGGCGTGGGGCGTCTGCCGGATGCGCAGAACGTGGTGTACATGGTTGGATTGAAGTTCGGCACGTCTCAGGCGCCGGCGCTGACCTGGGCGGTCAACACCCTCGTGCCGGAGCGTGTGGCAGCGCGTTACCCCCAGGCGCGCATCGCCGCCATCTCGACCGGGAACGTTTACCCGCTCGCAGAAGTCCGGTGCGGCGGATCGGTCGAGGCGGATCCGCTGCATCCCTTGGGCGAGTATGCCAACGCCGCCGTGGCTCGGGAACGGCTCTTTGAATACGCTTCCCGCCGCCAAAACACGCCGGTCGTGCTGCTGCGCCTGTTCTATGCAGTCGAACTGCGGTACGGAGTGATCGCCGACCTCGCCCGCCGTATCCAGGCGGGCATTCCAATCCCGCTGGCCAATGGCTGGTTCAACTGCATCTGGCAGGGTGATGCCAACGCCATGATCCTCCGCGCGCTCGGTCTGGCCGCTTCCCCGCCCGCGGTCTGGAACCTGTGCCGCCCTGAGCTCTTCTCCGTCCGCGAAGTCGCCAGCAAACTGGGGACGTTTCTTGGCCGCGCGCCGGAGTTTACCGGGGCGGAGTCCCAGACCGCCCTGCTCGGCAACGCTGCGCCCCTGTGCCGGACCCTGGGCGAACCCCCGACACGCATCGACACGATCATCCGCTGGGTGGCGGATTGGGTAAAAAGCGGCGGGCGCAGTCTCGAGAGACCGACCCATTTCGAGGTGCGCGATGGGCAGTATTGAAAGTGGAGAGTGCAGAGTTGAGAGTTGAGAGCGGCTCAAGACAGGCGATGAATGACTATCCGCAGCCTCCGGAATGGGTGCGCGGCAGGCTGGGCGAGGGACTGGTGATCCCGGCGCATCCGCTGGCCCTGACCCGCCACCGCACATTGGACGAACGCCGGCAGCGGGCGCTCACGCGCTATTACCTTGCCGCGGGCGCGGGCGGTCTCGCGGTCGGCGTTCATACCACCCAGTTCGCGATTCGTGATCCGCGGCACGGACTCCTCGGACCCGTCCTCGAGCTTGCCGCTCGAACGGCCGTCGAGGCCGTGGGCTCATCGGGCCGGCCAGCGGTCCTGATCGCCGGCATTTGCGGCCCGACAGCGCAGGCGGCGCGCGAGGCCCGGCTCGCCCGCGCGCTCGGCTACCACGCGGGATTGCTCTCGCTGGGCGCTCTCCGCGACGCCCCCGAGCGCGCCTTGCTCGCCCATTGCCGGGCGGTGGCGCGCGAGATTCCTTTGGTCGGATTCTATCTGCAGCCGGCGGTGGGGGGGCGCGTCCTGCCGTTCGGCTTCTGGCGCCGGTTCGCGGAGATCGAGAATGTGGTCGCCATCAAAATCGCCCCATTCAACCGCTATCAGACCCTCGACGTGATCCGCGCGGTTGCGGAAGCGGGACGGGACGACATCGCGCTGTACACGGGGAACGACGATACGATCGTGACGGACCTGCTCACTCCGTTTCGCTTCCGCGTCGGCAGCGCCATGATCGAACGCCGGATCGTTGGGGGTTTGCTGGGGCACTGGGCGGTCTGGACACGCAAGGCGGTCGAATTGCACCGGGCGTGTCGCCGCGTCGCGCGTGGTGCCGGACGGCGCGTGCCGCCCGACCTGCTCCGGCTCGGGGCCGCGGTGACGGATGCCAACGCGGCGCTGTTCGACGCCGCCCATGGGTTTGCGGGCTGCATCGCGGGTTTGCACGAGATCCTGCGCCGCCAGGGGCTCACGGCCGGACGATGGTGCCTGGACACCCGTGAAACGCTTTCCGCCGGACAGAGCGACGAGATCGATCGCGTCTGCGGCGCTTATCCGGAGTTGAACGACGACGACTTCGTGCGAGCGCACCGCGACGCTTGGCTCGGATGAAGACAAAAAGAATGCACGCATGGTTCGGTCATCGCTGCCGGTTCGGGCGCGGCGCCTGGATGATTCTCCTGCCGTGCATGTGGCTCGGTGTCGGCGCCGGCCCGGCACCGCCCCTGCCCCTGGCGTCCGATTCCGCGTACTATCCGCCGCCTGAAAGCGCGGGCGGCTGGCGGGTTCTGGATCAGGCGGATGCCATCCGCGAGCGTGGGGGGATGGATCCGGACAAGCTCGACGCACTCGGGGCGTGGCTGCGGGCCAGCGACAATCGGAACTTCGCCGCGGTGGTGATTCGGCAGGGGCACATCGTGCTCGAAGTCGAGCGGGGCAACAGCAGCAAGACCGACGCGCGGCGCGTGGCCTCGGTCTCGAAGGCGGTCTGCGCCACCGTGCTGGCGATTGCATCCGAGCGCAGCCAGCAGGGGCTCACACCGAGGAGAATGTCGTTCGAGGATCGGGCGTTCGATTTCATCCCGTGGGCTTCGCCCCTGAGCGATGCGCGCAAGGCCGCGATCACGGTGCGCCAACTGTTCAACCACACATCGGGGCTCTGTCCGGAAGCCACGGGTGCGCCCAATGACGGGACGTGGGAATACGTGCTGGGGCTCAGCGGCGATCCCCGGACGGCGCGGCTCGCGTTCGATCCCGGGACTGCGTGCGGTTACTCGACCCACGCGCTGCATCATGCGGCGCTGGTCTGCGAGACGGTCACCGGCACGCCATACGACCAGTTTGCGATCGACGCGCTGTTCCGTCCGCTCGGCATCGAGCATTGGTGGTTTCAGTTCTTTGAGGGCGGCGAGCGGATCGGGCGCCACACCACGCATGGTTTGGGCATGCCGGCGCGCGATCTGGCCCGGATCGCCTATTGCATGCTGCGGGGGGGGAAATGGGGCGAGAAACAGATCATCCCGGCGTGGTTCGTCCACCAAACGGCCGCCCCCACCCACACGGTGAAAAGCCCCGAACTCCGCTGGAAGTTGAATCCCCAGGTCTTTTCGCACGGCTGGGAATTGCCCGCCCGCCATGACCCCGCGACCGGACGCAACGGCGCAGGCATTCCCGCGGACGCGCGCTGCAAGCCGGGATCCGGCGGGCAATTCATCGCATTCGTTCCGAGCCTGGATCTGGTTGTCACTCGGCAGACCGGCAGCAGTGGCGACTGGGCCTACGAAGAGTACCTGCGCCGCGCCTGCGCCGCCTGCCGCTGATCCTCTACACCCATGAAAACCAACCTGCGGGAATTGATGGCGGCCAGTGGCGTCGCTTTTGGCACAAGCGGCGCACGCGGCCTGGCGGACGCGATGACGGACCTCGTCTGTTACGCGTACACGACCGGTTTCTTGCAGCACCTCGAGTCTCGAGGCAAGCCGGCTCCCAACAACCGCGCGATTGCCGTGGCGGGCGATCTGCGCCCCAGCACCGGCCGCATCATGGAAGCCGTCGCCCGCGCCGCCGAGGCAATGGGATACCGGGTCGTTTGGTGCGGCAGGATTCCCTCGCCCGCCCTGGCCCTGTTCGGGCTCGAACGTCAAATCCCGGCCATCATGGTGACCGGCAGTCATATCCCCGAGGACCGGAACGGGATCAAGTTCAACACGCCCTCAGGCGAGATTCTCAAGGAGGACGAAGAGGGCATCGCGAGGCAGGTCGTCGAGATGGACGACGGTCTATTCGACTCTGCAGGCCGTTTTGCCCGCCCAGGCCCCGTCGCCCGCATCGAGTCGGTGGAGGCGGGCGAGCAGTACGTTGCCCGCTACGTCGATTTCCTCGGGAGCAGCGCACTCGATGGACTCCGGTTGGGCGTGTACCAGCACTCGGCGGTCGGGCGCGACATGCTCGCCCGGATCCTCGAAGCTCTCGGCGCCCAGACCGTCCTTCTCGGTCGCTCGGAGGTCTTCATTCCCGTCGACACCGAAGCCATCCGCCCCGAGGACGTGGCGCTGGCAGAACAATGGGCGCAGGAAGACCGCTACGACGCTCTGGTCTCGACCGATGGGGACAGCGACCGCCCGCTCCTGAGCGATGAACGGGGCCGTTGGCTGCGCGGCGATCTGGCCGGAATCCTGTGCGCGCGGTTTCTCGATGCGGACGCGGTCTGCACGCCGGTGAGCTGCAACACGGCCGTCGAGAGATGCGGTTGGTTCAGGGAGGTGCGCCGGACGCGGATCGGCTCGCCGTACGTCATCGCCGCGATGAACGCCGCCACGGCGGCCGGAGGGCGCCGGGTGGTGGGATACGAGGCCAACGGCGGTTTTCTTCTCAATTCCCACATCGAGCGACAAGGCCGCACGCTGCGCGCCCTGCCGACGCGCGACGCCGTCCTTCTGATTCTGAGCGTTCTGCTGCTCGCGAAGCGCGAGCGACAGCGCGTGTCCGAGCTTGCCGCGGCTCTTCCGGCCCGGTTCACCGCCAGCGATCGGATGAAGAATGTCCCGCCTCGGACGAGCGCCGCGCTGCTCGAGCGTTTCACCACCGGGAGCGACGTGGCGGATCGCCGGGCGCTCGAAGCGGTGTTTGGCGCCCTGTGCGGCGAGGTGAGAACGATCGATCGGACAGACGGTCTGCGGGTGACATTCGGCAACGGCGAGATCCTCCACTTGCGGGCCTCCGGGAATGCGCCGGAATTCCGGTGTTACGCCGAAGCGGGCACTGAAGAGCGCGCGAAGCGCATCAATGCGCAAGCCCTCGAGATTCTGGCCTCGGTCATGCGCTGACGCGGGCGCAGGGGCGGTCAGTCCTCGATGTACCAGAACGAGTGCGCGACGCGCCGCCGCGAGTGAAGAAGGTGTTTGTCGGCGACGGGCCGTCGCCGCTCCGCTTCATGAATTGGCCCTGCACACCCGCCCCCTGCACCCGACAGTCACGAGGACGGGGCGGTCTACCAGGCTGCCGTGCAGCCGGCATCCTCCCACTTGAGCGAGCCGCGATAGACTCGCATCTGGGCGATGTCCCTCCACTCGACCGAACCGTCGGTCCTGCCCACGTTACCGCCCTTGGCGCCGATGCTTTGCGAGCTGAGCCCTTCGGCGGCGGCGTTGACGAAATCGCCACCCTTGAAAACCGGGCCAGCGGCGCCGTGCGGCGCCAGGGTTTTGCCGTAGCCGGGCGACCAGTTATTGGGGTCGGTGACCAGCACGAGTTTAGGATCCTGGCTGGTGTGCCGCGGGGATACCCAGGTGGCGTCGTGGCCCTCGGCCGGGCCCCAGGGCGTCCGGGTATGGCCGCCCATGTAGTTATATCCGATCACGAAGCCGTAATTGGGCTCCGGTTGCCAGCCCTCGGGCTGGTTGAACGGTTTGCCCAGACTGGGGCAATCCAGAATCTTCCAGCTCCCCGCGTAAGTGATGATTTGGTTGCGGGTGTTGGTGCTGAGGACCGGAAGATCCTCGGCGGGCGGGTCTGAAGCCGCGGGGTAATCGGTGTTTCCCAGCGGCAACAGATCGTCGAAATCGCCGGCATACATATGGGTGGCCAGAATGAACTGGCGAATCCCGTTCTTGCATGCGGTGCGGCGTCCCCGTTCCTTGGCACTCGACAGCGCAGGAAGCAGCAATCCCGCAAGGATCGCGATGATCGCGATCACAACCAGCAACTCAATCAGGGTAAATGCAGCCAGCACCCGGCGCGCACCCGCCTGCCGCCACGGCGCTTTCAAAGGCCGGAGGCATGTCGGCAACAGTCGTCGGAGCGCGGATTTCGAGGGTGCGATCATCTAAGGATCTTCCTGGGCGCGATAGAAACGCTGTGGCTGCCCCCCTGCCGTGTCCTCGATCCTGAACCCGGCATCCACCGGCGTCACCGCCGCCGGCAAACGCGACCAGTTCGTGCTTGCGCGGGGCGCGTCGGGGGACACGTAGACGGCGATGCGTGCCGCGCGTCCGGCGTCCGCGGGGGAGCCATCGGCATTGGTGAGGCGCAACCGGACCGTGCCGTCGGAGGCGACCGTGGGGGGCTCGAGGCGCAGGGCTGGGGGTGGTGCCAGCGACACGTCAAAGGCCGCGATCTCCTTGGTGCTGCGCACATAGAGCCGTCCGTTGCTGACGGCGGGGACATTCCAGCACTTGCCGCCGACGGCCTTGAACCGGCGGAGTTCGGCGTAGGCCATCGGGTTGGGGTCGACCAAAACCAGCTCGCCGGCCTGGGTGAGCACCAGGAGCTTGTTGTTGACCAGGATGACTCCACCCGGGCCGAAACCTTCGACCGACCATAGTTCCTCGAGCGTGTCGAGTTTGACGCATTTCAAGGGCGTTTGGGCGTAGAAATAGCCTCCCTGGTCCGTGCTTCCGTACAAGCCATACACATAGCCCTGGTGGTGCACCGGAGTGGCCCAATGATTCTCATTCGCCCCCGAGGTCCGTGCGATTTGGGTTGAGGTGAACGCCGCCCCCGTCTTCGCGACCCGCGCCACGCGCGCGCCCGTGTTGTACCCTGCCGAGGCATAAACGAGGTTCGTCGCGACCACGGGCGAAGCGGCCACGGAGGTGCCATTGTAGGTGGCCGATTGGCGCCAGAGCACCGCGCCGTTCGCAGGATCGAGTCCGACCAGGCCGCTCTGGGCGTAGTAGACCAATTGCCGGGTCCCCAACAGGTCCGCGACCACCGGGGTCGATTGAGTCATCTTGTCCGTGGTGCTCGATTGCCAGCCGAGACTGCCGTCCGCGATGTGGAGGGCCACGAAGGTCTTGCCGGAGGCATTGCAGTTGACAATGACGAGGTCGTTCTCGACCACCGGCGAGGCCGCACTCTGCCACGTGATCCCGCGCGCCCCGTAAAGGGCCACGAGGTCCTTGCTCCACAGAATGTCTCCGCTGATCAGATCCAGGCAATAAAGCGACTGCCACGAGGTCAGGATCACCACCCGGGATCCGACGATTGTCGGTGTGGACCGCGGGCCATCGCCTCCGCCATTGCCGGGTGCGCCGTTGTCCCCGCCACCATCGTAGAGCGGGTCTTTAACGGGCAACAGCGGGCGATTCCACAGCATGGCCCCCGTCTCGACGTCATAAGCGACCGCCACCTCGCGCTTGCCGCCTGCGAGTGTCTGAAGCACCTGGGTGAGGACCCGCCCCTGGCTGACCGCAATTGAACTGAATCCGTTGGTCAGAGTGTTTTTCCAGAGAAGCCGCGGTCCCGCCGCCGGCCAATCGAACTGGATGGGCTCAGGCGTGGTGCCGTCCCCGTTTGGGCCGCGGAACTGGGGCCAATCGAGGGCGCGGGTCGGCGTGGACAAAAGCAAGAGAAGCGCCGCAACAGCGCTGACACCCCGCCAGGAGGGACGGTCCTGACGCACCGATCGATGCAGGGGACCCTGCGTCGTATCCATAGCGCCACACAATCCGCCTCGGGCCACGAACGTCAAGGCTTGACCTCTCGGAATTGTCTTGGGCTCCCATGCCCCACACGGGGAATTGGTGCGCCCTGGAACGTCTTGGGGGGTAAGCCAGGGCCAAAACCAGACACCCGCGGCCCCGGAAAAAAAATCCCGGCGTGACTCGGGCGGGAGAAACGGGCAATACTCGTGCAGTTATGAATCACCGTGTTCTGGCTCGCTGCGCCCAAGCGCTCCTCCCTCTCGCAGCCACCCTCGCAGCGGCGTTTGCCGACGCCACGCCGCCGGATTGGCAGAATCCCGGTCTGACGGGCATCCGCAACCTGCCGCCCCATGCGACAATGGTCATTTGCCCGGACATTCGAACGGCGCTCAAGGTCGGGCCGGTGTGCAACGCCGAGCGCGTCCGGTCGCGCTTCTACCATTCGCTCAACGGGGACTGGAAGTACCGGTACGGAAAGAACCACAGCGAGCGTGTGCCGGAGTTCTGGCGACGGGATTTCGACGACCGGGCGTGGGCGACGATCCCGGTGCCGTCGAACGTCGAAATGCACGGTTACGGCGTGCCGATCTACGTCAACATCCCCTATCCGTGGCCCAAACCCTGGATGCCGCCGTTCGTGCCCGAAGACGATCCGAACAACACCGTCAACTCGTACCGCCGCACATTCACCGTGCCGGGCGACTGGGCCGGGCGCCGCGTCTTCATCGCTTTCGACGGTGTCAATTCGTTCTTCTATCTGTGGGTGAACGGACAGAAGGTCGGCATGGGCAAGGACTCACGCACGCCCGTCCAGTTCGATATCACCTCGTTCCTCAACCCCGGTCCGAACGTGCTCGCGGTCGAGAACATCCGCTGGTGTGACGGCTCCTACCTCGAAGACCAGGATTTCTGGCGCATGAGCGGCATTTTCCGGGACGTCTACCTGTGGTCGCCGCCAAACATCCATATCCGCGATTTCGAAGTCAAAACCGACCTCGATGCGGATTACCGGGATGCGACCCTGAGCGTGTCCGTCACGCTCGAGAACACGACCGGCCAGCCGGCGGACGTGACGGTGAACTGCCGCCTGCTCGACGCCCGCGGCCAGAGCGTCGCCTCGCCCAGGCTCGAATTGCGCGTCGGACCCGACGGCCGCGGCGGACAAGGGAGCATCACGCAATCGGTCGTCAATCCGGCCAAATGGACGGCGGAGACGCCCGCCCTCTACAAGCTGCTGATCGTGCTCGAAGACAGCGCCGGCAAGGTGCTCGAAGTCATTCCGGCCAACGTCGGCTTCCGCGAGGTCGAGATCGCCAATGGCAACCTGCTCGTCAACGGCCAGCGCATCCTGATCAAGGGCGCCAACCGCCACGAAACCGATCCGGACCGGGGCCAGGCCGTCACCGTCGAGGGGATGCTCGAAGACATCCGGGTGATGAAACAGCACAATCTCAACGCCGTGCGCACTTCGCATTACCCGAACCAGCCGGCCTGGTATGACCTGTGCGACCGCTACGGGCTCTACCTGGTGGACGAGGCCAACATCGAAAGCCACGGCATGGGCTACGGCCGCGAATCCCTGGCCAATGTCCCGGAGTGGAAGGACGCGCATCTCGACCGGACCATCCGGATGGTCGAGCGCGACAAGAACCATCCCTCGGTGATCATCTGGTCGCTGGGCAACGAGGCCGGCAATGGCCCGAACTTCCACGCCACCTACGATTGGATCAAACAGCGCGATCGGAGCCGCCCCGTCCACCACGAACGGGCCGGCTTCGCCTCCAACACCGACATCTATTGTCCCATGTATCCCCACCCGTCCCAGCTCCGCAAGTACGCCGAGGGCGAGCGTGTCGACGGGGGCTGGGGACGCGACTTCGTCCTCGAAGCGCAGACCGAGCGGACGCGTCCGATGATCCTCTGCGAGTACGCGCACGCGATGGGGAACAGCAGCGGCAACATGGGGCATTACTGGGACTTGATCTACGAGAAACCGTATCTCCAGGGCGGCTTCATCTGGGACTGGGTCGATCAGGCCCTGCGTGAACCGGTCCGCCGCAACGCAACGCGGACCGTGCAACCCGTGAAGAAGGGCGAGCCGTGGTTCTGGGCTTTCGGAGGCGATCACGGCCCGCCTGGCACGCCCAGCGATCAGAACTTCCTGTGCAACGGCCTGGTCTCCCCCGACCGCAAACCCCACCCCGGCCTGATGGAAGTCAAACACATCTACCAGTACCTGCACTGCCATCCCGCCGATCTGGCCGCGCGCACCGTCAAGGTCGTCAACTGGTTCGATTTCACCAATCCCAAAGACCTCGTCGCGGTGCATTGGAGCCTGACCGGCGACGGACACACTCTGCAGCGCGGCGAGTTGCCCGGGCCGGATCTTGCACCGCGCGCGTCCGCCAATCTCGCGATTCCCGTCGCCCCTTTCACGCCCAAGCCCGGCATCGAGTACTTCCTCGAGCTGAGCTTCCGCCTGAAGAGCGATGCGCCGTGGGCCCGACGCGGCCACGAGATTGCCTGGGACCAGATCCAGTTGCCCGACGCGGCTCCGGCTCCCGCTCCGCGCTACGACGGGTTCCCGGGCCTCTCCGTGAGCGAGACGGACGTCGATGTGCGTGTGGCCGGGCTCGACTTCACGGTCACATTCGACAAGCGGACCGGCGCGCTCTCTTCACTCGAGCGCCGAGGCAAGGAACGCATCGAATCCCCGCTGCGACCGGATTTCTGGCGGGCGCCGACGGACAACGATCGGGGGCGCGACGCGGTCAAGTCGCAGGGCGTGTGGCGCGGCGCCCACGAAGAGGCCGTCGTGTCGGCCTTTGCTGTCACGCACCAACCCGACGGCCGCGCCGTCGTCGTGAAGACCGCATCGAGTCTGCCCCGCGTCGATGCGACCTGGGAGAATTGCTACACCGTGCTGCCCGACGGCGAGATCCTGGTCGAGGCGATATTCACCCCGGCCAAAACCGACCTGCCCAAGCTCCCTCGGTTCGGCACCCAGATGATCCTGCCAGCCGGACTTGATCGGATCACGTGGCTTGGCCCCGGTCCCCAAGAGACCTATTCGGATCGGAACGACGCGCGTGTGGGCCGGTATGGTGGCACGGTGCGCGAGCAGTTCTGTTACGACTACGTCGAGCCGGGCGAGAGCGGCAACAAGGTCAACGTGCGCTGGGTCGCCTTGACGAACACCCGAGGCGAGGGGCTGCTCGCCATCGCGCATCCGGAGCAACCGCTCAGTGTGAACGCGTCGCACTACACAGCAGACGACCTCCAGTCGGTGACGCATCCCTGCGACCTCCCGCGCCGCGACACCGTGGTCCTGAACCTCGACGCGAAGCAGCAGGGCGTCGGCGGCGACGACAGTTGGGGCGCGTGGCCGCATCCGGAGTACCTGATCCCGTGCGCGCCGCAAACCCACCGCTTCCGCCTGCGCCCGATTGCAGCGGGCGAAGATCCGGGGGTGTTGGCCCGCACGGCCTGGCCGCGGCTTTAGCCTTGCCTTCACGGCCTTTTAAGCTCTTGCGCGAGAAGGAGCGATCATGCTCTCACCTCGGATTCTCTCGCGGGCATAATGCGGCCCCATGTCCATGGGACACAGCGTGTGAGTCGTCGCGCTCACTCGAGCAGACGTCACCCGCGCTCCGCAATCCGCTGCGCCTCTCAGTGCGCGGGCGACCGCGACCGGTAGGTCGCCACGATTCCGAGCAGGCCGAGGGCGAAAACCGAAGCCGCGGCCGGTTCGGGCACAGGCACAGCAAGGAAGCCGCGGATTTCGCCGCCCGGCGCGATGGTCGTGTGGATGTTGAAATACGCCCTTCCGTCCGCCATCGCGGCGGCCAACGCGGCCTCGGCGCCGGCGGCGGTTCCACCACCGAAGTTGTTTAGAAACGCGGCGGTGTAGCTCCCCTCGATGGTAAGGTCGATGATCCCCAGATAAGAGCCCGCCGTCACTCCGGCTGGGAAACCGGGCAACGTCCCGGGTGTGACCGCGACGCCGACGGTTCCCGCGCCGGCCGTGGCTGTGGGCGCATGGATGTGAGAGACGGTGGTCAGCCCGGTCAGCCCGCTGAAGTCGACCTTGATTTCGAGCGTGTGGGCGATGTCGTCGTAGCTGATGCTGGCGGACCCGGTCCCGAGGGACGCCACGGGCGGTGACTCGGACGGTCCATTCAGGTCGGCGTAGTAGTCAAAGACCGCGGCTTGAAGTGCGCCAGAGAGAAGAACGACGGCGGGGAGAAACAGGTGTGTTTTCATGGCAGACGCAACCATTTCGGAGACATGCAGAACGAGAACACTTTATCTAATGATGTACATTCAATATCCCTAACATTCGCCACCATCGTCCCGCCCGCCGCGGTTGTCAAATCACCCGAGCGAAAAACCGTCGTCGAGCGGACGCGCTTTCCCTTTTGTTTTCGGCTCCGTTGGGGTACTCTGGGCGCTACCGTATGGTCCTGGTCATCGACAACTACGATTCGTTCACCTACAACCTCGTCCAGTACCTGGGGGAGATGCAGGTCGAGCTTGCGGTCCATCGCAACGATCAGGTCACGCTCGATCAGATCCGGGCGCTGCGGCCCGAGCGCATCCTGATTTCGCCAGGCCCTTGCTCCCCTCGCGAATCGGGCCTGTCGAATGACATCATTCGAACCTTCGCGGGGCAGGTGCCGATCTTCGGCGTTTGCCTCGGGCATCAGTGCATCGGCCACGTGTTTGGGGCCAATGTCGTGGTGAACCATCGCATGATGCATGGCAAGACGTCGCTCATTCACCATAACGGACGCGATCTTTTCGCCGACATGCCCAATCCATTTCCGGCCACGCGGTATCATTCGCTCGTCATTCAACGGGAGAGCCTGCCGACGTGCCTCGAAGTCACGGCTCAAACCGACGAGGGGGAGATCATGGGCGTGCGCCATCGCGAACTGCCCGTTCACGGCGTCCAGTTCCACCCCGAGAGCATCCTCACCGAGGGAGGGAGAACCATCCTGACCAACTTCCTGCGCCTCGAGGTTTCTTGAAGACCCGGATGAATGCGTCCGGTTTTGTTGAACTCAAGCGGGCGGCGATCATCAACACCCTGCGCGCCTGCCGGTTGTTTGCGGATCTGCCGCCCTCGGATTTGCGCACCATCGCCGACATCACGGTGTCGAAGCGATTGGCCAAGGGCGACTATCTGTTTCACGAGGGCGAACCCTCGCGCGGTTTCTACATCGTGCAGCAGGGCGCGATCAACGTCCACCGCGTCAGCACGACGGGGAAGGAACAGGTCATTCGCGTCTTTCACTCGGGCGAGTCATTCGCCGAGGCCACCCTTGCCACCGAAAGCGGCTATCCGGCCGACGGGCGGGCGGTCGAGTCCAGCCAGGTGTTACTGGTGCAGAAGCCGGAGTTCGTCTCCCTCCTGCGGCGGCATCCGGAGTTGGCGTTGCGGATGCTTGGCGCCATGAGCCAGCACCTGCGGGCCCTCGTCGGTCTGCTGGACGATTTGACGCTCAAGGATGTCGAGACCCGGCTGGCCCACTGGCTGGTCAAACGGTGTCCGGATCCCCGGGGCCAGACGCCTTGTCGCATCGAGATCCCGGTGGCCAAGCGCGTGCTCGCCGCCGAGTTGGGCACTGTGAGCGAGACCTTCTCGCGCACCCTGGCTAAGTTCCGTCAGCAGGATCTCATCCAGGTCAAAGGCAAGGCGATCACCGTGCTGTCGCCGCGGCGGCTGGATGCCCTGCTGCGGAGGAATCTCGGCGAATGATCCCTTCGCCCCCGCGCCGCGAATCAATCCCCCATCTCCCATCTCCGATCTCCGAACTCCGATCCCCGATCTCCGAACTCCGATCTCCCATCTGGCCCCCGCGCGCCTTAAGCCGGCTGCAAGCCGGCGCTCCGACGCACCGGCGCACCGCCCCCCGATCTCCGAACTCCGATCTCCGAACTCCGAACTCCCATCTCAGACCCCGCCGAACCGCCGGTGTCTGCGGGCGTATTCTTCGAGGGCGGCAAGGAACTGGGGTTTGCGGAAATCGGGCCAGAGTGTGGGGGTGACCACGAATTCGGCGTACGAGATCTGCCAGAGGAGGAAGTTGCTGACGCGCAACTCGCCGCTGGTCCGGATCACGAGGTCCGGATCCGGGTAGCTCCGTGTGTAGAGATTCTGGGCGACGACCTGTTCGTTGATTTCGGCAGGTTCGATCCCGCCTTCTTTGACTTGGCGGGCGATATTGCGCATGGCCTCGACGATCTCGGTGCGTCCGCCATAGCTGAGGGCCAGGATGAGCGTGAGACCGTTGTTCTTGCTGAGGGCGGCCCGGGTGCGGTCGATTTGCTGTTGAACGAACTCGGGCAGGCGATAGGTCTGGCCGATGACTTCGAGGCGGACGTTGTTGCGGTTTAATTCTCCGATCTCGCTCTTGAGGTACCGCGCCAGGTACTTCATCAGCATGTCGACTTCGTCCTTGGGCCGATTCCAGTTTTCGACGGAGAACGCGTAGAGAGTGAGGTACTTGATGCCGACTTCACCCGCGGCGCGCACCACGGTCCGCACCGATTCGACGCCGTTGCGGTGTCCCTCGATGCGCGGCAGATGGCGTTCCTTGGCCCAGCGCCCGTTGCCGTCCATGATGATGGCGACATGGGTCGGCGAGGACGCCGCGCTGAACGCGCTGAGGTGAGCCGGGCCCGAGCTCATTTGCGGACGACGATGGTCTGGTCGCGCGCCGGGCCGACTGAGGCGATGAGGAGTTGGGCGCCGGACAATTCGGCCAGGGCTTTGAGGTACTGGCGGGTCTTGGGCGGGAGCGCTTTCCAGGTCGTGGCCTTGCCCGTGGGGGTCAGCCAGCCTGGGAAATCGGCGTAGACCGGCTGGCATTGGGCCAGGAGTTGGGCGTCGTTGGGCACGTGATCGTAGGTGGCCCCGCCAACCCGGTAAGCGACACAGACCCGGATGGTTTCGACGGTATCGAGGCCGTCGATGTTGGTGATGGCGAGGTCGTCGACGCCATTGACCATGCAGGCGTGGCGGGTGGCAACCGCGTCAAACCAGCCGCAGCGCCGCGGGCGTCCGGTGGTGGCGCCGAACTCGCGCCCCATGCCGTGCAGCATATCGGCGATGTCCTGGCTCTCGGTCGGGAGCGGGCCTTCGCCCACCCGCGTGGTGTAGGCTTTCATCACGCCGACCACCCTGTCCATGCGGTGCGGGGGCACGCCCGAGCCGGTGCATGCGCCCCCGGCCGTGGTGTTCGAGGAGGTGACGAACGGGTAGGTGCCGTGGTCGATGTCCAGGAACGTGCCTTGCGCCCCCTCGAAGAGCAGGTTCTGGCCGCGTCGGATGGCTTCATTGAGCATGACCACGGTGTTGGTCACGTAGGGACGAAGCCGATCGCCTGCCGCGCGGTATAAGGCGTGGACGCTCTTGAAGGAGAGGGGCTTGGCCCCGAGGGCCTTGAGCACCTCGTTGTTCTCTTTAAGCCGGTCGCGCAGAAGGGCCTCGAACCGGTCCGGGGCGATCAGGTCGATCATTCGCAAGCCGGTTCGGGCCATCTTGTCGGCGTAAGCCGGGCCGATTCCCCGCTTTGTGGTGCCGATCTTCTGCTGGCCCTTGCGGACCTCGCGCTGGGCATCGATGTCGCGGTGATAAGGCAGAACCACATGTGCGGTCTCGCTGATGAAGAGGTTGCTCCCCGCCTTGACCCCCAGCTTCTTCAGGCCGTCGATCTCCTCGACCAGGGAAATCGGATCGATCACGACACCGTTGGCGATGACGCACTTCTTGCGCGGACGCAGGATGCCCGACGGGATGAGGTGCAGCACGTATTTCTGGGCGCCGATGAACACGGTGTGGCCGGCGTTGTTGCCGCCCTGGGTCCGCACCACAATGTCGGCCTCCTCGGTGAGCACGTCGATGATCTTGCCTTTGCCCTCGTCGCCCCATTGGGCCCCAATCAGAATTGTGTTTGCCATAGTCCTGTGAATTGTGTCGGGCAGCACGAAAAAGACCCCGGAACGCCTCCGGGGCCTGCACTCGCCGGTTGCATGCAAAACTAGGAAGCGGCGGGCCGTCCGTCAACGACGGAATCGGGCAATGCCTTCACCACCAGCACGGTGACATCATCGGTCTGCCGCCCGCCGTCGGCGAACGCGCGGGTCGCCGCGCACAGGGCCTTGACGATCACCTGGGCGGGCAGGTGCTGGTGGGATCGGATGACTTCGAGGACACGGTCCGCGCCGAAGAGGCTCCCCTGGGCGTCGGCGGCCTCGGTGACGCCGTCGGTTAACACCACCAGGAGATCGCCGGGGTCGAGCGTGACGCCCGGGGCATCCTGATACTCAGTGTCTTCGTCCAGGCCCAGCGCAGGACCGGTGCGTGCCAATCGCCGTTTCAGTCCGCCGGATGCACCGATAAGAAACGCCGCCGGATGCCCGGCGCTGCTGTAGAGCAGGGTGCGCGTCGCGGCATCGATCCGCGCAAAGAACACCGTCACGAACCGGTCGCTCTGGCCCAGGTCGTCGGCCAGCACCCGATTGGCCTTCGTCAATGCCTCGCACGGGCGCTGGTGATTGAACGCCACAATGCGCAGGTAGGCGCGCGTCTCCGCCATGATCAGAGCCGGTCCCATGCCGTGCCCGGCGACATCCCCTACCACGATGCCCAGACCCGCCTCGGGCATTTCGAGGTAGTCAAAATAATCCCCGCCCGCCTCATCCGCGGGAAACGACGAGCCGGCAATGTCATAGCCGGGGACGATCGGCGGCTGCTCCGGGAAGAGCCGGCGCTGAATCTCGCGGGCGACGCGGAATTCCTCGTCGCGTGCCCGCAAAGCGCTCTCGGCGCTGCGGCGCGCCGTGATGTCGCGCATGAAGGCGACGCGCCAGGACCGGCCCTGCCACTCGAGCGCGCTGAATCCGACCTCGACAGTGATCTCGTGCCCGTCCTTGTGACGGCAGACGGATTCCCGCATGGGCGCGGAATCCGGGTCGGTTCCCGCAGCCTCCAGATCGGGCGGGGGCGGAGGGTTGGCCTCGGCCCCGAGCAGAAGCGAGACCGGTTGCCCGAGCAGTTCTTCAGGGGTATAGCCGAACACCGTCTGGACGGCGGGATTGACGAAGCCGATGGTCCCCGCGGCGTCCGCCATCAGAATGGCATCGGGCGAGTATTGCCAGAGCAGACGGTAGCGCATTTCGTTTTCGCGCATCTGCTGTTCGGCCTGGCGTCGCGCGGCCCGGTTGGCCGCTTCGCGGAGTTCGCGTTCCGTGGCGGGCACCAGACGCCCGAGCTGGCCCTTTGTCAGGAAATCATGGGCGCCCGCCTTCATCAGCGCCACGGCGGTGGCCTCGCCGATCCCGCCCGAGACGATGATGAATGGCAAGTCGAGGCCGGTGCGCTGCAACAACTCGAGCGCCTCGGGCGCGCTGAACTGAGGCATTTGATGGTCGGAGAACACGATGTCCCACGGCTGCTCGGCCAGGGTCCGGCTCATCGCCTCGGCCGTGTCGACCCGCCGCCACGCGACGTCGTACTGGCCCAATCGCAGTTGGTTGACCAGCAACACCGCGTCAAACTCCGAGTCCTCGATAATCAGTGCCCGCAGCGGCTTCTTCATCATCCGCGGCCACGATAAGTCAGAGTCGAAGCCAACAGAAGAGCATTCTGCGGGAGGTGGCGAATCTCGCAGCGCCAATCCTTGAAAGCTCTGTCAGGCAGGGGCGTTTGACCAACACACAACGCGAAGCCCCGGAATCTGTGTCCTCGTCTCGGCAGGAGATTTTTGGGTTAGCGCGACGTTCTTCGGCCATCAGGGTTTGGAAATCAGTGGCGGTGAAATGGTCTGGTCGGCGCTCATGCCGGCCGCGCGCGGCGCCGATGCGCCGCCCGCGCCCCCTCCCCCCAGCCCCCCCTCCCTCTCCATGGTTACCTTTTACTTGAGTCAATTCGGCCCCGATTCGATCAACTGATTCTCCTCGACAAGCCTTCATCGCTAAGCTAGACTATGAGTGTTCCACAAAGGACATCATCTCATCATGAGGAGTCGAGAATATCAGGCCTACCCATCGAACTTTCTGATAAGACTGACGCGTCAGCAGCTTGAGTCTGTTCCGTGGGGGATAACCAAAGTGAACCAGAAAGGTGTCTTCGCCTATGCTAATCAAACCATGCGTGACATCGTCGGGGTCGCGAGTGTCAAGGGTAAGTCGCTCCCCGCCTTCTTTCGTGGCAACGACCTCGCCATCGTCCGGAGACATTTAAAGCGGCGTATGGCGAGAGGTGTAGCCGACGAATATGAGGTGGGCGTGACCCGTCCCGCCGACGGCGTCCGCGTCCCGATTCGAATCTCGGCGATGCCGGATATTGACGACCGGGGCAAGGTCATCGGCGCGATCGCGATTATTCGCGACCGACTCATCGAGGATGTGTCGACCAACCTTCGCCACGCCATGGAGGATCTCCGAGACAGTCACCAGATTCTCGAGGCGGTGGCCAAGGAGTGTGGCCGTGTTGCGCCCTTTGACCTGTTCACCGTCACGCTTTACAGCATCGACGGCGGGCACTATCGACTGTTCTTTCTTTACCCGGAAGGTGGTGTTCAGTTGAGCGTGCGCTGGAATACGATCACGCGATTTGCCAAGCAACTGATGTCCGAGAGAAGAGCTCTGATCATCCCCGATTTCAAGGAATGGCTCCGCCAGTCCAAGTTGCGGTATTACCGTCACGACGCGGACATCCAGCGTTTCCTCAAAGCCGGATTCCGCTCGATTCTCTCGTTCCAGGTGATGAGCGGCAACCGCGCGGTTGCGACATTCGGACTCAGCCGCAAGCGATACAAGCCGCCATTTAACGAGCAGGACGCGCATCGGGTCGACCAGCTTCGTCTCGATGGGGCCGTGCGCCTGGCTCTGCATTACGAAAAGATCCATGAGTTAGAGTTTTCCCTCAATCTGCTCCGCAAACTAGCCGCGCATCCGACGGATACGAGGCGTATCGCCGATACCCTCGTCGAGGAAATCGCGAAGCACTATCAGTGGGAGAACGTTTCCGTCTTCCAACCCGACGACCGCGCAAGGCGCATACGCCTGGTCGCGCAGGAACCGCGCAAAGGGTCCTTTGCGCTGCCGGAGCCCTATGAACATACGATCAAACAGGGGGTGACAGGCCGTGTTTGTCGGACTGCCAAGGCACTGAACGTTCCCGACGTCCGGGCTTCCCGGTTCAGGGCTCTCTATCTGCCTGGATATCCGAAGTCCCGCTCCGAGCTATGCATTCCCATCATGGTGGACGACCACGTTCATTGGATCCTCAACATCGAAGACACGCGCCGGAACGCCTTCGCCAAAGAGGAGCAGGTGGCGATGGAGAATCTCATCAAGGAAGTGAGTCTCGTGCTCAAACTGGCCTCGCAGACCCGGATGTTCAGCGAACTGCTGAAAACCACGACGGACAGCGTGGTCCAGACCGATTTCCAAGGTGCCATCGTGCAGACGAACCCCGCGACTGAACGGCTGCTTGGGTACAGCGAAACGGAAATGAGAGGTACTTCGTTTGCCGATTATTTCAAGAACAAGAGCCAGGCACGACGGGTGCAGGAAGCCCAATACGTCCCCAACGCCGATGTTCGCTTCGTACGGAAGGACGGTAAGGAACTGAGCGTATTACTCTCGGGGACCTCGCTCCCGGGCGAAATAGGTCGCAAGGTTTACGTTTGCACTGAGTTCACAGCGCGTGAGCAGAGGGAGACGGCCGAAATGCTGCGTCAGATGTACAACGAGATTGCCAGCCAAATCAAGACGCCACTGTCGCTGAGCTTCACTTGGCTCGGCAGGCTGCGGGAGTTGGCGATCTCACCCTCTGCCGCGGAGCTGGTCAGCAAGATGCAGAAGCAGCTTCACAAAGTCGATCTGACCTTCGAGCGCCTGCTCTTCTACGAGCGGCGCAGGGGCATCACGCGGGTCGAGCGAGGCGAGTTCGACATCCCTGCCTTGGTGGAGCAGGTCCGGCAGGAACTCCCGCAGTACGAAGCGGCCCAGATCGAAGTCACTACTGAGAAGGGTGTGCCGCCCGCGCGGGGAGATCTCTCCCAGATCTGGTTTTGCATCGAATCGTTGCTGGCGCATCTCCTGAGGTTCGTGCCAGAGGACGGGAAGATCGCGGTTGTCATAGCCCCCCGCAAGCACCAGGTCAGGGTGGCGATCCGGGGCTATGAACCGCACGCGAGCAAGGGCACGATCACTCAGTATGCGGAAGCCCGCTGGACAATCCGCACGATCAGGGAAATGGCTGTGGGTGAGCAGATGATCCGCAGGTTCATCGAAAGGGACCCCGGCGGCCGGTTCTACAAGCGTCGCCGTGCCGGTCACGTGACGGAGTACGTCATCGAGCTTCCGACCGCCTGAAGTGGTGGAGGCGATATGAAGAGACGCGTTCTCATCGTTCACCCGGACGCCGATATGGTCCTGACCATCGAGGGGTTGCTCAACGAGTTGAGCAAGGTCAAGGAGTACGACCTTTCCTTTCAGCACGCGAAGTCGCGGGGGCTCGCAGAGGAAAAAACGGGGAGCGAGCCGATCGATCTCGTCGTCACCGCGCTGGAAATCGCCGCCAACGCCAAGTCCCCCGCCGGTGCGGGCGGACAACACCGGCTGGGGATGGAGCTGGTTCGCACACTACGATCCACCAGACCGGCTCTGCGTGCCATCATCGTCACCGGCGAGCAAGATGATGACGTCTTGGATTTCGCGCAAACCCCGGGCACGCGGCTCGTGCAGGAGGGGGAGACGTTTGCCATGGGTCTCAAGTCAATGGCCACGGAACTTCTCGGTCCGCATCAGGCGGACGTGCGTCAGCGAGTCGTGCTTTCGATTTCTCTGTTTAACGAGAAGGCGCGGTGCGTCTATCAGTTCCAGAGCCAGAGCGAAGGCGGGTGGCCCAGGACGGCACAGCCCTTGGACATCGAGCCAGGCCGCTTGATGGAGCTCGTCGAGGACTCCCGCGTAGTTCACATCGGCGACCCCACGTGGGAACACGATCTTAAGAATGTTGGGGAGAAACTCGCGGACGAACTGTTCCAGCCAACAGCAGCGAACCTTGCCTTCCGTGACGATTTCAATCAATGGGTGGGCCGGGTTGGCATTGAGAACATCCGAGTGCGATTCACAGTCGAGGATCTGCTGCACCCGATCGCGGTCGAGGCGCTGAAGCAGAGGCGCAAAGGCTACTGGATGCTGCAGACCGCTGTCTTTCGCGGGCAGGAGCTTTGCGGCGGCGCTCCTGGAAATGCGAGGCCCGGCCTGTTTCAGGATGAGGCAACAAGCATGCAGCCGGTCAACTTTCTCATCATCGAGGCCAACGTTCCACCGAACGCGACCGTGAAGGAAGGAACGCTGGACCTGATGCTCAAGCCGCTGCCGAAACTCGCGCAGGAAGTGAAAGCGGTAGGCGAGAAACTGTCGAATCTCAAGCGGGATGGCCAGCTCATTGGCGAGGTGCGCGTCATCAAACAGACGGACGTTCCCCCCGGCGGATCGTTCAAGGCGTTCGTCAAGGAGGTCTTGACCAGGGAGCCGGGGAAGTGGCATGTGCTTCACTACGCCGGCCACACACATTACGACAGCCAGCATCGGGTGGGGTACCTGTTCTTGCCGGGCAGCGGCGGCATCAAGCCCGTGGAACCAGTCCGGATCGCCGAGTTTGCACTATGGCTGGGTCGTGCGGACACGCGGTTCGTGTTCTTGAGCAGTTGTCAGAGCGCGGGGCACGATTTCATCTACCAGCTTGCGAAGGAGCGTGTTCCCGCGATCATGGGGTTCTTGTGGAAGGTGGACGATGAAAAGGCCCGTGAGTATGCCGAGAGCTTCTACGAGCACCTCTTCGACGGCAGGTGCAGATCGCTCGAGTACGCCTGCCTCGCGGCGAAAAAGGACATGCACGCCGCGTGTAAGGACAACCCAATCTGGGCGTCGCCGGTGCTTGTGACGCAGGTGAGCGTCTAACCGACGCGACGCAAAACTGACCGACGGGGAGCCACACCATGAACCTTGAGAATCTGTTGGAGCACCTGAAGTCGCGTGCAAAACGGAAGTTCCATGCGCGAATTCGCGCAGACCATGTAGCGGACGTAAGCTGCCATGCCGGGCCGATCGTTCCGAACTCCGCCTACTTCGAGATACGGCTCGCGGACATGTTCCTGCACTACCGAAGCGAGTACGGGCGCAGCTTTGTGCCGCTCGCTGTCATGGCGAGCGAATTCGCCTACGGGGGGACGAACCGGAGCTTCCCGCGTTTGGTCGGCAACGATCTCCTTGGTGACCTGGCCGTCGACGTGAAGCGCGAGGATGTGAGCTTTCATAACACGCGTGTCGTTGGCCCTGTACCCTACACAGGCGGTGATGTTGCCTTATTCGTGGGGCTGTACCGCGCCCAAGTCGACGATTTCGCGAGAAAGCTGCTGAAGGTCATAACCCAGATGGTGACGGCGTTTGATGTCAGTCGACTGTCGAGCTACGTCGACGTGGCGGGTCAATTCGCCGACGGGCTGTACGATCTTCTGGATGTCAAGCAACTGGAGTACCGAACGGGAGACCGTGACGTGTTCCAGGACCACGGGCCAACGCTGTTTGAGGCGGGCTATTTCGCCTACGTGAATTGCGACGCAAGTGCCATGACCTGAATTCGCCCTCGATTTTGTACACCAGGATGACGTGATCGGGGGCAAAGCGGCATTGCAGGCCTGATTTCACAGGGGTTTCTCACCGTCTCACGCGTTGATTTTGGAGTTGCATTTGCGCCTTCATAGTGTACAGTATGTACACTATGAGCTTCATCCGCCGTATCAAGCGCAAAGGCCGCGTCTATCTCGCCGAAGTCGAAAACAAGTGGATCGATGGTAAGTGCGTACAACGGCACCTCCGCTATGTCGGTCGCGAAGCCGACGGTCAGACACTCTTGGCCGCTTCACTCTCCGAAGTCCAAGTCGACCAGGTCAAACTCTACGGCCCCCTATTCCTCCTCCACTATCTTGCCCGGGAGATCAACTTGCCGGAGTTACTGGGGACCTACAGCCAGGAAATCCTCTGCTTGGTCTATGCCCACTGCCTCGACTACCGCAGCCTCAACCACATGCCCAGTTGGTTTGAACGCACCGACCTGAACTTCCTCTTGAACTTGGACGGGTTGACGGAAAAGCGTCTGGTGGGTGCGCTCGACAGTCTGGAAGCCCTGGACGCCGAAGCGTGGCAGCGACGACTCTTCGAAGGTGTCTGTCGTCAGTACCGACTCCGCCCCTCCGGGGTGATCTACGATGTCACCAACACCTATCTCTATGGCCGCCACTGCTCCATGGCCAAGCCCGGCAAGGACAAGGACGAGGTCAAAGGGCGGCCCCTGATCCAGATCGGACTGGGGGTGACCCAAGATGAGGGCTTCCCCTTGTTCCACAAAGTCTTTGACGGCAACGTCCATGACGCACGCACGTTGCAGGACTTGGTGACGCTCTTCGGCAGCTACGAGCTAGGACCCGGACTGTTCATTTATGACCGCGGGATTGCGTCCGGACGGAACCTGCACGACATCAAACGCTTGCATTGGGATACGCTGTGCGGACTGCCGCTCAATGAAGCCCTCAAAACATTCTGGCGACCCTGGGCCAAGCCACAGAAACTGATGCAACTCTCGCAGCGTCATCGCGTCGGGCAGACCGTGTTTTACACCAAGCTTCAACCCTATCAAGTGGACGGGGTACGGGGTCGCTTGGCCCTGTGCTTGAACGAGCGATTGCAGCGGGACGCCCGCGAGTCCCGCCGCGACGAGGTCCTCTACGCCCAACACATGCTCAGCCAAGGCAAGTCCATCAAACCGGGGATGGAACGGTTCTTCGATGGGCACGGCAACTTGCTCGCGGCCAAACTCGCCGCCGCCGAAGAGTTCGACGGGTATTCGTGTGTCTTTTGTACTCGTAGCCTGCCCGAACAGAAGATGCTCTCCCTCTACTTCGACAAAGATGTCGTCGAAAAGGCTTTCCGTAGTCTCAAAGGGATTACCCACTTGCGTCCCGTCCGGCACTGGCTTGCCGAGCGCGTCCACGCCCACGTCTTTCTCTGTTACCTCGCCTATCTGCTCCTCTCCCTCTTACAGTATCGTCTGCGCCACACCGACTTTACCGCCGAAAGTGCTCTGTTGGAGTTAGGGACTATGTACAAGGTCTACCTCCGCGATGCCAGACAGCGCTTCCAACTGTCCCGAGTCGTCACTCTGACCAGAAAACAGGAACTCATCCTCAAGACGATCGACCGGTCCCTCCTCAACTCCTAGTGTACAAAAACGAGGTGGAAGTCAGGC
>JAKLFY010000086.1 GCA_022710935.1 Verrucomicrobiota bacterium
GGAGTCTCTGGCTTTGGATTGCGGTGATCGGGGTCCTCGCCATCGTGTGGCTTGCGCTGAAGCGGCTATGCTCTCCGAAAGATGAGCACGCAGATTGCCAGCACGAGTTCGAGTGGTGTGACCAGGTAGCAGACACAAACATCTACAGGTGTCGGAAATGCGGCATGCTGAAAGGAGGAGTGTGAATCTGGCATGCCGAACCCTAGCGAATTGAGCGAACGGAGATCGCCCACCGATCTGCCGCTGTCCCCCTTGTGATTCCCTTGCTCCGCGCACCTGGAGCCCACGGTGCGTGCGGGTGCCCGCAGGTGAGAACATTGATTCGCTGGCGGTTTCTCGCTTCGAGGCACCGGCGAGGCGCTGCCGGAAGGCCCCGGTGGCGGCGTTCTATGCTTCCTGATGGGTGGCGGGCTTCTCGACCTGATCTCGCTCGCGACTTGAACCTACGCCTGCCAGGCCCCCTCCCAGCGCCAACATGTTTGGCGAATGTTTGGTTTGGGTGCTTTCTGGCGTTTTCTGGTGCATACTGGTGCATCGGGGGGCCAGCGGACACGAATCGTGCCAGGTGGGTGGAAAGCCCGCCGATTTCGACCCGCCCTCGTCGGCCCAGAACGGCTCGCCAACGACCGTCATCGGTCCGCCGACCAGCGGGACGCATGTGCTCGATGAGTTCTGGCGCGACGCCCTCGGCGGGGAGTTCCGGTGCACCACAACCGGCACGCCGGGGACGTGGATCCAGATCAGGTCCGCCGCCGTCACGGCGGACCCGTCGAGCGGCACGATCCCGACGGGCTACCTGAGTTGGTACAACTCCGCCTTGCGGACACGGGTTCCGGTCAGCGAGGTCGGCAGCCGCCACAACGGGACGCAGCGGCTGCCCCTGCAACCGCGCGATTACGGATGGACCAGAAGCGGCCTCATCATGTCGTTGTCCTCGTGCTCAAGGATGTGGCAATGCCACACGGAATCGCCGATGTACTCACCGACGCGGAAGGCCACGCGGGTCACAGACTCGCCTGGCAACCGGATGGTATCCTTCAGGCCTTTCTCAAAGGATTTGGCGGCTTCGGGGGTTTCCTCGAGGAAGGGGGTCAGGTCAGGGTTGGGCAGGCCGGCCTCACGGGCCATCATCACCGCCTCGTGGTAGCTCTCTCCATCGATTGATTGCCGGTCGATGATCTGGCTGTCGCCCATGTGGATGTGCAGCGGATGCTCTTCGCCGGTGAGGTTGACCACTTCCCAGACTTCGACCGTGTTGGGCTGCAGCTGTTCCGTGACCGGCTCGTGGCGGAATTTGCCGTCCAGCAGGAAGGCGATGGGATCGCCATGCTCATCATCCAAATGCTCGAAGGTGAGTCTTCTGAAGACCGCGATATTGTCGAGCGGAATGTTGGCGTACGCGGGATTCAGGATTGAAGGTAGCGCCGAGGAGTCAGCCAGTCCCTTGCTCTTCACCCGGAATTGCATGATGTCGTCGAGGTCAGGACCATCCCCACGCTCGTTATTCCTCAACGTGAAGACTGCGCCATCGGCATAACCGCGGAAGTCAATGACCACGTCCACACGCTCGCCCGGTTCCATCGTCATACCATGGGTCCGCTGCGGGCGGTCCAACAAGCCCAACTCGGTACCGATGACGCTCATGCGCGGGCCGCCTCTCAGGGACAGATTGAGCAGGCGGGCGTTGCAGCCGTTGAGCAGGCGGAAGCGGTATTTGCGTGGCTCGACTTCCAGATGCGGCCAGACTCTTCCGTTCACCACGGCGACATCGCCGTGGAAATGCTTCACCCAGTTGGGGTGGTTCTGCGGCCACCGCCCGACGGAGGGGTAGAACAGCGAACCATCCTCATTGAAGGTCCGGTCCTGGATGGCCAGGGGGATCTCGTACTCGCCACTTGGCAGATTGAGGGACGCCTCCTGCGCATCACGAATCAGGTAGAAGCCAGCGAGTCCGGCATAGACGTTGAGCCGGGTAGTACCCGCGGAGTGGTCGTGATACCACAGGGTGCAAGCGGCTTGGTTATTGTCATAAACATAGGTGTTGATGGCATAATCAGCCTTGTCTCCGTGGATGTGAGCGCGCATGCGCAGGGCGCCGAACTCCGCCTGACCGGGTGTGTACCAGGCATCCGGGTGCCCGTCGAACACGCCGAATTGGTGACCTCCGTGACGATGGACCACCGCGCGCACGTCGGGGATCGGTCCATCGGCGGCGTACATCGGATCATACTCCAGATCTGGCAGCGTCGGATCAATCACGAACAGATGGTTGGCAGGCAGGTTGTTGATCCAAGTCACCTGGACAGGCTGGCCTTGCGGAACATCGAAGGTCCGGCCCGGAGAAGTGGCCGGGTATCCTGCCGCCTTGTAGGCCCAGACCCTCGTGTTGGGCAGGAGCGAGTGCAGGTTCTGACTCGTCTCCACCATCTCGACAGTGTAATGCCTCACTCCGCCGACCAGCGTGTAAGGCATCTCCGCGGGAATCGGCAGCGGATCGAGAAACTTGTTGTTGTGCAGCACGAGAGGACTGACCTGGGCCTCGATTGCGCCTGGGCAGGCCGCCAGCAGTGCGAGCACAGCGAAGGCAACCCTGACCCTCGGCTTCCTGGCGGCGTGCAATGCCCTGGGAGGCAGCCAGCGGGATCGGTGCGTTTGGGGGTTCTGCAATGGAATAGCATTCATTTCGATTTCTCTATTGTTCATTTTTCTTGTTCGTTGTCTCACAGCATCGACGCCGCTCGGCGTCGAAAGCAAATGCGGCTCCGGACGGCGCGGGGGAACTGGCCAAACTCGCGCAGCGCCCCGTCCGGACCGGGCCGGTGATCCGGTCCTCGGATCGAGTGGCGGACCAGCGCCGGGAGGCGGCGGGCCGCGTTCGCATCCGCCGTACGGGGCGAACCGGTGTAGTGTTCGGTTGAAGCCGGACCATGCGGGTGTCACTAGAGCACAGGGCTGCGGGCTTGAGTATTCGCATGAAGATATGAACGATGGGATTTGCGGAGGAGGCTCGGAAAGGTCGTTGCTACGAATGCCCGGGAAATGGCCGGATTGGACTTCTGTCCCCTATGGCTGCTGGAATGCAGTCGCCCGCCAGCGGCAGCTCAAACGAGAGGCGAGTCCTTCAGGCTTTGCGGCGCACCCGGAGAACCGCCTCCGTGCGCGAATGCACCTGAAGCTTCTCATACATGCTGCGGATGAACGTGCGCACGGTATGGATCGTGATGCCCAGTTGCTCCGCGATTTCTTTGTAGCGGAAGCCTTGGGCGAGCAGGTCGAGGATCTGGCGCTCACGCGGGCACAGTTCCGCGATAGGCGGGCCGGGCCGAGCCGGGCCGCATGTCTCGATCGAGTTGGAAAGCAGGGCGGGTTGGTCCATCAGCACGTTGAGCAGTTTGCGCGCAATCTGGCTGGACATGGGCGATCCGCCCGCATGGAGGTCGCGCACGGCAACCAGGATGCCCGCGGGGGGAGTCTTCTTGAGCAGATAACCCGTCGCGCCGGCGACGAGGGACCGGAAGACAAGGTCGTCATCCTCAAACACCGTCAAGATGCTGGCCTGGGCGGTAGGACACCGCCGTTTTAGATCCGGCAGGCAGTCAATGCCCGACTGGCCCGGCATCTGAATGTCGAGCAGGACTACATCGGGCTGGCTGCGCGGCAGCTTATCCAGCGCTTCTTCCGCGCTCGCGCAGGAGTCCACACACTTGAATCCCGGCGAGTGGCGGAATAGCCAGGTCAGGCCGTCGCGCACTTCGCGGTCGTCATCGACGATGGCTACCCGGATGGGAAGAGTCACGGGGTCTGCCGCGCCGGCGGTTCTCGCAGTTGCCGATTCGTGTCGCTCGCGGGCAAAGGCCCGACCAGAGGAGCGCTCAGGCTGACGCGCGTGCCTTTGCCAGTGGCCGAGGCGAGTTGGACGACCCCGCCGGCGGAGGCGAGCCGTTCGCGGAGATTGCGCAGTCCGTTTCCATAACCGGCAGGCACGGGCAGGTTCGGATGCGAAGCGGCGGGATCGGGAGGTTGGGAATGAAAGCCGCAACCATTGTCCCACACCACAATCTCCACTTGGTGATCAAAGAGAGCGAAAGCTAGTCGCACCTCGGTGGCACGGGCATGTTTGAGCGCGTTGTTGAGCGCTTCCTTTGTGGCAAGAAAGAGGTTGCGGCGCAGTTCGCCGGAGATGGACTGAGCGGGGAGTTGGCGCGGGAAATCAAAGTGGACGGACAACCCCGCCGGCTCAAGCAATTCCGACGCGTATTCGCGCAGGTAGGCAGCCAGAGCGCCCACCGTGTTGTGGCGCGGATTGGTGGCCCATACCAACTCGTTGAGGCTGTCCACCAGATCCCGGCTGATCGTGGCGATTCTCTCGATCTGCTGCAGGACGCCAGCGCGGCCGGGCTGGTGCCGGGCGACCTCCGCCAGTATGACAATTCGTGTCAGATCGGCGCCGAGGCTGTCGTGCATGTCTTGGGCGATGCGGATCCGTTCGATCTCCAGTGTATGTTGTCGCTCCAACTCTCGGATCCGGTTCAAGCCCCGCCGGCGAGCACGAAGGATCCCCACGCCCGCCGCAATCACCCCCGCGAACCCGATCAGGAACAAGGGCAACACGCGGGCGCATCGCGTCGGAGCAAATCTGGCGCAACCCAGCGCGCCTCCGATGAGGCCCGTCGGGATGACACACCAGGCAGTCCATCGCCATGATCTTGAGTATCTAAGCATGAATTCGCTTACCACGCTCGGGTCAGTGCCCAGCTCCCGATCTTCAACTCTGAGCCGCTCGTTAGTTGGCGCCTGCGTCTGCCTTCCGTTGCCGCAAACGCTAACGCAACAGTACCATGCGCCTATCAGCCCCTTCCCTCCGCCACATGGATCCTTGTCCCAGACGACACTCTCTCATGCGCGCATCGGAGACAATCGGGTATTCCCCTATTTTGCTCTCGGGCGTGGTCGAAAATAGACGGGCTCTTCGGGACTACTCCTTCTATCCTTCATTTCAGGTCGTCTTGCTTCGCGTGAATACCACGTAACGCACGCCGCCACACCTGGTGTGTCGCCGACCGCCAGGCGGTTCAGCAAGTAAACGTGAGTCTTAAACGGCTCAGTTCTTGATAATAACATATCAGCAGGACAGTTGCGCCTCCCGGCCGCCAGGGCGCACAAGTCTCGAATCGAGCCTGCTGGCGCAGTCCAGCACACATGCACGCAGTGTGGCGACAAGACCGATCCTTGGGGATGACACAAGCTGGACGCGGGTGGGGTGGCGGTTGCGCCGCGGTCACGCCTGTGCCTGCGTAGCGGGAATTCGAATTCTCCGGAAAGAAATGCTTGTCGCTGCGCAGCGGTAACCACGACGTCAACCGCGTCCTCGGTGCCTGGCAGACTTGGGCAGCACCGGCACCTGCCCCATATCCCGACTTGAACCCGCCCTCGTCCGGCCCCTTTCCCACCGCCAAGATGTTTGGCAGTTGTTTGGTTTTGGTGCTTTCTGGCGTTTTCTGGCGAATACTGGTGCACGGAAGGGCCAGCCGACAGGAATCGTGCCAAGTGGGTCGAGAGGCCGCCGATTTAAACCTGGGCTCGTCAGGCCCAGAACGGCTCGCCAACGACCGTCATCGGCCCGCCGACCAGCGGGATCCACGTCCTGAATTAAGTCTGGCTCGACGCGCTGGGCGGGGAGTTCCGGTGCACGGAGGCAGGGTCGCCGGGGACCTGGATCCAGATCAGGCCGGCGGCAATGACGGCGGACCCTTCAACTGGCACGATCCCGACGGGCTACTTGATTTGGAATGTGACTACAGGCCACATCAAGCGGCACGGCGGCGGGTACGTGTGGGAGGTGCCGTAGCCCTCGCGTGGACCCCACTGTGCCGGCTAGGGCAACAGATCCGAAGGCCACCCGTAAGCCGTCTCGCAGGCGTCGTAGACCGGTTTCACACTCGAGGGATCGTTGGAATTGGCCAAGATCGCGACACCGTCACCACTTTCGACCAATAGCGCGAACACGGAAACGTAGCCGTAGGTTTGCCCGCCGTGCCCAAAACCCTCGGTGACACCGGCGGTTACCTTCAGTGCGAAGCCCAATCCCCAAGGCGCATCGCCCACCGCGTGCAACCGGAGCATCTCTCGGGCGGTACTCTGCGCGATGATGGAGTCGGCATCACCGAGATACGCGGCGCGCACGCCCACCAACAGATGCGCCAAGTCGGTGGACGTCGTCCACAATCCACCGGAGGCCAGCCCGGGGTTGATGCGCCAATTCCCTTGGACCACGGCGCCGTCCACATGACCGCACGCCGCATTGCACTCCAAGTCCGCGGGCAACGGCTGGGCGAACGTGCTCCGGCCCATGTTCAAAGGCTGCAACACGAGTTCATGCAGCAAGTCGGAAAAGGCCTGCCCGGTGACGTCCGTCATCAGGACCTGCAGGAAAATGTAGGCGCCGTTGGAGTAGACCCATGTTCCAAGGGGTCCATTCGAATACTCGGCCGGTGTTGTCGCTGGCGGCTGCCCCTGGAGGATTTGCACCGGTGTCGGAATCGGGCTGCCGACCGCGTAACCCGAGTAGGGAATGGTCCTAAACCCGCCTGTGTGGCTGAGGATGTGCCGGAGAGTGACATTCGTGCCATTCCTTCCAGGGATGGCTAGACTCGTCAGTTGCCGGCAGACCGGCTCATCCAGGCTCAACAATCCTTCCTCCACCATTCTCAGGGCCGCCAATGCGGTCAGGGATTTGCTGATGCTGCCAGCCTGAAAGAGCGTATCGCCATCGACGAGTTCCGGCCTTCCCTTCGCCAGGAGGCCGAAACCCCTGCTCCAGGAAATCTGCCCATTGGTGATCACGGTGATGCTCATGCCCGGGATGGCGCCAGATTGAATCGGCTGGTAGGTGCTGGCGGCGACCAGCGATTGTGGACTTGGGTCTTGGATCAGTCGGAAGAAGGACGCCTGGGACCTCGGGGTTTCCGCAATTCCGATGACGGGAGACCCTGGTGTGAAGGACCGCATTTCTATCCAGTCTACCAGGTTGCTACTGCGTTCGATCAGGCTCCGCTTCGCCGGGTCGACCCCGGCGGCTACGATGCGCACTGAGTTTCCCTGCTTCTGCGCGGTTATGCTCGGTGACGCTGCGGTTGCGACAGCCCAGGCGGTCGAAATGACCACAAGCCGTATCAGACTGAAGGTGGTTTTCATGTCACGACCCCTGAAGCAGCACAGCCGGCGACGCTGCTCGCGGTCCGTTGACCGGTTGGAGAGAGGGGCGAGGAGTCAATTCGCCTTTCTAGGCAGGAAGCTTCAACGTCCGGGCTTCCTGCGCCCCGGCAGGCGGTCCCACCGCCCAAACAGCCAGGCCACCGCACAGAATTGAGAAGAGCCGAGCGTCCTTACAGCATCGCGTCTTCACAACGGCACCAGTTGATGGTCTCTTCCCCACTTCCCCTTGCGCACGGGTCGTTGGCTGAAATCGAAGCGAGTCAGCGGCTCGTGGCGACAGAATTGTGAAACTTATCGCACAAAGCCCGTGAATCAGCAAGTCTGGCTTTTCGACCCGCGAACCGTTGCCGAGGGCCATTCCTTGCAGCGTTTCTGGTACCGAGGCCCCGGCGAGGCGCCGCCGGAACGCCCCGGTGGGGCCGTTCCATCCATCCTGATGGTCGGCGGGCTTCTCGACCTGTTCTCGCTGGCGACTTGAACCTGCGCTCCTCTGGCCAAGGCACTGCTGGATGGTCCGGAATCAACCGGCCCCGGTCAGGATCCAGGCCGTTGGCGAAGGCTGGCTGGTGTCAGCCCGCGATGGCCCGCCTTGCCCAGCGCCGGCCCGTGGCAGGCCGTTTCCGGCGGTCAGATCGATCGGGAGAGGGTCGGGATAGCGGGGACCATGGGCCAGGGTGCAGAACGCCTCGCCACGGGCCTTTTCGGCCCCGGGCAGGTCGCTCAGGCCGACGTCCGATCGAAATCATGGGCCGCCGGCCGGCACCGGAAGGCAGTTGACGTGGCACGCCGACCGTGATCATCGGCCCGCCGACCGCCGGGACGTTCGCCCTGGCCGAGTTCTGGCGCGATGCCCTGGGCGGGGAGTGGCGGTGTACGGAGGCAGGGTCGCCGGGGACCTGGATCCAGATCAGGCCGGCGGCGGTGACGGCGGACCCGGCGGCAGGAATGATCCCGACCGGGTACTTGATCCTCGACGTGACCACCGGCCACATCAAACGGCATGCCAGCGGGTACGTGTGGGAGATCCCGGAGGCGTAGTGGGCGTCAGTCTGACCGCACGCGGTAGAACCGAACGGGGTGGTTCGCCCAGTCGGCGTCGCTGAAGTACGCCGAGCCGTTGTTTAAGGTGACACTTCCCACCGGCGCCCAGGATGACTGTGTGGAGTCCGAGCAGGCTTCCACAGCGACCGGGATGTCATTCATTGCCCAGGAAATGATGAAGCCAAACTGATTCGTTCGCACCCCGAAGCTGGGACCGAAGCCCAGGATCACGGGGTTTGGCAGCACCCAACGAGCGGTCGGGCGATCGCTGAACGTTGCGCCCCAACCGGTAGTTCCTGGCAGGTAGTAGATCGTCGTCGGACAGTCGTAGAATGCCTCAGGGCCTTCGGGCGAATCACCACGGAAGTAGACGCTGGCCAGCCTGGTGCAGCCATTGAACGCTTCGCCTCCGATGCTGGTAACGCTGTCGGGGATCGTGACGCTGGTCAGACCAGCGCAGGAGTTGAACGCGTAATCCCCGATGCTCGTGACGCTGTTGGGGATCGTGATGCTGGTCAGGCCGGTGCAGCCAGAGAACGCCCGGTCCCCGATGCTGGTGACGCTGTCGGGGATGGTGACGCTGGTCAGGCCGGTGCCAGAGAACGCCCAGTCCCCGATGCTGGTGACGCTGTCGGGGATGGTGACGCTGGTCAGGCCGGTGCAGCCTAAGAAAGCTCTGTCGGGAATGGCCTGGACACCATCATCTACCATGACGGAGGTCAGGGTGATGCAGCCAGAGAAGGGTGAGCTCATAAGTACTATCCCCATGGTGAATAAGATCTCCACCCTTCCCCACTCATTCACGCTGCTCGGGATTCTGATGCTGCTCAGGCTCGTGCAACCCGCGAACGCAAAGCCACCGATCCTGGTGACGCTGTCGGGGATCAAAACGGTGGTTAGGCTAGTACAGTTGCTGAAGGCATAGTCCCCGATGCTGGTGACACTGTCCGGGATGATGATGCTCGTCAGGCCGGTGCACTCATGGAACGCTGCCTCCCCGATGCTGCTGACGTTGTCGCCGATGGTGACGCTGGTCAGGCCGGTGCAGAAAGCGAACGCCGCCCGCTCGATGCTTGTGACGCTGTCGGGGACCGTGATGCTGGTCAGGCTGCTACAGCTGGCAAACACCTCATTTCCGATGCTGGTGACCGGTAACCCCTCGATTGTGTCCGGGATAGTCACCGCGCCACCGGGACCACTGTAGCCGGTGATTGCGACGGCGACACCGTCGGAGCCGTATGTGAAATCGCCGAACTCTGCGGCCAAGGCCGGCACGAGCCCCGCGATCAGGAAGATACCGACCAAGAACGGCTTCGTCTTCATACTTCAGCGCTTGATCATTTGATTACCACTCGGTCCGGGACCGAGCACTTGCACGCGGGTCCTTGGCTGAACCGAGCGAGTCAGCGGCCCGTTGAGGCAGTGGCGCATTCATCGCACAAAGCCTGCGGATCAGCAAGTCTAGTTTTCGACAAGAGAGCCACCACGAAGGCACCGAGAGCACGAAGTCCGGACTCCCATCTGTCGCTGAGGTCTGGCCACGGGTTGGCGCTCCACCCCCTTCCACGCCAGCCTTCGCGACCTTCGTGTCTTCGTGGTGCATTGTTTCAACTCCACCATCCTGGCCGAGGAAATCGCCAAGCGCGTCGCCACCTACCAGAACGGCAGCCCTACCACGGGCATCGGCCCGCCCACCTCGGGCACGCGGGCCCTGGCCGAGTTCTGGCGCGATGCCCTGGGCGGGGAGTGGCGGTGCACGGAGGCCGGCACGCCGGGCACGTGGATACAGATCAGGCCGCCCCCGGTGACGGCGGACCCTTCAACTCGCGCCATTCCGACCGGTTACCTGATTTGGAGCGTCACCGACGGCGCGGTGAAGCGCCAGGCGGGAGCGGACTGGTGAACCCGGCATCCTGACAGGATGGCGCGCCTTGTCGGACGCGGGCCCCTGGCGGGCCGTTTCCCAAGAGCGAGCAGACAGGCTGGCGGCAGAACCGACGATCGGCGATGTCTCCCATTGACTCTCAGAAGAACGCGGCCATCTTGGAATTGGAATATCACCGCATGTCTTATGAAGATTCGAATTGCCGTGAGTCTCTATGCGCTATTGGCCATCGCGGTCAGCGCCGCCGACGTGACCATCACCTCGTTGGACTGCCACGGCCAATTGACGTGGACCAACACCGTCAGTAACGCGACCTATCGGGTCGAATGGGCCAGTTCGGCCACCGGCCCCTGGCAGCAGTTCGAGGCGCTCACGAACCTGTCCCGGGTCCAGGCCAGCAACACGACCGTGACTGTGACCGTGCCCATGTTCTACCGGGTGGTTTGGACGGATGCACCACCGCAGCCTGGCCGGTTCGCCTATCAGGGCTTCAACCCGGAGGGTATCCTGCTGGTGACGGGGCGGCTTGACCTGGAGTGGGCAACCAACGTGGTTTCAGGCACATGGGCGTTTGATTATGTGGGGCCGGGCAGCCCGGAGACTGCCGGCCGCGACATCGGCCCGCAAATCGGGCAAGGTGAGTTGGAGGGCTACTGGGACGGTAGCCGATTCTTGATCAACCTGAATAAGGGTTGGGCGGACAACAACGTGTTTCTCGACGGCGTCTACGACGGCACCATTTTCCAGGGACCTTGGGGCTGGAGCACGTTCGGCGGTGAGCGCACCAACGGCACGTTCGTCGCCCACCGGATCACGCCGTGAACCGACAGTTGCATGATCAAGGTCAGGCTGCATCGACGGTTTCGTGCAATGAGCACCAATGAAGATGCAGGAAGAATGTTGATGCGACAACTCGGACCATCAGCAGCGTTCACCATCCTCGTCGGCCTCTTGACACCGCCAGCCCACGCCGCACTCGAATCTGGCGTTTACCGGACCCTTCCTGGCGTGACCGTAGAAGAGCGCGGTGATCGGGTTCCAAACGGAAGCCGAATCGTGCCCTTTGCCGCAACCGTCACCTGTGATTTGAGTGCCCGGCCGCCATCACTCACCGCCGTAATACCCAATGCCGTGCTGGAAGGCGGAGATCCGTTCCCGCTCACCGTGCGCAGCCCCTCCGGGGCTCAACTCATGGACGGCTCATACACATTCGCGGGTGACTACCTGCGGGAGATCTGCCCTTCAGGAACGCAATACCTGTTCGACTGGACATTCTCGATGTCAACCAACGGAGGAGTCGTGTGGAATGGAATCACAGCTTGGGCAGGCGGACACGCCTGGTACGTCACCATCTCCAACATCACTCTCGTGGCGCTGCCGCATTTGAGCATCACGCAGGTAGGAAACGCATCGGTTCGGGTTGTGTGGTCGACGAATTTCAACAACTACGTTCTCGAGTCTGCCGCCGCGTTGCCCGCCGCTGGCTGGAGCGCCGTTACGAATGCCGTGACCGCCGCCGGTGACGACTTTTCTACCACGGTGGACGCGGACGGTTCGCACCGGCTTTATCGCCTGCGGCAGCCTTGAGCTATTACGCCGCCCCCGGCGCATGATGTGGATGAGAGGTCGGCCAGTATCAGTCCAACGCTCGTCCGTGACCCTCGTCCCTTCGGGCCGGTTCCGGGCGGGGACCGACCTGAGCGGACTGGACCGGCCAGCGACGGAATGACAAAGGACCAGGGACGGGCGGGCAAGGACGGTTTGGTCGCCGCTATTAGCCTGCGCGATGAAATCGGCGCCGTGGTGATCTGGAGCGCGGGTGCTCGGCGTGGCGATGACCTTCTGACAGTGTCTCTGAGAACCGTGCAGCAAGGCTCTCGAGAGAACGGTGAGCGCTGAAGGAGTAAATGCTCGAATCTGCCAGCACATCGGTTCAGCCTGAACCCGGCCCCGGTGGCGAGACGCCCCCGCGATGCCGTGCCGAAGTGATCGAGCAGACCAACAGGAAGGAGCAACGATGACAACGCCAAACTACCAGTATGAAAAGCGCAGCAGGGAGCTAGCGAAACAGAAGAAGCAGGAAACGAAGCGCCAACGTAAGCCTGGTAAAAAGGGGCTGCAGCCCAAAAGCGCTCTCGATCAGCCCTCCACCAAAGGCACGGCGGCAAAGACATGAGACCATGTTGACGTCTGTGAGCGGCAGACGGATATTGTAGCAAAGTCCTTCGCCGGTTACGTATCAGAAGGATGTGGGCCAAGTCCGGTGGGTAGGGCTCGGTTTGCCGAACCCATCCTACTGGGCAGCAATTCTGACCGTTTCGCTTTGAATGCCACCTTCCGTCCCGGTGCGTCCCTACAAGATTACAGTAGGATTATGGCGATGGCTCGGAGGTGCCCTTGCGGAGCCAACCATCAGAACGAACGAGAGTTGCGAAGTTCCACGGGTGGCTTGGGGCGTTGCTGCTCCTCCTGATCATTCCCGTCAAGGCGGCGCGATGGCTGGGGTTCGACGGCAGCAGCGCTTTCCTGGTCGACATCGCGCCAAGTGTGCTCGGTCCGGCAGGGTCTTTGTTCCTGTTGCTCTCCAGCAAAGGCAGCCTGACGAGGCGCTTCCTTCTACAGACCACTTTGCTGATGCTGGTGATCGCACCCGGAGTCGAGTTCGCTCAGCTCCTTCCCCGACCCGGCATCTTAGCGAAGGTCCGATACACGTTTGACTGGTGGGATGTCGTCGCGAGCGTCTTGAGCTTGACCGTGGCCTACAGCGTTGCCCTCATCACCACCGCGGGGAATCCTCCGGATCGCAACGCCGGGCCGTAGTGACGGCCAGTGTCCGGCTTGGTGATGACGCCTCGCAGACCCTCAGCGACCCGCAGACGCAGGCGCAGGTCGTGGCGACCAGGGACAGGCCGGTTTCAGCGATCGCGTTCCTCAGCGGGTCCGGGCCTCGCAGCCTTGGCACCAGCCAGCGAGCCGGAGTCCTTCCACGATGGCCCGCCTTGTCGGACGCAGGCCCGTGGCAGGCCGTTTCCCGAGTTCTGATCGTTCGGGAGGGTGGAGGACAGCCGTGCCATCAGCGGATGATTCAAAACACCTCGCCACGAGTGTTTTCTCCGGTAAAAGGTCGATCAGGCCGCGGTCGGACCCAGACTGTGGACCGTCACCGATCATGGCGGGTTGGGCCGAACCTGACCGTCCCAGGCTCATCAGCGACCCGCCGCCGCGGGCGTATGTTCGGACGATTAATGCCGAACTCGTGGCGACGATCACGCTGTCGGACGAAATCCGGCGCCTACACCCGGCGGATCATTGCTCACGAGGCGTTGAACAGGCTCAGGAGACGTGGTCCAGGGCGTAACACGGCGACCCCACCTCGGGTCCTGCTGGGCGATTGTCCGCGAATCAACTCTTCGCCACATACAGAGCTTTGCTACGAAGAATGCGCTTGTGCTGCAATGTACATCCTAATCGGAGGGGCTCTCGGCCGAGTCTCTCTTCGAACAAAGCACAACCGTCGAAGAATGCTCGCCCCTTCACCGGACTGCGGGCTTGGCGAGAACTCTCACTAAGCCATCCTCATACATTACGTTCCAGGCGTCGGCGTTGTTGATGTGCTCCATAACGAAGGCCTGCAGGACCTCGGTTCCGCCAGTCAAGGCCACGCCGCCGTTCGGCAGCATGACGTGAGCCACCGCCTGTGGATCGAGCTTCAGTCGCTCCTTCAGCCAATCCAGCCCCATGCAACTCATGCGCAACTTGGGATTCGTCGCCTGCACCCGGAGGAATGCATGGGCGGGGATCAAGCCGATGCTGTAAGGATTCTTGTGCAGCGTTGCCCCGAGCTCTTGCCCTGCCGGGTAGAGATCGAGAAACCGTTCCTCGCCGAGCCTGAAAAGGTGGGCGACACAGACCACCCGTTGGTCATCTACCTGGATCTCGAGCGTGTAGTTCTTGCCTTCGCCCGAGGTGAATGTCCAGCGCCCCTTGTCGTCCGGAGTCCTCCAAACGCCCAGCAAGTTCGGGTCTTGAACCAAGTCACCGACCCGATAAAGAGGATGGACTGTCGTGGGCACGCAGCCCACCACCAACGCTCCCAAAGCTGCCAGCGCCAGGGCGAGCACTGTACCCTTTGCTCCGCTGCCGGCGTGTTTTAGTCCGCCCGGTGGATGATATTTGACCACTTTCAATTATTGTTCACATTACCAGAAATGAGCCTGCTACGCAAGCGTGCCTGACCAGCCCGCGGGCCAGTTTGGGCTCTTCGCTCTGATCTTGCCGTGAGTCAGAACACCGGCGACCAGACGGTCCTTCTTCTCACAGACTCCTCGCGCGGAGTCACCGGGTAGGAGCGCCCGGAAGGCGCCGGTGGCGGTCGTCTATCCATTCCGGGAGGCGGCAGGTTTCTCGGGCCTTTCTCGGGTCGGCGACACGCCCGGCTTCGCCGGTCGGTTCCAACCTGCGCTCATTCAGCCCTCTCCCGCCGCCAAAATATTTGGCGATTATTTGGCAATGGTGCAGAGCGGTGCACAGTCGTGCACAGCGTTGCACAAAGGCCAATTATGTCGCTCGAAATCCGCAGGTCCAGCAACTGGTGGTACGGCGTGTTCGTGGTCAACGGCAGGAAGACCGGCGTGAACCTTGGCGTTCCGATTACGGGGATCCTGTCGAGCCGCTTGTCGCACTTCGGGCACTTGGGCACCGCGTTCTTTAGCGCATCCTCGATCTTGAGTCCCTCAAACTTGAATGTCGGCATGGTCGGTCCCTTCAGTTTGCACCGTGATTTCTGGCGCGGCGCGTGATTCCAGGATCATGACCGAGACCGAGGCCCAGGCAAGGTCATGCCTAACGCCAACTCCATCGCCAACTTGCCGGGCTGTCGGCCCTGACCGACCTCCGCCTGTCCGAACTGGCCACGGAAGGCTGGTTCCCGAAGGCGGTCGAGGGCCTGCTGCGCTACTACCGCGAGTAGGAAGAGAATCCGATGGTCCGGGACCTGTACCCGAGTTTCGAGGCGTACGCGGTGGGCACGGGCATTCCGGTCGGGTTGCTCCAGCGGGCCAAGCGCCACGGCTGCCATGCCGTCCACAGCAACCAGGTCGAGATGGGACTATTCCTGCGGTGGTGGTACGGGAAGGGCAGGGAACTGGTCGCCGACTACGAACGGGAACGGGCGCAGCAGATTAGGCTCCAGAACACCAAACTGCGGATGGCGCTTCGGCGGAGGACGTTCACCGATTGGGCGCGAAGTTTGGCGCGGCGATCACCCCCTCGAATGATCTCTTCGCCGCTGCGGTCAACGACGGCACAGTCGAAAGAGAAGTGAAGCGTCATGGCGACGGGCTCGATCATTGCCGAGTCGCACCAATCCGCTGTAGCGGGCGCGAGCGCCCGGAGATCCGGAGATTTAGGCTTGAAATTTAAGTTTGAAGAAGCCTCTGGCCCGCATAGGCTGTTTGATCAATAACTCAAGAGACCGAACTCAGCGTGTGCCGAGTTCACTGTGGTTCGAGTGTGCGATCACTGTCCATCGATATGAAGACCAAACTCCTTCTCACGGTCCTTTTCTGCTCTCCTGCCCTCGTCTGTCCGCCTGTGGCCGCACAGAGTGCGAGCGCCGGAGCGGCTGTGCCTGATCACTACATCGTCGCTCTCCGCCCCGGCGCAGCGCCAGCCACGGTTGCCGCTCGGCACGGTCTCGCTCCGACCTTCGTCTACAACGCCGCAATGAACGGCTTCGCCGGCTTCGTGCCGCCTGGCATTCTCAGGAAGCTCCTTACCGATCCTCAAGTCGCCTCTGTAGTGCCTGATCGCGAGGTCGTAGCCTTCGGTAAACCTGTTAAACCCCCGCCGACACCACAGCCGGAAGTGCTCCCGGCAGGCGTGTCCCGCGTGGGCGGTCCCATAGCTGTTGCCGGCGTGGGCGTCGCCGTCGTAGACACGGGTCTCGACATGAACCATAAAGACCTGCTGGTTTCGCCCGAATGCTACACAGCTATTGTACGCACAACAGGGATGGATGACAACGGGCACGGTACCCACGTCGGCGGAATCATCGCCGCCATCGATAACGAGATCGACGTTGTCGGGGTAGCCCCAGGAGCCACCTTGTACGCGGTGAAGGTATTGAACCGCCGCGGCTCGGGAACGGATTCGACCGTCATCGCCGGTCTCGATTGGATCGCCGACAACTACAACCTCGTCACGCCGAACATCCGAGTCGTGAACATGAGCTTGGGGCGCCCTGGCACTTTGACGGACCAGCCGGCGTATCGAGCCGCAATCCAAACACTCACTGAATCCTGTTCTATTACAGTTGTTGTGGCTGCCGGAAACGACTGTAACGCGGAAGTTTCCGAGATGGTGCCCGCCTGTTATCCTGAAGTCATCGCGGTCGCCAGCACGGCGGCATGTGATGGCGCGAGCACCTACCCTGGTTTCAGTGGAATCCCCAAGGACACTGCCTCATTCTTCACAACCGACGGCGCAGAGGTCTGTGTCTCCGCTCCGGGCGAAGAGCGGGAAGACGTAAGCGCAGATGCATCGATCACCTCGATTGGCATCCTCTCGACCAAACTGGGAGGTGGCACCACCCGGATGTCTGGCACCAGTATGGCCGCGCCCCATGTCGCCGGTGTGAGTGCTGTCATCTATGCGGCAGGAATACAAGCCACTCCCGATGGAGTTCGCAGGCAGATCACGGCAGACGCTGACGGCGCTGGTAGAGTGCCACAGCCTAGTCCCACCGAGTGCTATACGCCTGATGGGTTCCTGGAGGGAGTAGTCCAAGTACCTTCGAATTAGAAAAGCGCAAGCTCTGCCTCGCCATTTGCCTGGAAAACCGTCGATGTGGCGCCGATGAAGGCGCCCGTGGCGCAAGCAAGGGTGGCGTGACACAGCAGGTGCCGGCGAGAGATCAAACGTCAATTCATGTCGGTGACTCTGCCCTGGTGAAAGTGGAGACCAAGTCCTCGCTGGGGCAACACTGATTGCTACGGGACCTTAAGTTTGGCGCGCCCCAGCGTGCCACTTATCATGGCTGTGTTACCAGCCCTCACCGGTTCCTGCGCTTCAGTGCCTCGATCTCATAACTGAGGTCATTGAGGATGTGTCGCCTCGACGCATCGTCCTCGCGGTTCCTGCGAAGGCTTTCCTCGAGCTCGGAAACACGCCATGTGATATTCCGAAGCTCACGGCCGTCACGCTTGAGCCGATCGACCTCGATCCACAGATCTCCGGCAGACTGCCAAGGACCAGATCGCTGGCCGGAGTGCGCCTGGAGGTCAGCCACCGCCGAGGCCATGTTCCGAGTTGCCCGCCGAACGACTTGAGCGTCGGAGCCGTGCTTGGGTTCTTGAGTGGTTCGAGTCTGCTCCTTGCCCGACGACGGAGCACATCCCACCAGCAACGCGGCCACCGCCCCACGATTGAACCGTAACGTTCCTCACTTGGGCGTGACGGCACGTCCAAGACTGGAAGTCCAGATGCTGGTTCCGGCGCTGAAGCTGCAACTGACCGAGGGGGGCCACCCTGGCCGGTGCCCTGGAAGCGTTGGTGGCCAAGAAGTGGACTGTCAACGTGGTCAACTGGCAGCGGATTGTCGGAGCCGGCCACACAGGCCTCGCGTTGTTGCGTGCGTTCACGGTCGGGACACCAAGGCGCCGGTTCGTGTTGTTACAGCGACTCGGACGCCACGACGGCCTCGAACTCCGAGAGAATCTCCGGGTACTGCCCCTTCAGGAAGCGAATCACCCTGGCATTCTTCAACAACCGTTTGATGTATCCGCGGCTCAGCGTCAGGCTTAGAACATTCTCCCCGTACGTCTGCTCCACGGCCTTGAGGTCGCGTTCGACCTTCGCCGACTCCTCCTCCATCCGAGCGATATCCTCCGCTGACATCCCCTTTTTGTGCTTCGGTGCCTCGGGGTGAGCCAGTTGATCCTTCGGTGTGCCCAGCACCAACGCTTCTGCATATCCCGAGGTGTAGTTGCCAACGCTCACCATCAGGTCCGCGATCTCGATCTGTCGGATTGCGGTAACGCGCTTCAGCATCCGAATGACCTTCGCCGACACCCCTTTGTCTTTGAGCAGATCGGCGGCCTCTTCATTGATGCCCTCCAAGAGCGCCATCGAGGCCCGGACCTTGCTGGTGGGGATATTCAGTGCCGCCGCGATCCGCTCTGCGGGCACTCCGTTTTGGACCGCTCTGGTGATCATCTTGTGTTCCTGGATCGGATTGAGTCGGTTCACCCGCGCATTGTACGTGTAGCACTCATCATCGGTGGCGATGATGCAGTCAGCCTCCTTCTCGCCCAACTCTTTCAAAGCCGCGCACCTCATGTGTCCGTCCAGCAATAGGTACTTGCCCGGCGCGTCGCGCTGGGGATGCACCACCAGCGGTTCGATCAAGCCCACTTCCTTGATCGAGGTCAGGATGGTGCGGTAGCGCGCTGCACTCCTCTGCGGGTCCTTGATCTGGCGCACCGGCAAAATCGAGTCGAGTGCCATGCGAACGCGGCGCAACTCGAAACCGAGCTTGGGGGTGTTCATACGGTGGCTTCCTCCCCAGCGGCGACCCGAACCGCCAGTTGTTTGGGCAGCGATGCGAGCGTTTCCGCCCGGAGCAGGTTCACAAAGTTCTCATCGGCCAGCAACTTCCGGAATGCGGTGACGATGAACAAGAGGCGCTCCTCGCAAATCTTGGCCTTTCGAACCAGCATTCGCTGGCGCTGTTGCTCGCGGCGAAAGCTGCTGACCAGTCCCTCGGCGCTGGTCCGGCCCTTCTTGGGATGGCGTCCGATGCTGCGGCGGTGTTTGCCGAAGAACCGGCGCTGCTCGATCAGACGCTTCACGGTGCGGATCGACATCTGGTTCAGTTGCTTGCTCTCGTAGGCTTTGAGCAGTTCCCGCTGGGTGTCGATGCTGTCCGTCTTCGCGATGTCAATCGCCACCCCCAACGGGATCTTGCCTTTGATCGCCGCTTCCATGAGACGCTCTTCGCCGGCGCCGTTCAGAGCGATCAACCCGCTCACCGTGGTGTCGGAGATATCCAGCTTCTCGGCGATCTGGACGTTGCTGTAACCCAGTGACTTGAGTCGGTCGATTTCCCGTATCAAGTCCAGCGGCGGCACGAAGCGACGCGCCATGTTCTCCACAAGACTGCGGAGCAGGCGATCTTCCTTCGATACCTCAACAATGATCGCCGGTATCTCGGTGAACCCAAGAGCCTGGAAAGCCTCGATGCGCCCTTGGCCGCAAACCAGGTCATATCCCGGTTCGGCGCCTTCCTCCGCTGATCTTCGGCTGACCTGGATTGGCTTCTTAAGGCCGAGGGCGCGGATGCTCTGCACAATCAGCTCAAACTTTTTCCGGTCGCGATGACGGGGGTTGATGATCCGTATGCGGTTGATCGGGACAAATTGGACTTCCTCGTTCATGCGGCCTCCTCGATTTGGGATCGTTCGGCCATGGCCAGAAGGAACTCCAGCGTCTCGAAGCGGTAGCAGTCGAGGTAGACGCCGTTGTCCTCCGCCAGCCGAAGCCGTTCCCAGGTCATGTCGATGCCTGGCAGAAGGTAATAGTCCTGGACGCGCTCATTGGCCGCGTCCATGCGGGCCGCCACCGTGATGTCGGGTTTCAGACCGGCGTCGAGCCGGATCAGCCACCGGGAAGCACCCGCCACTGTAAACCGGTGACGGCATACCACGATGGAAACCCGCAGTTCGTGGTTCAGGAGCAGGAGGTCGGTCTCCACGTCACGGGATACGGTCGCGCCGAGACCTTCAATTTGGCGAATCACCGACGCCATGATGTCCCCGTACTCCACGCGCAGGCGGCGGTTGATCTCGATGAACTCGTAGTCGATCCCCGGGTCATAGCCCACCAGCCGATAGGCCGACAACAAGCTGCCAAACCGACTCCGGAAAGCAGTACTGGATGGCAGGCCCTCCATCTCATCGATCAGGATGCCGCTGATCCGGCCGTGGTTGCTCAGCACGGTGCGCAGGGCGGCGAGCATTTCCTGATCGCTGTACTTCCGACTGCGGGCCAGGATGATCTCCCGCGCCCTGGCGAAGACCTCAGGGGCGATGATGCCTGTAAACGCCCCGTCCCCCCGGATCCAGTTCTCCGGCGGGTTGGTCACGTGCTTGCGTTTGAGCTTGAACGAGGTCCGGTGGTAGACGTTGTTGCCGATGTACTTCTCGTTGGTGAGCACTTGGTGAACGGTGCCGCGAGTCCACGGACGGCCAAAGTCGGTCAGCACGCCTTGAGCGTTGAGCGTGTCGGCAATCTCCCGTTCCGGCTTCCCTTCCTCGACGAAGGCTCGATAGATCCACCGCACCACCTCGACTTCGGCCTCAGGTCCGGGGACGAGGATCACGCGGTCGGTCTGGATGCTCTTTTGCTCCCCGATCTTGAGCACGGCCTTCTGCTGCCCGGCCTGATCCACAAGCATTCGACGAAGTCCGAAGCCAGCGGTGCCGCCCTGCTTGTACCCGAGCTGGATCAACCGACAAGCTCCCTGGAACACCTTTGAAGACAACTCCCGGCTATATTCGCCGGCCATGGCCCGCTTGACCCCTTTGACGATGGTCGAGACGGGACTGCCGTCATTCTCGAACTGTTCGGCGCAGTAGTGAACCGAAACGCCAGCCCGGCGGCAGATGTACTCATAGTAGGCGCTCTCATCCGCATCCTGGAACCGCCCCCAGCGGCTGACGTCGAAAACGAGGATGCTGGAGTAGTCCGCCGCCCCGGTCTGAACATCGCGTATCATCTGGGCGAGTGCATCACGGCCTTGGATGTTCAAGCCGCTCTTCCCCTCATCCGAGTATTCCCTCACAATCTTTACGTCTCGACGTCGGGCGTACTCGCGTATCACGTCCATCTGATTGCTGGTCGAGTACTGCTGGTGCTCCGTCGACATACGAACATACACCGCAGCCTGATTGGCCGGCTGTGCCTCGTCGTTCTTACGCATGGCGGTCAAATGCGGCCTCTAAATCTGGAACCGGCAGGCACGCGCGCGCTCAGGAAGGTGAGATGAAGGAGTGCCGCTCAGGTGCCAGCCGGCTTCTGTTCGTGAGGTGGGCCTCAATGACGCTCCGGACCGTTCGGCGAGTTCATTTGCATCAAGATTCATAGGCGTTTCCACGGAGGCCTTCGACACGCATGCGCCGCTGGGCCTCCGCGCCCTCTGATAACAGTTGGGAAACCGCTTTCTCGAAGTCATCTTGTAACACACAGCCACAGACTCGACCGATCAAGCCAAGCATCAATGGGTTGCGCATGATGAAATCTTGTAACACCACCCCCGGTTCGAGCGAGCCCCCCTCGGATGACTCCGACAAATGGCCCTGCGCCGATGTTGGCGCCTGATTGTCGAGACGGTCCGCTCTATTCGGGTGGGCCTTCTTGGCTTTGGCACGCTGCGAGCGCGCCCGCTCCGGGTTAGCTTCACGCCAGCCCTGGATGCGTTCGGCGTGTTCGTAACCGTGGAAGTACTTGGGATTGTCCTTCAGCCAAGACTCGTGACTGCTGGCCTTGCTGGCTTTCCGGCACTCGGGCTTCTGACAGAACCATTGGCGATGGCGATTTCGCCAATTCGGAATGAAGAGTTCGCCACAATTACGGCATATGCGCTTCTCGGGAGTTCCAGCCATGTAGCAGGGGTCGGTCCATGCGTGCTGTCGTCAAGACTCGAGTGTTCGTCTTGATGGCGCCAGACGAAGTCGCAAGATGCTGGGCATGGTCGAATAGACTATTCGCGGCGACCAGACTGGGGCTGACCCAGCCGCGCCAGACTGGGCTATCACCCCAATCGTCCGGATCCTTCGACTAATTTCAGGGGCCGCACGTAAGCGGCTGACTCAATCATAATCACAACCGCACGGTCTCCGGCTCTCGCGAAAAATCCACTGTCTACCTCGATTCTCCCGGCGCCATCCCGATCAATCCTCACGCACCCTCGCACCCTCCGGGACAGGCTCTATTCGAGCCGGCAGTTTGAGTCACCTGAAACGCTTGGTGCAGACCATTGAGGAGGCTGGCTTGACTTGCAGGTACTTGCACCATCCACACCCCTTCAGTTGCGAAGGTTGGGCTGGGCACGCAGAAGTTGACCGCCAACGTGGTCAACGGCCAGAGACGGTCCTTACGGCGTCGGAGGTCGACGCGTGGGTCACGTTCACCTTCGATCACGCGTGCACGCTGTCTTTCTGTGCATGCTCGCGTACTACGTGCAGTGGCACATGATCCAACGGCTCCAACCGCTCTTCGCGCAAGACGGCAAAGGCAAGAACCGGCGTTGGACTTTTCCGCACGTGCTCGAATGCCTCAAAGGCATTCGTCGGGAGAGGGAGCGCGTGGGTGAAGTCAGCTTCCAGCAAGTCACCGCTCCTGATTCCGACCAGCAACAAATCCTGGATTTGCTCAAAGTGCGACTGTAGCCACCAGACTGAAATCAGAAATCGCCCTCAAACCCTTGGAGGCCAACAGACAGCCCTCGGAGTCCCCAGGTGAAATGCGCTAAGCGGGCAATAGAGCAGAATCTAAAGCCGCCTCACACAGCGAAACCCAACGTAGCCGACGGCGCTTCCGAGGAGGCTACCGCCGCGACCGGCGCACCGGTAGCCGTTGCCGGAGGAAAACCACGAGCCGCCCCGCCACGCACGGTAGGAACCGAAAGCCGGACCAATAGGGTCAGTTTGCGAGCCACTCGAATACGGTCCATAAAAGTCCCAGCACCACTCCCACACATTCCCAGCCACGTCATACAAACCATACCCGTTTGCCACAAAGTAGCCAACAGGACTCGTGTAAGGATAAACCGCGTCGCTAAACGTCGGATGATAACCCCGCGTCGCACTCGTGTCGTAAGGATAGTCGGTGGAACTGTAATAGTTTGCCCGGCTGTGCATGATGTCGTCGGTGTCCAACCAAGGGAATCGATGCCCGCTTGCTCCACCCCGCGCCGCCTTCTCCCACTCCGCCTCTGTAGGTAACCGATATCCGCTGGCACCCCAGTTCACGTAGGGCTGATATACCTGCCCAATCTTATAGACCACCCCAAGTTCCGCATCTGTGTAATAGCACGGCTCCAACTCCTCCATCTCTGACCTCGCATTGCACCACTTCACCGCATCATACCAGTTCACGTTCACTACCGGGTGATTGTTCGCCTTCCCCAAGCCCGCATTGTCGAAGCTGTAGCCGTGGCCAATCGCCCACCCATACACCGCGTCCCACTGCGCCTTGGTCGTCTCGGTCCGGTCGATGTGGAACGCTCTCAAGTCCACCGGGTGCGTGGGACGCTCTTCGGAATTCCCTTCATTGAACGTATCTCCCATCGTGAACCAACCCGCGGGAATGAAGGCCATGCTAGGAGGCGGCTTGGGATCGAACAATTGCAGGGAGACCGTGGCAGTGGCCATCGACACTCTAACGTAGTCGCGCCAGATGTCTGATCCAACCAGGTTCTCCGCCGCCTGCACGGTGCATGTGACACCTGTCAGCGTGCTGGTCCAGGCGACCAGGCCATCAGAGCTGATGCTGGTGATAGCCGTGGGGCCGGGCGCCAGGATGCGAAAGAACCGTGCTTCGGATGCCCATGAATGTAAGAGCGGCGCCACGCCAACCAAGGTGAGAGCGAACAGCAAAACTACGCGGACTGGGGTGGATGATGGCCGGTTGTTTGCCATGCAGGCAACCAAGCGCTCCGGGGCTCTTGATTTCATGGTCGGTCCGTACTCTTGCGTTGCGGAGTTGTCAAGGGAACATCAGGGTGGCGGATTTCACGAATTCCCGCGGCTGTAACCAACTGGCGCTGCGTACGGTTACGAGCTGCTGGGCCTTTTCGCGGTTGTTGGCGACCAGGGCGTCGCAAGAACCCTGGAGCGTGGCCGCCACGTGGCCTTCTCAGGCCATTGCCGTGCCAGCAATGCGGCCTGCCTCGACGCCGGGTTTGAACTTGTGGTCGTCAGACCAGCACCGACCGGATTGCCTTGCTGGATACCGACGGACACGACCAGTCGCCAGGGTCAGTCATTTCGAGGACGGCTGGCCGGAACCCTTCCAAACTGGCCCGCCTTGCCCAACGCAGGGCTCCGGCAGGCCGTTTTGGCGAGGAACGGCCGTGGGTAGGGTCAGGAGAGCAGACCGCCGCCTTTCGGTCCAAAACGCTCCGCCACGGACCTTTTTGCGGCAGTCCATCACCCGGTCGCAGGGGACAATTAGACCGGCGAGATGCGTGTCCTGAACGAGTTCGGGCGCGACGCCCAAGCCCGGATCCTTCGTAGGGCTTCGCGCAGTCTGCGATTCGGGCTGTGGCAAAACCGCGCCCACAAAGGGCACCACGAAGATGCCGTCGGCCAGAAGGACGGTTTTGTGTGGGGAAGCCTTGTGTGCCCCAGGTGCTTCTTTGCGGTGAGGCGCGGTTTTGCTCTTCTGGCCCGCATCCATGCCTCCGTCGGAGTCTGCAGCTTCGCGGTGGTCAAGACTCTATGAAACATGCGGGCCAGGCGGGGAGTTCCGGTGCACGGCAGCCGGCACGCCGGGGACGTGGATCCAGATCAGGCCGGCGGCCGTCACCGCCGGTCCTTCAACTCGCACGATCCCGACCGGCTACCTCATCCTGAACGTCACCGCCGGCCACATCAAGCGCCACGCCGGCGGGCACGTGTGGGAGGTGTCGGGGGCGTGTGCAGGGCAGCCGGATGCATGGCGGCCAGTCGAGCCGCCAGTCGAGCTTGCGCAAAGGGGCTGGTCGGGACTACCGTACCGCCATGCAGCGAGACAGGATGCCCTTCCGCGCAGTGAGTCCATACGCCTTGGACCAACCGCCTGTGATGAGCTGAGGGCAAGTCTGGACAGGTTCAATATGTGAACCGGCGGCCTGCGTAACCAACGTTCGGCAAAATGAACTCCACCCGTAGGATCGCAATGATGGTTCTCCTTGCTTTGTGCGCGCTTCCAACAGTTGTGCTGGCGAAGCGAATACCGGCCCCAGTGGTAGAACCCATAGTCCACAACGGTGTTTGTTACACGGTCCCCAACGACAAAGGAACCAAGGGCTATGTTGTGGCGTCGGACCCTGCAACAGGTAAACAGCTCTGGACGAAAACCATTTTCAGAAAGTGCATCTGCCCGTTTTTGGAGCACGACGTTCAGTGGGTCTTCATCAAGCAGATGCGGCTAGAGGACAGGCGCTTGGTAATCGTAAACGAGAGAGACAAAGTCTACTCACTTGATTTGAAGACTCGTAAAGTAAAGAAACTGAAAGACAGAACCGGAGAGCAGACAGGGCCGAACAAAGCGGCCGCAGGCCACGTCGGGATGGCGTCTCGGTTGGCGATCAGACATCATTGACCTGGCGTGCCTCAGCCGGGGCGTTAGGGCACGATGCACACTTCAATTCCAGAACATGCGCGAAGTCAGGTAGGCTGGTGGAATGTGGCGGTTTGGCTGGCAGTGTTCCTGAGTCCCACAGCTTGTTCTGTGTTGCTGGCAGTCTGGAACAGATCGCAGGTGCCTGCCCCGCCGGGGGGCTTTGTCGTCGCGCTGTTTTGTCTGATCCCTGTTGTCGCGTTGCTGGTCTGCGGGACTGTGGTCTGGCGGACGAGGTTGAGAGCGAGCTGGAGAGTGGGCTTGTTGGTTTTGACCGTGCTGGCGATGGCGCTCCAGGTCGGGGTCTTGCTCGTCATTATCGTCAGCGCGATTACGGCAGCGATTTCCCTACCGCAGTAGCAGAACCGTGGCGCCTCGCCTCAGAAGTTGACAGCCGGCAACTTCGCCATCCTGGTCGAGGAGATCGCCAAGCGCGTCCCCACCTACCAGAACGGCTCGCCCACGACCATCATCGGCCCGCCAACCAGCGGGACCCGCATCCTCAATGAGTTCTGGCGGGATGCCCTGGGCGGAGAGTTCCGGTGCACCGTGGCGGGCTCGCCTGGGACGTGGATCCAAATCCGCCTGGCCGCCGTGACGGTCGATCCGTCGACCGGGACAATCCCGACGGGCTACTTGATCCTCAACGTCATCACCGGCCACATCAAGCGCCACGCCGGCGGGTACGTGTGGGAGGTGCCGGAGGCGCAGGAACGGCTCGATCAGGCGTAACCCGCAGCCGTAGAGCAGACGGGCGATCAACGATGAACTGGTCGAGGCCTTCGAGTTCATGATCGGGCCGAGATCTGGATCCCGCCGGGAGCCATGGGTTGGCGATGATTCCTGCCTGACTGATACCCACAGGCGGCCGACGGAATCCTGTTGGTGACGCGGTCCGATCGGGTTTAGCGTGTGCGCATGATGTCGTTGCTCCCCTCGGCAGAATGAGGTTCAACCCGCTCGGCCTTGATCGCCTCCTTCCGCCTATGGCGCAGTTGAGGGTTTACCTGATCGCCGCATTGCCAAGGCCCTCAGGGAACGCGGGCCAAAACCACCGTCGGTCCACAGAAGTCGGCGAGTCGTATTGATGAAGCGTGTACTTGAATTCAGCCGTGTTCTGGGGTGTACTGCATTCATTGGCTGCCCCCGCGTGGGGCCTCGTGGTCGCCTGGCCGTTCTTCGTCTTCTCGCTGTGTTTTCTGGCCTGGGAGAAGAAGTCCGCCGGACGGGCGATCATCGCCACCGCCGTCATTCACATGTGTCAGAACGCATTGCCTGCATTCGCGCTCGCCTTGGCGAGTTGAACTGGCGGGAGTCCGCTGGAGGCCAGGTTCCGGGCCGCCGTCGGCCGGCTGGCCCGTGAGCAGGCTGACGGTCGAGCGGCACGATCCCGACCGGGTACCTGATCTGGAACGTCACCACCGGCCACATCAAGCGCCACGCCGGGGGGTGCGTGTGGGAGGTGCCGGGGGCGTAGGGAGGCAGCCGCATCCATGGCAACCGGTCGGGCTTGCGCTAAGGGGCCACTCGGGACTAGCTTGCCGTCATGCAGCCAGACAGGACGTCTTTGCGCGCGGCGGGCCTATGCGCTTTGGACCGAGCCGCTTCTAATACGCTGAGGGTGGGCCGGGAGAGGTTCAATATGCGAACCGGCGGTTCGTATAATCAACGTTCGGCGGAGCGGAAAAGGACGAGTTGCAGTATGGCTCGATTTCAGTTACTCGCGGGAGTGGTGCTGGCTTGTGTGTGGCTCGGCTTGGGCAACATGGAGG
>JAKLFY010000087.1 GCA_022710935.1 Verrucomicrobiota bacterium
CGCCAACACGGCGTGTGTGTCCATCGCCACGGGATTTCCCAGCTTCCTTGTCACCAATTCGGGCTGCGGGAGCACGTCACAGAACCCTTGCTGATAAAACACCCACTTTGGGGACAAGCTCTTTCTATGTGGACCCCGACGTTGCCACCACCGACGACCCGCTCATCGTGGTCGAGTCGCCCACGGTCTTCGGCCCGGGCTTCACAATGACGGCGATCGGCGGCCTGCGCCCGGACAACGCGGACGAGGGCTGGCAAGGCAGTATCGACAACGTGTTCTTCTACCAGACGGTTCTCGATTTGGATGCCCTGACACGCATTCGGAACGAAGGGGCCGAGGCGATCGTGCCCCGTCCGGACGATCCTCCTCAGATTACCGAGGTGAGGCGGGGTGCGGACCTCAAGATCGCGTGGAGCAGCCTCGAGGGCCGGATATACACCGTCGAGTACACCGCGGCCCTGCCCGGCGGTTGGGCAAGCATCGCCACGGTGCCAAGCCACGGAAGTTCAACGAGCTACACCGACACCGACCCGACGCGTCTGGGGAAAGTAATCGGGTTCTATCGGGTCCAGTTGCAGCCGTGAGTCACCTGTCATTCAGGGTCTGCCCCGAGAGCGTGGTCGTCAAGCGGATGCCGGGTCCCTGACCGGCGTCCTGCACCCGGAAGAAGCTGCTGGCACGATCGGCGGGGGATTCGTGGAAGCGATTTGTCACGACAGCCTCATCGGTCCATTCAGGGTCGTGGACAGCGTCGCTGCGCTGGACTACGAAGGGGCCGGCGCCGCCCTCCCACTCGATTCTCAGTTTGCCCGTGTCCACAGCGAGGCGGGTGATCTGGATGGGCGCGTCCACAGGGACAAGCTTGAGCATTTGTCCGGTGGCGCCGCTGGGACCGAGTGTACTCGAGCCAAAGAGGTAGAGTTCGCCGTTGGCCCCCTGGCCAAAGCCCTTGATCCAGAGGTTGAGGGCGCGATCCTCGTGTCCGATGCGGAACTCCTTCACGGAGTTTGCGGGATCCAGGTAGTAAAGCCGTCCACTGGGGGCGCTGAACTTGCCCCAATCGCCGAACACATAGCGTCCAGCCAAGAGTGGCAGCGCGGTTCCGCGATAGACATACCCGCCAATCACGGCGGAACCGTCGTCGTGATCGTAAACCGCGATCGGGTCCAGCAGGTCGGGCGGCACGGGACGCACAGGCGCTGTCACGAGGCTGCCGGAGCCGTCGAACCAGAACGGACCTTCCTTGATGTTCCAGCCGTAGTTGCCGCCTTTGGTGACAAGGTTGATCTCTTCGACTTTGCCCTGGCCAACATCGGCGAGGTACAGCTCACCCGTCTGACGGTCGAAACTGAATGCGAACGGATTGCGAAAGCCGTAGGCGAAAATCTCATCCAGACCATCGGTCCCGACGAACGGATTATCGCTCGGAATGCCATACTGGCCGTTCGGGGCGCTCGTGCCGTCCACATCGATCCGGATCAGGGAGCCCCAGATGTTGCTTGAATCCTGTCCGTTTCCGCCCGGCGAATGCCCGTCGCCGGCGTCGTGGGCCTGTCCGCCATCGCCCAACACGACGTACAACAGGCCGTCGGGGCCGAAATGCATCGGTCCGCCATTGTGATTGGACTGGGGTTGATCAATGCGGAGAATCTCCCGCCGGGAATCGGGATCGACGCGATCGGGGTCCGTGCTGCTGATGAGCCATTCGGCGATGACCGACTGGTGGTTGTTGGCGGCGCCGAGTCCGTTCTGGAAGTCCGCGGATCCGGCTGGCGGCTCGGAGGTGTAGGTGTACACGCTCGGTTTTTGGGCGAAATCCGGATGGGTCGCGAAACCGAGCAGCCCTCGCTCGTCATAGGTCCCGAGGTTTACCAGGCGACTGCGGACGTCGAGCAGCGGCGTCGGCTGCCGGCCCTGGGCGGTGACGACCCACACCCGGCCGTCCTGATCGTAAACAAACACCCGGTCGCTCCCGTCATCGGGGACGGCCATGCCAAGGGGCGACACCAGGCCGTCGAGCACGGTCTGGAGTTCGATGGCCAAATCGCCCTTGGGAATGCGCTCTGCGATCGGGTCGGCAATCACCGTGTTGCCCACTGTGATTGTGACGGTGGCCGAGGCCATCGAGGCGCCGTCATCGTCCGTGGCGACCGCCCTCAAGGCGTGCCCGCCGGGGAACAGCTCGATGGTAAGCGCGTACGGTGAGGCCACCAACTCGCCGAGAGATGTTGCGCCGTCGAAGAACTCGACACGAGTCACGGTGCCATCGGTGTCGCTCGCTTCGGCGATGATTGTGACCGTCGCCGGCGCGGCATAGGAAGACCCGTTGACCGGTTGGGTGATGGACACCGAGGGTGGGACGTTGGCCACGACTTCAGGCGTGTATGTCACGATGAGCACACCCGCGCCCGCCCCATTCTCGCGCGCGTCAAAGCCGCGGGCGGACCGCGCCGATGCCTCCGCCTGAGATGCCAGAAGCCAGCCGAAGTTCCCCTCCGGATGGTCGACCCAGCTCTGAGCATCGCTCACCAGGCCTGGCCCCGTCCATGAAACGACCTGGCCATCGGTCGAACCGACAGCCGCCGAGGCGCTCGCGGACCCCGCGGCGTCGCTCTTGCCTCCAGGAGCCGTCCAGTTAGCCGAGCCCGCCAAACGCGCCGACCAGGTTGCTTCACCGGCGGTGGCGGCGGACCCGTTGTTGCCCACCTTGGCCCCCTCGCCCCAGGCTGCCTCCAGACGGAACAGATCGAAGTTCGAATTCACCGCTCCAAACGCCGGGACATCCGAAACCCTCAGCCGCAACTCGACCGCGGTCACTGTCGACCCAGCCGGAATGGCCGCGACGTCGAAGCGCAGCAGACCGCGCCGGACTCCGCCGGCGCCGTCTCGGCCCGCGGCGAAATGCGTGTGGCCGCCCGCGTTGTTGCTGGGGCGTCCACTGTTGATGAAGGTATCGGCCACCACGTTGAACGTGGCCTCTTCGGCGAACGAGGTTGAAGTGATGATCAGGGTCAGGGCGGCGCCCAAGGCCGCGGCCAGCGGGCGCCGGACGCGGTTCAAGGTTGACATGGACGAGACATCGACCGCTGTGCGGCGTCGGGGAACGGAGGGGAGTGGGATCGGATTCATGGGAGGAGTTGCTGGTTGCGATACAAAGAGTTTTGGAGAGCGAGTGGGAGTGGCTTATGCTCAATGACAATGGCTCCCATATACACTCGGACAAGCGTCTGTACCATTAACATAGCTAAGAACTAAAAGTACTTTTATTGAAACTACCTAGCACGCGCTCCGGTGCCTGTCAAATCCATCTGCCAACGGACGGCGGCGGCGGATCGTGAGAGATTGGGTCGCATCGACAGCTTTCGATCATCGTTTGACATCCAAAGCAGAAGCGTTATCACTCGGGTGGAACCTAAAACAACTCAGGAGTCTCGCCTTTCGGCGGGCCGTTTCCAGTCAATGACGCACTGAGGAGTCTCCCACAACCAACAAGGAATCCTATGAACGCGCATCCTACACCCGGTTGTCCCCGGATCCCTCCGTTCGTGCTTCTGGGGCTTCTGGCCGTTGGGGGCCAGGTGACAAGATCCGCCGATCTGGTGTCGCCGGTCTCGTCGTGTGTTTACGATCACGGATACGGGAACGATTCGGTGCGCGGGGTGGCCTTGGACAGCCAGGGGGTGTTGTCGGCGGCGGGGATTCTGCGGGGCAATACATCGCCGGAGTATCTGGACGCCGCCTGCGTGATGCGATATGGCGCGCCGGAGTGGAGGGACATTCTGGATCTGGGTCCGGTCTCGCCCGGGTTGCGGGACGAGGCCAACGACCGGTTTTTTGATGTGGCGACCGACAGCCAGGACAACGTGCTGGTGGTGGGGGCCAAGAGCGGGGCCTGGGCTGGCGGAGACGGTTACCATGTTGCAGCCTTACTGCGGAAGTATTCGCCGACGGGTGTCCTGCTGTGGGAGCGGTTGCAGAGCTTTGGACCCTGGAGCACGGCCTACGGGGTGGCTGTGGACGGGGGGGGCAACGTGTACGTGGCCGGGGCGGTGTTTGGGAACTGGGGTGCGGAGGAAGGGCAATGGGCGATGTGGAAGTATGACGCGGCGGGGGCTTTGTAGGCGGGGTATCCGCTTTACTACAATTGCGCCTCGGGGTCGGGGGCCTATGAGTACCAGGACATGGCCTTTGACATTGCGGTGGACAGCAGCGGGGGTTTTGTTGTGACGGGCCGCCGGGGGGTGGTCAAGGGGAACGTGGATTGGCATGTGCGCGCGTACAATGCGAGCCGGGCGCTGGTGTGGGAAGACACGTACGCGGGAGCGGGGGGCGGGACCGACGACGCCTACGAGGTGGTGGCGGACGGGGAGGGGAATTTCGTGGTGGCCGGGTACACGCTGAATGGCGCGGGCGATCTCGATTGGCTGGTGATCAAGTACCGGGGCAGCGACGGGCAGCGGATGTGGACACGGACATTCGAGAGTGGGGCGGGGCGAAGTGAGGCGTGTTATGCGGTGGCGGTGGACGGACTGGACAATGCGCTGGTGGCGGGTCACGAGCGGGGTGAGGACGGCAAGACGCATTGGCGGCTGGAGCATTTGTCGAAGGCCGACGGGCAAGTGTTGGCGTCGCAGGTGTGGGCTTCGGCGCAAGACGAGTCGCTCTACGCGGTGGCGTATCGGGACCGGCAGATCGCCCTGGGCGGCACCCAACACAACGGCACCAATACCGATTGGAAGGCGATCGTGGCGGTGCCTCCCCCCTCGAGAATCGTGGCGTGCGACTGGACGCCGCCGAACCTGTTGACCTTGGAGTGGCAGGGGGCAATGGAACCGGTGACGATCTCCCACAGCCCGACGCTCTCGCCGCCAGACTGGCAACCGATGGCGGGGCCGCTGGTGGAATCCGGATGGACCGGGACCGCACAGGCGCCATTCCGGGGGTTCCTGCGCCTGGGCGAGTAGAATCGCGGGTCCGAGCCTGGGGGACATCCGAGTCGGAGTCGTCTGAACCCAAGAAACCACTGGGTCGAGTCAAATGTCGAGTCTGGACCCCATGGACTCTCCTACAGCCGCACGGTGCATCGGATATCATCTGTTGTCATCTCGCCCGCACCACCGTCCTCTTTGGGCGTGTCGGGCAAGCCGTTCGGGCCGACGCTGTAGATGAGCCAGGTGTTGTCCGAATGGTGGAACTTCAGGGGCTTCCGCACAAACGGGTCCAGCATGAACGGCGGCAATGAGAGGGCGGTCCCAGTCTCCAGCTCATTTGCCCAGGCGCGAAGGTCGCCGGTCTGTTTCGCGTGCCTCAAACTCAAGGCAGTCAAGGCCAGGCAAAGCTCGGTCTGTCTCCGCAGTTCCTTCTCCGGATTGCGGAGAATCGCGGGCAGGAGCATTGCACTGACGATGTTGACCTTGAAAGGGTCGGATATGCCCTTGTTCACCGATTGGCTCTGCTGGAGTGCGGTCGCCCGAGCCAGTTTTTCGCGAGGGCCCAATGTCTGGATCGTGTCCAGCTCTTCCATCACCTGAAGGTAGGACTGGTAATCCCGTGTCCACGATCCGGCCCTGCGGTAGTTCTCAACCCCCTGGCGGAAACCGGGAGACCTCTCGCCAACGACCGTCTCGAATGTGCTTGGCGCACTCTCGAAGAGCGCTATCCCCATGCAGCGTTCGCCGATCAACGCTCGTCGGTATGTTCGGTCTGGGAGAAACGTCAGCAGTCGGTTCCGGATGTGATTCATGTTCGTGGCGGGCATGGCGCATCGCCCCAAACACCATTCAAGAGTTCGACAGGTGCGCGTGAGGACGGCCGTCTGCAGCAGGTATGACAAGTGCATTGGCTCCTCGTTGAGTGATGCAGCGAGGTCAAGCGCAGTCTGAAGTGCTTCCCCGGCCTGGGTGCCGCTACCTGTATCGGCGCTGTAGACTGCTTCCAAGATAAGCAGATCCGCAGCCTTCTTGATTGCGGGAAGGTGCGGCAACTTTGTCGTTAAACCCGAAGTCAAGTCCACCGGGTAGCGGCAGAATCGGTGTCCAGCCGCAGTCCGCAGCAATGCAAGGCATTGTGCATTGATCTCGAGACACTCCTTGATCTGCTTGAGTTCCGCGGGCGGCAGCCTGCTTCCGGGGCCCGGCAGTTTGGCCTTGGCGAGACCGAGCAGGTCCCGGTCATTCCGGAGGGCGTCGAACGCCTTCAAGAACGCTGCGCCTGCCGCCATGGAACTCGATGTTCGAGCGTAGTACTCATCCAACTCCGAGAGGGTGCGCGGAAGACCCCTGGCCTTCAGTGCGGCCAGGTGTTTGGAGATCGACTGTTCACTCGTCTGCGCACCCGGTGTTCGAGAGGCCTCCTGCGACTGCCCCAGCAGGCCGGGCGCAGCGCAGAGCAGGAACAGCGTTGCCGCCCTCCACAATGCCGTGGAATGCCTGTGCACAAGCCAATGTCCTACGGCGCACGGTTGGCCCATTCAAGGCAAAACCAGGGGAACGGGCCGGGCACGTGCCCGCATGTTTCACACCCCGACTGAAACCTGAGGCAAATGAGGCAAGTTTTTGGCGCCGCGCAGCGGCGCCACTTAGCGAGGCGTTGGGCGCCGGTGATCGTGGTTGCCACCCAGCGGTCACGAGTTGTTCACGCGCCTCCTTGGTCTGAGACGAAGCCTCGCTAAGCGCAGTTCAATGCGCGTTCGTACGCAGGATTGGCCAGGTAGCGTTTCCCGAGGGCGGCTTGGAGCGGGTCGGCCTGCTCGGCGCAGAATCCGAGGTGTGAATGACGGCGCCATCCCTCGGCGAAATCGAAGCGACGGGACATCTTTCCGACCGAGCGTGCCATTTGGTCCATGGCGTCGAGGTAGGAGTCCATGCCCTGACTCGAATCGAGCCAGGTTTTTTGGCTCGAGTGCGCGGCCAGGGCGTGGCGCTTTGCGGACTGCACTTCCGTGGTATCGACATAAGCGCCCGGGGCGATCAATCGGCGGAGGCCGTCGCGCAGTCCGTGCGGCATCGCGTGGTAGAGCGTCACGTCGCCGGGTATGGCGGCGCGCCGGGGAACAGTCCGGTAATTGGGCATGCCGCGGACGAACGAGGCGGTGACGGCGAGCCGACCGGCATTGACGTGATCCTCCATGTAATCCTGCGGCGAATGGGTCAACACGATGTCCGGGCGGACGTCCCTGACCGCGGCGGCGAGGCGGCGCAGGAGGCGGTCTTCGTAGAAGATCTCGATGTCGTCCGTGAGGCTCGGATGCCAATGGGCGCCGAGGCGTCGGGCGGCTTCCCGGGCCTCGTCTCGGCGGATGGCGCGGGTCTGTGCGGCGTTGTATTGGGATGTGCCGCAGTTGCCGGTGGCGATATTGAGGCAGTGGATTTCCCAGCCGGCCTGGCGCAGGAGCAGGAGGGTGCCCGCCATCAGGAACTCGATGTCATCCGGGTGCGCGGCAACAGCCAGAGCGATGCCTGCATGGCTTGCGGACTTGGGTTGTGGACGTTTCGTCATGCCGAGACGATGGCATACAGGTCTGTCCGGTCTGTCAAGACGCGGAAAGTCGTGCCTGCTGACTTCTCTTGTGAACTCCTGCTTCGCGTTGGCAAAAGGTGGTGAGAAATGCAGGCTAGACCAGCGAGACGCCCTTGGGCAGCTTGACGATCGTTGTGCCGGCGATGACGTCGTGCCAGGCCTGCCGATCCTTGTCCCAACCCGCCCAGAAGAAGCCGAGGCAGAGGGCCATGAACGAGAGGACGCTGCCCAGCGAGCGCACCAGGGCGACGCCGAAGTCGAGATCGCGTCCGTCGATGCGCACGATCTTGAGCTGGCAGACGATGCCGCCGATGGTGGTACCTTTCCAGGTCCACATGCCGATGTGGTAGGCGAACCAGGCGAGGATGAACAACGGTCCCGCAATGGGGATGATCCAGCACAACAATATGAAATCCAGCGTGGTTGCCGCCAGTCGCAGCCAGAAACCGACACGCGGCAGGACGGCCCGGTCCGCCTGGATCATATCCATCGAGGCGCCGGCAGGAGGAGCGGCGTCGGGGATCGACGCGTCTGTGGCGGGGATGGGATCCTGGGTTGGCGAGGCGCTTTCGGCAGTGTCGAGGGTCTTCAGTGGCACCGCGACCGTGGGGACAGGTCCTTGGCCCGTGCCGTTTTGTCGGAAAGCGGCGGCGGCGGCGATGAGTGCGGCGCCGAGGCCCAGCGGCAGCAGGACGCCGTAGACGATGAGGCCGAGGATCGGCACCATGTACAACACCGTGACGAGGGCGGAGCCTGCCAGGAAGGCCGGCAACGACCGCGGGCTGGTCTGCGGGTCGAATCGTTCGAGGAGTTGGAGTCCGGCGAATTGGAGCACGGCGGTTTTCCCGACGAATTTGGCGGCCAGCATGGCAAGCCAGAGGAAGGGGACGATCAGGAGGCCGACGCCCGACGCGGCGAGGATGACGATCAGGGGCACCGCGAGCACCATTGTGAGCAGGCCGACCAGGAACGCCGGGAGTGTTTGTGTCTTGAGGGTCTTGAGGCAGGCCTCGACTGGTTTGGGCATCAGGAGGAAGATGATGAAGTAGATGGCGAAATGCAGGATGACGAGGGTCCAGGCCAGGCCGGAGGTCAAAGGCAATGGCCGGCCCAGCAACAGGCCGGTTTTCATCCAATAGCCCAGCGGTTTGAGCCAACCAAAGAGAATGCCGAAACTCACCTCGACAGGTTCGTGGCGTATTTGGGCTCCGGGATCTTTGTCGAGTCTGCCCCCGACCACCACGCAATCGCCATCGAGCCTGGCGTTGGGTCCGAGCTTGCTGGATCCCATGACGGTGACAAAATCTCCTTTGACCGGGCCATCCACGATCGCGTCGCCGAACACGACCACCATGTCGCCATCGACCTCACCCTCCATGGTCGCGTCGCCGAATATCACAACCAATTGCCGGGCTTTTTCTCCCTGTTTGATGTGCGCACTGGCGCCGATCCTGACGATTTCGCCGCTGCCGGGGCTGAGGTGCAGGTGGAATCCATGCGTCGAGTCGCTTCCCTGCTCGCCGAGCACCGCGACAGCCTCGGCGGCGTCTTCGACCTCCGCCTTGGTTTCGGATGCGGCAGCGGCGGCGGCGGGCACGGGCGGCTCGGTGGGTTCCTGGGCCAGAGCGGATGGGCACGCCGCGCAGAAGGCGGCGATCGCAATCGCAGCGACGAGGCTGGAGCCGAGCCGGAAGGGATTTAGATATTCGGTCGTTTTCATCGAATCCTCCGATAAGAAGCAACACGGTAGACAGCGGTACCCAAGGCCACGCAAGAGAGATACAGAATCGCGCACAAGCCGCTTGCGCCCAGCAGGATCCAACTGCCCATGCCCTTGAACACAAGCGCCAATGCGCCGGCCAACGACGTCAGGAGAGCCCAAACGGGGCTCAATGGCGCCAGCCATGTCTTGAGTTCACCGGCGGCTGCGGCAGTCCATGGATATTCGCTGCAGTGCATGACGAGCCAGGTCGCAAGACCGAGGAGACCGGACACCCCCAGCAGGGAGGCGATCTTGAGGGCGGGCGGCCAGTCCCACCAGGGCCGCCGGTACCAGGGCGCGCAGACCCTGGCCTGCAGCGCGGCCATCACTCGGGGGATGAGTGTGTGCGGCGCCGCGCGATCCGGCAGGCCCTTGAGTTCGCGGTCCAGGCGTGTTTCCCAGATCGCGTCTGGTCTTGAATCTCTCGGGTTCATACGTTCAAGCAGTGGCCGCTTCCGGGTTGCGCATGAGTCTCTGGCGCAGCGCCTCGCGTCCGCGATGGATGTCGGTCTTCACTTTGCCGAGCGAGACGCGCAGTCTCGACGCGATCTCCTCGTAGCTGAGGTTATCGAAGTGATAGAGAACCAGAGGGACCCGTTGGGCTGCGGGCAGCTTTTGCAGCGCGGATTCGAGCAGGTTCCGCCGGTCCGCGGCGTCGACGGCCTGGGTGGACATGTCCGGGGCGGGCAGGTTGGCGGCGAAATCATGGTGTTCTCCGCGATCGCCCTGGTCGTCGCATTCCGAGAAGAACCGCCAGCGGGCGCGGTAGCGTGTCAGGTGATTCAAGGAGAGGTTGCGGGTGACCGTCTTGAGCCAACCGCCCACCGTGGGGCTGTGACGCAGTTGGTCGAAGTGCGTGTAGGCTTTCAGGAACACATCCTGCGCGATATCCTCGGCATCGGCCTCGTTCCCGACCAGCCGCAGCGCCGCCGTAAACACCATGTCCTGGTAGTTCCGCATAAAGGCCTCGAATTGGAGTGGGTCACTCATCCGTCCAGTCATGCGTCCGGCTGTCCCAGACTAATTCGAGTTCATTGTCACTTCCAGGACCCGCATCGAAAGCCGAAAGTTGCAGAAAGTTCAAACCAAACGGTGTGCGAGGCGGTAGAACGGAATGACTGAGGCGTGGGCCCTGGCCCGCGCCCAGGATCAGCAGACCGCACTGGCGTTGTACCAGCGCGCCGAACTCCAGCGGAAGACCGATCTGGCCTGGCTTCGACGGGACATCGAGGTCCTCGCTCTGAACGCCGAGGAACGCCTCGATACAACCCAACGCGGTCTGGGCCAACTCGCCGCCGTATCCGAAACCCTGCTCGACCGACCCGATTTGAACAGTACCCGCCCGTGAACTTAACAAAGAAATGAACAAAGAAACGCAAACTCGAACTATGAAACAATGCTCGATCAACGCTGACATGAGGTTGGACACGGAGGGCCACCTGTTCCTTGCGGAACTGCCCAGTGAACATGAACCTGGCGCCGCAGGAGGGGTGACGTCCTCGTCGCCCGCGAACACAGTGCCCAACTCCTTCTGCCGGGGACGAGACGTCCTCGCTCCTGTGCGGTTCATGGAGAGTATTGACATTCAACAGCTTAATGCGCACGGGGACCATGAACCGGTCTGTAGCCGCCGACGTGAGTCGGCGCTGATTCCTGCCTTCGACGGAGCGAGATGGCGCCGTCTGATCCCGCATTGCGGGACGGCTACGCGACCACGGTTCATGGAGAGCGGCCCTGAAGAACCGCACTCTCCCGCGGGCGCGGGGCTTCGCGCCTTCGAGCGCGGGCTGCAAAGTCGCCACGCGTTTGGAGTGCGCCGGTTTACCGGCGCTATCGGCTCATGCTCCGTGAGCGGTCACTCATGGAACAGATGCCTCTCCAGCTTCCTCTGCCTCGTGGCCGTGGCGGCCGCAGCGCCGGTCCTTGGGATGCCGGACGCACATACCCCGGTCCCCCCTGTACCCAACGCCCATCATCAGATTCAATCGGTCGAACGATGCGACGGTATCCAGGGCCGGTCCGGTCCTGTGCGACAGGTGCTTCAATTGGCCCAAGCCGCTGGTGCGGGCAACATGGCCGGCGTGGGCGTGATGGCGACTCCAGAGCCGCCGGCGCCGCCTGAGCCCCCCGCCTTCTACGCAATGCCGGAGGTCAACGAACTCGTCAACAATGCCATGGCGATGGCGGCGGGGGCCGGTTACGCCGGCGGCGGGGTTGGCTTTGGGATCGGCGGCTCCTGGGCGGGAGGCGTCACGACGCCTCTGATCATTGCGTCGGACCTGAGTCCGGACAGGCAGGTGGAGTTGTCCGAAGATCTGAGTGTCATGGGTCGTATCCTCGGCAAAGCGGTCGACAAGGCCTCGGGAAAAGGCAAGGGCCATACGGCCCTGGGAATCCATCTGCAGTTGCCGTTCAAACAGGCGGGTCCGTCGAGCCTCTACCTCGATGACTTCGGAGTCGTGTTCTTCCTGCAGGTCAACTATCCGCTCGTTGCGCCGGAAACACAGGAAACGAGCGAGCCCGTGGCTGAGAAGCCGGCGGACACGACCTGGGAGGATGCGCGGGCCGAACTCTACGGCAACAACCGATCCAGGCCGCGTGTCGGTATTGCGGGCTACGCGGCACGCATCGGCGGCCAGACCGAGCCTTACGACGCGGCCCGTGTGGAGGCTCTGAAGGCCGCCTTGGTCGAGGCAGCCAAGAACGCTTCGAACATTCGGCAACTCGGGTCGGAGAGGCAGATCGTTGTCGTCGCTGAAGGCCCCGGCCAGCCGGCTTCGAATGCCTCCCCCGCGCCCAAGCTGCTCGAGCGCTACGGCATTCACGATGCATCCGCGACGAGTCTGGCAGCCCGGCCGACTCTCCTGACCCTTCGTTTCAGGAAGGCCGATGCCGACGCCGCCGCCCGGGGAGAGATCAGCCCTGAGGAGTTCGGCAAGAAGGTCGTTCTCTGGACCCGTTGAGCGGCGGCGTCTGCCACGGTGCATCTGTGGGTTGTCGGTGGGAATCGGGTTTGCGCCGCGTGGGGGCACGCGGCCTCCACCGGGAGTCTCCATCGGGTGCAGGCGCGGTGCGCTCACCGGGCACCACAACACCGACAACAGCCAGAAGCACCACCTCCGCGGCTGAGGAATGGGGTTTTGTCTGAGCCGCGCTCGACACTGGCAAACGGAGCTCTCGGGCTGTGCAAGATCGTGCCAGAACCCTTAGCCCGCATTTCTCACCAGGTTTTGATGTCATCTGACCGGTCACCGTCACATTTCACCTGAAATGCGGGCTCATCAGAAACCCGCGCCCCAAACCGATGGACCCAATCACGACCACACTGTGTCTAAAAATTCCTTTCGCGGGCTGATAAGGCCTCGTAGCGTGGCGCTCGCATGTCCGCGGTTGGCACCACTGGAAATCGAAGACGCCCGAGAGTGTCCGTGATTTTCGGCACGCGCCCGGAGGCCATCAAGCTGGCTCCGGTCGTTTTGGCGTGCCGTTCGCGGGCGGATCTCGAGTGCCGGGTCTGTGTCACTGGCCAGCATCGCCAGATGCTCGACCAGGTGCTCGATGTCTTCGAGATCCGCCCGGACGCCGACCTGGACGTGATGCGTCCGAATCAGACTCTGGCCCAACTGACGGCGCGCCTGATCGAATCACTCGATCGCTACCTGGCCCGTGACACGCCCGACCTGGTCCTGGTCCAGGGGGACACGACCACCGTTTTTTGCGGGGCCTGGACGGCTTTTTACAGGCACATTCCCGTCGGGCACGTCGAGGCGGGGCTGCGCACCGGGAACCTCGATGCTCCATGGCCCGAGGAAGCCAATCGAGTTCTGACATCGAGGCTGGCCAGGCTGCACTTTGCGCCGACCGAAAGCGCGCGGAACAATCTGCTGCGCGAGGGCGTGCCTGCGGATCGTGTGTTCACAACAGGAAACACAGTCATCGACGCCCTCAAGCACGCCGTCCAAAGAGTGCGGCGGTGCCCGCCGATTGTTCCGGGTCTGCCCGACCGATTGCAGCCGGCGGCCTTGGGGGGCGCCGGCGCGTCGAGGCTGGTGCTGATCACCGGCCATCGCCGGGAGAGTTTCGGCGGCGGGTTCGAAGCGATCTGCCGGGCGATTGCGGGCTTGGCGCGACATTTCCCGGGTGTTTCCTTCGTCTATCCCGTGCATTTGAATCCGAACGTGCGCGAGCCGGTGTACCGCCTGCTCCGGCCGCTGGCAGGGGCGGGGGGAAAACCCGGGCTCGAGAACGTTCACCTGATCGAACCGCTGGACTACCTGCCGTTCGTGGCGTTGATGGATGCGGCGACGCTCGTTCTGACGGACTCAGGCGGGATCCAGGAGGAGGCGCCCAGCCTGGGCAAGCCGGTCCTGGTCATGCGCGACACCACAGAGCGGCCGGAGGCCCTGGAGAGCGGCTGGGTGAAACTGGTGGGAACGAACGAAGACCGCATCGTGGGCGGTGTCAGCACGTTGCTCGAAACGCCCGCCGCCTCTGAATGTCCCAAGGCCGATGCGGACGGGATTCGCCCATCGCCCTACGGGGACGGTCAGGCCGCCGGACGCATTGTCGACCTCTGCCGCGCTTTTCTCGAAGGAGGAACAGCTTGCGGGTGAGCTGGAAAACCAGGTTGATCGCGGCCATCCCGCGTCCGCTGCGGCCCTGGTGGGACCGGCTCGAGCAGTCGCCGTGGGGGACGCGCCTGGCGCGCGGCGCGTTCTGGAGCGTCACGGGCGGAGTCGTGGCGCGCGGATTGAGTTTGCTGGCGTCGATCCTGGTCGCGCGCATTCTGGGCAAGGATGTGTTCGGCGAGCTGGGGACCGTGCAGAGCACGATCGGGATGTTCACCGTCTTTGCCGGCCTGGGCATGGGCCTGACGGCGACCAAGCATGTCGCGGAGTTCCGACTCAAGGATCCGGCGCGCGCCGGGCGCATCATCACCCTCTCGAATCGCATTGCGTTTTGGGCCAGCATTGTGGTCGCGCTGGCGATGTTTGCGTCGGCGTCCGGGCTGGCGGCGGCCGTGGCGGCCCCGCACATCGCGCCTGCGCTCCGGATTGCCGCATTGTCCTTGTTCCTGCATGGAATCAGCGGTGCGCAGACGGGCGCGCTGGCGGGGCTCGAGGCATTCCGGACCATTGCGGGCCTGAACTTCATCACCGGTGTGGTTTCGTTTCCGCTGCTTGTGGCGGGAGCTCTGTGGCGAGGGATCGAGGGCAGCATTTGGGCGCTGAGCGCGACGGCCGCGGTGGGCTATGTCGCCAACCACTTCGCTCTGCGGCGCGAGTTGACGCGCGCGGGCATTCCGCGGCGCGAGCCGTGGCGGCGTGCCGATCTTCCTCTGCTCTGGAGCTTTGCTCTGCCGTCTGGTCTGGCCATGCTCATGGTCGGACCGGTCCATTGGGCCTGTTGCGCGATCCTGATGAACCAGCCGGGGGGGAGTGGGGAGATGGGGGCGTTCAACGCGGCAAACCAGTGGTACACGGCTCTGATGTTCCTCCCGGCGCTGCTGGGGCAATCGGTTTTGCCGATGATGGCCGAGCAACTGGGCGCCGCGGGCAAACGACAGAGTCTGCAGTTGCTGCGACTCTCGATGAAACTGAATGCCTGCACCGCGCTGCCCGTGGTTTTCCTTTGCCTGGCCAGCCCGTGGATCATGGCCCTGTTCGGACCCACTTTCGCCCATGAATGGCCGGCGCTCGTGGCCGTGTTGGTGACCGCGGCGCTCGTGGCCGTGCAGATTCCCGTCGGGCAAATGATCATTGCCAGCGGCAACATCTGGCCCGGGTTCTGGATGAATGTGGGCTGGGCGATCGTCTGTCTGGCCGGCAGTTGGGCCCTGGCGGGCTGGGGGGCGCTGGGGCTTGCGAGCGCCCGGCTAATTGCCTACACTGCCCACGCCGTGTGGACCATTTGGTACGCTTTTCGTCTCTTGCGCACTGAGAGCCCCTGACCCTTGCGTGAACCCGACCGACGTCATCCCGTTGCTGCCGCCCCTGCCGCCCGGCGTCAAAGCCGGGCGTGTCCCGCAGTGGCCACTGGACCGCCTGATCCATCGCCCGTGCCCGGTCTGTGGCGGCGATGCGCCTCGTCCGATCTGCCGGCGGCCCGATCGGCTCGTTGTAGCCTGCTGTGCCGCGTGTGGCATGCATTACCTGCCCGAAATCCCCGGCGAGGCCGAGATGCAGGCGTTCTACAGGAACTACGGCGAGTACAAAGGGCTCTGCCCGCGGCCCGAGCCCAGGTGGCGGCGCTGGATCCCGTGGCAACGACCGAATCCGTTCCTCGAAATCCTGCTTCAGACCGGTGGTTTGGCCGGTGTGCAGCTCTGCGAAGTCGGCTGCACCTACGGCTATTTCCTCCGCAAATGCCGCATCGCAAAGGCGCGCGTGACCGGGGTCGAGTGGGACGAACAGGCGCTGGCCTACCTGCGCGCTTTGGGCATCCCGGCTCACAAGTCCATGCCCGACGATGCCGCCTTCGACGTCGTCTGCGCGTTCCAATTGATCGAGCATCTGGCCGATCCAAGCGGGTTCGTTGCCGACGTTGGCCGGCGGTTGGCGCCCGATGGACGGCTGCTGCTGGCGCTTCCGAACGGCAGCGAAGTGGACCGCATCGGCCCGAGCTGGGTTGGATTCCGACTCGATCTCGAACACTTCAATTACTTCAGCACACGAACGCTCGCCGCGCTGCTTGCGCGGCACGATCTCTACCTCGAACAGGTGTGGGAATACATGCAGGCCGACTTGCCCCGAGCCGATGCGCGGCCTGCACGGCGCGGGCGCGTCGGGCGTCTGATCGCAAGCGTCTGGAACCGCCTCGGGCAGGGTCCGTATCATCTGGACGGCACCTATATCCTGTGCGCCCTGGCACGCAAAACATCCCGCTCATGACCTACGCCGACGGGCATCCTTTTCATCGGTCGGGACAGGCCGCGCTGTCCGATCTCAACACCGCCGAGTGGATCGCTTTGTTCGCCCGGCTCGAACGGGAAGCGGAGCGGTTTCGCCGGCACGAGTCGTCTTTTCGGAGCCCCGAGTATCCATGGCCACGGGATCCGCTGCACGACTGGAGCCGATGCTGGGAGTACCCGTACGCCTTTTATCACCTCGAACGTTTCCTGCAAGACGCCCCGGCCTCGCCGCGCCCGGTCGCCGTGGACGTCGGAAGCGGCGTCACCTTTTTCCCATTCGCCCTGGGAGCGCTCGGATACGACGTCATCTGCACAGACACCGACCCGATCTGCCGGACGGATCTCGATCGGGCCGTCCCGCTGGTCTCCGCCGCGCCCGGGCGCGTCAGCTTCCGCATGATCGAGCAAGGGCGCCTGCCATTGTCTGACGGCGAGGCCGGGGTCGCCACCTGCATCAGCGTCCTCGAACACATCCCGGACTTCGAGTCGACGGTGCGCGAGCTTGCCCGTGTGGTGCGGCCGGGGGGATTGGCGGTGCTGACGAACGACCTCGATCTGCGGGGCGACCACGAGATTGGGCCCGAGCGATACCGGGCCTTGCGCGCGGAGTTGCTCAGGCACTTCGAGTGGGTCTGGCCCGAGGCGGCCGTTCATCCGGCCGACCTGTTGCGCACCTGCAACGGGCCTTACCGTTCGGAGACTCCGCGCGGGATGCGCCGGGCGTGGTGGCTGCTGCGTGAAGAGGTCTTGAAACGCATGTTGGGAAGAAAGCGGTGGCCTTTGTTGGTGTACGACCTGGCGGTCCAGGCCTTTGTCTTGCGCCGCAAATCCTGACTCGTTCATTTCGGATTTGATCGAGAGAGCAGCGCTGGACGGCCTCGTCCCTGAAATCGAGAATCGTTTGCTATGAGAACACCGGTGCTCGTCGAAGCATGCGCTAATTCGCTCACATCCGCTCTGGCCGCCCAGGCGGGCGGGGCCGCCCGGGTCGAGTTGTGTTCCGCGCTGATCGAGGGCGGGCTGACTCCGAGCGCCGCGGCGATTGAACTGGCGCGCCAACGGCTCGACATCAGGCTGAATGTCCTGGTGCGACCGCGCGGCGGGGATTTCTGCTACGACGACACCGAGGTCGCGGTGATGACGCGGGACATCGAGTTCTGCCGGCGCGCCGGTGTGGACGGGGTGGTGATCGGCATATTGACTCCGGATGGCAGCGTGGATGTCCAGCGCACCGGGGCGCTGGTCGCGGCCGCGCGCCCGATGCAGGTGACATTTCACCGCGCTTTCGACATGGCTGCCGACGCCGATCACGCCCTGGGCGATGTGCTGGCGCTTGGGGTCGAGCGTCTGCTGACGTCCGGCCAGCGCGGCAGCGCTTTCGAGGGCAGGGGACTGATCGCCAACCTCGTGCGGCGGGCCGGGGCGCGCCTGGTTGTGATGCCCGGCGCGGGCATTCACGAGGGCAATGTGCGCGAGCTCATCGACACGACCGGCGTGCGCGAGGTGCATCTCTCGGGCCAGAGCAAGATCGCCAGCCGCATGATCTACCGCAACCCGCACGTCTTCATGGGCGTGCCCGGCCTGCCCGAGTACGAGATCGGCGTCACGGACGCCGGCAAAATTCGGCGCGTCGTCGAGGCGGCGAACCGTCCGGCCTGAGCCTCGCTAACACTTGCCCCATTTGCGCATCACTTCGAGGCATTTCTCGACGCTGACGAGCGGCGGAAAGGCGTCGCTCTCGTACTCGATGATGTACCATTCGGTGGCGCCAATGGTCTCGCACAGGCGGAAGATTTCCGGCCAGGGCAGCTCGTCGTCGCCCAGCAACGCGTTGGGTTTGGCCTTCGAGAACGGCTTGATGTGGACCGTCGCGGCGCGCCCGGGGTACTTCTTGAGATAGATCGTGGCGTCGCCGCCGCCGTGCATCGCGTTGCCGGTGTCGAACTGCATGATGACGTCCTTGCGGGTCCGGCCAAAAAATGTGTCCCACGGCATCTCGCCATCGAGTTCGTGGAATTCGGTGGTGTGGTTGTGGTAGCCGACGCGCATTCCGTGGGATTTGACCTTCTCGGCGATGCCGTTGAAGATCGCGGCTGTTTCCTGCCAGGCGGTGCGCGTTTTGGTGTACTTCTCCCCGAGGCCAGGGACGATGAGGTACGGGTTGCCCAGGACCCGGTTGAACTCGATCGTCTTGGGCAGTTCATCGCCGAGCAGCGTCTCGAGTCCGATGTGCGTGCCGCAGCACTTGAGCCCGGTGTCGTCGAGCAATTGGCGCAGGGTCTTCGCGTCGCGCCCGTAATAGCCGGCGAACTCGACCCCCTTGTATCCCATCTTGGCCACGGCCTTGACCGTGCCGACGAGATCCTTCTGGCACTGTTCGCGCACCGAATAGAGCTGGAGTCCGACGGGGATCTTCTTGGTGTCAGCGGCCCAAAGGCTGGCCGGGAGCCCGCTGGCGGCAGCCAAGGCCGCCGTGCCCGTGAGTTTCAGGAAATCGCGTTGAGAAAGATGATTCAGTGTCATGACCATCCCTTAACCCGCGCGGGACGGGGCGTCAAATCAATGTTGAGGACACTTAGCCGCATCTCTGCAGTTTGCAGCATTGTGCTGCTGGCGTTCCCCGTCCGCGGCGGGGTGTCTCCGACCGCAGACTTGATTTTGTGGAGCCGACGCTGGTAGGGAACCGGGGTGATCTTCAAAGCCGCGTCCTATCCGGCTCGTTCGAGAGCGTGCCAGTTCGCTGGGGTGGTTTTTGCTGTTGCGGTCTGCTGCGCTCGTTGTGGCATCGCAGCGGAAGAAGCCGGGACGCCCAGACGCGAGTTGGTGCGCGATCCGCATTTCACCCGGGGCTTTTATCTGCTGGACCCGACGCCGGGCCGCCGTGTGGTGTGCGGGCGTTTGGCGCCCACGGAGAGCGAGGCCGAGCCGGCTTGGGATCTCGCGCAATGGAGCAGTCGGTTTCCGCTCGCCGCCGGGCCTGCCGTCGAATCGGAGCATGGAGCCGCGCGCTGGTCCAACGCGGCAAAGACTGTCACGATGGGCGGAGGCGGGACGAATCGGGCCGATCTCTCGCTGGCTGTGAACGCGAGCCGGGAATATGCGGCGGGAGCCAGGAAGTCTGGCGAGCCGTGGGTCCACCTGCTGGTGCAACAGAACTTCACGAGTCCGCCCTCGCTCGGGGAGATCGGGACAGCCCGGCTGCGGATCGAAGCCCGCCTGGTCAAATCCCGTCTGCACCGCACGCCCGATTACACGCCCGAGCTGCACGCCGCGCAGTATCAGATGTTCCTCACGTTGCAGAACGCGAATCGGCGTTCGCCGGGCTTCGGACGGTTCGTTTGGTTCGGCATTCCGCTCTACGATGATCGGGCGCGCATCCCGCCCGAGCACAAGCAGCGCGACACGGCGGGAAGCGACATGTTCATCTACACACCGTCAGGCGAGTTGTTCAGTCGGCGCAGCGCACACGACGGGGAGTGGATCGAGGTGGACCGCGACCTGCGCCCGCTGTTGATCGAGGCATTGGAGACGGCGTGGCAGCGCGGTTTCCTCGATGAATCGCGGGACCTGGCCGACTATCGTCTGACCGGGATGAACCTTGGTTGGGAGGTGCCGGGTCTCTTGGACGTCGAGTTGGCTGTGCGCGGCTTGAGCCTGGTCGTGACGACGGCCGGTGCCCGCGGCCGTTGAGACACGTCGCCCGTGCGGCTGCCCGCGCTCGTCCTATCCCGCATTTCAGGTCAAATGTGACGGTGGCCGGTCAGATGACATCAAAAGTCGGTGAGAAATGCGGGCTATGCCGGCTGGCGCAGGGCGGTTTCGCGTTCGAGCAGGGTGGGGTGCGAGTAATGGAACCCGCTGTACCAGGGGTGGGGTGTCAGGTTGCTCAGGTTTTTCTCGTTGAGTTTGCGGAGCGCACCGATCAGGGATTCGGGGTCGCCCATGACCTCGGCGGCGAAGGCGTCGGCTTGATACTCGAAACGCCGGGACCAGAGATTGGCCAGGGGCGAGAACCAGAACGTGACCGCGCCGCTCAGCAGGGCGAACAGCAGGAGCGCGGGCACGATGTTGCCTGGTGTGAAGCCGAACGCATGGAAGAACCAGGGCTGATCGGCCAGCCACGCGATGGCGTAGAAGCCGGCCAACAGGGTGAGGGCTGACCACGCCAGCAGCTTGAAGATATGGCGTTTGCGGTAGTGTCCGATCTCATGGGCGAGCACGGCTTCGAGTTCCGGCTCCGCCAACTGCTGGATGAGCGTGTCGAACAGGACGATCTTGCGGAAGCGTCCGAACCCGGTGAAGAACGCGTTCGAGTGGCGCGATCGTTTGCTGCCGTCCATCACCTGGATGCTCTGAGCGCGGAAGCGGGTGCGTGCGGCCAGGGCGAGCAGCCGCTCGCGCAGCGTTCCCTCGGCCAGTGGGGTGAACTTGTTGAACAGGGGGAGGATGAGCACTGGCGCGAGCAGGAGGATGAGGAACTGGAAGCCGAGCACCGCGGCCCACGCCCAGAGCCACCACGACGGCCCGGTCCATTCGACGATCTTCAGCACCAGGACGAGCAGGGGATAGCCGAGGACCAGGGACAGCAGCAGTCCTTTCAGCCGGTCCATCCACCATAAGCGAGACGTGGTTGTGTTGAACCCGAAGCGCGCCTCGAGTCGGAACTGGGCATACCAGTCGAACGGCAAGTCGGTGAACGACAGACAGACTCCGACGGCCATCAGGAACAAGGCCAGGGCCCAGGGTGCGACGCCGCACGCCTGGCCAAACCGCATGTAGGCCCACGGCAGCACGCCGCTCAGCAGAATCGCCAGCAGGACCAACGTCCCCCAGAGGCATTCGATCTCGTGGAAACGGCTCTTCGCAAGCGTGTACTGGACCGAGCGGGCGTAGGTGGGTTCATCAACCACCCCGGCGAAGGCGTCGGGAACCCGGCCGGCGTGTGCGCGAGCGTGGCGTTGGTTGAGCCGTTCGAGCCACCATTCCGCGGCGCACCGGGCCGCGATCAGCCCCAGCACGGCCCAGAGACACACACTCGAGGCGCTGGCGTTCATGCTCAAGTCAATCATGGCCATCCACTCTATGCGGAAACAGCGGAGGAGGCGATCATTTTGGGCGGGGTTGACTTGAAGATTGAACTGGCGCTTCGGCCGCCTATCCTTCCCCAGTGACTTCGAACGAGAACCGCCGACTGCTTCGAGGGCAGGGCGCCCGAGCACGATGAACATGCGCCTGACGTTCCGGACGGCGTGCGTGTCGATTCTGTGCGCCGGTGCTGCCCTGATGGCGGGCGAGCCGCAGGACATTGCCTTTGTCGCCGCTTATGACGGCAGCGAGCAGCGTTATGTGCTCATTCTGCCCGAGCCGTTCGACCCTGCCCAGTCGCACGACCTGCTGATTTGCCTGCACGGGCATGGCTCGGATCGCTGGCAGTTCGCCCGGGATGATCGCGGGGAGGCCCGTGCCGCCCGGGACACGGCCGCGCAGCATCGGATGATTCTCGTATTGCCCGACTACCGGGCCAAGACCTCGTGGATGGGGCCGGCCGCCGAGGCGGATGTTGTCCAGATCATCCATGACCTCGAGCGACAGCACCGCATTGGGGGCGTGGTTCTGGCGGGAGGTTCCATGGGGGCGACGGGCGCCTTGACCTTCACGGCGCTGCATCCCGAACTGGTGGATGGCGTGGTGGCTCTCAACGGCCACGCCAATCACATCGAGTATTCGGGCTTCCAGGAGGCAATCCAGGACTCGTTCGGCGGGGCCAAGGAGGCGGTTCCCGAGGAGTATCGCAAGCGAAGCGCGGAGTTCTTCGCGGACAGGTTCACCATGCCCGTCGGGATCACGGCTGGGGGGAACGACACCACAGTCCCGCCTGGCAGCGTCCTGCGGCTGGCCGACTCGATCCTCAGGCACAATCCGTCCGTCTATCTCGACCACGTCCAAACGCGGGGGCATGAAACCGATTACGAGGCTTCGCGCGCCGCTTTTGCATTCGTCTTGCGCGCGCTCGGCACGACTCCGATCCGCATCGGCGTTTCGATCAATGGCAAGAGCCTTCTGCCCGCGCACGGCTCGGCGGCGGGCGTCTGGTTCTATGCGGACGGCCCGGAAGGGTCGCAGATGTTGCTCACGGGCCACGCCGAGGTCCCTGGATCGTGGCGCCTGACGGCATCGCTGAACGCCGGCGACGAGGTGCGCATGGCATTTGGCGGAGACGCGCCGCCGCCGATCGCCGTTCGCTTCCAGGCTCGCGCGCTGTCGGCCGAGCCGGTCGAGTGCCGCGCGGAAAAGGGCGCGCTTGTCCTGAAGGCCGGGGCCACAGCCGGCTCGGTGAGGCTCACGCACTTTGCGGTCCGGTCCATACCGGCTTCGTTCGCCCCCGAGCGTCGTCCGTTCTCGCGCGCGCCGGTGGCGTCGGGTCCGGATCCGCGTCCGGCGATTGCGGAGGCGTTGATCGAGTGGGACTGGCGGATGCAGGACGGCATCCAAACGCCCCGGGAGGCGCGGTCGTTCCGGGAAGCAATCGGGAAGCTGGCGCGCCGGACCGATGCGTTGGTGGCCGAGCGGCTCAGGCTGGGAACGCTCGCCCCGGAGCAGCAGTCGGCCTGGAGGGAGTTGCGCGCGGCCAGCGATCCTGCCGAGGACGACGCCTCGGGCTGGGAGGTGCGCTGGCTTGATGTGCACCGGTTGCGCCGGGGGATCGTGCTCTCGAATCCGGTCTTCCAGCTCCCTGCGCTTCTGTTTGTCAAGCATGTCCCGTCCGTGATGAGCCATCAGCTCACCCAGATGTACGGGTATTGCGCGCGTCCGGGCGGCGGTCTGTTCGTGCTCGAGAATCCGGGCCTGGGCATGCGCACCCGCAACATCAGCCCACCGGCCCTGCCGCCCGGCAATTTCATGACCCCCGAACTCTCGCACGATGCAGAACGCCTGTTGTTCGCTTACTGCCCGGTCACGGAAGCTCCGGTGTCGTGGGATTTCAACGATCAGACCCGGCACCTGCGCTATCACATCCACGAGCTGTCGCTGGCCTCGGGCGCCGTCCGCGCCCTGACTCGGGGCGACACGGACAACTTCTCGCCGGTTGTGCTGCCCTCGGGCGAGGTTTTGTTCCTCTCGACCCGGCGCGGCGGCTATCACCGATGCGGGCGCGGTCCGTGCTTTGTGTACACGCTGGCGCGGATGGGCGCGGGTGGCGAGGATCCGCGCAGCGTCTCTTTCCACGAGACCCACGAATGGGATCCATCTCTCCTGAACGATGGCCGGGTGGTTTACACGCGCTGGGACTATGTGGATCGCAACGCGGTGCATTACCAGCATTTGTGGTCGGCGTTTCCCGACGGCGGCAACGCGCGCATTTACTACGGCAACAACACGTGGAATCCGACCGGCATTTGGGAGGCGCGGGCGATTCCGGGCAGCTCCCGCATCATGGCCACAGCCGCTCCGCATCACGGCATGAGCGCCGGATCGGTCATCCTGGTGGACACGACGCGGGGCGTGGACGGGCCGGCGCCGCTCACGCGTCTGACGCCCGAGGTTCGCTTCCCCGAATCCGAGTCTCCTCTGGCCTTTGGCCCAAACCCGGCGGGGTACGACTTTGACACGCCGCCAGCGCATTCATGGAGCAGCCCGCTGGTGGAGCAATGGGCGGAGCAGACCGTGCCCGAGGAGGAGAAGCGATGGCCGGGGCATTGCTACAAGTCGCCCTGGCCGCTTTCCGAGGCGTTCTTTATCGTCTCCTACAGCTACGACCGGCTCGTGGGCGAGCCGGGGCCGAACATTCCCAACATGTTCGGACTTTATTGCGCGGATGCCTTTGGCAACAAGGAACTCATCTATCGCGATCCCGCCATTTCCAGCCTCTGGGCGCGTCCGCTTGTCCGCCGGGCGCCGCCGCCCAATCTCGCCATGCCGGTGTCCAATCCGGAAAGCGGCACGGGCACCTTCCTCTTGCAGAACGTCGCGCAGAGCTGGCCGCGTCTGCCGGCAGACACCCGCATCACGCGGCTGCGGATCATCCAGGTCCTGATCAAGACCACCCCCAACGCCGATTCGCCCCGCGTGGGCGCCCCGTTTGCGGCGCCCGGCAAGCAGGTGCTCGGGACGGTGCCGGTCGAACCCGACGGCTCGGCTTTTTTCGAGGTCCCCGCCCGGACGCCTGTGATGTTCCAGGCGCTCGATGCCCGTGGGCGGGCGGTGCAGACGATGCGCAGTCTGGTGTATCTCCAGCCTGGCGAGAACCAGAGTTGCGTCGGATGCCACGAACACCGGATGACGACGGTGGCCGGGGGCGCAGCCCCTCAGGGGATCCGCCGCGCCTCCTCGAAGATCCGGCCCGGCCCGGACGGGTCGCGTCCCTTCAGCTATCCGCGTTTGGTGCAACCGGTGCTCGACCGGTTGTGCGTCGAGTGCCATGACGGGCGCGAGCCCGGGCGTCCCGTGCTCACTGGCGAGCCCGAGGCGCCTTTCAGCAGGTCCTACAACGCCCTGACCAGCCGTGTCTCGTTCTCCGCCTGGAACCGGCCCGAGCAGAACTTCGAGCCGTTGACCGAGCCGATGCGATTCGGCGCGCTGGGGAGTGCGCTGGGGAAGATGCTTGAAGAAGGTCACGGCGAAGTGGTGTTGACGCCCGAGGACGAGGAACGGCTCTACACGTGGATGGACGCCAATGCGCTCTTTTACGGCACGTTCGATGTGGCCGAACAGGGCAAGCAACTTGCGGGAGAGGCGATCGAGGGTCCGAAGGAATGAGGCCGGGGGCATGGCATTGCCGCCATCGTCCGAATGCTGCCGAACGCATTGGCGTGCATTTGGTTGCGTGTGTGAGGGTAGGGCGTAAGCAGCTTTCCAGCCAAGCTCTTCGTTTTTCTTTTGTTTCGCCTTGAAGAAGCGCCGTTTAGTCGGGCATGCTGCCACCGTGCGAAGGCGCAAACGTGTTTGACGGGTTGTGACTGAGGCGCTCGATGACGACCAACCCTCAGCTCAGAGCTTGGTTTCAAGGCGTCCAGGACCACAAACGATACGAACTCAAGAAGGTCCTGGGTGTCGAGTATGCGCATTTGATACTCGACACCGGCGATCTCTACGTGACGGCGGACGGTCTGGTCTTTTTGAAGCTGCTGGACCCTTCGAATTACTGGCTCGATAAAGAGTGGTTTGACGCCCACGCCACCCGGTTGTCGGGCACCAGTTCGATCCACAAGATCCGCACCAAGACCGTGGACGGACGGTCCAGGGACATCGTGATGAAGTGGAACCGGATGGGCCAGGACATTCCCGGAGCGGACGAGGTGGACGCGCTCGAGGGGGCGGCATTCAACAGTCCTTTCGAGGAGTTTTCCCTGCTGATGGAACTGCGGGACAAGCTCTACGGGATGGGGCGTCGCGTCGTGGTGCAGAAGCCGCTGGCGATCTTTGTGGCCTCGGAGACTGTGGACCTGTGGCAGAGCGGGCGCAGGGAACACAAGATGCAGTCCAAACTGCGCACGCACAACGAGGTGGCGCTCGATATGCACCGCCTCTACGCCGTGGTGTACGAATGGATCAAGGGCATCGATGCCCACCAGGCGTTCAAGGACGGCATTATCAGCCGCGAGACGATGAAGGGGCTGGCCCTGGACGCCCAGCAGGTCATGGACGACGCCGGGTTCAAGGTGTGCGACAACAAGCCCGATCATATCATCGTTCGCCCGAGATCGGGTCACGGGCTGGCGCGCACGCCCAAGGGGCAGACCGTGTATGCCCTTGTCGATTTCGAGCTGCTCCAGCGCACGGTATCCAACGAGGAGCGCGTGCGGCAGCTCAAACGCCTCGATTATCTCAAGCGTCAGCGCGACCGGTTCAAGGTGAGCCGCGCCGAGAGTCCTTATCCCAACCTCAATCTCGTGACGGTCCTGGGTGTGGATTACGTCTACGGCCGCGTGGAAAGCGTTCGGGGCCGGCTCTGGGTGGTGGGCAAGGATCCTGTTCTTTACGACTATTTCCTGCCCGAGCGCTGGCGCCATTTCCCGAAGACCCAGATCTCGGTCTACAGCGACATGTACCAGACGATCACCAAGGACGGCATTCATCTGGTCCTGCAGGCTTCGCGCGTGGGCCAGCAGCCCGATATGGATCCCTTCCGCGAGGACGAGCAGAGGATCCTCGAGCACGGGTACAACAGTCCTTTCGAGGAGGTGTCCTTGGCGGTCGATTTGGCCAAGCGTGGGGTGGCGTGCATCTATCCGCGCGCCATTTTCATGTCCGACTCGACGGCCGAGATCGGGCGCACCGTGTTCGACGGGTCGCGCTACAGCTCCCATGAAGGCCTGCTCACACCCGACGGCGAGCCGATCCTCAAGCCCCACCGGGACTACATCATCATCTGGGGCTATTGGAACGGGCCGGACGAGAAGCTGGCGGACAGAGACGGCGACTATTACGAAGGCATCCACGCCCTCCGCGCCTACAAGGAAGGGCTCATCGACAGGCCAACCTACTTTGCGCTGCTTGAACTGGCGCGCCAGAGGCTGGCCGACATCTCTGTCGAGGACCTCAACCTCCGGGGCAATCACATCCTGGTTTCCCGCGACAGTCGCGGCCGGCTGGTGGTCGACGAGGCGGGTTTCCCCGAGATTCGCCTCAGCAATTTCGAGTTTCTGAAGAGAGTGAGACCCTAAAACATGAACGACACCAAGACAGACCACAAGAGACTTCTCGCCTGGGTAGACGAGGTCAAGAGCCTGTGCCTTCCCGACCGGGTCGTATGGGCCGATGGTTCCAAAGACGAGTACAACCGTCTGCTTGCAGACGCGGTCCGAGCTGGAAGCGCCACGCGCCTGAATGCGCGCAAGCGCCCGAACAGTTACCTGTTCCGATCCGATCCTTCGGACGTGGCGCGCGTCGAAAACCGGACTTTTATTGCCTCGCGCAGCGAGAAGGACGCCGGTCCGACGAACAACTGGATCGACCCGGGCGAGCTCAAGAACACGATGCGCCAGCTCTACGCCGGCTGCATGCGGGGCCGCACGATGTATGTGATCCCCTTCTCGATGGGGCCGATCGGTTCTC
>JAKLFY010000088.1 GCA_022710935.1 Verrucomicrobiota bacterium
CTTGCTCAAGCTCGATCTGGACCGCTACCAGCGCGCTTAGGTCATACAGTCCGAAAACCTATCCCAGCCCCATTCTACAGGCCTCCCCATGCATTTTCCTCCCTCTAACTTGTAAAGTGCCGCTAGCTCCGATCCGGGCACGAATCGTCTGGGTCGCTTTGCCCGGTCGCACCGTCCATTCGGCGCGATCCGTTTCCGGCACGCGTCCGTCGCGATAACACTCCGCCTCCACCACATCTTGGGCGTACAACCCGAGGTAGAGGGCCTCCGGGCGCCAGCAGACGTAGAGGTCGGCCAGCGGATGCGGTGAAGCCGGCTCCACAAAACCACGCTCGCGGTCCCATTCCCGCAGCGCTAGGTGCGGCTGGAATCCCGCCGACGGATCGAGCGGGGCGACGGGGACACCCAGAGACGCATCCGGCCGTACCGGCCGACGGGAGCGGTTTCGTGCCGCCAAGTCCAGGCCGGACGCGGCGGTGACCAGTCTCTCGTAGGGTTGGTCGTGAATATCCACCAGTCCGAAATTGTAGTTCTCGCCATCCGCGCGACCGAACGTCGGTTCGTCGTAGTACTGAAACCAGTCGGCCCCGACCACGTATGGCAGACGCAAGAGCGACTCGACCGTTCGGCGGAATCCTGTCGCGCGTTCGCTCTGGGTGTCCACGACCGGGAAGCCGGGCTTGTTCTCGTTGCCGCTGCGGTTCTCACGCGCCGCCAAGTAGAACTCCCCTACATACACCGGCCGACCAGTCAATGCGTGCAACGTGTCGAGATAAAACCGTGCGAAACTGCCGTCGTTCCAACTGGCGTTGAGGTTGCTCGAGGCGGCGTCCACGTGGCGCGCCGAGGCTCGCGCCACCTCCGGGTAGTAGAAAGACTGGTACCGGTCGCCCAGGATCAAGGCGCGTGAATCGTACTTGCGAATGATCCCGTGGACCAAGGAGTAGTAGCGTTCGGCAGCGAGCGCGAGGAAGTGGCGCATCGTCCGGGTGCCATTGCCGCCTGGGCGGAGGTAGAGTCGTCCGCCGCGGTCGAGGTCGGCGAAACTCGCCGCGCCTTCTGGATCGAAGTCCTGGCACAGCCCCGACCAGTCGCCGTGGTAAGTTCGCCGCAGGAGCTCGAGCAACCGCCGCCGCTGTCCGCTGGTTGGCGTCTGTTCCAGCGTCATGCGGAACAGGGCCCCGTTCCACCACCCCATTTCATTGTCGCTGTAGTAACCCAGCAGGCGCGGGTCGTTGCGCAGAGCGAGGATCTGGTCGCGGGCGACCTGTTCCATGCGTCCGATGATCTTCGCGTCCCACATGTCCCACCAGGGCGCCCCGGCGGTCGAGCCCATGTGGAGGACCGGGATGAAGGCAACCGGAGCGTCGGAACAAGCGCTGAGCGCGGCGAAATCACTCCAGCCGCCAACCGTCGTAAAGCCCCATGAGCCCAGTCGCTGCAATGTCGCTCGAGCCCATCGATTGGAATCGGGGTAGTAGCGCCAGGCGGCGTACCCTGGCTTCTCCTGGGTGTAGTTCTCCCGAGCGATGCCCTGGTCCACACAGCAGACGCCTAGCGAGAAGAAGCGTTTCCCGTCGGGCCTGGCCAGCCATTGACTTCCACCGTGCCGGCGGATGGAGAATGGTTTGCCAACGTCATCGGCGGACAGCTCTGTGGCGACGGCCACCGCGCTCGGCGGGGAGCACGCTGACAGCTCAGCTCGTGCCGTCGGCGCGAGGAGAACGGCCCACACCAAGACCGCAACGCACCCCAAACGAGCGAGCTTGGGGTCATGAACCGAAAACCCAAGCCATGGCCGGTAATGACCAGTCGAGAGGGGGTCGGTGAGCATGCGCACAGGGTGGAGACCGTTCCGCCGGCAGGCAAGCCGCCCGAAGGGTCCCGCCAGCGCTACTTGCCGCGCAGGGTGAATCGGCCCCTCCATTCGACGCGATAAGCCCCGCCGTAGGTCACCCACATGATGACCGAGGGATGGTTCCATAGCCGGGCCATCCAACCGGCCGCATCCAGCAGACAGTTGCGATGCCACACCTCCCACTCCTCGGGCGTGAACTTGTAGTCCTGGTAATTGAATAGCACCGGGAACTCGGCCAAGATCATCGTCCCCTGTTCATCGCCAATGTCGGCCCAGAGCCTGGGCGGCGGACGCGTATGGGTGCGGAAGCAGTTCATGCTCATCTCCCGCGCTTCGGTGATCAGGTAATCCGGCTCGTGGCCCGTGATCGTGTCGCCCCAGTCCCACTCGAACACCAGGTTCGAACCCCGCAGCCAGAGGTTCTTCCCGTTCAGTTTGTAGTTCCGGTCCTTGACGCCGATCTCCCGCATGCCGAACCGGAAGGTCATGTCGTCCAGGACACGGTTCCCTTGGGTCAGTTTCACCCGCGCGTGGTAGAGCGGGCACTTCTCGTGCGTCCAGGGCTGGAAACCCGCCATCGGCACCTCGACGAAGAAATGCCCGCCGCCGAGCGGGTCGGGGTCGGGCACGAGCCGGGCCGGCGTCTGACCTTCCCCGATGATTTGACCATTGGGACCGGACTGGACCCGGGCGATGATCTCCAGACCCTCTGCCCGCTCCAGGCCGGTGGGCGTGACGCGGATCTTCACGCGGCTACCCGCCAGATCCGGCAGCGCCAGGGCCCACTTGATGTAAGCCCGGTCGGCGAAGTCGATCCAGACGTCATCCGTCACTTCCGGCATGCCCACACCGAACCCGGCCGGGATCAGCGGATTGCCGCTCTGGCTTCTTCGCACGCCGGCCGCGCCCAGGATTTTCAGCACGACGTGGTTTTCGCCGGGCTGGAGCACAGCCGGCGGAAGGATCACTTGGTAGGGACCCGTCGGTTCGTTCTCGCCGACCTTCCGCCCGTTGATGAAGGCCTCAGCGCCGTTGGCGATGCGATTCCAGCGCAACACGGCCAGCCCGGCAGCCTGAGTTCCAGTGACGGTAAACGTCCGGCGTGCCCAGAGGTACTTTGTCTGATTCGCCACTTCCCGGTTCCAGGGCATGAACGGGCCAGGCAACGTAACTTGCTTCCATTGGAGTTTCGCCTGCCCGGCCGTTGTCTCGGCGCCCTCGCTGCCGTCGCCAAGGACGTATTCCCAGAGGCCGTTCAGGAGGACCGAATTGGCGCGAGCCCCTTCGGACTCACGGCCCCAGGCGCTGACCATGCTCGCCCAGACTGTCGTCGCGCAGGCGATCCAAAGGCACCTCTTCATTCGGTGGTTCCTTTTCGAGGGGGTTGGGCAGGCGCGTGCTGGGCAACTCCCTTGATCCGCCGCAAATGCTCACTGCCGGACAGATACAGGTCGCCGCCCACAAAGGTGGGCCAACCAACCGGTTCAACCTTGCCCACGACCTGGACGGCGGCCTGTCCCGGGTCGATCCGCACGAGGACGTTCTTCAGGTAGGTCCAGACGAAACCGTCGGGGCCACGCGCGAAAGCATGGTATTCGTACGAAGGATCCACCCAGTGCGGCCAATAGGCGTCGGTCGAAACGGGCGATGGCAGGGGCTTGTTGAAGAGCACTGCGCCGGTCGTCACATCCACACCGTAGAGGACACTACCGTCCTCGCGCGCCGGGTCGGAAGTCAGTCCCAGCACGCGTCCGGGCGCCACTTCGATGATCAGGCCGGTGGTTCGGCCTTTGGGCACGGGAACGAGGTCGCGCGCCAACTTCTGCGCGCGCACGTCGTAAACGAATAGTCTGGCTTCCTCGGGCGCACGGTTCCCGTTCAGTTCATCCACTGCACGAGTGGTCGAGATCACGATGAGGCGTCCCTCCGACGCCGCCGTGATCCAATGCACGCCGTAGCCGCTCAATGGTCGCCAGAAGCCCTCCATCCTCCCGGCCTTCGGGTCATACCAGCCGAACCCGCCGCCCGTGTAATGCCGTAGCCCGAATCCGCCGAAGTAGACCCTGCCATCGGCGCCGAGCGCGGAGCTGTGCATGAGCCCGACGCGTGTGGTGCGATCGAAGTCTCCCAGGTATCGCGGATTGCTCCGGGAATCCGCCTGGTCGGGCGCGGGGCTGCCGGGCGGGCCGCCCTTGCCGAGCGTCCAAGCCTCCGTTGGATCGAAGACGAAGAGATGCCCGCCTGAGTAGCCGCTGAGATAGAGCTTGCCGCCAGCGAGAATGGTCGTGTACGGGGCCAATCCCGTGCGTGGGCCGCAGTAGGTGGTTTGGTCGTTCTTCGGATCAAAGATGAACGTGCCCGCGTAGTCATCGCCGGTGCCGTACAGCCTGTCGTCAGGCAGCACCGCCAAGGGATTGAGCCGGTGGGGATAGGCGTCCACGTTCTTCAGGCCGATTGATTTCCAGCCCCGGTCTTCAGGTCTTGGCTGTCGTTTTGTGCCGTCCGCGGGTTTTGAGTCGCCCGCCTTGGCATCCTCGTCGGATCGGTACCAGAGCACGGCGTTGCCCTGCTCATCCGGGTCGATCTGGTCGAAGTACACTTCTGGCTTGCAGACGGCCTTGTCCCAGGGAGATGCCTGTGGGGGCCACGGAGGGGTGCTATTCGTCATCGCAATGGCTCGACCGTGATGGAGCCAGTACTCTTTGTCAGGCGCACCATCGCCCTGAGGGACCCGGGCATACGCCCCGGGGAACCGCTCGATGACATCCATGACCCGCTCGGTCGGCGACTCCAACAGCACGGTCTGTTCGCCCGTCTCGAGGTTCACCGCCACCAGGTACCAGGCAGGAATCATTCCGCTGGCGATGTAGGCATGCGTGGCATCCACGCCCATGACGTAGCGGCTCCAGGCGCCGTTGGGATGGCTCGGCCCCACCGCGCCGAAATCCTTCACCACCTTGCCCAGCTTCGGATCGTAGATGTAGAGCCCGACCTGGTTGCCGCGCGTCCCGGTCCCGTAGATCCGGCCGTCCGGGCCGACCGCCAACGGGCGGACCTCGCCTCCCAGACCAGGCACAATCTCGCCCCGGTCCTCCAGGGTGTTCGTCTCCGGGTCGTACACGAACAGGCCCATATTCCAGGTCTTCCGGGAGGGGGTGGCGATGTAGTACTTGCCGTCAAAGCCGAGTGCCCGCCCCGAGAGATAGAACTGGTGGTCATCCGGCAACCGTTGGGGCTTCACTTGGCCGGTGCCCAAATCAATAGCGTACAGCCACGTCGGCCCGTAGTATTCCTTGAAATACACCTGGAGCACGTCCCACGACTTGCCGTCGCGGTTGGGGACCATCCAGCGCTCCCAGACGTTCACGCCGCGGGCTGGGGTGCCCAGCGATTCGGTCTCGAGCACCGGGGCGCTCTCGAGGGCTTGCTTCAACTCAGGTTGCTCGGCGACATCCCAGGATTCACCGCTGGCAAGGTCCAGAGTGGCGACCCCCATTGCAGCCGCAGCCGAGTGCATCCAACAACGAACCTTCCTTCGCAAGCTGGACGCGGACCCGTTCGTTGCGGCCTTCGCCGTCCCAGTGATTCTTGGCTCGATCATGGGATGGGATCACCGGCAAGCGCGTTGAGGTAGTTCTCGACGTGCGTGTACCCATTGGCTCCAAAGGCCGACCCGTCGCTGCCTTTTGCAGGATCAAGACCGTGGCTTTTCTCCCACGCGTCAGGCATTCCGTCATGGTCCGAGTCGGTGGGCGGCGAGGGCGCGCCACTCGCCAGGTCGGGCCAGGGGCCGGTCGTGCTCACCCGGCTTGTCCCGGTACCGTCGCGCACGCTCTGAATCACCCGCTGATCGATCGGGTCGCGGAAGGGCTTCCGGGCTCCCACCCCGTCCAAGACCTTTCCCAGAAGATGAGCAACCAGGTCGGTGGCGACCAACGGCACGGCGAAAGGCTTGCCGGCGTCGTACTGCGCCTGGTTCACCAGGTGCGTGCTTCCGTCGTGGTTGAGCTCGTAGTAGTCCCACGTGTTGACGCCGTGCCCGATCCAGTCGTTGATGGAGCCCATTGGCGACTTCGGTCCCCGGTTGCCAGCCAGGAACAACTTCGTGCCGCCGGCGTCGGCCGCCGAGCCGTCCACGCGCACCGGACCGCCGTTGCCGACGTTCAGGTACGGGTAGCCGCCTTCCGGACCGGCAATCCAGAGGTTGCTGACCACGTTGCCGAAGGCGGAGCTGTTCAAGGCGAACTGCCCGAATACTGACGCGTTGTTTCCGCTCCAGTTGTAGATCACGTTGTTCCGGAAATCGAACACATCGGCGTGCTGCATCAGTGGGGTCCGCGAACCCAGGTTGGCATACAGGTTGTGGTGGAGCGTGAGGTTCTTCGGGGCGCGGTTGCCGCCGACATGCTGGCCCATGTAGCACTCGGCGATGAGATTCCACTGAAACGTCGCTCGATCCAGGTACGAGCCGTACCAGTCCAACTGCGTGTCCGAACCCCACGAAACCGAGCAGTGATCGAAGATGACATCGTGCACCCCGGGTTCGTCCGTTCCGTAGCACAGGAGGTTGTTGCCGGCATCGTGTTTGAGGTTGCCCCCCATGCGCACTCGCAGGTGGCGAACCACGACGTCATGCGCACCGTTCACGAACCACACCCCCCAGTCACCCTCGGGTTCACCATGCCCCTTGATCTGCACGCCGCCGGGCGAAGTTTGACCCGCCACGGTGAGGTAAGGTGTGCTCACGCGGATGGCGTTCTTGAGCTCGATGGTGCCGCTCACGCGGAACACGACGATGCGCGGGCCAGAAGCTTCCATCGCCGCGCGCAGGCTGCCGGCGCCCGAATCCGCGAGGGTCGTCACTTCGATGACCCGTCCGCCGCGGCCCCCGACCGCATTGGCCCCGAACCCCTCGGCCGTGGGGAACGCTTTGACGGTCTCTCCGAACGCCGCCGGCTCGGCAACACCGGCCAGGCACAGAGCGCCTATCAGTCTCGCCCCTGGAGTGCCGAGGTGTAGGTGGAACTTTTTCATAATCCGAGCCCCAACACCGACCCGTGTCCCGGCAGCCGCTGCGATGAACGCGCCGAAAACCACCACGCCCGACCTCGCGCCGCGCCGCTTCACGAACGCAAAACATGCGCCCCCGCCATCACCCAAGCAAGACAACCGTTCGCTGTCGCTCAGTCGTCCGCGAGGCACGGATGCTCCTTGCGAACCGGCCAACGGCTCCGTTAGGTTCGGCCCTCGTCGATCATGCTTCTCCACCCGAAAGACGTCTTGTGGCTGGGGGTCAGCGTGCTGTTGATCGGGCCTGTCCTCGCCGCCAGCCCCGCGGAAGGCACAACAGATCGGACGGCTTCACTGGCGCGGGCCCTGCGCGACGTCAAAGTTCCCCCTGAGTGGATCGACGCGACACCCGTTTCCTGGGACACCCACCAGCCTTGGAAAGACGCCCGGCTGGAGATCCGCCGTTTGCTGGCGCTGGACGAGGCCTCCGTGCGCCAGGCGGTCAAACTCACCTGGCTGTACGCGCAGAAGGGCGACATTGGCGACGGCCACGAGTTGCCCATGTACCTGTTCATGAGCGGCCACTACGCCTGGGCTGCGCGCGAGTACCCCAAACACCTGGCGAAGGTCGCCGGGACGGGACCCACCCACGGTTATTTGTGTTACGCCTCCTGCCTGGCGCACTTCGGCGCTTACCCGGAAGCTCTTGAGGTATTGCAGAAAGCAATGGACGACCTGCCGGCCGCGCCGTGGCGCATCGTGAGCATGGCAAACATCCACGACCACTACGGGGATCTCTACGTCAGGATGGGTGACCTCCCAAAGGCCCGCGAGCACTACAGCGAGGCGATCCGGCTCTATCCCACTTCGGATCAGCCTTACGGACGGCACTTGCTGGCCCGATACGCGGCCAAGGTGAAGGGCAAACTGGACCGGCTCGCGATGCAATCGCTGGCCACAACCCGGTTGCGGGACGGCACCTACACCGGCCGGGCGATGGGCTACTCCGACCAGCAGGACCTGGAAGTGGCCGTCACGATCCGGGAGGGGAAGATGGTGGAGGTCAACGTGAAGCATGAAGAGAAGATCGACCTGAGTGCCACCAAACTCGTCCCGCAGCAGATCATCCAGAAGCAAAGCCTCCAGGTAGACGGAGTGACGGGCGCCACCATCACTTCGCAGGGGATCGTCGAGGGCGCCTTCCAGGCGCTGAAACAAGCCGGGCTTCCCTGATGGCCACTCGACCTCCGCGGGGGGCGTTGGACCTGTTTCGCTCGGCCGGCCGGGCCAGACACGAAGCAGGTTGGCATCGGGCGCTCGACACATTTCTGCGGAAGCTCGGCCCCACCTGGCAGGCGACACCCATCCGTCGCGCCGTCCAGACCGGATGCCTGTTGCTTTACCTCTGGCTGTTCCTGGTGGTGTCGTGGCCGTACGCCGCGCGGTTCTCGAGCCAGGTGCTCCCGGACAAGGAATGGCTGCCGGCAGAGATTTTTCTCTGGCTCGACCCGCTCGTCGGTCTTTCTACTGCCCTCGCGGCGCGGGCCTGGAACGTGGCACTCATCGGGATGGCGGTGATCTTGGCGACGAGCTTGGTTCTGCCCCGCGGGTTCTGCGGGTACTTGTGCCCGCTGGGCACGGTGATTGACCTTTTCGACGTGTTTCTGAGGAGATGCCTTCCAACCCGAAAAGCCCGCTCGGCGCACGGCTGGACAAATGTGCGGTTCTACGTTCTAGCCGCTGTGCTCGCGGCGGGGCTCGGAGGCGTTCTGCTTTCGGGCTTCGTCGCCGCCATTCCGGTGCTGACGCGGGGGCTTTTGTTCAGCTTCGGAAATCTCCAACTGGGCCTCGCCAAGAACTGGGGCATGGTGCCGCCGTACTCGGCGGCGGCGTGGCTTTCCCTGGCCCTGTTCTTTGGCGTGTTTCTCCTCAGCCTGCTCGGCCCACGGTTCTGGTGCCAGTACGTCTGTCCGAGCGGCGCACTGCTGTCCCTATTCGGCTGGGTGGGCCGCTTCAAGCGGCAGGTCGATGACCACTGTATCGCTTGCGGCAAGTGCCTTTCAGCTTGCCCCTTCGACGCTGTCGAGCCGGACTTCGGCTCACGCACGTTAGATTGCGCCTTTTGCCAAACCTGCGCGGGTGTGTGTCCGACCGACGCCATCCACTTTGTCCCGCGCTTACCCCGTGCGCCGGGTGGCAAGGCCGAGGTCACGCTGGCGCGCGGCTTGACACGCCGAGCCATGTTTGGCTCCGTCGCCGTTGGTGCCGCGTCCGCAGGTCTTCTCCGATGGACTGCAACCGGACAGGCTCGCCCGATCCGCCCGCCGGGCAGCCTGCCGGAGGCCGAGTTCCTGGACCTGTGCATCCGTTGCGAGCAGTGTCTCAAGGTCTGTCCGGGTCCCGTCCTGCAGGCGGCCGGGATGGAGCATGGCTTCGAAGCGATGTGGACGCCGGTGGCCATCTTCCCGCACGCCGGCTGCCACCAGGACTGCAACTTCTGCACGCAGGTCTGCCCTACGGGGGCTATCCGGCCACTCACGGTGGCTGAGAAGCGGCGCTTTCGGATGGGGCTGGCGGTCGTGGACGCGCAGGCGTGCTTCCCGCATCGCGGGGAACTCGACTGCCGGCTCTGTTTCGAGGAGTGCACGGCTGCAGGCTATCGTGCCATCGAGATGCGCCCGATCCGGTTGGCCACGGGTCCGGTGCCCGAGGGTGCGTTCTCTCCGGAGCAGATCGAGCAAATGGGGCAGATCCAAGCGCCGTTTGTGAAGGCCGATGCCTGCGTGGGCTGTGGTCTGTGCGAATATCGCTGTCAGGCTGTCTGGGTGGGCCAACAGCACCGGCTGCAGCGCAGCGCGATTGTGGTGCGAGCTTCCTGACGGCAGGGCGAGCAGCACGATTGTGCCTACCCCTTCCCGGTTGCGACGAGTTGGGCTACGGGGTCTCGCTCATCAGCGCTGGGAAACGGGAACTGGGAATAGCTCGAAAGCGATCGTCCGCTTCCCGCACGATGAACAGGGCCGCCGCGTTCATCTGCGACTCAATGAAGCGCATCGCTTCGGTGCGACCCAGGACGATCAACGTCGTGGCGAGGGCATCTGCCGTCATGGCATCCGGGGCCACGACGCTGACGCCGCCGACGTCGTGCTGGACCGGCCAACCGGTCCGCGGATCGAGGAGGTGGGACAGCCGACGTCCCTCGACATCGAAGAAGAACTTCTGGTAATCGCCCGAGGTGGAGATGGCTTGATCCGAGAGCGAGACCGCGGCGGCCATCGGATCGTGGTCGCGCCAGTTCGAGATCGGCGCCGAGACACCGATGAGCCAGGGGGCGCTTCGGGGGTTCAAACCGTGCACCCGCACTTCGCCGGCGATCGAGGCATAGCAGTTGGTGAAACCATGCCCGATGAGAATCCGCACCATTTCATCGACCCCGAACCCCTTGGCAATGCCGCTCAAATTGAGCGCCAATTCCGGAATGTCTTTCACCAATTCATCCTGGGGTGTGACGGAAAGATGAGCGCAACCGGTTCTCGCCAGCGCCTTCTTGAGCTCCGCCTCAGCCGGAACGGCCCGCCGGTCCGTTTGTTCGCCAAAACCCCAGAGGTTGATCACCGGCGCCAGCGTGGGGTCAAAGGCGCCCTGGGACCGTCGGTTGATCTCCAGCGCGACTCGAACAATCCGTGCAAACTCGGGCGAGACCTTGAACGGCACCTTCGCTGGCGCACGATTGAATCGCGAGAGCTCGCTGTCCGGCTGGTAGTGCGACATCTGCCGGTTCACTTCCTGGAGCCGGTGCTCGATCGCAGTCTTGATGGCTTCGAGCGGAGCCGAGGTCACGTTCGTTCCAACGATCTTGACGGTGTACACACTCCCCATCGTCTGGCCCTGCCACGTCACCACGGGCAGATCGGCACCCCGGCTTGCTCCGGACCACAGGAGCCAGACTGCCGCCGCGCCAACCGCTCTGGCCGCCCAACGCCAAGTCGCCCTGCAGAACGAGCGTAGCGCCTTCCACACAGCCAAGGAGATCTCGTTGCTGGCGGGAAACGCGAGGGCGTCGTCCCACCCCCGGCCATCCATTGGGACTGATCCCTTGACGGTCAGATGGTAATCAGCCGCTCGCGCCGAACTGCCAACCTCTGGCGACGCGATCCCCATCGGCATTGGGAATGCAACGGGGCAGACGGGCAATCGGCCGCCTCTCAAGGGCATGAGAAGAGGCTGAGACTGGGCCGGTTGCACGTCAAGGCCGAGGCCGAAGTCAAAGCGGGGCGCGCGCTTCACGCTCGATTCGGTCCCGGTCAAGGGTACTATCCGGCGCATGCAGCCACTGCTAGTTCCGAACGCGGCCGAGATCAAGCCGCTCCGTTTGCCTTTCGAGTCCCAGTGGTGGAGATCTGTGGTTTGGGCGACCGCGGTTTGGTTTTGCGGATGCCAGCTGTCCGCTGCGGACCCGATGCCGGCATCCGGGCCCGCCTTCAACGCTCTCGACAAGACCACCTCGCGCGCCGCGATCGAAGATTCGATCAAGGAGGTCACCCACGACCGGCTGTTTGACCGCATCTACGGGGGCTGGGTCGGCATGTTGATTGGCGGGCTCGAAGGACTGCCTCACGAGTTCAAATACAAGGAACAACCGCGCGAGACGCTGCCGGAGTTCACGTTCCTTGAATCCGGCGCCCGTTCCGACGACGACAACGACTTCGAGTGGACACACCTCTGGTTCATGGACAAGGAAGGTGTGCTGAAACTGCCTTACCCGCAGCTGGTGGAAATCTGGAAAGCGAACATGAACGAGGGCATCTGGGTCGCCAACAAACGCGCGCGTGAGCTCATGGACCAGGGTATCGTGCCGCCCGAGACGGGCAGCACGGCACTCAATCCGCATGCCGGCTACAATCTCTCCGGCCAGTTCTGCGTGGAGGCCTACGGCATGGTTGCACCGGGCATGCCGCCAGTCGCCGCAGACCTCGGCCTCCACTATGCGCGCATCGCGGTATCGGGCGAGCCGCTACAGGCGGCGCAATACTGGACCAGCCTGATTAGCCTGATGGCGTTTCACGAAGGCCATTTAGATGCAGCAATTGATGCGGCGTTTGCAGCGGTTGACCCCGCAAGCGCCATGGCCGAGGTCGTCGCCGGCGCACGCCACCTGCACTGGCAACATCGCGGTGACTGGAAGGCCGCGCGACAGGCTATCCATGCAAAGTGGGTACAGCAGAAGAAGTGGAACCTGAACTCCACACCGGCCAACGGGGCGTTGGTGCTGCTGGCGTTACTGTACGGCGAAGGCGACTTCTACAAGACCCTTCAATACGCTATGGCGCTGGGATACGACGCCGACTGCAACGCAGCCACGGCGGGTGCGGTTCTGGGCACACGGCTCGGCTTTCGTCACCTTGCCGGGCTGCCACAATTCAAGATGCCGGACCGTTACGTGAACAACACCCGTCCGTCCCTGCCGGCCGAGTGCAAGGTATCCGATCAGGCGGCGATCCTGATGCGCGTTTGCGAACGGGTGATCCTGGCCAACGGGGGCGAGCGGATCGATCGGAACGGTCAATCGGTCTACCGCGTGCAGCTCCAAGCGCCACGCCCCATCGAAGCGTTGCGTGCGCCCGTTCGATGAGGCCCATGAACGCCCGCCGGCACACATCGTGGCTCACGCTTGCACTCGGGATCAAGTTCCTGCTGCAGGGCGGTGACTCCGATCCAGCCTGGCCCCTGCCCAAGTGGTCACGCGCCAGGCCGCGGGACGTGGGGATGGACGAGAGCCAACTCGTTGCCGCGCGCGACTACGCGCTCACCGGCGGCGGGTCCGGCTGTGTCATCCGTCAGGGCAAGCTTGCTTTCACCTGGGGTGACCCCCAACAGCGCTACGATTTGAAGTCTACCACCAAATCGTTCGGCGCAGCCGCCCTCGGGCTGGCGGTGTTGGACGGCAAAGTCCGCCTCTCGGACCGGGCCCGGGCGCATCATCCCATGCTCGGCACGCCGCCCGACGGCAGCGCCGACACCGGTTGGCTGGACGAGATCACCATCCTCCACTTGGCGACCCACACGGCGGGCTTCGACAAACCCGGCGGCTACGTGCCGTTGCTGTTCCGGCCGGGAACCGCGTGGGCCTACAGCGACGGCGGTGCCAACTGGCTGGCGGAGTGTCTGACGCTCGCCTACCGCAGCGATTTGGATGAGCTGTTGTTCGAGCGCATCTTCGGGCCTCTCGGCATCCAGCGCACCGATCTGGTCTGGCGCAAGAACCAGTATCGCCCTGACTTGCTCGACGGCCTCAAGCGGCGCGAATTCGGTGCGGGCATCAGTGCGAACGTCGATGCGATGGCCCGCTTCGGCCTGCTCTGGCTGCGCGGCGGTCAATGGAATGGCGCCCAACTGCTCCCGCGCGGATTCGTGCAACAGGCGAGCACCACCGTTCCCGGTGTGCCGGGACTGCCGGTGCGCAAGCCGGACGAGTACGGCAGCGCCGCCGATCACTACGGTCTGCTGTGGTGGAACAACGCGGATGGAACCCTCCAGGGTGTGCCGCGCGACACCTATTGGGCCTGGGGTCTGTATGAAAGCCTGATCGTGGTAATGCCCACCTTGGACGTCGTTGTCGCCCGCGCCGGACAGTCGTGGAAGCGCACCGCGGGCGCCGACCACTATGAGGTGTTGAAGCCGTTCTTTCGGCCCATCGTGGGCGCCGCCAGCCCGAAGTCAGCTTCAGGGAAGGACCCCAGCCGCTCCCTCACGCCCGGTCCAGGCACTCGTTAAGATGAACACCATGCCTTGGCTCCTCATCGCTGCATCCTTGCTCGTCGTTCACGTCGGGGTGGCCGAGGACCGATTCCCTCAGACGCGCCTCGCTCTGCGCGATGGCCGCTGGATCATCAACCAGAGCCTGACCAACCCTGGCAGCGCCGCCGAGGGGCTGCTGATGAACGTGCGCGTCGTCAACGCCGTCTTCGAAGACCGGAAGCGGCCCGAGTTCGATCCCGAGGCGAACACGGACGAATTCATCGCGCGCCTTCCGGACTACGCGGCCCACGGCGTGAACGCTTTCACCCTTTGCCTGCAAGGTGGGATGCCGGGTTATGAAGGCGCGGTGAACTCGGCATTCGATCCGGACGGCACCCTGCGCCCTTCCTACCTGGTGCGGGTGGAGCGGGTGGTTCGCGCGTGCGACCGGCACGGCCTGGCGGTCATTCTGGGTTTGTTCTACCAACGGCAGTCGGGGATCCTCCGCGACGAGGCAGCGGTGCGCAGCGGAGCGGTGAACGCGGCACGCTGGGTGCGTGAGCGTGGTTTTGCGAATGTGCTGCTCGAAATCGCCAACGAGTATCCGCACGGCGGGTTCGTCCACGCGCTGATCCGCGACCCGAAAGGCCAAGCCAGTCTGATCCGGCTGGCGAAGGAAGGCGCGCCCGGGCTCTTGGTTTCCGCCAGCGGCTATGGAGACGGTACCATTCATCCGGAGGTCGCCGAGGCGGTGGATTTCTTGTTGCCTCATTGGAACGGCACGAAGGTCGACCAGATCCCGGCGCGCATCACGGCGCTGAAGCGGTTCGGCAAGCCCATCGTGTGTAACGAGGATGACAAGATCGGCCCGGAGGCCGTTGCCGCTCTACGCGCCTGCGTCGGAAACGGTGCGAGCTACGGTCTCATGCTCAAGGAATGCAACCAGACCTTCCCGTTTCGCTTCGCGGGCGCGGCGGATGACCCGGTGTTCTATGCGGCGCTCCGGGCGCAGACGACGCCGCGTGCTGCGGAGGCGAAGCCGCCCCCGCAATCCACGTCAGGAAGTGGTCTCGCCCCGAGTGCGGGCGAAGTGCCAACCACGGCGGCGGCTAACGCACTGGTCCCAGCGTCGTTTTCCCAGGCGCCACCGCTGCCGCCGCCGCGGGGGGAAGTGCTGCGCGTGGCGACCGTCGAGGAACTGCTGGCGGCGGTCGAGCGCGTTGAGGCAGGCGGCGCAATCCTACTGGCGGACGGCCACTACCGGCTCCCGCGGGCCATCGTTCTTGAGGGGAAGCGCAACATCGCCCTGCGCAGCGCGTCCGGAGATCCGGCGCGGGTCACCCTCAGTGGACAGGGTTGGGAGAGCGGCTCGAAGGAAGACGATCTTCTCCACATCGGCCATTGCGAAGGGGTCACCGTCGCCCACCTGAGCTTCGCCGATTGCCGGTCCTACGGAATCAAGGTGGAAGCCGAGAAGGCTCCGAAGGACATTCAGATCTACGACTGCCGCTTCCGGGATATCGGCGTGCGCGCGATCAAAGGTTCAGCCGGGCAAGACCCGAACATCCGGGCGGTGAAGGGATCGGTGCGCTACTGCCAGTTCGAGAACACCAAGGTCCCCCCAGCCGATTGGCTGTTCGGAGGCGACTACATTGCGGCCATCGACATGATGGCGCTCGAGGACTGGCACTTCAGCGACAATCTCTTCCGTAACATCCGGGGACGCAACGGCGGCGGGCGGGCGGCGATCTTTCTCTGGGTGCGGTCGCAACGCGTGGTGGTCGAGCGGAATCTCATCCTCAACTGCGACCGGGGCGTGGCCTTTGGGAATCCCGGCCAGTCCACCGCCAATCTCGCCGGCGAACGGCTCGTGTACGTCGCCGACGGGATCATCCGCAACAACTTCATCGCGGGCGGTCCGGACTGCGGGATCGAGCTCTGGTACGCCGACCGGATCAAGGTGCTGCACAACACGATCTGGCGACCGGAGCAGAACTGGCGGCGGGGAATCCGTGTTGGAACCGGCACGGCTCACACTGAGCTCGTGAACAACCTGGTCCATGGGGAGATCATTTTCGAAGGCGGGGAAGCCCAGATGCGTCACAATCTGACGGGCCATCTTGAAGGATACTTCGTGAGCCCGGCGTCGGGGAACCTGGCCCTCACCCGGGAGGCGAACGGGGCCATCGACCAGGGCGTGCCCGACCCGGAAGCGACCGAGGACATTAGCGGTCGTCCCCGGGTAGGCCGGCCGGACCTGGGAGCGTGGGAATCTCGTAACGAACTATGAAACCAAGCACTTCATCGTTTTCTCGCCGAGGCTTTGTGCGGTCAACCGCGGCCCTGGCATTCGGCGCCGCTTCGGGGGGCGTTGTCTCAGCGACGGCCAACTCCGGGAAGGGGCTACTAAAGGACCTGTCCCCAGCCGTCCAAATGCAGTTCATGCGACCGGCCCAACTGGAGAAAGCCATCCGTGATTTCCCGGTCGTCTACGTGCCGTTCGGGTTGATCGAGTGGCATGGGCGCCACCTTCCCGTGGGGAACGACGCCCTCAAAGCCCATGGGATTCTGGTGAAGGCCGCGGAGCAGGCCGGCGGGGTGGTGTACCCGCCAGTCTACTTCCACGAGGGCTTCCCTCGAGAACACCTCGTGCCCGTCCTGACCGCCTTGTTCGAGCGGCTCAAGAAGACGGGATTCCGGGTGATCCTCGGGGTCTCGGGTCACAACGTGCAGGGCCAGATCGACATGATCAACCGGGCGCTGGCGCCAGTCGTGGCGGATGGGACGGTTGCCGGGGCGGGGCTATGGGAAATCACCCTCAGCCAGGGGCCGGACTCGAACACCGATCATGCGGCCAAATGGGAAACGTCCAACATGATGTTCCTGTACCCAGACCTCGTCGACCTGAAGGCTCTGGGAGATGGTCCGCTGGCGCCCGATATGAAGCCGCCTGACGGAATTGGCGGGCTGGACCCCCGCAAGCACGCCTCGGTGGAAGTCGGCCAGCGGAACGTGGATTTGGCGGCGCAGGCCATCGGGAAGAAGGCGCGTGAGTTACTCGAAGCCCTGCCTGGCGGTCGTGACGCCTCCCGTCCTGTTACCATCAGCCCCGGGCATTGGTGGATGATTTAGCCCCAGAGCCTGTGGGTCGCAGCCTGACTTCGACCGAAACGCGTGACTTATGAAACTCCCTGGGCAATACCCCCGGTGGGCCGATTTCCTGGCGTTCCTGTTCTGGAATTGGCTCTTCACCCAAGGGCTTGGTGCTGAGCCCCGGTTTTGGGTTGTGACCGAGACCCGCCACGTTCTTCGCAGCGAGTCGCCGGGAAACCTGCATGAGGCAAGGCTCTCGGTCGCGCGTAATGAATGGGGCAGCTTCCAGATTCTGGTGCGAGCCGAGGCGCCCATCCGTGGCCTGAGTCTGCAGGCGAAACTGACCGGGCCTGACGGCCGTCCAACCGACGCCATCCAAGTGCGCCTCTTTCGGCAGCATCAGCTTGTTCTCGACACGGGCACGTATCGCAATGCGGATTTCAAACCGGACGGGTATCCGGACCCCCTGATTCCGTTCGAACACCCGGTGCCGGGTGAGACCTTGCGCGACGCGCGGCTCAAGGCGATTCCGTTCGACCTCCCCGCCCAAGAAACGCACGGCTTCTGGGTGGACCTTTACGCGTCCCGCAACGCCTCGGCTGGCGAGTATCGCGGAACCTGCCAATTGACGGCCGGCCAAGGTCAAGTCGGCATGATCCCGATCCACCTGACGGTTTGGAATTTCACCTTGCCGCCCGTGCCTGCGTTGGAAACCGAATTCGGTTCGCCAGCAGGTCGGCTGCGAGGCTACTACCGAGAGCGCGCTAAGGCCGGACGGGAAGCCGAACCGACGAACTGGGCGGCGGTCGAGACCGAATGCGCCCAAGTGCTGTCCGACCATCGGTTGAACGCGGTGCCGCCGGGCGAGACCATTCGTCCGGTCTTCCAGCCGGACGGTTCCTTCCGCATGCCTGCCGAGCAGGTGGAGGCGTTGCGCCAGTTCGTCGAACGTTACCATGTCAACGCCGTGCAGATTCCTCACCCATCCGCAGTGATCAAGGACCCGGAGGCGGAGCGGGACCGACTGCGGGCCTGGCTCGCGGCCTTCGACGTGGTGGCCAAGGAATTGAACCGGGACCACCTGATCTTCTACACGTATCTGAGAGATGAACCCAACACGTTGGAAGACTACCGGTACGTGCAAAGATGGGGGCGAGCAATCCGGGAGGCGAAGTCCGTGGTGAAGGTCCTGGTGGTGGAGCAAACCTGGACGGCACCGGGGCAGGGAGGCGCCGATAGCGCCTGGGGTGACCTCTACGGTGCGGTGGATATTTGGTGCCCGCTCTTTTCATTGCACAAGCAGGAGAGTGCCGCGCGCCGACAGGCGCTGGGCGAAACGATCTGGACTTACACCGCCTTGTGCCAAGGCGAGCCGACACCCTGGTGGCACATTGACTACCCGCTGCTCAATTACCGCGTCCCAACCTGCGTCGCCTGGCGCTATCGGATGCGGGGGCTACTCTATTGGGGAGGCCTGTCCTACTGGGGTCCGGCGGACGATCCCTGGCTCCAGGCTCCCTACTACACGGGGAACGACGCTCCACAGCAGGGCAAGAAAGGTGTCGTGTTCTACGGCGAAGGTTCGCTGGCCTATCCCGGCCGCGCCGTGGGCTGCGAAGGTGTGGTGCCGACAATCCGCCTCAAGGCGTTGCGCGATGCCATCGAAGATTACGATTACCTGGCCCTGCTTGAGCACCAAGGCCAGGCGTCCGAAGCAGATGCGATCGTCGCACCCCTCGCCGCTTCGTTCTTCGCCTGGGACAAGGACCCGGCCGCCTACGAGAGAGCCCGCACTGCGTTGGGAACTTTGATCCTCGCGGGACCCAAGCAACGCTGATCAGTTGGGCTTTGGCGACAGATCGCTGGGTTGGACAGATTCCGCCAACTTGGCGGTCGAACCCCGCCACGTGATGTCACCGCCCACGGAGTCGGCGCGGAAGGAGAGCCTCAGGTCGGCTAAGGTCACTTGCAGGCGGTTCCCCTGTATTTCGACGGCAGCCCGCGGCACTGCGTCCACACTGGCGTTGGTCGCGGTGAGCACGTGGAGGAAGAGATCCGTCGCGTTGGACTGGGCTGGGGAAACCTCCAGACGACATTCCGGTGCGGGTCCCGTGTCGCGACGCGGGGGAAAGACCTGCCCGTCGTAGCGATAGAGCTCCTCAGCGTTCGCCACGGAGGTCCGAAATGAAACCGGCAGTACCGTCTGGACGAAAAGTCGTCCCGCACCGTTGGTCACGACCCAGTCCTCACCATGCCGCTCCGGTGCTTTCATCGCCTGCAACAGCCAGGTCTTCTTGAACTCCGGTTTGGTGGAGGTCACACGCTCGAAGAGGACGAACGTGCTAGGGCGCAGAAACACAATCTGCCGGGTGAAGCACTTGAGCTTGTTGGTCGAATAGGCGCGCGTGGCGTCCGCCGCCAGGTAGAGGTAATCGCCTCGGTCCTCGAACGCAAGCATGTCGGCGATGTCGTAGAGTACGCGACCCTTCTGCCACTCGGCGGGATCGGCGGTGGCCCCGTTGTGGTGGGGCCAATTGTGATGCTGGCCACCGTCGTTTCCCGTTACCGTGCCCGCCCGGATTCCCGGCCAGCGCTCCGCCGGATCGAGCACCAGCACGGTGTTGTGCGCGATCGACCGCAGGTGGTAGTTCACGTCATGGACAGTGCCAAACTCGTCGTAGTGCCCGCCGTCGCCCGCCAATTCCTCGTGCCGATAGACGACAAAGTGGCCCGCATCCAGATGCTGATGGGCGGTGAACCTGTCGCTGCACTTGAAGAAGAAATACGTGGCGTCCTCCCCCCATGAACTACGCGCATAGACATGACCGGCGCCGCGGCTGAAATGCGAGAGCTTGAAACGGCTCAGATCGCCTTTGGGCACCGTTGGGTCGCGCCACAGGAAATCCATGTAGGCAAAGTCGCCCACGCTGGAGCGTGGGGTAGCTTCGTTGAGTGTGTGCACGGCCTGGTGGGTTGCGTCGTTACGGAAGTAGTTCACCAGGATACGTCGGGCCGAGAGCGCTTTGTCGCGGTCGCCGCCGAACACCCGCCCCCCGCCGTCGCCCATGGGAACTGGGCGGCGGGAACCGTACTCGCGAATGCCGGGGTACATCTCGAACATCGAGGCCACTGCCCGTTGGGAGAAGAACTTCGGCGCCAGAGCGTAGTAATCCAGGCCTTCGCATCGCCGTGCCACTTCGCAGAAGAAGAGCCATTCGTAGAGCCAATAGTGGATGTAGTAGCCCTCAGCCCAGGCGCCACCATCGCCGGCCAGATCGAGGGCGGGACCGGCCCGAGTCCGAAAGTCCTGCTCCAGCGCCTTGAGGATCGCGGGGGAGCGCGGGTTCTCGTGGTAGCTGGCGTAGGCCGCCAACCCAATGCCCCAGTTCTTGTAGCCATACCAGGCATTGTGAAACACGTGCGTTTCGGATTGCACGTTCGCGTCCAAGGTGCGGTTGAAGTAGTTGTGAAACCGTTCGCGTTCCGCGTCGGTCCACCATTCGAACGCCAGGTCATACGCCAGCGCGCACAAGGCCAGATCGTGACCAAAGGTGACATGACCGACTCGGATCGGCCCGTCCACGAACTTCAACACCCGCTGCTTGGCCTGCCGACCGAGGTCAGCATCGTGCTCGATCGCCGCCACAAGCGACTGCGAAACGATGGCGGCGTGGTCGTCGGCGCCCGAACGTCGTGCCACGGCCACCATGCGGTGGTATTCCGCCGGGCGCTCTTTGGCCAGCGCCTGCAGTTCGGCGCGCGAGCCGAGCACGCGCGGATGCTCGGCGGGTATGGGACGACGGTCTTCCGCAACCAAAGTGGTAGCCAGGAATCCTCCTGACAACAGGACGAATAGCCCGCTCAACGACGGTATGGCTGTCGTCCAGCATTTCATGGCAGGAATCCCTGATGCCGCATCCAGGCGACGCACGCCGCAGTCCAAGTGGAACAAGGCTGGCCGCTGGCGCGAACCCCAAAGTCGTGGGCCGCCCCGGCATAGACGTGCAGCTCGGCCGGCACGCCGGCGCGCCGCAGGGCCAGGTACATCAACACGCTGTGCTCCGGCGGGCTGATGAGGTCCTCTCCACCGTGCGCGAGAAACACCGGGGGCGTTCCCGGCGGGACGTTCAGACCCGGCGCCAGTTCATCCTTGTCCTTCGACTTCAAGTAGCCCGGGTAGACCGCGATGGCGAAATCGGGCCGACAACTGATGGTGTCGATTCCGTCGCGCGGTTCGTAAGTTCGCTTCTCGAAGCGTGTCGCCGTCGCGATGGCCAGGTGGCCACCGGCGGAAAAACCCACGATCCCGATCCGTTGCTGCTTGAGGCCCCAATCGTCGGATTTACTGCGCGCCAGACTGACGGCGCGTTGGGCGTCCTGGAGCGGTCGGCGGGCGGGCTCGCCCTTGGGTTCATCCGGGCGGCGCGGCACGCGGTACTTGAGGAGGATACCGGTTACCCCGATCGAGTTCAGCCAAGCCGCAACTTCCTCACCTTCGAGTTGCCAGTACAAGTCCCAGTAACCACCTCCAGGGCAGATCAGCATCGCGGTGCCCGTCTCCTTTTCTTCAGCCGGGCGGTACACGGTGAGTGTGGGCTTCGTGACGTCAGTAATGAGCCGGGTTTGCTCGGTGACTTCCACTTGCTTGCGGTCGAGCTTTGGCGACAAACGCGTTCTTTCGGCTCCCACGTTGCCGCTTTCCTCCGGCGCGTCGCCCGGCCAGAGTTCAACCACGATGGGAGCGGTGGCCCGCGTGCCCAACTCGGCCGCTCGACTCAAAACGAGCAGAGAGACGATTATGCCACCGAGGGCGGTAAAGCGATGGGCCTGCATATGCGGATGCGGTTGGTGTGGTTCGGGTTCACTCCACGGTGATGGCAAAATCCTGAGTGGCGGCGCCGACGCACTCAATGCTCGTGGAGAGGACCTTCTCGTTTCCCCAGGCGAGCACCGGTTCGTCCAATTGACGCACCTCACGTTCAAGGCGGATAGCGACGACCACCTCCACTCTACCGGTGGCGTCCGGTGTGCCCGAGAGCACCCCGGTGTTTGGATCGATCTTCAGCCAAGCCGGACCGCGTTCGAGCGTAAACCGGGGCTTCTCGATGTCGAAATAGCCGGTGACCTGCTCCTGGTCCTTCATCCGGGCGCTCAGATCGCCGAGAGAGCGATTGGCGCGGAGGGGGTAGCTGTAAAGCAGGCCGACTTTGGCGGCCTTCACAGGTTTGCTGTAGATCACCGGTCGGGGGGCGGTCGCATAGTCGGACGGCCCGCTGCGCTTGCCTTGTTCATCTACCGCCACGACCCGGTAGTAGGTCTTGTTGGCGGCGGGCAACTCGAGTTCGCCGCCCAGGACCGTCAGTTCGGTAAACGCGGTCTCGGCGATGAAGTTGGCCGGGAACCAGGGATTCCAGGCGGCCATCTCCACCTTCGTAACCCCCACCGTGCCTTGGTAGGGTTGGTCGGCGATCGTGAATCCCTTTTCATCACTCCCGTAAACGCGGTACTTAACCGGCCGACGACCGGTGGGATTGGCGGTCCAGCGAAGCGTGCCTGTGGCTTTGGCAGCGTCGAAGTCGAGGGCAACATTCAGCGGGTGCCCTGGGCCGCGCGGCGTGAAGCTCCAAATCCGGCTCCATGGTCCCCACACACCTTGATCGTCCATCGCCCGCACGCGCCAATAGTACCGCTGGTCAGGCGTCAGCAGACCGGCTTGGGCCAGGGTGTACTGGGGCTTCACGACGACCTTGTCCGCGCTGCCATCCTTGCTCTTTTCCTTCGTCGCATCCGCCGTTCTGGAGATGAGCTTGTAGAAGGACATCGAGAGCGGCCACCGCAGGTCCGGTCGGCCGGACAACTCGAAGTGGTAATCGGCGATGGCATCGCCGTCGGGATCGTGGGCGGCCGTCCACTGAAAGGTGAGGTCCGTGCCGTTGGCTTCCCCGTCTGCGGGTGGGTAGACCGCCGCCTCCGGCGCCGAAAGCGGTCGAGAGACGGACCGTTCCACCCACTGGTGCGTGACGCGGACCTTGCGGTTGCCCGAGGACTGATCTGAGTACACGAAGTGGGTCTCGCCAACAACCATCTCCGGCAGCGCCATCGGGGCCATCTGCAGATCGTTGAGAATCGCCAGGCGGCGCAGTCGGGCCGCTCCCTTCAGTTCGCATTTGATCCGGTACTCGTAACGGGCGGGCCCGACGACGGGAAAGAACTTGTCGAGGTTCTCCGTCGCCGCTTGCCAGCTCTTGCCGTCCACGGAAACGAACAGTTTGGCCTCCTCGCCTTCCACCTCGAGTCGGCCACCGACGAAAACGTAGGGGCTGCGCATCGTCCAGATCACGGTGCCCATCGCACCTTCCTCGGCGATCACGCCCTCGGGGCCTGAGCGGATGCGGTCGACGCTGGATGCCCCTTGCCGCCAAGTGTCGCCGGAGAAGTCCGGACGATACTCCCAGAGCCCGTTGCAGATCGCCGATGGGTACGTCGGCATCGTGTGGAGTGCCCCGTGATGCTTGACCGGATTGCATTGTGCCCAACGCCATGTCAGCGCCTCGCCGGGCCGCAGGATCATGTTCATAGTGGTCTCGATCTGACCGCCGCGTTGTCCGGTGACCGGTCCCTCGTAGAAGTACATGGCGCACATCCCCTGGCCGTCCCACCACGTGTCGGGCATGAGGATTCCCTTGGAGTGGGTGCGCTTGATCAGGTCGTGATCGCGCACGAGGTCCTGTTCGCCAGCGACCGTCGCGTTGTCCCGCAACAGGTAGACGGAGTGCATGTCGCCGTCGTAGAAGTGCCAGCGGTCGTCGTAAAAGACCTGCGAGATGCAATGACCGAGCGCCCGGGCCGGTGCCACTTTCAAGCCGGCAGCGCGCCACAAGGTGGCCAGACAAATGGAATCGTTGCCGCAGGTGTTGTAGCCGTAGACGTTGAAGATCTTGACGGGGTCGAGGAGCTCGCTGTTGTCGCCAGGCGAGTGATGGCGGTACCGAATCTCCTGAAACCACAAAGCGAAAGCCTTCTCGGCGTCGGTCATCCCGGGTGTGACGGCCGTCGCCACGATCTCGGCGACGCTGCGGAACGTGTTGCGACCATTCGAGAGCCACGGGTTGACGAGGTCTCCCTCGCCCACGTTTTCCATGCGGACCGAGCGGTTGGATTCCCAAGTTTGGAGGTAGGCACCTTCACGCGCGATGCCACAACCCATCGGCAAACGGCAGTTCCGGCCATCCATCGTGCCACCTTGGACGACCCGGTACGCGTGCGGGCTCGTACCGACCTCCTCGCGGTGCGACTTCGGCCGGTCCGTCGGATGAGTGTCGGATGTCCAAGGCGGTAAGGCCTCGCTCGCGCTGGTCAGCAGGGACCAGGCGATCCCGAGGATTGAACCAGCGAAGTGCGCCGCGATGGCTCCCTGGGGGGCCGAGGTCCGATCCAGGCCGTTGACCGGCGGCGGCTTCATCGGCGCGACGGTTCCAGGATCAGCAGCGCGTCTTCCCAACCGACGGGAGTCGAAAACGATTCCAGACCCGAGTTCGGAAGCTGGCCAATCACTTTCGACTCGCCGGTTCGAGGATCAATCCAGCATGCATCCACCATCCTGTCCCCTGAGACTTTGTTCATCTGGATCGAAACCGTGGCCTTGTCGGCGAGGTAGACCATCACCCAGCGCCCGTCTTGGTGACGCGCGGCCAGGTTCAAGATCTGTCCGTTGGTCTGACCACCACTGGCAAACACCGCCCGGTCCGGCACCAGACGCCACCACTCCTTTCGCTCCAGAAAGACCTTCTTCATGACCCCCAGTTGAGTGGCGCCCGGTGCGTCCAACGCCTGCTTCCACGTGGGCAACACCCGCCAACTGTCGTTATGGCCGTAGGTATGCGAGGCGCCCGCCAGGAACGAATAATACGCTTGGCGCCGAACCCACAGCGGCGTCACGTCAAAGCCGTACTCCGAGCCGGCTTCGTAAGCCCCCTCAGCCATCACGACGGGCTTGGTCGGGGACAGATGGTACTCCTCCGTCACCATCGGGTAGATCTGCTCCACCCACTTCCAGGTTTGCATGCAACTGAAATCCAACCAGTCTTCCGGCCTCTTCCGGGATTTCCGTGTGATTTTTCATTGGCTCGGATAGAGGTCTAGGCCACCCAGATGAAACAGGATGTCGGTCTTGAACCGTTCTCGGTTTCGATAGCCGAAGGCTTTCTTGACCAAGCCGGCAATCCGGTTGTTGAGACCTTCGAGGGCCGCGTTGGTGATGCGATGGGTGAAGTAGGTCAAGATGTTGCCCAAGTGCGCCTTGAAGCTCCGGGCGACCTGTTTCACCGGCCCCAGGCGACTACGGATCGCCCAGCCATACCAGCGCCGGAAGAACTCCTTGCCTTCCTCGGCCGTCTGGCTCGCCCAGAAATCCCGGAACATCTCCTTGATCGCCCAGGCCCGACTGGTCTTGAGCTTCTGGCCGCGCAACTCGTCGAACCGCTCCCGGTGAGCTTCAGGCAGGTTCTCCCAGCCATAGAGCCATACGTACTTGGTCCCGGCCAGGCGCTCGTCGCCCGTTTCCATCAGGACCCGATGTTCCCCCCGGCGAACCTTGTCTACCGCCTCGCTGAGCATCTGCCCCAGATGATACGGGTCGTGCACGATCTTGCCGGCCGCCTCGGGCACGTTCGCCACCGTCGAGTTGAAGTACGGCTCCCACATATCCATCGCCACCGCTTCCACCCCCGCCCGATGCTCCGCGGACACCTGCTGCCAGTACCCATCCAGAGCCTCCTGTTTGCGCCCGTCGCCCACGTACTCCACCGTCGCTGCCTGCCCCGGCTCCAACCGGGCCACCACCGTCACGTAGTTCTGCCCGCGGCCAGCACTCTTCTCGTCGACGCCCAAGCGCCTAACCGGGTGTGCCTGCTTCCGCAGCCGTCCGCGCGCCACCGCCCGTTGCTTGATGCCGTCGGCTTCATCCCAACTGATGCGCAACAGTCCGCACGCCGCGCTCACCGAACACTCGCGCAACACGTCGATCGCCAACCGTTCGAAGAGCTTGGTGAACCGACCGTACTTCTCGGCCCACGGCACCGCCACCGTTTGGCTCCCGTGCTCCGGGCAAAGGACGACCGGCACGTCGGCCCGAATAAGGGTCTTGAACTGGCAACTGTCCAAGTGCCGCCACGTGCGGTTCTCCCACTGGTGGACGTGCATGCGGCAGCCGCACTGGGGACAGCCCCAGAGTTGGTCACGCACGGCGACCGTCACTTCGACTTCTTGCGCTTTGACGTTCAAACGTACCCCCGTCACGTACCACGGCTCATCCAACCCGAGCAGTTGCTGATAAAGTTGCAGGTCTTGCATCGCCGCCAGCCTGCCAGGGCCTCTGACTCAACGCACGCCTGGATCCGGTCCCCACCCAGCTCCCTCCCCGCGCGTCCTCGGGCGCGGGAAGCGGCAAGGGAGGAGGCGCGGCGCGGGGCGTTCGAGCCTCGCTCGCCGCGCCGCGCCTCCTCCATTGTGAATAAGTCTTCTGAGACTTATTCAAGCGCCCCTCCGCGCCCGCCCACGGTGCCTGAAGCACTTCCCCCCAATCCAAAATCACAAGAAAATTCCGGAAGAACCCCAAAAGGAGGGTGCCGGACAAGATAGTCACCATTAGGCGACGAGCCGGATACGCAACTGATCGGTTTGGTTGCGCCGGTCCCAATACTGGTCGAAGCGATCGTCGAGCAGTGCGCAGCGC
>JAKLFY010000089.1 GCA_022710935.1 Verrucomicrobiota bacterium
GCAGAACCTCTGCGAGCAGTGGCTCGAAGTCGTGATCCCCTAGCCCCCATCCGATTCATTCGCTGACCCCAGGGCCTGCGCTCCCACCTCGTTCCCGCTTAGCTTGACCCGTATTGACGAGCCGTCCGCACCCAGCCATTGGCCCAGCGGCGTGAAGTCGTTGCCGCTGTAGTTGATCTGCGTGGCGAGGAAGGTTGCCTGTGGCGGCACCGGACTCATAGTATCGAGTCCGATATCCTTGTCGCCGCCCCGGTTGGCGAGGTTGTCGATCGAGTCCGGCGGCAGGTGCCAGTACGCACCCCTGAGCCCCGTCCCGAAGGCATCTGGCAGCGGCCCGGCCCTGGGCTCGATGAGGTCGCTCTCAGCGGGAGGCAAATCCGCGCGCGCGGGCAGGGCGAGGTCCGCCGGTTGTGAAAGCACGAGACAGAACAGCGTACCAGAAACGAACGTTGTTTTCATCGGAAGTCAAGGCCACCGGGCCGCGGTTGGGGCTCTGCAGTACGCCAGAGGGCAGTTGAACCATGCTGTGAGGCAGGTCCACTGACGACCGTTTGCCTGTTTTCGGTCCTGCGGCGTCATTTGAAAGCACCCGCAAGGTCTTCGGCTTTGGAGATGCTAAACACAATCACACGCCGGCCACGGTACTGCAACAGCCAACTGCCGGGAGAATTTGCAGGCCGCCATGCCTACACCGTTGACAAAGGCGCCTGCGCCCGATTGCATTCGAGGTCTTGACGACACGATCCAAAACGGCATGGGTGACCGGCGCGGCAGGGTTCATTGGCAGTCACTTGGTCGACCGGCTTCTGGAACGCGGGTGGGGGGTCCTCGGCATGGACAACCTGCGGCTCGGTCGAACGTCCAACCTGCGCAAGGCCTTCGAGCACGCCGAGTTCAGCTTCATTGAAGCCGACGTCAACAACTACGACGCCAATCTGCGGCGCCTGCGGGATTTCCACGCCCGCCGGCCCATTGACACGGTCTGGCATCTGGCCGCCAACTCGGATATCCGGGCGGGAGCGCTCGATCCGCAGGTCGATTTCGAGCACACGTTTCTCACCACCTTCACCGTCCTCAAGCTGATGCGCGCACTCGGTGTGCGCCGGCTTGCATTCTCGTCGAGTTCGGCCATCTACGGCATGCGTCCGGGTCTGCTGGACGAAGACACCGGGCCGTGCTTCCCCGTGTCGAACTACGGCGCGATGAAGCTGGCGTCGGAAGGGGCGGTTTCAGCCGGCCTCGAGACGCATCTCGAACGGGCGTGGATTCTTCGGTTCCCCAACGTGGTCGGGAGCCGGGGAACGCACGGGGTGATTTTCGATCTGCTTCAGAAGCTGCGGGCCGACCCGGCTGTGCTCGAAGTTCTGGGCGATGGTCGGCAGGAGAAACCGTATTTGCACGTGTCCGAGTTGGTCGACGCGATGCTGTTCATCGTCGACCGGGCGTGCGAGAAGCTCAATTGCTACAACATCGGGACCGACGGCACGGCGACCATCGTGTCGCGGATTGCCGAGACCGTGGTCCGCGCGGCGGCTCCCGGCGCAACCATCCGTTACACGGGCGGCGCGCAGGGTTGGCCGGGGGATGTCCCGCGGTTTCAGTACTCCATCGAACGGCTGCGCCGACTGGGCTGGACACCGGCCCTGACGTCGGACCAGGCGATCGAGCGGGCTGTCGAGGAGTTGCTCGGTGAAAGCGGTGGACAAGGATGAAAGAGGCGCTGTCGCGACACCCATGTTTGGTCCTCGGGTCGCTGGTTCTTGTTGCGGTGTCCGGTCTTTCATCGGAGGCAGAGAGCGACCTTCTGTCCGGTGTGCGCCGGGTCGTGGTTCTGGGGGATAGCATCACTTACGGCGGGGGCTATGTCGCCGCAATCGAGGCGTACGCGCTTACCCGCCACCCCAGCCGCCAAATCGAGTGGCTCAATCTCGGTTTGCCGAGCGAGACGGTCTCGGGGCTTTCCGAGCCGGGTCATGCTGACGGACAATTCCCCCGGCCTGACTTGCACGAACGGCTCGATCGTGTGCTGGCCGAGACGAAGCCGGACTTGGTTGTTGCCTGCTATGGCATGAACGACGGCATTTATTACCCGTTTGGCCAGGAGCGGTTCGCCAGGTTTCAAGATGGACTGCGGCGGTTGCACGTGCGGGTGCTTGCGAGGGGCGCGCGTCTGCTCCATGTCACGCCGCCCCCGTTCGATCCCGAGCCGATCCAAGACCGCACGCTGCCGTCCGGACTGGACGAGTATCGACGCCCGTTTATCGGCTACAACCAGGTCCTCGACCGGTACTCCGATTGGCTGCTGGCACAGCGAAGCCACGGCTGGGAGGTGGCGGACGTCCACGGCCCCCTGAACCGGCATCTCTCCGCCCGCCGTGCGCGTGAGCCGGCATACCGCTTGGCAGACGATGGCGTGCACATCGGCGCGACTGGACACTGGATCGCGGCGCGTGAGATCCTTCTCGCCCTGGGCGGACCGGGCGACATTGCGAGTCTCGAAACGACCGATGCCATGCTCGAAGGGCACCCGCGCGGGGCTGAGCTCTTCAAGCTGATCGCGGAGCGCCAGGCTTTGCTCAAGGACGCGATGCTCACCGCCATCGGCCATGCGCGGCCGGGAATGCCCCGCGGATTTCCGCTCGCCGAGGCCGAGAGGCGCGCAGCCGCACTGGACGTGCAAATCCGCGCTCTGGCGCCTCCGTTCCCCGGCCAGCGCACCCGATGGCAGGGATTCGACCGTTACGATTTCGAGTTCGCGGGCAAGCCGGCGATCGTGGTTGTGCCGCGCGAGCCGCGTCCGGGCAGGCCCTGGGCCTGGCGCGGCGAGTTCTTTGGCGCTTTCGCCAACGCGGATATCGAACTCGTCTCCCGCGGTTTCCATCTCGCGTATCTGGGCGTGCCCGACCTGTTCGGAAGTCCGGCTGCGGTCGCGGCCTGGACCGCCTTTCACGAGGTCCTGACAACCGAGTACAAGCTGGCCGGGAAGGTCGCTCTGATCGGACTGAGCCGAGGCGGCCTTTACTGCTACAATTGGGCCGCGGCCAATCCGGACAAGGTGTCCTGCATTTACGCGGATGCGGCCGTTTGCGATTTCAAGAGCTGGCCTGGCGGTAAAGTCAAAGGGTTGGGCCGCGGCGATGGCAGCGCCGCCGAGTGGGAGAAACTGCTCAAGGCATACGGCTTCCAGTCGGATGCCGAGGCGGTGGCCTATCGAGGCAATCCCGTGGACAGTCTCCGTCCGCTTGCCGAGGCCCGCATCCCGCTGCTGCACGTCTATGGCGATGCCGACACCGTCGTTCCTGCGGACGAGAACACCGGGGTGGTTGCGACGCGCTACCGCGAGCTGGGGGGCAGCATCACGCTGATCCCGAAACCGGGAGTGGGTCACCATCCGCACGGACTGGCCGACCCGATGACGATCGTGGACTTCATCATCGAGCACGCCGGGCGTCCGTGATCGGCGATCCGATCCAGTCAACGCCGGTTGCTGCGGCGTTTGGACCGGCGATAGCTCACGCGACCTGGTGTTTGGGGCGCCGAGACCGCTTCGCCCGGAGCGGTTCCGTATTGGCGCTTCAGCTCGCGAATCTGGTCCCGCAGCAGCGCGGCCTTCTCGAACTCGAGGTTATTTGCCGCTTCGAGCATGTCAGTCTCGAGCTCGCGAATCGTCTCCGTCACGTCGAAATCGCCGCCGCCTTCGCGCAAGAGCGCCGTGGCCTGGTCGGCCTTTTCCCTGCGTGACGAGAGGCTTTCCTCGACGGCCCGGCTGACGCTGCGCGGCGTGATGTTGTGTTCCCGGTTGTAGGCCTCCTGCTTCCCGCGGCGGTACTCGGACACTTCGAGAAACTTCCGGATGCTCTGCGTCTGGACGTCCGCGTAGAGAATCACCTCGCCGTTCAAATGGCGGGCGGCGCGGCCGGCGGTTTGGATCAGGCTGGTGGTCGAGCGGAGGTAGCCCTCCTTGTCGGCATCGAGGATCGCCACCAGCGAGACCTCGGGCAAGTCGAGCCCCTCGCGCAGGAGATTGATGCCCACCAGCACGTCGAACTCCCCCTTCCGCAGCGCCCGCAGGATCTCGACCCGCTCGATCGCGTCGATCTCGCTGTGCAGGTAGCGCACCTGGATCCCGATGTCCCGCAGGTAATCGGTCAACTGCTCCGCGGTCCGTTTGGTCAGGGTCGTGACAAGCACACGCTCCTTGCGGTCGACTCGCTGGCGCGCTTCCTCGATCAGGTCGTCGATCTGTCCTTTGAGCGGCTTGAGCGTGATCTTCGGATCGAGAAGCCCGGTGGGCCGGACAATGAGCTCGGCCAGGCGCCCCTGCGACCACGTCAGCTCCTGCGTCCCGGGCGTCGCGCTCACATAAATCGTCTGCCGCTGCAGCGACTGGAATTCGCTGAAGCTCAGCGGACGGTTGTCCAGGGCGCTCGGCAGGCGAAAGCCGTGCTCGACCAGCACGCGCTTGCGGGACTGATCCCCCGCGTGCATCCCGCCGATCTGGGGAATCGTGGCGTGCGATTCGTCAATCACCATCACGAAATCCTCCGGCAGGAAGTCGAGGAGCGTGCACGGACGCGATCCCGGGGGCCGCCCCGCGATGTGGCGCGAGTAGTTCTCGATGCCGGAACAGAATCCCATCTCCTCCATCATCTCGAGATCGTATTCCGTCCGCATCTTGATCCGCTGGGCCTCGAGGAGCTTGCCGCGCGCCTCGAACCACGCGATCCGGTCGGTCAGTTCCTCGCGTATGGACAGGATCGCCCGGCGTATGCTCTCCATGGGGGTGACGAATTGCCCCGCCGGGTAGATTGTGACGGCATCGAGTTCCTCGAGCTTGCGCCCGCTCAGCGGATCGAACCGGGTCAACCGCTCGATCTGATCGCCGAAGAACTCGATTCGCAGCGCGTCCTCCGCGTAGGCGGGGCACAACTCGACGGTGTCGCCTCGGACGCGGAATTGCCCGCGCTCGAACGCGACGTCGTTGCGGGTGTAGAGGATCTCGACCAGGCGCCCGAGGAGCTGGTCGCGCGTGATCTCCTGGCCGACGCGCATCGGGATCACCATCGCCTCGTAGTCATCCTTGCTCCCAATCCCGTAGATGCACGACACGCTGGCCACGACGATCACGTCGCGCCGGGCGAACAACGAACTCATCGTCGAGAGCCGCAGCCGCTCGATTTCCTCGTTCCGGCTCGAGTCCTTCTCGATGAACGTGTCGGTGCGCGGGATGTATGCCTCGGGCTGGTAATAATCGAAGTAGCTGACGAAGTACTCGACCGCGTTTCGCGGAAAGAAGCTCTTGAATTCGGCGTAGAGCTGCGCCGCGAGGGTCTTGTTGTGCGAGATCACCAGGGTCGGGCGATTCACCTCCCGGATGACGTTCGCGATGGTGAAGGTCTTCCCCGAGCCCGTCACGCCCACGAGCGTCTGGTGCGGCACGCCCGCGCGCAGGGCCGCCACCAGGTGCGCGATGGCCTGCGGCTGGTCGCCGGCGGGGGCAAAAGGGGAAACGAGTTCGAACACAGGCCGGAGGATCAGTACACCCGCATGGTCTCGAGCACCGCCTTGACCCGCGGCACCTCGTGCGTCCGCAGCAGATCGGCGCGTCCGAGCAGCGCAAGAACCGCGAAGAACGCCTCGGCCGACCGCACCTCCTCGGCGAAGTACTCGAAGGCGTGCGGCAGGGCGTGGCAGGTCGGGAAGCCCAGCGCCCGCAATCGAAAGGTGTTGAGGAAGACGCGCATCTGATGCTGCACCCGCACTGCGCTGTCCTGGAGGTTGCGGTAGTAGAACCCGAGGCCGGGATCGATGAAGATCTTCTCGACGCCATGGCGCGTCGCAACCTCGGTCTGCCGGGCGAAGAACTCGTACATCTGATCCGTCGGATCCCGGCTGAAATCGAAGTCCCCCACCTCGCGCACGTTGGGACCCTGCACGTAGCATATGATCACCGCCGCGTCGTGGGCCGCAACCATCCGGAACACCTCTTCCGTCCGCGCGGTCCCGGTCAGGTTCAGCACGCACGCGCCAGCGTCCAGACAGGCCCGCGCCACATCGGGCTGGTACGTCTCGACCGAGACGGGGATGCCGCCGGCGTTCAAAGCCCGCACCACGGGGAGCAACCGGCTGTTCTGCAGCGCGTCGTCCACACGCGCGGCATGTGACAGGGTCGACTCCGCTCCCACATCCACAAGGTCGGCCCCCTGGGCGTGCATCACCTGGCCGCGATGAATCGCGCGCGCGGAGTCGAGGCAGACGCTTTCGCGATACCACGATTCGGTCGACAGGTTGATGACCCCCATGATTGCCGGGCGCGTGTTGAAGAGCAGCGGTTTTCCCCGCACTTTGAACTCCCGGACCCGGGCCGTGGTTGCCGCCCGATGCCTTTCCACCAGCTCGGCCAGATGATCGAGAGTCAACATATTGGAACCACACCCCAATGACGGCCTCGTGTCGATACCGATCTGCGCTCTGCGCCCCGGACCGACACGGAGCGAATTATGCGAAATGTACCTCTTTCCTGTTGGACTGCCAAGGGAACAGAGACCAAGGAACGCTCAACGCTCAACGCTCGAAGGGTGGTATCCCCGGTGCATCTGGTTGTTGTCGGCCTTACCTCGCCCGGTGAGGGCACCGGGCCTACACCGGATGCAGGCTCCCGCTGTAGGCCGCGTGCCCCCACGCGGCGCAAACTCGATTTCCGCCGACAACGCACTGATGCAGTGTGGTACCCCCGGCGCGACTCGAACGCGCGACCCTCTGCTTAGAAGGCAGATGCTCTATCCAACTGAGCTACGGGGGCAGAGCTATCGACATCCATTCTGCGTTCGGAGGCATGTTACGCATGTCCAGGTGCCGGGGCAAGCCCGCTTATAGTAGGGCTTGACCGCAAGGGACGCCGGGACTATACCCAATCCGCCTGGACACCAGGGCTGCCAAACAACCTGAACGCAAACGACTTCTATGACTAAACGCGACTTGGTCGTGAAAATCAGCGAGGAAACCGGACTGGTTCAACAACAAGTCCTCGATGTGATCCAACGGACGCTCGACCTCATCTCGAGGGCCCTCGCGCAAAACGAGACGGTCGAATTGCGCAACTTCGGCGTCTTCGAAGTCAAGATCCGCCGCGCCCGAGTCGGACGCAACCCCAACGCGCCGGCAAAAGACGTCCGCATTCCCCCGCGCGCCGTGGTCAAGTTCAAGGCCGGAAAGGAAATGCGGGACGAGGTCCTCAAACTCACACCCGGCGCGACGCCCGAATCCTGACGCCTGCCACGCTGGCATCGCGTTCGAATGCCTCGCCCGCAGGCCGCGCCACCTCACCCACCGATGGACCGAATCCCCGGTTTTCGCGATTTCTATCCCGAGCCGCTGCCGACGACGGATGTCTGGAGCGCCGACCTGCGCCGTCTCATCTTCGAGAGATGGGCCGATACGGCGCGTCGGTATGGATTCCGCGAGTACGACGGCCCTCCGCTCGAACCGCTCGAACTCTACACCACCAAAAGCGGCGCGGAGATCGTCTCCCAGCTCTACAACTTCACCGACAAAGGCGGACGCGAGGTCGCCATGCGTCCGGAGATGACCCCGACCCTCGCCCGCATGGCGTCCGCACAGGAGCGTCAGTACAAGAAGCCCATCAAGTGGTACGCCATCCCCCAGCTCTTCCGCTACGAGCGCCAGCAGAAAGGGCGCCTGCGCGAGCATTTCCAGTTCAACGCCGACGTCGTGGGCGAATCGGACCGCGCTGCCGATGCCGAGTTGATCGCCCTGTTGATCGACTCGTTGCGCGCGTTGGGGCTGGCGGCGTCCGACTTTGTCGTGCGGCTCAGCAGCCGCAACGCGTGGCAGGACTTCTTCAGCCGTCACTGCAGCGAGGGCTCGAAGGCCTGCGAATTCTACCAGGTCATCGACAAGCTCGAGCGGGAACCGTTCGAGGTCAGCGCCGCCAAGCTCGAGGCGCTGGGCTTTGCAATCAACGATGTCCAGGCCTTCATCACCGCCGGCCAGCCGACCGACGAGTTGCGGCTGATCCTCGACAACCTCGCCGCGCGCGGCCTGGGCGCGTTTGTCAAAGTCGATTACGGCGTCATCCGCGGACTCGATTACTACACCGGCCCGGTCTTCGAGGCGTTCGATCTGAAAGGGGAATTCCGGGCCATCGCCGGAGGCGGACGCTACGACAACCTGATCAAGGTCATGTCCGGCGGGCGCGTCGATCTGCCGGCGCTCGGTTTCGGGATGGGCGACGTGGTCCTGGCCGAGCTTCTCAAAGCCCGCGGTCTGACGCCCGATGTGAAACCGCGCCTGGCCGCGTTCGTGCTCATCGAGGACGAGGCGCTGCGGGCGGATTCCCTCGCGCTCATCCAGCGGCTGCGCGATGCTGGGTCGAGCGTGGACTACTCATTCGTGCCCGCGCGATCGGACAAACAGTTTAAGCGCGCCCTCGAACTGGGCGCCCGCGCGACCGTCCGGCTCGAACGCAGCCCAGGCGGAGACCTGATCGCCAAGGTCAAAGACCTCGCCACCCGGGCCGAACACGCCGTCGCGCCGGACGATGTGGTCGGCGCCGTCGCGAGCGTTGAGAATTCACGCGGTTCAGCGCAGTCCGATGTCCGGGCTGAGCCTTGACAAACAGAACCCCCACACACCATGCGCACCCTCATCCTCGGCATCGACAGCGGGACACAATCGACGAAGGCGCTCCTCCTCGACGCAACCAGGAAGCGCGTCGTTGGCACGGGTTCCGCCCCGCACAACCTGCTGACGGGCCTCCCCCCCGGCGCCAAGGAGCAGCGTCCGGAAAGCTGGCGCGCCGCAACAACGAAAGCGATCAAGGCCGCCATGAAGGCCGCGCGAGCCCAGGCTGGCGAGGTCCAAGCCATCGGTGTCAGCGGCCAGCAGCACGGCTTCGTCCCGCTCGATGCTCAAGGACAGGTCATTCGCCCCGCCAAGCTCTGGTGTGACACCTCGACTGCCGAGGAGTGCGACGCGATCACGTCCGCGTTGGGCGGCCCCGAGGCCACGATCGCCGCGCTGGGCAACGCCGTCCTGCCCGGGTTCACAGCCTCGAAGATCCTCTGGCTCAAACGGCACGAGCCGCGGCATTTCGCGCGCTTGTCGACCATCCTCCTCCCGCATGACTACCTCAACTTCTGGCTGACCGGGCGCGCCGTCATGGAATACGGCGACGCCAGCGGGACCGCCCTGCTCGATGTCCGGACGCGCCGATGGTGCGCGAAAGCGCTCGAAGCGATCGACGCGGACCTGGCGTCCAAGCTGCCCCCTCTACAGCGCAGCGATGAAGCGGCGGGCACACTTCAGGCTTCAACGGCGAAGGCCCTGGGCCTCAACCCGGGCGTGCTCGTCAGCGCCGGCGGTGGCGACAACATGATGGGGGCCATCGGCACCGGCAATACCCGGCCCGGCGTGATCACCGCCAGTTTCGGGACAAGCGGCACCATCTATGCCTGCGCACAGGACCCCGTGGTCGATCCCCGGGGCGAGATCGCCGCCTTTTGCGACTCGACCAATCGCTGGCTCCCGCTCCTGTGCACCATGAATGTCACGGTCGCAACGGAGATGGTTCGAAACGATTTCGGCATGACACACGAGGCATTCGAGAAGACGGCGGCCGGCGCGCCCGCGGGTTCCGACGGCCTGTTGCTCCTGCCTTACCTCGAAGGCGAACGCACACCCAACGTCCCGTCAGGCACGGGCGTCTTCTTCGGCGTTGCCCCGCGCACGTTCAGCGCCCCCCACTTCGCCCGTGCCGCCATCGAGGGCGTCACCCTCGGGATGAACTACGGTCTGCGGCGCCTTGCCGAGCTCGGCGTGAAGCCGGCGCAGATCCGCGCCACGGGCGGCGGGGCCAACTCGAAACTCTGGCGCCAGATCATGGCCGACGTCTTCGATGCGGAGGTGGTGACGTTGAAAGTTGGCGAAGGCGCGGCGTACGGCGCAGCTCTCCAGGCCTTCTGGTGCTGGCGCCTGCAACAGGGCGAGAAGGTCTCGATCGCCGAGATCACCGATGCCTTCGTCGCCCTCGACCGCAAGGGAACCGCCCAGCCGAACAAGGCGCGCGTGGCGCGTTACCGCGAGATGCAGGCCCTCCAGGACGAACTGTCTCTAAGCCTCCGCGGCGCGTTCGACAAGCACCGTGCGCTGGTGACAATCTAGTCCGCATTTCTCACCAGCTTTTGATGTCATCTGACCGGTCAGCGTCACATTTCACCTGAAATGCGGGCTCATCAGAAACCCGCGCCCCAAACCGATGGCCCCAATCTCGACCACACTGTGTCCGCGTGCCCGCGTCACCCAAGCGGTTGGGGCGCGTCCCGGCGTTGCTGAACCGATGAGCCGATTCTCCTTGCTGGGCGCGGGTTTCACAGCCAGCCGTTGAAAGCCCATCGACACCGGTCAAGGCGCCAGCCATCGGCGTCCTCATCCAGCACACGCACAGCAGACCGCGCCCAGTCGAGTCCGGAGCCCGGGATGCCGCGCTCGCATCGGCGGCTGTTCCGGCTTGTCACCGTGGCCCTCGTGCCGCTGCTGGCGCTTGCCCTCATCGAAGGAAGCCTGCGGTTGGCCGGGTATGGGTACTCGAGCGGGTTTTTTCGCCGTGGCATGGCCGAAGGACGCCCCGTGCTCCTCGACAACGAGAAGTTCGGATGGAGGTTCTTCGGCCCCGACATCGCCCGCGCCCCGCGCCCCATGAGCTTCCCCGCCATCAAGCCGCCCAAGACCGTTCGCATCTTCGTCCTGGGCGAGTCCGCCGCATTCGGCGATCCGCAGCCGGAATTCGGTCTGCCCAGAATGCTCGAGGTCCTGCTGCGCGCCCGATGGCCCGAGAGGCGATTCGAGGTGGTCAATGCCGCCATGACGGCCATCAACTCGCACGTGCTCCTGCCCATCGCCCGGGACTGCGCCCAGGCCGACGGCGATCTCTGGATCATCTACATGGGCAACAACGAGGTTGTCGGACCGTTCGGCGGCGGAACTGTCTTCGGGCCTCAGATCCCGCGCCTTGCCCTGATCCGCGCCAGCCTGGCTTTGAACGCGACGCGAACGGGGCAGTTCCTGGCCGGCCTGCCGCGGCTCTGGCGGGAGCGTCCACCAGATCGGTCGGAGTGGCAGGGGATGAGGATGTTCATCGAGCATCAACTGCCTCGGGACGACCCCCGCATGGCTCGAGTCTATGCCCATTTCGAGCGCAATCTCGCCGACATTCTCGAAATCGGGCGCGCCTGGGGCGTGAAGCTGGTCGTCAGCACCGTCGCCAGCAACCTCAAAGACTGTCCTCCCTTCGCCTCGATGCACCGCCCGGGGCTGACCGCGGCGCAAACCGAAGAATGGGGGCGCCTCTACCAGCGCGGCGTGGACGCCGCGGCCCAGGGCAAACACACCGAAGCCGTCGATGCCTTCGAAGCTGCCGCGCGCATCGACGATCAATTCGCCGAACTCCAGTTCCGCTGGGCGCGCTGCTGCCTTGCGCTGGGCAGGGAGCCCGAGGCCCGGCAACGTTTCGCCCTGGCGCGCGACGCCGACGCCCTGCGCTTCCGCGCCGATAGCCGGATCAACGATCTCATCCGCAAAGCCGCGCGGGATCGGGAGCGAGACGGTGTCTTCCTGGTGGATGCTGAGGAATTGCTCTCCCGGCAGAGCCCCCAGGGCCTGTTGGGGGAGGAGCTTCTGTACGAGCATGTCCACCTCAACTTTCACGGCAATTACGCGTTGGCGCGGATCCTCGCCGACCACGTCGCGCGCGCGCTCCCAGACAGCGGCACGGGCGACACCGATCCGCGGCAGCCCTGGTTGTCGGAGACCGAGTGCGCGCGCCAGTTGGCTTGGACGGATTGGAACCGTTACGAGGCGGTGGCGTCGATGCTCCAGCGCCTGAATGATCCGCCGTTCACGAGTCAGTTCGGCCACGCCGAGCGACAGCATCGCCTGCATGGGCAGATGCAGGAACTCGAGCCGGCTCTCAAGCCAACTGCATTGCGCGAGGACGTCAATCGGTACCGCGCGGCGCTTGCCGAAACGCCCGACGATTGGGTCCTCCACCACAATCTCGCCCGTCTGCTGCATCGACTCGGCAACACCGAGGGCGCGGCGGAGTCGTGTCGCCAGGTGATCCGCCTGCTGCCCCATAGCAGCGAGCCCCGGGTCCAGCTCGGCGTGTTGCTTGCGGACCTGGGCCGAACCGAAGAGGCAATCAGTCAGTTCGATGCAGCGCTCGAACTCAAGCCCGGGTCCGTGCACGCGATCAACGGACGCGGGCTCGCCCTGGCCCGGCAGGGCAAAGCCGAAGCCGCGATCCTCGAGTATGAAAGGGCGCTGCGACTCGATCCTCGATCCGGCGAGGCCCATTTGAACCTCGGCATCGCCCTCAGCACCCGGGGGAGATCGGACGACGCCAAGCGGCATTTCCGACTGGCGCTCGAACGCAGGCTCAAGAAGGCCGAGGCCATGGTCACCCTTGGCAAGATGTGTTTCGGCCAGGGTTGGGTCAACGAGGCCATCACGAACTTCACCGACGCGCTGCGGATCGAGCCAGGCCATGCCACCGCCCATTTCTGCCTGGGCGGTGTCCTCGCCTCCGTCGGACGGCGGGTCGAGGCCCAGCAGCATTACGCGGAGGCCGTGCGCCTGGATCCGGATCTGGCCGAGGCGCGGCTCGGCTTGGGGATCGAACTGGGACGCCAGGGTCGTGACCTCGAGGCCATGGAGCAGTTCGCCGAGGCCGTCCGGCTCAGACCCAACCTGACCGAGGCGCGCTTGAATCTGGGTATTGCCTTGCGCCGACAACAACGGTTGGACGAGGCGCTGCTCCAGTTCCAGGAGGCGCTCCGACTCGACCCCACCAACGCCCTCGCAAGGAGATACCTCGATAGTCTTCACCTGCGGATGCCCGATCAACCGTGACCCGCCGGCTTGAGGAGGTGGGAGATCGGAGACGGGAGATCGGAGATGGGGGGCGGTGCGCCGGTGCGTCGGTAGCCGGTGCGCCGGTGCGTCGGTTGTCAGTGCGTCGGTTGTCAGCGCGTCGGTGCGTCTGCTCAAAGTCTTTGTCGATGCCCTTTTTTGCCACCTTTGTCGCTGGACACGCGGGCGGTCGACGAAGGTCGCGACAAAGGCCCTGTGAATTGTGTGCCAGAATGGCACGACAGGTTCATCGAATGTACCGGCCAAGGGACAGTCTCAGCGGTCCGTCAACCATCAACCAACTGAGCGATTGACAAACTGGTCCGCAAGGGGATACGAGAATGCAAGACAGAACACCCAGATTCCGCAAGGCGAGAGCCGGTCCTTGCGGCCTTGGGTCGTGAAGACAAACAACCGAACCGGCCAACCAGAAGGACTGCATGAAAATGAACGCATCTTCAATCCGACAACTCGGGCGTGCGGCGGCACGGGTGTTCGTGGCCGGCGCTCTCGCGTGGGCGCTGACCCAGAACGCGTCGGCGGATCTCAAACATCGTTACAGCTTCAACACGGACAATGACGCGAGCGATTCGGTCGGCACCGCTCACGGCACGGTCATGAACAACACCTATATCGCCGGGGGCGTAGCGTACTTCTCCAGTGCCGGCGGGACTGTGACGTCCGGTGCGACCTGCGACTACATCGATCTGCCGGCCAACATGATCAACGGCTTCACCGCCGCCACGTTCGAGATGTGGATCGACGTCTATTCGAATGCCAACTGGTCTGAGATCTACGGGTTCGGCAATCAGAATGCCGGTGGCGCAGGCGCCCACATGCTCATGTTCTGCCCTCACTCGGGCGCGGGCGATTTCCGCATGAGCTACGCCCAGGCTGACCCCGGCTACAACGACGAACATGTCGTCGTCGGCGTGGGTACCCTCGACAACCTCGGTCCCTGCGTGATCACCTGTGTCTACGATCCGGCCAACAACACCATGTCCCTCTACAAGGACGGTCTGCTCGTCAACTCCGTCACCCTGGCCGCCTCGGTCGGCTTCGACCTGAGCAAGATCCAGAACAATTACTCCTGGCTCGGACGCTCCCTGTACAATGGCGACGGGGCCTACGACGGCACCATCGACGAGTTCCGCATCTACAACAACCCGCTCAACCCGGTCGAGGTCGCCGCGAGCTTCGTTTCCGGGGCTGCGAGTCCGAGCACGGATCGCGCTGTCCTGGGGGCTGTGCAGGCAGTCCACCTGGTCGTGCCGCAGACCACCATGACCCAGGGCGACGCGCAGCCGACTTCCGCGACCGTCGACTTTGCCCAACTGGCGGGCGTGGCCCTCAAAGGTGTTCCGGATGTGACCTACGGCTCGGACCTGCCGGCGGTGGTCAGCGTGAGTGCGACCGGCGTCATCGAGGCGCTGGCGCCCGGATCGGCCAATGTCACCCTGAGCTACGGCGGGCAGTCAACCTCCGTGCCCATCATCGTCAATCCGCGCCAGACCGGAGTCGCAACCGCCGGCAAGTTGTGGGTCGACCTTCGCGCCGATGACGTCAAGACCGACACCAGCACCTGGCCGAATCGGACCAGTGAAGGCGATTTCGTCGCGTTCGGGACGCCGGTTTATGTGGCCGACGTGGAAGGTACGGGCCTGGCGGGCGTGAGCTTCAACGGCACAGACACCGCCTACCAGGGGCCGCTGACCGATCTCGACCTGGTCCTTCAAAGCGATCGTTCCATCGAAGTCTGGGCGTTCAATCCAGCGATCAATGCCGAGGAGACTCTGGTGGCCTGGTCGCATCGGGGCGGACCCGAAGGCTCGAACCTCTCGTTCAACTACGGCGCGAATGCGACTTACGGCGCCGTCGGGCACTGGGGCAGCCCCGACGTCGGTTGGAGCGGCACGCCCCTGGCCGGTTTCTGGCACTACCTGGTCTATACTTACAACGGCGACAAGATCGTCCGGGTCTATGCCGACGGCGTCTTGAGGACAGAGAAGACCCTGACAGCGCCCCTGGCCACCCACGCCAACGATTACATCCGCTTGGCCGCGCAGGCCAACACCGCCGGCACGGATTTCGACTTCGGCCAGGCGCTCTCGGGTTACATCGCCTCCGTCCGCGTGCACGGCGGTATGCTGAGCGCCGGTGACGTGGCCAACAACTTCCTCTACGGCGCCGAGGGGACGGCTCCCGGCGAGTTGCAGGGGGTCACTCTCAAACTCACCGCCACCACGCTCGTCGGCCCGCGCGCCGTTGGGCAGGCAAGCGTCACCGCGGATTACGCGAATCGCACGTACCTCAATGTGCTCCCCTTCACAACGCTCGAATCCAGCGATCCCTCGGTCCTGACCGTGGACGCCAATGGCGCCTACACCGCCCTCAAAGCGGGCACGGCCACGATCAAGGCGACCTACTCGGGCAAGGAAGCCAGCCAGGACGTGACGGTCCTCGCTCCGCCGGCAACCGAACTCAAACACCGGTACAGCTTCAGCGAGGCTGTCGGCACCACAACGGTCAAAGACTCCGCCGGCAGCGCGGACGGCACCGTCAAGGGCCTGGGCGCTGATTTCGACGGCGCCGGCAAACTGACTCTGCCGGGCGGTGGAGCCTCGAACGCTGGCGAGGATGTGATCTCGGGTTACGTCGACCTGCCCAACGGCATCATCAGCAGCCTGGTCAACGTGTCGATCGAGGCCTGGGTGAGCTGGGACGCCCCAGCCCACTGGGCGCGTGTGTTCGACTTCGGAACATCGGGCGGTGGCGAGAATGTGTCGGATGGAAACGGCGACTACCTGTTCCTGACCCCCTTCACCGCCGCCGATGGCGGTTCTCTCCGCTTTGCCGTGCGCGACCCGCGGACGGCCAGCGAATTGACGGTGTTGAACACTCCGACGCCAGCCGCCGGCAGCGAACACCACCTGGTCGTCACGTACGACTACACTGGCAACCAGACTGTGATGTACATCAACGGGGCGCCTATTGCCACAGGCGGCTCAGCCACGCCGCTGAGCCTCATTCATGACGTCAACAACTGGCTCGGTCGGTCGCAATGGCCCGACAGCATGTTCCCCGGAACATACAACGAGTTCCGCATCTGGGAAGGCGCACTCACCCCCGATCAGGTGGCCGCCTGCTACGCCGCCGGACCGGACACCCTGCCGTCCGTGGAAACTCAGCCGACGCTCGCTGTCTCGACAGCCGCCGGCAGCGTCGTCATCGCATGGCCGGCGACCAGCACCTACCTCCTCGAATCGACGACCGCCTATGGACCGGCGGCGACCTGGTCCGCCGTCGATACCTCGGGCGCAGTGGTCGAGGGCGGCCAGAAGAAGCTGACTGTGACCCCGTCTCAGGCAGCAACCTTCTACCGAATGAAAAAATAGCTTCGCGGGCCGCGACGGCGGCGCGCGCAAGCCTGTCTGCAAACACGAGGGCCGGGGAGCATCCCCGGCCTTTTTCTTAGGGTCTGTGCAAAAATTACTTCCGGTTTTGGCGGGAGCGCCACCGGGCCAGATGCGAGGCCCGAGGGAGGGAGTGTATCCGTTGAGATACTCGACTGACCGAGGAACGAAGCAGATGGCCCGGTGCCGCCCCGCCCCGCAGGGCTGGGGGGCTTTGGCTCGCTGGTCCCGCCGTCGCGGGATTGCTCCTCAGTCACAGAGGTCAAGGCTATGCTCCTTCGTCGCGCCTCGCCAGCGAGCCAAATCCCCTCCAGCAAAATCGGAATTAATTCTTGCACAGACCCTAAGGTTTGCCGGCGGCTGGGGTGATTCCGAGCGACTGACGCACCAGCGCGTCGAGTTGGCTTCCCCGCGTGCCGGTCGTCGCCATGATGTGGGCCGCGTAGGCCGAGGCGTTGGCCGTGGCTGTCGACGTGCCGACGACGACATAGGACTGGCCCTGAAACGGAACCACGCTGGTGCCTGGAGCGGCGGCGTCGACGAAATCGCCCCGGTTGGCGTAGGAGGCGATCTCCCCGTGTTGTCCCAGCGCCGTCACGGCGATGACCTGTGAGTAAGCCGCCGGATAGGTGGGTGTGGTCACCGGCTGGTTTCCCGTCGCGGCCAGGAACACGGCGCCCTGCGCATGACCCGCCTGGATCACGCTTTCGAGAAGCGGGCTTTGGGTATCGCCGCCGAGGCTCAAGTTGATGATCGAGGCCCCGCCGTTGATCGCCTCGAGAATGCCCTGCGCCAGTTGGAAGGTGGTGGTGCTGCCCGAAGCGCCGTAGACGTCGACAGGGAGGATGCGGACCGGTGTGTCGATCGAGGCGCCGGAAGATCGGGCCAGACCGTAAAGGATCGTCGTCGCCATCGCGCTGCCATGACTGAGCGTGTCGGCGGCGATTGCGGAATCCCCGGCGACAGAGACCCCGGGCAGGAGAAAGTCCTTGAGGATTGTCCCGTCCTGTTGGACAGGCGTGTCGATCAGGCCGATGACGACCTGGCTGCCGTCAGCGACTGCCCGCGGGCGCAGAACCAGCGGGGGCGGGGTCCCGGCGACCTGGACCTGGGGAACCTCGGGCCGCGCGACGCCGAAATTCTCTTCGATGGCGCCGACGTCGCTGTTCTCGGCCAGAGCGGCGCGAGCGGCGTCGGCGGCCGCGCTGTCTTCGAACTGGAGCCGGTAGGCGCCCAGGGCATCCAAACGACCAACCACGCGCGCGCCGAGCCGTTTGGCGAGGTCGTCAATGGACTCCTTGGCGCCCGGCTTGAGCGTCACCAACAATTCGTTGGGCACGGAGCGTTTGGCCCGCTCCTCCGTCTTGGCCTGGTCCGGGGCCTCGATCCGCAAGGTGGCGCCGGTCTGCGAGTCGAGAAACACGTAGAGGCGCGCCGGGCCGTTACTGGACGGGATCAACGCGAAGTTGAGCCCGCCGAGGAGTCGGCGCAGAGCGTCGCCCGGCTTCAGATTCTTGAATTTGGCGGAGACGACATGCTGGGCTCCTGGTTCGACGTAGACGTGCCAGGATGTCCGGGAGGCAATCCGCTCGAGGACCTTCTGCAGCGGCCACCCTTCGATTTGCGCATCCACCAGATTGTCGCTTGCGCGCCACTCGATGGTGCCGACAAGCGGCGCATCAGCCGCATTGGCCGCACGGGCCCACACGGCAAGGCACAAACCCGTCGCGATCGCCGCCAACGCCTGCCAGAGGCGGCGAGTGCGGCGCGCGGATCCCGTTGCGGCCAGCGATTGCATGGCGCTCAATTTAGTCGGGCGGGCTGCAAATGCAAAGCCCCGGCTTTCTGCACCGGCTTTCTGTGCGACCAAACGCACAGTTCCGCCTGATGCCGTTTTGACCTAAGAAGACCTCTGGCTCGGCATCTGGGGATCCTCGAACGGTGGATGAACGGTTGGATTAACGGTTTGCAATCGAGCCGTGGATTCGTAACCTTGCGGGCGGCGAACACTGGGAATGCGACAATTCCTAACCATTGCGAGCAATGCCTTTATGGAGCTGGTTCGGCAGCCGGTCTTTCTGCTGCTGATGACGGCCTCCGGCGCCTTTGGGGTGTTCCTGGCGGTCGTGCCGTATTTTGGATTCGGCGACGATCCCAAGATGGTCAAGGACAGCGTCATGGCAGTCATGCTGGTAGCCGGTCTGCTCGGCGCCGTCTTGAGCGCCTCATCGTCCCTCGCTCGCGAGTTGCGCACGGGCACAGCGCTGGCCGTGTTGGCCAAGCCGGTCAGCCGAACTCAATTCCTCACCGCAAAGTACACCGGCGTCGCCGCGGCCCTGTCGGTGCTGACCTATTTCAACCTGATCTCGGCGCTGCTGGCCAGCCGGATGGCGTACGACGCCTACGGATCGACCGACACTCTCGCCCTGCGCATCTACGGGGTGGCGATCGTGCTGGCGTACGCGGTCGCCGCGTTTGCGAACTACTTCCTGAACCGGACGTTCGTGTCGGACGCGGTGTGGGGGCTGCTGGTGTTTGGCACAGTGGCCTTTTGTGTGATCAATCTCTTTGACAAGGAAGGGGCGCTCCAGAAGTTCGCTCAGGGCGTCGATTGGCGACTGCTGCCGGCGACGGTCCTGATCGTCTTTGCCGTGTGGATTCTGGCCGGGCTCGCCCTGGCCTGTTCGACCCGTTTCGAGATGATCCCCACCCTGGCCATTTGCACCGCCGTCTTTGTGCTGGGCCTGATGTCCGACTACCTTTTCGGCATCCGGGCGTCCGAAGGCCAATGGTGGGCCAGCATCTGCCACACGGTCCTTCCGAACTGGCAGGTTTTCTGGATGGCAGACGCGCTGGACCAGGCGAAGACCATTCCCTGGGGCTATGTGGGACGGGCCTTCGCATATGTGGTCGGGTATCTGGGCGCGGCGTTGGCGCTGGCCCTGCTCTTTTTTGAAGATCGCGAGTTGAGCTGAAGCAGGTGAGTCATGGAACAGAACATCCATCGCAAAGGGCTGGTGAATTGGCTGCTGCTGCTGGTGGGGGCCGTGGGGGCGCTTGTCTTGGCGCGCTACTGCCACTCCGCCACTGGACTGGTCGCCGGGGTGTTCATCGCCCTCGGATTCCTCGTCGCGGCCGTGAGTTACTTCCAGATGCGCCTCGAGTATCGGGAACGGCTCGAACAGATGGAATTCGACGAGCTGAACCGGACATCGACGAGCCGGACACTGTTTACCGAGGTGCAGGCCGACACTTTCCCCGCCCGGCGCGCGCGGGAGCAATTCGAGCGGTTCATCGTGCCGGCCTTCGCTCTCGTATTGTTCGTGTTGCAGGCCGGCGCGTTTTACCTGTTGTGGAAGCATATCGGAGACGACCAGCCCGCGACTGGGCAGCAAGCAACGGTGGCCATGGCGGTCAACGCCCTCCTCGCTCTGGTCCTGTTTCAGTTCGGCAAGTACTCCGCCGTCCTGGGCCAGCTCGAAAAGCAGCGCCTCCTGCGTCCCCAGGCCAGCTACCTCCTGCTCGGCGCGCTGCTGGCGATCGTAACGGCCGCGGTCGAGGTGGCGGGTTGGGCGGAATACCCGAGGGTGGATGTCATCGTTGCGCGCGTGCTGACGATCGTGCTGGGGTTGGTGGCGATCGAAAACCTGCTGAGCCTGGTGTTCGAAACCTACCGTCCGCGCGTCAAGGGCCAGGCGGAGCATCCGCTGTATGAGAGCCGGCTGATCGGCCTGTTGAGCCAGCCCGGCGGATTGATCACCACGGCGGCCCAGGCCCTGGACTATCAGTTCGGATTCAAGGTCTCGGAGACCTGGTTTTATCGGTACCTCGAACGCGCGCTGGCATGGTTGGTCCTCGGCCAGGTCGCCGTGCTGGTGCTGTCGACCTCCTTCGCGTTCGTCGAACTGGGCGAGCACGGCGTGCTCGAACGCTTCGGACGTCCGGTCGCGGGGAGGGATGTGCTCGATCCGGGCCTCCATTTGAAATGGCCCTGGCCCATCGACAAGGTCTACCGGTTCCGGACCGACCAGATTCAGACGTTCCTGATCGGCCTCGAGTCCGATGCGGAGTACGAGAAGGACCGCGTCCTGGTCTGGACCAAGTCGCACGCCAAAGAGGAGGCGCCCTGGCTGGTGGCCAGCAAGGCGCAGCAGACAACCAACGCGGCGCCCGGCGAGGTGGCCGTGCCGGTGAACCTGTTGGCGGTGAACATCCCGGTCCAATACCAGGTCCATGATGTGCGCGCCTTCGCCTACAACCACGTCGACGCCGGGAACCTGCTCGAAGACCTGGCCAACGAAGTGGTGACGCGCTACCTGGTCAGCGTCGACATCGACGACGTGATGACGTTCGGACGCAAGGCGGCCGCCGAGGATTTGCGCCGCCGGATCCAGGAGCGCGCGGACGCCCTGCAGTTGGGAGTCAAGGTCCTCTTCCTCGGGCTGCACGGCATCCATCCGCCCGTCAAGGTGGCGCCGGATTTCGAGAGGGTCATCGGGGCGCTCCAGGACCGCGAGGCCACGAACCTCTACGCGCGCGCCTACATGGCCACCAACATCCCCGTGGCCAGCGGACGATCCAAACAGAAGGTCAGCGATGCCCAGGGCTACTATGTCCGCACCACGGCGGCGGCCGAGGCCAGCGCGCAGCGCTTCGAGAATCAGATGCTGGCGTCCCAGGCCTCGCCCGAGGTTTACCGGGTGCGCACGTATCTGGACACCCTGGGACGCGCCATGGCCGACGCCCGCACCTATGTGGTCGCGCTGACGAACACCCACGGGGTCGCGATTCTCAACCTCGAGGAGAAGCTGCGCAAGGACCTGCTCGACATCGAATTGCCCAAACCCCGCAACTGAGTGAACTGAGCCGCAACGCCTGACATCCCTTTTGTGATCCTCTGATCCCGATATGAAACGACAACCTGTCACGCTCCTCGCCGGCTTCCTGGTGGCCGCCGTCTTCCTCTCGATGCTCGTCCTCTTCCAGGTGCGCCAGACCGAGTACGTGGTCGTCACGACCTTCGGCAAGTTCACGCGCACGATCGAGGAGCCCGGTCTGAACTGGCGCCTGCCCTGGCCGATCCAGAGCCTGCACCGCTACGACAACCGCGTCCGCAACCTCGAACGCAAGTACGAACAGACCTCGACCCTCGATGCCCGGAACATCCTCATCCAGGTGTTCATGGGATGGCGGGTCAAGGACGCGCGCGTTTTTCTCGAGCGGTTCGGCGACGACCAGGCGCGGGCCGAGCAGGTGCTCGAGAGCATTCTGCGCGATGCCAAGTTCGTGGCCGTGGGCGCGCATCCGCTCAGCGATTTTATCTCGCCCGATCCGAAGGATCTCAAGTTCGACGCGATCGAGCAGGAGATGCTGGCGAGCATACGGCCCAAAGCGCTCGACAACTACGGCGTCGAGGTGACGCTGCTGGGCATCAAACAGATCGGCCTGCCCCAGAGCATCACCGAGAAGGTCTTCGAGCGGATGAAGGCCGAGCGGGATCAGCTCGTGAAGAAGTTCCAGGGCGAGGGGGCCGGCGAGGCGATTCGGATCGTGTCCGAGGCCAACCTCGAGCGCGACAAAATGCTGGCCGAGGCCGAGAAGAAGGCCACCATCATCCGGGGCGAAGCCGACAGGGAGGCGTCGCAGTGGCTCAAGACCTTCGAGGAGGACCCGGAACTGGCCGTCTTTCTCCTCAAGCTCGAAGCCCTTGAATTGGCGGTCAAGGACCGCGCCACGCTTGTTCTCGACACGCGCACAGCGCCCTTCGATCTGTTGCGGGCCCAACCCCGCGCGCCCGAGTCCGGCAAATAGTCGCACTGGATGAGCCCGCCATGAACGAGACACCGCCATTGCCTCCCGTCCCGCCGAGTCCGCCCCAACCGCCGCCTGAGGCCGGTCCCACCGAGCGGTCCCCGAGCACATTCGAGGACGCAAGCTCGACCGCCTTGTCCGAGGCGTTGCGAAGCAGCTTCCGGATTTTGAAGGTGCTGATGCTGGGGCTGGTCCTGCTCTTTCTCTGCTCGGGCATGTTCGTGGTCGAGCCCAACGAGGTGGTCGTCAAACTCCTCTTCGGCAAGCCGGTCGGGGTCGGCAAGGACCAGTTGCTCGAGCCGGGCTGGCACTGGGCCTGGCCCTATCCCATCAACGAAAAGGTCCGGATCCGCGTCGGCCAGAGCCAGACAGCCGCCTCGACCGCCGGCTGGCACGCCACCACGCCCGAGATGGAGGCGATGAACGAGGAACCGATGGCCTACGGGTATTTGCGCCCTGAAGCCGACGGCTACACCCTGACCGCGGACGGCAACATCATCCACGTCCGGGCCAGCGTGAAATACCGGATCACCGATCCCCTCCAGTACGCGTTCGGTTTCGCGCATGTCGAGGGCATCCTGACCAACATCGTCAACAACGCGATCATCTATGCGTCCGCCCGCTACACGGCGGAGGCGGCGCTCTACAGGGACAAGCTCGCGTTTCGGGACACGGTGATCCAGCGCGTCGCCCAACTGACCGAGGCGGCGAACCTGGGAATCACGCTCGAACCGAGCGATGTCGAGACGAAGACCCCGATCGACGTGCGCGGTGCATTCGAGGATGTCAACAAGGCCGAGCAGATCCGCAGCACCGAGATCAGCAAAGCCCTGAGCTACCGCGACGAGCTGGTCAACCGCACGCTCGGCCAGTCCAACGCAATCGTCAATGCCGGCCTGGTCAGCAGCAACCAGATGGTCGCGGCGGTTGCCGCCACGGCCCAGGTCTTCAAAGACCAGCTCCCCAGTTACCGGGCCGATCCGCACCTGTTCAAGGAGCGGCTCCTGGCCGCCCGTCTGCAACGGGTCCTCACCAATGCCAACGTCAAGTTCACGCTGCCCGAGGGCTTCCAGGAACTCCGCCTGCAATTGAGCCGCGAGCCCGAGAAGGCCGAAACCACCTCCACGCCATGACACTGTTCCCATGCCAGAACGCTTTCAGAACCGACAGGAGGCTCTTGGTTTTCTCTCCGGGCGCGGTTCTGCCCACGAGCCCGGATCCGGTTCAGCGCGGAGCCTGTGATCGATCCGGGCTAGGGCCGGCGCGAACCGCGCCGGTTCATTCCTGAAGCCTTAGCCTTTCCCAACACCATGCAGGTCACCTCTCTCATCAGCCGCGACGAAGCGGTGTGCGACCACTGCCACGATCACCACGATCATCACGGGCACGCGCACCATCACGAGCACATCCCGGTGAAGCTCTCCCAGACGCTCATCGGCATGATCTTCATCATCAACTCGTACCTGCTCGACCTGTTGTTCCCGGGGAGCCGTGTGGTGGCCAGTTTCAGCGCGATGATCGGTGCCGTCATTCTCGGGGCGCCGATCATCATGACCTCGTTCCGCGATCTGAGCCGCGGTTCGCTGAGCATCAACGAGCTGGTCAGCATCGCGGTGCTCGCCTCGTTCGCCAGCGGCGATCTCCAGAGCGCTGGCAATTACCAAACCGCCGGCATCGTCGCCTTCTTCATGCTCCTGGGCGAGATCATCGAGACCCGCACCGCCGCCGGAGCGCGCGCTTCCATCGAGTCGCTGATCCAACTGACTCCAACCAAGGCGCGCCGGCTCCTGCCCGGCGGCCAGGAGGAGGAGGTCCCGGTCCAGGACCTCAAGGTGGACGACCTGATCCGCGTGCGCCCGGGAGACAACGTGGCGGCCGACGGCGTGGTCGTGTCGGGCCAGGGATCGATCAACCAGGCCACCATCACCGGCGAGTCGCTGCCGGCCGACAAAACCCCGGGCGACCAGGTGTTTGCCGGAACCCAGAACCTCACCAGCGTGCTCGACATCCGCGTGACCAGCGCCGGAGAAGACACCGCGCTCGGGCGCGTGCACCATCTCATCCTCGCCGCCGAGCAGACCAAGTTCCCGCTGGCCCGCATCGTGGACCAGTACATGGTGTATTACACCCCGCTGGTCCTCGTGATCGGCGCTTTGGTCTGGGCCTTCACCCACAGTCTCGACCGCGTGATCGCGGTGCTGGTGATCTCCTGCCCGTGCGCCTTCATCCTGGCGTCCCCGACGGCCATGGTGGCCGCCCTTTCGGCCGCCGCCCGGCTCGGCATTCTGGTGAAAAACGTCGCCGATCTCGAGTTGGCGGCCCGCATCAATTCCTTCATCTTCGACAAAACGGGCACGCTGACCACCGGCAAACTGGCCGTCAGCCGCCTGGCCCCGGTCGGCGAAACCAAGCCGGCCGAACTGTTGCGCTACGCGGCCTCGGCCGAGAAATACAGCAATCACCCGACCGCCAAGGCCCTGCTCCAACTGGCCGAGGAAGTCGGTGTGCCGCTGATCGAGCCGCAGGATTTCTCCGAGACCGCCGGACGGGGCGTAAAGGCCAGCGTCGACGGCGGCCGCATGGTCATCGGTCGCGCCCAGTGGCTGAAGGACAATGGGATCCAGGAGGACGTGTTGAAGTCGGTGGACCTGAGCGAGGCGGAGGGATTCAGCATCCTGTTTGTGGCTCGGGATGGCCGTTTCGTCGGATGGATCGGATTGCGCGACGAGATCCGCGCGGAAGCCCGCGATTCGCTCGCTCACCTGCTCGATGCCGGCGTGCGGCGGGTCGCGATGGTCACGGGCGATCGTCAACCGGTCGCCGCGCGCGTGGCCCGGGAGATCGGATGCGAGGAGGTCCTGGCCGAATGCCTCCCGCAGAACAAGGTCGATTACGTCCGCCAAACCAAGGGCAAAGGCTACCGCGTGGCGGTCGTGGGCGATGGGGTGAATGACGCCCCGGCGTTGGCTGCGGGCGACATCGGCATCGCGATGGGCGCCGCCGGCAGCGAGGTGGCCATTCACAGCGCGACCATCGCGCTCATGAACAATGACCTCCGGCGTCTGCCTTTCCTGGTCAAGCTCTCCCGCATGACGCGCAATGTCATCAACCAGAACTTCCTCTTCGGCATCTGCTTTGTCATTGGCGGCCAAACCCTCGCCGCCTTCGGCTACATCAACCCGATCGTCGCCGCCGTCATGCACAACGCAGGGTCCCTGATCGTCGTCTTCAACAGCGCCCGCCTCGTCCGCCAGGGCGAGGACCTCGAACCGTTCAAGAAAGCGGGTTAGCCCGCATGTTTCATGGAGCTGTGGCCACTGCGAAGCCTGAGACTCCGCAGCGTGGACCAGTGCGGGCTAACACGGCAAAACCGCGCCAGGTCATGAGATTTCCGGGTCTGCGCGGATGGCGTGTTCGAGTTGTTGGCGGGTCATGGGGCTGAGAAGTCCAACTCGAGCGTGACGAGTTGATCGGCCTGCTCAAGGGCCCGCCACCGCTCTTGCGGACTGAGCACGGGGCCGAGTGGCGAGCAGGCCGCGGCTTCTGAGCCGTGGGGCAAATTGCGACTGAAGAGGTTAGCATTCTTTGCGGAACATCTGCTTTCCATTTCTGGGTTCGCGAACTGGTCAAGCACGGCTTCGCCCGCGTGCGCTGTCCCAAGTGCCGCGAGGAGCTTTTGGTTCCGTTCTCCTGCCGGGTTCGATGTTTCCACAACTGCCAAAGAACACCGATTGGGTCTTCCCCAATGCTCAGGGTGGCCGGCTCAGCGCGGACGCAGTCCAGCACCTTTTGGTGAAGTACCTACGGATTGCTTGTCGCTCCTGCCCGTCCTTGAAGCAGAAACGCGTCACGCCCCATGTACTGCGCCATACGCTTGCAATGACGCTATTGCAGGCAGGAGTCGATCGTTCCGTCATCGCTCTGTGGCTGGGGCATGAGCCCGTGGAAACCACCCAGATCTACCTCGATGCGTAAACGGGTCAGTTCTTGATATTGGCATATCCGCAGGAGAGCTGCACCGCGCGGCGCCTCAGGGCGCACAGGCCGTGCTTCGAGTCTGCCGGCGCGGTCCGTCACTCATGCATGTCGAGCGGCCGACAGGACTGATCTTCCGGGATGACAGAAGTTAGACGCGGGTCAGGTGGCGGTTGCGGCGCGGTGACGTCTGCGCCGC
>JAKLFY010000009.1 GCA_022710935.1 Verrucomicrobiota bacterium
AAATGCTTGGTTCGTTGTTTGCCCTGTCTTGTAACGAACTCAGTTTCAACCAATGAACACAGGCATTTCGAGCTTTTTCTTCCTGCTCCCTCAAAAAAGCGCGCTTCTTGCAGGCCTAGTGAGGCCTAAACTCGTTCCAACCCATTAATCCAGAGTCGCTTGCCTTGGTGAGACCAGTATCGAGTATCGACCAATCGGTTGATCGCACGGGTCCCAGGGCGAGGCCTCGAGCGCACCCGCGAATTCGCAAACCGGGCAGACTCCTGCCCGGCTGTCGCGGGGAAGCCGCTTTCCGCAAGCAGAGCATCGCACTTGGGCGCTCATGGGCGATGAGGAATGTGACGCGGTCTCACTTCAGACACTTAGCCCGCATTTCTCACCAACTTTTGATGTCATCTGACCGGTCACCGTCACATTTCACCTGAAATGCGGGCTCATCAGAAAACGCCCTGATGGTTGCAGGAGAATTGCGTGGTCCTCACGGACGCGCCGCGTGAACCCGTGCCGTCCGGATTGCGACGGCCTCGTCGCAAGTCGGTGCTTGTGGCGGCGAGGAGGTCGCCAATCCTGGACGCTTTTGGGGAGAGTTCAACCACGGCTGAGGACCTCGAGCAGGTGCCGGATTTCATCATCAACCTCGCGCGGATCACTGACGGTTTGGGCTGCTTCGTGCCGGAGAATCTCGCGGTACCGATTGCGCAGGCGGAACAGCGCCGACTTGATGGCGGACTCGGTGAGGTGAAGCGTGGCAGCCAGGGCTCCGTAGGATGTCGGCTCGGTTCCGCCGTCCTGGGCCGCCCGGAGGTGCTCGAAAAGCGCGAGTTTTCCTGTCGCTTGACATTCCCCGTGCAAGCGGTCCCAGGCCAGTTCGAGCAAGGTCAGCGCCCATCGGCGGTCGTAGGCCGCGTCAGGAGCCAGGCCCGCGGCCATTTCCAAGGCGTAGCGTCGACTGGCGTCTTCGTCATCGAGGGAGATTCTTAGGTTCTGTCCGCCTCGTTTCTGCGCCTCCTCCTTCCGGACTTCGCCGCCCACATAGCGTTTGAGGCAGATCAGCAGGAAGGAACGAAACCGCCCCTTGACGGGATCCGCCGTGGCCAGCCAGTCACGTTCGATCAGTCTGGCAAAGAAGGACTGAATCAGGTCCTCGGCATCCGCCTCGGTGTGGCCTGAGCGCCGGAGGAACGCGTAGAGCGGATACCAGTACGTGCGGCACAGTTGTTCCAACGCGATTTGAGAACCCGGAGTGGAATCGTGGGCGGCACTCAGGACCAGGCTCCATTGCGTGGACAGGAATTGCGCCGTGCCCCCCGCTGTCGGTGCGGATTCCGGCTTTTGGTCTGTGCCCGCGTCTGCGTTCATGCCCCAGAGCACTCGCGCCAACCGTCGGTCGGTGAACCGGCAAACGTCACCCAGGTTGTGATGCCGCCGCACTGGCGCACTCGGTCGCCATCGATCAATGGCCTTGTCGGAAACGAAGGTGGAATTCAACCCTCAACCGATCGAACTCATCCTCTGAACATCGCCACCATCGCGACCAGGCAGACCAGCGTCGTCGCGCAGGGAACCAGGAAGAGCTGTCGCCAGCGGAAACTCCCCTCCGGCGTCTTGAGCTTGTCCATGACCACCCCGGTGAATTGTGTGCCCAGGAAGAAGCCGAAGCCGAAGAGCACCACCGTGTAGAGGCCCTGGGCGGAGCCGCGGATGTCCGGCGGCGCCACCTCGTTCACATAAACGAACCCCACCCAGATGAAGAAGGTATACGCCAGCCCGTGCAAGCCCTGCGACAGGATCACCGGAACGCGGCGGGGCATCAGGGAGTAAACGGCGTACATGGCCAGCCACAGCGCGATGCCGATCGAGAAAATCCCGACGAAACCGATCTGGGCGCGAATGCCGGAGGTGTGGAAGGCCAGCACCGCCGTAGCGGCCAGTTGCGCAACCTGGGCCAGGGTCATGACCGCGGGGATGGAGCGCCCCGGCACGCCCAATTCCGAAAGGTAGGGGGCCGTGGCCAGAAAGAAGAACTGAAGCTGCGAGGCCAGCAGGAACGCGACAATCAGGAAGATCAGGAAGTTGAGGTTGCTCAGCAGGCCCAGGGCTTTGAGGAAAGGCAAGGCATCTCCGGCGCGACCCGGCGGAGGCGTGTGCGGCAAGGTGAGGCAATAGAGCCCCATCGCCAAGGCCAGAGCGCCGGCCAGGACCAGGCAGTCGGCGCCCTCGTCGTTGCCTTTGAACCGCCGCCAGAGGGTGAGGGCCCAACCCGCCACCGCCCAGCCGACCGTGCCCCACAAGAGCACCCCGAAGGACTGGTTGGCCGGATCGGTCAGGTGGGCAAACATCAGGGAGTTCACCAACGCCAGCGTCGGGGCGAAGGTCAGGGCGTAGAAGAACATGATGGCGAACAGGGGGGGAAAGCGCCGCTGGCGGGCGGAAGCCAGGAGCAGGAGTCCCCCGGCCAAGTGAGCTGCGGCTAGGAAATACTGCGTGGCCACCCAGCGGTCGGCAATCTGCCCGGCGATCAGGGGAGCAATGATGCAGCCGAGATAGATCGTGCCGTAAATCCATCCAGTCTGCTTGCCGCTCATCTTCAGCGGGCCCAGCAGCCGCGCGGCCAGCACCGGCGACCACGCCCCCCAGACAGCGAACTGGAGGAACATCATCAGACTCAACTGCAGATAGACTTGCCAGCTCATTAGAACTCCTCCCGCGCTGACGATGAAGAATCACTTGTCGCTCTCATCCAGCGCGGCCCCATCCTGCCAGACCTGACCGCGCGGGCAACAGACAAATGGAGCTGGCGGGGGGCGGGCAGGGTCAGCACGCCGCCTCATCGCGGCGCGTCCGGCCTTTCGGCGCGCCGGGCCAGTCGCTGCGCCATCCCGCTGAAAATCACCGCGTGAATGGGATAGAGCAGATACCAGTCCAGCAAGCCGGCGAGCCCGCGTGGGGCAAAGATTGCGGTTTGAGAGAGCCGTATACTGGCGTCATCCACCGGCTCGACCCGAAGCTCCAGCCAGGCCCGGCACCTTCATCTCAACCCGCCGATGTAGCCGGTGGCGCCGGTGACGAGAACCGTCTTGGTCGTCGAATTCATGGACTTACACCCAAGGGCAATGATGACTGAGCAGCATTTAACCTCGCTCGGCGCCAAACAGCTCCTGCATCCGCTGCTGACGGAACTCGAAGATCCGCTCGACGTCCCGGCGCACAAACAGCCAATTGATCAAGACGCCGCCGCGTGGCCGGTAACGGATGCAGTCGGCGCAGAGCGTTCCGCCATCCCGTTCCTCGAATGTGTGCGTGTGATGCCACAGGGTGTAAGGCCCTCGCACCTGGACGTCCACGAAACGATGCGGCGGCTGCCACTCGGCGATCTCCGTGCGCCAGCGCAACGAGACGCCATGCACGCGGATGCGGTAGTCAATGAGCGTGCCAACGCGCATGACGATCGGCGCGGGCGTGAGGACCTCGAAGTTCAGCCACGGCGGCGTTAGCGCTTCGAGGTTTCGCGCCTCCGCGAAAAAGGGGAAGACGTCGTCCCTCGGGCGGGGCAGCCACAGCTCGGTCTGCAGTGAGTATTCCTTCATCGTCTCATCGCTTTGCCATTTCTGAAGGTCGTCGCAGATGGTCGAGGGCCTGGCCCAGTTGCGCCAGGTCCTCCGCAAGAATGGCGCCGAGCTGCCGCAGGACATTGCTGTACGCAGGCATGGCGCGACCGCCCACCAGCAGCGCAGTCTGGGCCGGCAAGGACTCGCGCAGCAGCGTCAACTCACTTGGCAGGTTCGCGTCGTCTTCAGGATAGACGAGGCTCAACGCCACCACGCGCGCCTTCTTCTGGCGGGCGGCCCCAGCGATTTCCAAGGCGGGCAGACTGGCGCCGAGATTTGTAACCTGCCAGCCCAGGTTGGCGGCCGTGGCGCCAACGAGCAGCGCGCCCATTTCATGAAGTTGTCCCGACGGCGTTGCCACCACCATGGAGGGCGCACCTTCGTTGCCACCGAAGGGCTTCCCGAGGCCGGCCAGAAACGAGCGAATGTGGCCCGTGGCGAAGTGCTCGTGGGCAGCGGTGATCTTGCCGTCCCGCCAGAGGTCGCCGAGCGTCTGCACCAAAGGAGCAACCAACCGGTGGAGCACGCCCTGGACGCCCAGCGCCGTCGCGGCGCGCCTGAGCGTGTCGTCCAAGGCGCGCGCGTCGAGGGAATGCACGGATGTCAGGCACTCATCGAGCGGCGCCTCGGGTGCGGGCGTGGCTGCGGATGAACCCGGGGCCTCGATTCTCAGGCCGACGGTGTTGGCGGCCAGGGCCCGGAGCTTGTCGTTCGAGAGCCGCGCCACCTGGCTGATGTTGTGTCCCGCTCGTGTGGCATCCCGCAGCAGGCTCAAGCGCTCGATGTCGCCATCGGAGTAGAGCCTGTGGTTGGCCGGCGTGCGCGTCGGATCCACCGCGCGGTAGCGCTGCTCCCAGATCCGGATGACATGGGTGCTCAAGCCGGTCAAACGCGCGGCCAGGTGAATGGGATGATGGGCCTCAGTCATATCTTACACAACATTTCTACATTACCACGCCCCGACGCAACAAAAAAAGCAAACCTGTTGCATCGTGGATCGCCTGGCTGAGGGCAGTCAGGCCTGAGCCGGAGCACACCCTGGCGACACATTTTCACCATGCTGCGCGAGGATTCAGGTCCCATCGACCTGACCTGAAAAGTTGAACATGTTGCCACAACAACACGGCTACCGGCCCTTGACATTCCACATGTACTACACAATCATTACACAATTGAGTTAGCCGATGGTCGGCAGTCGAACGTGAGAACAAAACACAAACCGTGACACATCGCATGAAATCAAATCGCATCGTCACCGTGGCGGCCATCTGCCCTGTTGTCACCGGCACAGTCCAACGGGGTGACTCTCGTGATCAATGGACAGAGAGTGACACACCCCCTACGTGCACAAGGCGTTCAGACTTCGCAAGAGGACGGCGATGCGGGTTGGAAAAGCAAAACCGCACCCGGTTCGAGAGTCAGAGAAATGCAACACGCTGTTCATATGGAAGAACACCTTCAGGAGCGACGGGATCCTCTTGGTTCCCTTTCCGAGCGCGGTTTTGCCAACCAGCCCGGCTACGGTTCCTCGCGTAGCGTATGAAGTAACCGGTTTATGAGCAATCGCCTCCAATACTCATTTCTTGCCTTTGCCACCTGTTTTGCCATGCACCTGACAGCAGCCCAGAATCAGCCGGTGGTGCCCATCGCAGAGCCTGCAAGGTCCGCGGACTGGCAGGTGATCAATGACGATGTGATGGGTGGGATCTCGACCAGTCAGATCCGCGTCTCGACAAACGGAACACTGGTCTTTGAGGGGACAGTCTCACTTGAAAACAACGGCGGCTTCGCTTCAGTACGTTCCGTCCCGGTGCTGTGCGACCTGACGGGTTGCGATGCCTTCGTCGTGCGCGTTCGGGGCGACGGGCGACGATACAAATTCACCGTGCGGACAGAGCGCAGGTTGGACAGCGCGATCTACCAGGCCGAGTTTGTGACCAAGGCGGGCGAATGGCAGGAGCATCGACTGGCTTTCAAGGAATTCGTGCCGACCTTTCGAGGCCGGGTCCTATCGGGCAGACCGTTGCTGGACCCGGCAAAGATCGCCTCGGTAGGATTCCTGATCTCTGACAAGCAAGCTGGTCCCTTCCGGCTGGAAATCGACTGGATCAAAGGACTGCGCCCCACTGGTCGAGGGCAACAGGATCCGCGTTGACCGCGCCGCCGCCAGTGAACCGGCGATTCACGTGACCGCCTGCCGCACCAACGGTCCTTTCCCATGCCGCAACGTGCGTATCCTGCACAACACCGTCTCCCGCGGCATTGTCACCAGCGGTTCGCCCGGCGAGAACAACGTGGCCCGCGGCAACAGGGTTGGGAAATCGCCCCCTGACGGCCCAATGATTTGTTTTCGGCCTGGACGACTCGACCGCCACTGACCCACGGGAAAGCCAACGGACGGCGTTCCCGGGTGGCTCAATACGATGTCAACTTGAAGAACCGACTGCTGCTCCCCGGCGCGTCGACGCTCATCAGCACCGAGTCGTTGGGCACATTCGCCAGCCGCTGCTCGAACGACCATGTCCGTAAGTCGGGCGAGGAGTAGAGCGAGCAGGTGCGCCCGGCGGTATGTCGACCGATAATCCGCACGTGGGTGTCGTGTTCGATGCTGAGTGACGGCATACGACCGCTCCAGAAGCGGGCGACGTACGGAACCCGTGAGTTGCTGGCGCCCACAAAGATCCCTGCGGCCAGCATCGAGTCATCCGCGAACATCGCCAAGGCTTGCACCTCGTTGGTGAAGCCTCGAGCCGGCCGGCACTCGGCTGCGAACTCCGGGTCAACCCGTCCATTCGATCCCAGCCGCGCCAGCCCAGGCTGGGGTGAGAGGTCGAACGTGGTAAATGCGCCGCCGACCAACATCCCTCCGTCTGGCAAGGACAACAGACATTCGATCGGGCCGTCCGGTCCGGCGCCCGGGTCGAACGAAGGGTCCACTTCACCGTTTGCAGACAGCCGCGCGACTCCGTGACGCGTTTCCCCGCCGATCGTGTTGAAGCTTCCACCGACGAGGACGTTCCCGGCCGCGTCGGTGCCCAGGCACAGAATCGCGCCGTTCGCCTGAATGGTCTGATTGAAGGCGGGATCGAGCGATCCGTTCTGGGTCAGGGCATGGAGTCTCCCGGTCGGATGCGGTGGAACAGTTGCGTCGGGTCCCGCGACGAGCAGGCGGAGATCCGGATGCGAGAGAGCGGCCGAGACAGCCGACAAGGGCACGGGATTCGACGGGAATTCGCCATCCAGGGTGCCGTCGGGGAGCAAGCGGACCAAACCGCTTCTGGGCGCATCATTGAAGGATTGGAACGAGCCCGCCAGAACGATTTTCCCGTCGGCGACCTCGAAGACCTTCGCGATCGGACCATCGGCGCCAGTGCCGCCCGAATTGAACGCCGTGTCATACTGGCCGTCGGGGCGCAAACGAGCAACTCGTCCCGCCGGCTTGCCCAGGAAGTTCGTGAAGGTCCCTGCAATCAGCAGTCCGCCGTCGGCCTGCTCAGCCAGCGAGAGCACCCCGCCGCTCCCGTCGGTGCCCGCACCTGCACGCGAGGCCAGGACCCCGGTGGCCTTGAGGTAAGCTACGCCATCGACGGGCCACCCTTCGTAGGTCGGGAACGACCCGCCGACAACCAGCGTTCCGTTGGCGCGGCTGAGGACTGTCGAAAACGCCGTGCCCAGCTCGGCCCCGGTATTGAAACTCGGATCGACTGCCCCAGTCCGATCCATCCGGGCGAACCCCGACTTTGCGAGGGGCCCGACGCGTCGGAACATGCCGCCTATGACGACTTGTCCCTCGCCCTGGAGACAAAGGCCGTAAACGACCGGCGGATTCACACGTTGGGGCACGAACGTTTCATCGAGGGTGCCATCGGGAAGCAGGCGCGCGATGCCGGTGCGCGGGACGCCATTGACGGCCGTGAACGGACCTGCAATCCAAATCCCGCCTTCGTCGTCGATCGCGAGGTCGTTCACCCAGTCCCCAGTCACAATCGGTGCAAAGCCTTCATCCAGGCTTCCATCCGGCTTCAGCCGCGCCAGATGTGCGCGGGACTGCCCGGCGACTTTCTGGAAATTGCCGCCCACGACGATCATCCCGTCGGCCTGCAACCCAGCGCGATACCCCCAGTAGCCGGTCATCGACGGCGCAGTGAATCCGGGGTCGATATTGCCGTCGGCGTCGAACCGGACGAGCGGCTGCGTCCAAGGTCTGTTGCCATACACCGCGAGGAGTCTGCCGTCCGGTTGCCGCAGGACATCGTACACGGGACCGTTCAGTGCGTTGGTGAAGGTGGCATCGGCGCTGCCGTCTTCGAGAAGTCGCACCAGTCCTCCCTCGAAGCCCACCAGGATTCGCCCGGTGGGCAGGCGCAGGATTCGGTTGACAGCACCCCCCTTCAACATCGAGAACTCCGGGTCAAGGTCACCGCTCGGGAGCAGCCTCATCAAACTGAAGAGCCCGGGGCGGCCACTGATGTACAATTCTCCGGCAACCAGGGCATTGCCGCTCGCATCAACGGCGATGTCGTTGACCACGGTGCCCCAGAAAGGGGGGCGAAACGTGGCATCGTAAGCGCCGGTCGCTGCGATTCGCGCCAGGCCGGGGTTCTTTTCCCCGTTGATCCTGGACCAAAAACCTCCCGCAAAGATGGAGCCGTCAGATCCAGCAACCACGTGTCCGACGGTGTTGTCCACCCCGGGATAAGTCACTTGAGTGTTGAAATTGGTGTGGATGTCGCCCGGGCGTTGCGCGGTGAGAGTTGCCGCGGCCAGCCACATTGCCACGGCGACTTGCGCCAAAATCCCCCAATTCCGCGCCACGCCTCTGGCCGTCCGGGAAGCGGGAGTGGGCTCGAGAAGGCGCGCATTGAACAAACACCACCGAGTGGGTTTGTCGGTTGACATGGTGGGAGCCTGCCCGCCGAGAAGACGCCTCGCAATGGAAAAACGGCGTCGGATCGGCGCCTGACGGACGCTCTGTTTAGCCCGGTTATTTCGCAGCGCGGAGTCCGGCGGGTGTTCAGGCCCGAAGCGCTGCAAGCCGCGCCTCCAGCCATCGACGGTTGCGCACGGCGGAGTCGAACGGATTCCGGTCCTCGGGTTCGTCTTCCCAAGAATGCCAGCCGTCGTAGCCGCTGCCCCGCAACGCGGCCAGGCAGCCGGCCACGTCCGCCACGCCGTCGCCGAGCAGGCATGTCTCGTGCGCGCCGGCCGCCCTCACGTCCTTGATGTGCGCGTGACGGACGAACTTCCCGGCCGCGCGGATCTGCGCCGGCACGTCGGCGCCCTGCGTGCCGAACCAGCCGGTGTCCACGCACAAGCCCAGCCACTGGTTGCCGCCGCCCACCTTGGCCAGCGCCTCGGCGGCGGTCTTCTCGGGATGGTTTTCGAGGTTGAAGCCAATTCCGAACTCTCCGCAAATCGCGGTTGCCTCTTCTGGTGTCAGGCCGCGCAGCCCGCCGTCGATGTGCGGGATGCCGAGGCCCTGGCAGATCTGCAGCGTCTCGCGACGCAGGCCGCCGGCGTAGGCGATCGGCCGCAGCCCGTGGTCGTCCAGAATCCGTTTCCAGCGCGCGACCAGGCCGGGCGTGGGCGATTCGGGCGCCGCGTGGGCCTCCCAGATTTCGACGGCGGAGAAGCCGGCGTCGGCGATCTCGCGGCAGATTGCAGCCCAGGCGGCTTCGTCGGTCAGCGCCACGGTCTTTTGATGCTGCTCGCCCCAGCGCTTCAACTCGAAGCGGTAGTCGGTGAAGCGACCGACCAGGTTGGCGGTGTTGAACGCAACGCGCTTTCGGGCGGCGCCGGGGCGGGTGGAGACGCAGCCGGGCTGGGTCAGACACAGGCCGGCGGCGCCGAGCGCGGTGGCGTGGAGGAACTGACGGCGGGGGATCGGGTTCATAGTGGGTTTAGTTGAGGGTCTTTGGTTGAGTGCTGGACGTGGGTCTCATGGGATTAGTCTGTGCTTTCATGAGGGGTGGCCGACGAACAGCGTGTCGCCATCCGGGTATCCTCCTGCTCGACCTTCGTCAAATCGGCGACGCCGCGGGTGAAGAGCAGGTATTGCATGTCCGGCGAGGCGCACGCGCCGCAGATGTGGCGGTTCTCCTCGGCGTAGAGCGGGCGCGGCGGCTGCCCATCGAGTGTGGCGGCCCACAGCTCAGCGCGTCCCGGTTTCTCGGGGATGATGCCGCGAGCATAGACGACCCGCCGTGAGTCTGGCCCCCAGTCCGGCGTGCAGTTGTAGCGCTCGGTTTCGCTGATGGCCCGAGACTCGCCCGTGTCGGCGGCGAGGGCAGCCCGTGGTTCGCCGGCAGATCCGGCTGCTTGCGCAGGGGCCGGCGAGGTCCAAAACGCCATCATGACCTTCGCGAGGATTTGCTCGCCAAACTCGTTCGCGTGCACGACGTCGCGGTAGAACAGGTGCGGGTGCAGCTTCGAGGACCTGATGTACTCCGCCCAGGGCGAGGTCAGGTCGAGATAGGCGCAGCGTTCTTCCCGGGCCAACCGCCGCAGCGCCTGGCCGTACGCACCGGTGCCCGAGTGCGGGGCCTGGGCCAATGCCGCCTCATCGCGAGGGTCCGCCGTGCCGAACGCGCCCGTGGCCAGGAGAATCTCGACGTCCGGCAGGCCCGCGCGCAACTGACGAATCACTTCGCGAATGTCCTCGACGCTCTTCTGACTGATGCCGCCGATGAACACGAGGTCGGGCCGCCGCGGCACAATGTTCTTCCCGACACGCTCCTCCTCCTTGTAGTGCTGGCACCCGCCGCCGCCGCGCACATAGACGGTGGCCTCGATGCGCGCCTTCGGGTAAGCCTCCTGGAGCTTGGCCACCCATCCGGACCGCATGGTGTCGTTGACGATGCTGTCGCCGAGCGCGAGCAGGCGCAGGTCGCCGCCCTCGGTGAGGATGCGGCGGGTGCGGCGCAAGTGCTGCCAGTCGTTGGGCGGCGCCGTGAACGTGCCCGGAGGCATCTCGGATTGAATCACGCCAATCTGTGCCAGCGAACGCTCCGGCGTCCGGAACATGAAATAGTCCTGCTCGGGCGCCTCGTTGGTCGTGGCGGACCGGTCCGGGGGATATGTCGCGGGCAAGGCGCCCTTCTCCGGGAACTTCACCGGCGAATCGGCGAGCATGCCGCTGGGTCGGGCGCGCGTGTTGGCGGCGTTGCGGTCGACATGCGCGGCGTCCTGCGCGATGGCCGGTTGCGCCGGGAACAAGGCGGAGCTGGTGAGCAGCAGCGTCAGGAGGTGCGATCGGATGTTCATAATGCGTCGGAGCCGGGAGCTGTCAGTAACGCGCAACGATGTTGTAGGCCGCTTCGTCCGGTTGCACGAGGCGAATCCACTCCCCGGCCCGGTCGAAGTCCTTCCACGCCGCGCCGTTGACCGAGGCCGAGCGCAAGGATTTCCTGACCGGATGACGCAGGCGAACCAGCAGCGTCTTCGGGCGGCGGTCGCTGGTGAACTCGACTCGGGCGGTGATCGTGCCGCCGGCTGCGGCACTTTCGATCTGGAGGTTGACCGGGCCGAAGTAGGTTGGTGCGCGTTGGATGCTGATGCGTTTCCCGTCCGCCAGCCACGCGCGCGGCACGGCCTGGCCGACGAAGAGCGTGTCGTCCCCGGGCAGTTCGTTCACCAGCATGTTCCGGTAAAGCTCGAACCACGCGCCATCGGTGCTGGGCGGCATGTAATATTGCCCCCAGGCCCAGCGGTGCTCGAGCGGTGTGAGCTGCCCGTGCGAAAACGCGCAGGCCATCATGCTGTAGAACGCGCGGATCGCGGCCTCGGGTTCGTCGCGGCGGAGATAGGCCGTGGCCTGCTGGTTGTAGACCGGCTCGTTGGCCATGCCCCATTGGTTGAGGAACAAGTTGTCTTCGTGGTCGTGGAGCATCGCGGCGGTCAGCCAGCCGCGCGGATCGATCGCCGCGAGCCGCGCCAGGTGCAGCGGGCCGGTGTCCACATCCGTCGGATACCACGCGTCGAGCAAGCGACGGGGCGTCAGCGCATCGCAGGGCACGTAGTTGTTCCACGTGCCGTCGGCGAGCCGCACCACCGGCGACTTCACGCTGGCGCGGGCGAAGGCGCGCTCGACGGCAGCCCGCATCTTCGTCGCGGCGGCCTGCGCCTCACCAGCGCGCGGATGTCCGTAGGCAGCCAGCGCGCGTCCGAACAAGTCGAGGCCGGCGACGAAATAGCCGTTCGGAAAGCCCCACGCCCGCGCGTCGTGCGTGAGGTCGTTGAGCGGCGCCACGATGAGCCCCGGCGCGTCGTTCGAGTTTTGGCCGCGCGCCACTTCGCCCAAACACCAATCGAGCGCCTTGATCGACGCCGGCAGCAGCCGCTCGAACGAGGCGCGGTCGCGCGAGAGGAGGAAATTCTGCGCGACCGAGTAGAGCATCCCCGGCGAATAGACGCCCCACTCGGCGTAGCCGCCAACGCGGCCGTCCGCCTTCTGTTGCGAGGAATACATGGCGGCGAATTCCTCCTCCGCCACGGCGAAATGCCCGCGCAAGCCGTAGAGCATGTAGTCCACATACACCGCCTGGTTGATCGGCCAGTCGGCGTTGAGCTGGCCGTAGGCGAAGTTCGAGTACGGCAGGTCGATCCGCGCCGCGCCCTGTTCGTCCGTGCGGTGACGCGGGAGCACGAGCGCGTGCCACAGGTTCGCACGGAAGAGGTTGTTCACCGCCGGTTCAGGCACGTCGAATTGTGCGCCCTGCGCCAGCCAATCTTCCCAATAGCGCACCGTGGCCGCCTTGGACCTGGTAAAGTCGCGCGCAGCCAGCGCGGCTGCCGCATCCGCGTCCGCGACCGGCGAAGCGAGCTTGACCGTAATCGTCCGCGCCTGGCCCGCCGCCAGTTGGCCGACGCAATCGAACTCGATCCGCGGGTATCGGTCGTCGGCGATGGGCGCCCGGGCCTTCACGGTCAAGCCGGCCTCCGGTTCGATCATCAGCCAGACCGCGCCCGTCTCGCGGTCTACGACGCAGGTGCGTCCGGCCGCTTCACGCAGTTCCGGATGGCGGTTTGTGTTCTCCGTCGCCAGCCGGAAGCCGAAGCCCACCATGCCCGTGCCACTGAGTTGGACGCGCGTGAAGAAGACGCTGTCGATTTCGCCGCGCCCCCGCACACCCGCCCCGCGGGGCCCCACTCCCCCCGCGCCGGAGATCGAAGGGGTGAGCGGGCGGACCGTATCGTTTGGGCGCAGGGTCGCCGCGAACTGCTCGACCTCGCACCGCTGGCCGCCGCGCTCGAGCACGGTGACCAGAACCGGCAACCCGTCCACGATGCGCTGACCTCTCCACTGGCAGTCGGGCCAGAGCGGATCGAATCGGAACTTGTGCGGCGAAGCGAAATCGGGCCGCACACTGGCCCACCGGTCGACACCGAATTTGTAGAGCGAACCGTGCTGGGCCGCGAAACCGGTGAGATGGCCCCGCGTCCCGAGCCATTCCGATTCCTGTCCGTGATGCGGACGCGTCGGATTGCCGAAGTCCGCCCATCGGTTCGTCCATTCGGCGAGCGTTGCGTCCGGCTCACGCTTCACGCGGTTCAACACGCGTTCGCCTGTGAGCGAAGCCAGGTGGGCCGCGAAGTCCACCGGCGCGTCGGCGAGCGTGACGAACAGATCGTGCTCGGGCAGCCACATGGCCTTGTGCCGCGCCAGTTGTTCGAGACCGATCGAGAAACCGAGCGTGCCATCGGCGGACGTTCGCACGGTGATTACCGGCGCGCCGGGCCTGAGGCCGGGATCGTCCTTCAGCCGCGCGACCTGGCCGGCTTCACCGTGATCGAGCAAGTGTTGCCAGATCGAGTGCGGCTTGCGCGGCGGGCCCGGTGCCTGTCGCCAGGCCACCTCGGCAACCAGGGCGTCCACATCGCCGCCGCCCGCGCGCGTATCGCACGCGCCGCCGGAAAACGTGTCGCCCGATTCAAACCCGTCGGGCCGGATGGTTTCGATCGCCACGGTGTTCGCCGCGAGGGCTACATGGAACGTCCGAGGCGCGTCCGAGGCGTGTCCCCAGGAAAGCCGGACCGCGAGCCGTTCGGCCGCCGCGGGCGATTCCGCCTGGGCCGATGCGTCCGCGGCGGCACCAACACGGGCGGGGCAGGGGGAGGCTGTCAGGATGAGGAGCGCCAGAAACCAATTCCCAGATGCCACGCGGGTATGAAACATGGGGTCAGGTGCGTTTGGAATTCGCCTTCAACCACTCCGCATAGGCCGCTTCCGACATCTCATCCGCGGCCAGTGCGAGCGTGCGCACGACCGCCTCCGCTTCCGTCGCGCGGAATTCGAAGCCGTTGCGCTCGAGAAAACCTGCACCGAGCATGAACCCCGTCCGCTTGTTGCCATCGAGGAACGGGTGGTTCTTCACGATGCCTGCGGCATACGCTGCCGCCAGGCCGACCATCTCCCGCTTGCCATCATGAAAGATCTGCCGGGGGCGGGCCAGCGCGGACTCCAGCATGTTCTCGTCACGCACACCCGCGATGCCGCCGTAGTGCGACAGCATCATGTCGTGCAGCGAGAGGCACTCCTCCCGCGTCAGCCAGTACGGCTCCTTCATTTCGCCAGTTCTCGCAGCGCGTTGCGGTAGCGGCGGTTTAACGACTCGAACACGGCCATGGACCTGGCAAACTCGGGATTGCTGGAGGTCAGACGCACCCCATCCTGCGCTTCCGTCAGCGTCATCGTGTCGCCCTCCTCCACCTTTAGATGGGCCAGCACTTCCTTGGGCAACACGACTCCCAGCGAATTGCCAATCTTGCGGACTTTGAGTTTAACCGTCATATCCCGACTGTAGCCACGGATGTTATTACGTCAAGCCGTCGCGCGCAGGCACGCCGGGCCGGCAAAACTGCGCAATCCGAAGACGAGGTAGTCTTTTGCTTTCACCGCGAGCGCGGCCTTGCGTTTCTGCCAATCAGGCATGGCGCGGCTGAGGGCGGCCCAGAATTCCGGACCGTGGTGGCGCTCGTGCAGGTGAACGAGTTCATGAGCGATGACGTAATCCGCCAGGGGAACAGGTAGCTGGAGCACCTTCCAATTGAAATAGACGACCCCGTTCCGACCGCACGATCCCCAGCGAAAACCCAAATCACGAACTTCCACACGGCGCGGTGTGCTGGAGGTGCGGGCCGAGAGGGTTTCGGCTCGGCGCCTCAGCCAGTCTGCTCCGGCGGCGATATACCATTTCCGGAAATGCGCCTCGGCGGGCCGCGCGTCATGCCGCAAGGTGAATCGTGTGCCGTCGAACTGGAGCGGTTGGGCTTGTCGCTCCACCAGCTTGAGCCGGTAGCGCCGCCCGAGATAGGAAAAGGCTTCGCCGGAGACGTATTCCGGCGCCTGCAGCTTTGGCAACGCCTCCTCCTTGAGCGCGAGTTTGCGATGCACCCACAAGAGTTTCCTGCCGACCCAGCGGGAAAGCTCGTCGGCGGAGGTTCCCGTGGGGACGTGGGCAACCAACTCGCCAGCGCGGTCCACAGTCAGACCGAGGCTCTTTCGGCGCTCACTGCGCCGGACTTCAAACAGGAGGCCGCCAAGTTGGAGCGTCTCGGTCATGCGCGGGTCAGGTTCTCGTGATTCTCCCTGGCCAGCGCGACAAGCCGTTGCGCGAGGTCACGTTCGCCCCCCGGACGGCACACCCCGGCCTTGTTCAGGTCGCGCACCAGTGCCCTGGTCAGCAGTTCCCGCATCGCGTCGTTTTTCCAGAAACCCACTTTACGAACTTCCTGACGAATGCGCTCCACCATGTCCAACGTCGTTTTGATGGACTGCTCCCGCTGCGCGGCGGTCAGTTGGCGTCCCTTGCTGCATTCTTCCAGCACCAAACGCACGAAGGGCACTTGGACCTTGGGATCGAGGTCGGGGAAATCACTCCGGTCGCCCTGACGCAGCTCATCAATGAACTTCTTCAATTCCCGCTCCAGCGCGTTCCAATCGTCTTTGAACCGTTGGAGAATTTCCTCCAACCGCTCGCTCATTTTGCGGGCGTAGGCGGGATTCTGATTCGAGAAGCCGATGATGTGATAGCGCGCGGCGTGCTGCATTTGCGCCGCACGGGCGCGACTACTGCCCTGGGCTTGCAGCACCTTCTCGAACTCCGCGTCCGTGATGGCTGTGGGCGGAATCTTCGGGTCAACGCCACGCGCGGAAACATGCGCGTTGATCAGGGACTTCACCTTCTCGGCCACGCCGAAAAGGTCCAGGGCCGGGTCGCGATACAAGTTGGCGGCGACCTTGTTGATGAAGCCGAGCAGCTTCGCGTCGCGGAAGACATCACCGGGCACTTCCGGCCGATGTTCCAGCAGACCGAGCATTTCGTAGAATGACCGGAGCTTGTTGATGAAATCGGCGCGAATCTTGAGGTCTTCGAGCAACTGCACGCACGCATCCACCTGGCCCTGAAGATCGGTGATGCCGCGATCCGTGAAGACGGCGATGGCCCGCGCCCGACGGTCGAGCAGCTTGGGCAGTTCGACGCTGATGTTGATCAGCGCGCCCTCGATGTCCTCGCCATCGTAATCCGTCAGCGCCTCGTTCAAGTGGCGGGCCACGCCGATGTAGTCCACGACGTAGCCACATTTCTTCGGGCCGGACGTGCGGTTGACGCGCGCGATGGCCTGCAACAAGTCGTGCGCCACGATCTTCCGGTCGAGGTAAAGCACCTGCTCGACGGGCGCGTCGAAACCGGTCAGCAGCATATTCATCACCACCAGAATCGAAAGCGGGTCGGTCTTGTCGGTCTTGGCGGGGGCGAACCTCCGCTTGAACCGTTTGATGTATTCCTCCTGCTTCGCCTTGTCCGCCCAATCCCACCACGATTCCGGGTCGTTGTGATTGCCGGAGAACACGGCGGCGGTTTCCAGGGCGCGGAGCTTCGGCAGTTGTGGGTGGGTGCGCACGAGGAAACGGGTTTTCGCGTCGAGCTTCTCCACTTCATCATCCGGCAAGGTCAGCGTTGCGGCGGGCACGGCCTCCAATTCCGCAATCAGTTCGTTGCGCCCCTGCTCCAGCTTGTCGAGGTAGGTCATGCACGCCTGCCGGCTCGTCGCGACCACCTGCGCCTTGAATCCCTCGGGGAGCACCACGCTGGCAAAGTGCCGGACCAGATCGCGCGCCTTTTGCTCGATGAGCAGGGGCGCTTCCATCACGTCGCCCTCGGTGGCGTACTTGGCCTTGATGACGGCGAGTTCCTCGGGCGTGTAGTCGCGGAACATGTCCTCGAACACCGCGTCGAGGCTGGGCGCATCCTTCACGATGCCGTCTGCCGTCCGGCCTTCGTAGAGGATCGGCACCGTCGCGCCGTCGAGTTCGGCGTCTTGCAGGATGTATTTGTCGATGAAGTCGCCGAAGATCTCGCGCGTCTCCGTCTTTTCCTTGCTCAAGATGGGCGTGCCGGTAAAGCCAATGATGGCGGCGTTGGGCAGCGCCTTGCGCAGATTGCGGTGCAGCGTGCGCGTGTGCGAGCGGTGCGCCTCGTCCACGAGCACCAGAATCTCCTCGGACTCGTTCAGCACGGGAAACTCCTCAAACCGGATGTTCTCGGTGAACGTGACGGTCTTCTCGACGACCTCCTCGTGCCGGCCAGGCCTTTTCTCTTTGCGCACGATGGTCATGGCGACCTTGTCGCCCGCCTTCTCGCCCGGTTGCGGAAGCACTTCCAAGCCCTTGCCGTCCGACTTTCCACCGACGGGCTGATACTTTTGCAGCATCGCCATGACGATGTCCGGCGTGCGCTCGCTCAAGAGCCGCTGGGTCAAGGCCGTGGGCGACTCGCGCGACTTCAAATCCTCGTCCGTCGGGCGCACCGCCTCCCCGCTCAACTGCGCCGTCGCGCCAAGCTGGGCCTGCAAGTCGGTGCGGTCGGTGACAACGACAACTTTGAACCGGTTCAGGCGAGGCATCATCCGCATCTTGCGGACGAGGAACACCATGCTGAGGCTCTTGCCTGAGCCCTGCGTGTGCCAGACAATGCCGCCGCGTTCATCGCGTTCAGCACCCTGCGCCTTGGTGCGGCCCTCCGCCAATTTCGTGACCGCCTTGTGGATGGCGCGGAACTGCTGGTAACGCGCCACCACCTTGCGGGTCTTGCCGTCCACCTGCTGGAACACCGTGAAGTTGCGGATGAGGTCGAGCAGATGCGCGGGGCGCAACATGCCGGCGGCGAGAATCTGCTGGCTCTGGAGGGTTGCGCCCTGACCGCGCAAGGCGACGGGCCGCTGCTCCGGTTTGCGGAAGAAGAGCGGCGTGCCAGTGCGGTCGCCCCGTTCCGGGCCGACGGCGGCCAGTTCCTGCGCGGCTTCCGCTTCGTCCGCCGACCGGTCCAACACCCCGAGTTCCTGCGCCACGGTGCTCAACGGCACGGGGCTGGTGTCCGCCCATTCCAGATACGCCTCTGGCGGCGCGCCAATGGTGGCGGCGCGGGACTCGAAGAAATCGCTTGCGATGAGCAACTGGTTGGTGTGAAAGAGCCGCTCCACGCCCTCGTTGTCGGTGTAGAGCGTGGGCCAGAGTTCGCGGCGCTGGTTGGAGTAGCGCAGCAATTGATTGATGGCCTCCTGCAACGGGTTCTCGATGCCCGGACTCTTGAACTCTGCCACGCCGAGTGGAATGCCGTTCACGAACAACACTGCATCCGGGATGACGTGACCGCGCCCGCTGGTCAGCTCCACCTTGAACTGGTTGATGACGAGGAAATCGTTGTTGGCCGGATTCTCGAAATCAATGAACCGCACCGGTTGGTTGCGCCCGAAGTTCCAATCCGGCAGGCCGTCAATCTCCGTGCCCTTGAGCAGGAGCTTGGTGGCCGACTCGTTGATTTCCATCAGTCGATGGCCCTCGGCCTTTTCGAGCTTCTCGATGATGCGGCGGATGCGGTCGTCATCCAGCCAGGCCTGGCCGTCGCGCAGGTTGAGCTTGCGAAGCGCGGCGGCGAGCCGGCCTTGGAGCAACACCTCGCGGAAGTTGGCGCGCTCAGTGAAATCGGGCACGTCGGTGTCGCCCTCGATCCACTGCCAGCCCATCGCCTTGAGCTGCTCACAGAACGGGTGCTCGACCAGATCGTATTCCCATTGGATTTCGCTCATTTGCGGCAATGGTCGGCCAAGTGTGGGTCAAGTGTCGGTCCACTCTCCGTCAAATCGTCGCTGGGAGGCTTGCCACTCATCCAGCATCGAGATCCAGTTGCTGCACGACTCCAGCCACTCCGCGCATGTGGCTGTCCCGGTGGACCAATACCGCCTGTCGTGTGCAGGCCGCCGCAGCGATGAGCGCATCCACCAACGGCAACCGTGTCGTTGCGGAGACGCTGAGCCGGTCGCTTTCATGGGCCACTTTTTGATCCACTGGAACCACCTCATCCACCGCCTGCAGGTAGTCGGAAATCTGCGTCCAAGCTTCTTCCGGCGAGGCGCCCAAATCACGAAGTCGCCGGGCCAGTTCGGCCAGGCTCACGCTGCAGATCAGCAACGCGCCTTCTTCACGCTCGAAAAGCTGCTGCACCCGCTCCGCGCCAGGCTCGCCGCGCACATGAGCCAGCAGCGCCGAAGTATCGAAGATGTAATTCATGCTGGCTTCTCTCCCTGATCTTCGCGGGCTCGTTCTTCAATCAACTCCCTCACGGCATCGCGTCCAGGCGACCACCTTCTGGCACTGCCCATCAAGCGCCGGGCCAGTTCGCCCCGCTTGGGAACAACCCGGACCCGGATCTCCGTCTGGCTTCCGGCAACTGATTCCCAGTCCAGTTGGCAACCCGGGGCAATGCCAAGCTGTCTGGAAAGTGCAGCCGGTATGGTAACCATGTTCTTCGTGGTAACCGTCGTTCTCATGGAACATTGACTAGTCCGGGAAGCGCGCGGAGTCAAGGCTTCCGGCGACACCATCTTCCGCCTCCCAGCCGAAACCACCGGAATCGCTTTGGGCTCCGGCTTCACGACCAACTGCTCGAACGTCAGCCTCAGCAACACGCCGATGCGCAGGAGCTTGTCTGGCTGGGGGAACGATTCCCCTGAGAGCCACTTGGACAATGCGGGCAATCGGAGGGTTCTCGGCTGCGCTATTTTCGACGTCATCCACTACATATTGTTGGGTTACGGAATAAAGTGGCCGAAACCTACAATTCAAGGCTTCTTGGGCCTTGCGCTATGCAGGACGTCATGGAGCAGTTTCGCCCACGTCTCCGTAAGCAGGTAGTTCCTGACCCTCTGCGCGCCCGGTTTCGCCGGTTGGACGAAACCATCGTCACGCCACTTGTCCAGCCACTCCCGGGCGGTCGTTGCGGAAACTCCGAACCACTCCACCACATCAGATGGCGCGAAAGCCAGAATCGGCGGCTTCTCGTTAAGCCCGCGCACCACCAGGCGCGTGAGCAGTTGTTGCTGGACGCGACGCAGCCTCTCCCACGGTGGGGCCGGCCGGTTCTCGGGATCGTAAAGCGCCACCGCCTGCTTGCGCAAATCCTCCGCGGCTCGTGCCATTGTCCCCAGAAAATACTCCAGCCAAGGCGTGTGATCGGGATCGTGGCGCCCCTCGTAAAAATCCACCGGCAGCCCCATTTGCAGGCTGTCGTAGTAGGCCTGTAGATTCGCCGTGTAATGCTCTTCCAGCGACAGGAAGCCGCGCATGTCGTAGCCGCCGCGCCACAGTTCCGTGGTCGCCAGCGCGCGGGCGGTGCGGCCGTTGCCGTCGCCAAACGGGTGGATGCTCACGAAGCGATGCGCGAGCAGACCGGCACGGACCGGCCCGGGCAAGGCGGCCACCGCCTGGCTTTGCCCCCATTCCACCCATTCGCGCATCAATCTGGGAACGTCCGCCGGTTTCGGCGGTCCGTAGTCAATCCGGCGCGTGGCGGCATCCACCATCGGACATTCGCCCACGCGGTACGCGCTGCGCGTGCCACGCCGGCCATGCCCCCGCACCAGCACGATGCAATGCAACTCGCAGACGAATTCCTCCGATAGGCGCCGCTGCGCCTCCAACTGCTCCTCAATCCACTCCAGCGCGCGCCAGTAATTCCGCACCTCCTGCTGCATCTCGGTCTGGGTCCGACCCACGGCCACGACCGCCTGGCCCACCTCGGTGCTGTTCAGCGTATTGCCTTCGATCCGGGTGGAGTTGCGGGTGGCGCGTTGCCGGGCCGCCTGACGAAGCCACAGCACGCGATCCGGTGGCAACGGGAGCACGTCAACGACTGCCCGCGCGGACTCGATGACGCCAAGGTTGCGCACCATCGAGTGCGTATAGCTAAAACGAGGCTGGAATGGCATGAGGTTCCCTTTCCCGTCAGGCGGTTGCCGGCTTGTGGCCCCGGAAATTGACCAGCGCAAAGCTGCCGCCCGTGATCCACTGCCAGCCCATCGCCTGGAGCTGCTCGCAGAACGGGCGCTCGACCAGATCGTATTCCCACTGGATACTGCTCATGCGGGATTTGCGGGTGGGGTTTTCCAAACACCCTCTGGGTCGCCCGGTGTAGCAATACTTGGTCGACCAATCAGTTTCTGGGGTGTGATCTCGGCGAATGCAACGGTTGCTTGCGGCTGCCCGTGGAGGTGCAGCACCTGCCGGTCGTAAGAATGTCTGAATGGCATGTAGAAACTACTGCCTCCATACTGCCCGTTGTTCACGACGATCATGCCCTGATACATGTGGTAGTGCAGCCCCTCGGACATCCGGTCGAATGTGCCGACATCGCGATTCAGCGCGCAAACGACATAAAGATCACTTCTCGATTTCAAATCGGCCGCCAGCGCCAGATCCGTAGCATCGTAGCACACGGACGCACTGAGCCTAAGTGAAGCAACCGCAGGGTTGCTATCCCATCGATACTCAACGATCCACTGAGCTGGACGAAATCCCACAGGCCGCGGAGTGAATCGACCCTCCTCTTGTGTCAGATGTTCCTTGCCCTGTTCGACGAAGCGGACGTTGAATCCACTCGCCGCGCGCCACTCTGGAATGGCCCAGACACAACTGTTGATCAATCGTGACCCAGGCCCAGGTCCCGCTGGATGATAGACCTGCCCGAACAGCACGATGCACTTGTAGGTGCGAACGAAAGGCACGATGAGCGGTCGAACATCGAAAGGGTGAACGGCCAGCTCGGGAAAGACCAACAGGTCAAGAATCCGGCAGTCTTGCCGATGCTGATCGCGGTGCGTTTCCCGAACCTCAAGCGTTTGAACGACCGCTTCCAGCAGCGCCGCTAGATGCCGACGTTGGCGGAGCCTGAATGGCGCATCCGCAACCAACTCCGGATCGCTGAGCCTCGCAACATAGTCGTCCATGTTTGGAATCACCGATTGCACGATTCCCACCCGCAGCGGGCGCGTCCAGACCTTGGGTGGCGTGTCTGGCCACGGAGCCGTTTGTTCCAAGAACGGCAGTGTAGTCGCCTTTCCGCGGGACTTCTCGAGAGAACTCAATCGGGTGCTCAGTCGATCTGCCCACTCCGCCAACGGAACAATCGGGGTCGCCAAACCGGACCCCGGCCACCGCAACAGGTCGAACAGGAAATCCTCGGTCCACGATGAGATGGGAATCCAAGGCGGACCGAATGCAGCCCGTCCTTGAAATGTGGAGTACCTTTGCCGCTCCCAGTGAGAGACCGGAAGGCTGTATCTTGGCCCCCGCACCGGACTGTTCCGGCTTTCCGCGCTGAAGAAATCGACGGAGCCACGCAGTGCAAACCGCAAGATTAGTCCGACCTGAAACCGGCGTTTGTCCTCAGCCGTGTCGCACCAACCGGGAACTGTGAACAGGTGGGCGCCTTTGGGCAGCGCAGCCGTTGGTTTCACGGAGCCGGGCTTCAAGCGGCCGAACTCCGAACCGTTTGAGGCCGAGACTTCGCAAGCAATCTGCCAGGGCGTGACAACTTCAGGCCACTCGTCAGCGGGCAAGGCACCCAACGCCGTGTCGAGCACGCTGCCGTAGGAGACGGAGGCGTCGTTGAGCTTGTCCTGGAGGTGGTTCCAGCGGGCGCGCTCGGGGACAAAGAAGCCGTCATAGTAATCCGGATTCTCGCCGTAGGCTTTTTCGGCTTGTTTAAGTTCCATACCTTGCTCGACCTTGCCGCCGACGATCTTCGCGTGCTCGGCGTCAAACACGTCCGAGCAACGCTTCAGGAAGAGCATCCCGAAGATGTAGTCCTTGTAGGTGGCCGCATCGAGGCCCTCCTGCCGCAGCCGGTCGGCGGCGGAATACAGGTGGCGTTCGAGTTTGGCGAGGGAAAGGCGGGGCATCGGCTAGAGTCCTTGAATTGGAAGATCCGTGGTAACCAAGTCGCGTTTCACTCCGCTCTGCGACTGGTTCAAGGACTCTCTGAGCGAGGCGCAGGAGAGAAGGGACGAGAAGGCAGATGACCGTTCATGAGAAAGAGGGTGTTGCTGGTCTGAGGTGCGCCTCGCTAGAGCCGGTTCCGGGGTGGGCCGCCTTCGATCGCGGTGTCCAGACAAAGACGCTTGCTGGGCAACCGTTGGCGTTATTGTAGCGGCGTTCATGGCAACGTCGCGGCATTCTGCACTGAAAAACGGAAGTTTGCGACACAATAACCATCACACAAAAGCCATCAGACCGCGCCGGGATGGGCGGCACCCAGGAGTCCTGCCAGCCCATCGCCTTGAGCGGCTCGGAGAACGGGCGCTCGACCAGGTCGTATTCCCATTGGAATTTGCTCATGGCCGGTTCATTGCAGGACGTAGCGACCGGTCTTCAGCGTGCCCACCCGCTTCACCAGTCCGGCTTTCACGAGCGGACGCAGCAAATCCATCGCGCCCTGCTTGGACACCTTCAGCGCCGCCCAGAGTTCGGCTGGCGTCATTCCCCCGCCCCTGCCGAGCAGCTTGAGCAACTGTTCCTGCCGCGGACGCAGCACCACCTTCTCGCGCGCCGAGGTGACGGAAAGCTGCCCCATCCGCTCCCACACCCGCTCCAGCGTCTGCTGCAAACCCTCCGCGCAATACTCGAGCCACGAGGTCAGGTCGTCGCCCTCGCGCCGCACCGCGTCCAGCGCCGCGTAGTAGCGCGGACGGTCCTCCCAGTAAAACTCGTCCACCGCGAAGATGTGATGCGAATCGAAGCCGCGCCGGTAAAGCTCCCACAACGCCAGCGCCCGGCCCGTCCGCCCGTTGCCGTCGGCGAACGGATGAATCGTCTCGAAGCGATGATGCACGATGGCCGAACTCAAGACCGGAGAGAGGCCCGGCGCATCCTTGTTCCACCACTCCAGCAGTTCGAACATCAGGCCCGACACGTCCTCCGGCGGTGGCGGCACGAATGGGCCCACCCGCACCCGGATCGTGCGGTAGCGGCCCGCCTCGCCCTGGTCCATCACCGCGCCGGCGATGATGGCATGCAACCGGAAAGTGTCCACGTGCGTCAGCCGCTTCTTCGCAGCGTGCTTCTCGACATGCCGGAGGGCGGCGAAATAATTCAGCACCTCGCGCCGTGCCCGCTCCGGGGCGGCCACCGTTGCGCCTTCCTCCAGCGCGCGGACTTCCTCCAGCGTCAGGGGGTTGCCCTCGATGGCGGTCGAACTGTGTGTGTTGCGCGCCCGCGTGTCCTTTTGGAGCGCCGGAATCCACGGCACTTGCAACGCCGCACCCTGAATCCGCTCCCGCAATGCCGCGATGCCCTCCACCCGCGCCAGCAGGCCGGGCGTGATGGTGAATTGGGGCTGGTAACTCATGCCCGTCAGTGTGCCGATGGGTCAATCCTGGGTCAAGCGTCGGTCAAGTATCAGTCAAGTTGCCACACTGTGCCCACCCTCGATCCACTGCCAGCCCATCGCGTTGAGCTGCTCGCGGAACGGGCGCTCGGCCAGGTCGCATTCCCAATGGACTGTGCGCATTCGCTTTACGCTTCGGCCTCCTGTCGGCGGATGAAATCCCCGAGCAGGGGCACGGCGAAGGAGTAGCGCCCGTGCCGGTTCTTATACAGCAATCCGTACTCCATCAGTTTGCCGAGAATCTGGTTCACATGGCCTGCGCTGAACGGTTTCGCCAGCTTTTGCGATTGCTCGACAATCTCCTGCACGGTGAACTCGACGTCGCACTTGGGCAGTGCCGCCACCAAAGCGAGCAACTGCCGCTGGCGATCCGTCACCCGATTCCAGCGACCGGCGAAGAAATCCGAATCCAGCTTGCGCACCGTCTGTTTGACTGTCACCACCGGGTTCACGGCGCCGCTGGCCTTCTGCTGCAAATACGTGTCGAACATCTCGCGGCAGAGAAACTGGATGAAATAGGGATAGCCGCCGGAGTGCCGGATGATCTCCGTCGCCGACAGACACCGTCTTCACTCGCGTCGTCGGGGGACGAGCCGTCCCCTCTCCAGCCTTTCCGCCTTCATGAATTGGCGGTGCTCGCAGCCTTTGAGGAGGTGACACTTCTTTCAGAAAGAAAAGCAGTTGACAGAGAGTGGCACACCCCGTCCGTGCAGAGGGCGGTCAGACCTCGCGAGAGGACTGCCATGCGGGTCAGACTTGTCACGGATGGAGCCGGACCCTACTATCCGGCTCCGTGACCCCTCAATGTCGTCCGTGCTTCGGCCCGCGGTTACGTCCTGATCCTCGACTCACCACCGTGTCAACGGGCCATCCTGGTCCGTTCGCCTCCCGGCCCCGGCGAGAAGCGCGGTGGCCCATCGCCCTGGCGCTGCTGCTGGCCGCGTTACCGGGCCGCGGCGATCAGGTTCGCTGCGTCTTCGAGGCCGTGGATCGCCAGCGCCTGGCGGTGCACGGCATGTCGACCGGCGCGAACTGGGTCAGCCGCCTCGACCTGGTCGTCAAGCGGCCGGACAACCAGGAGCAAATCCTGCTGACGGCGCAGCTCCCGCCTCCGACTTGCCAGATCGGGGTGATGATTCTCGACGGGGAGGCGATGTTGACCAACATGGTGGAGGGGACCTATCGCTGCTTCATCCGGCAGATCGCCTATCCCGGGTGCAACGGAGCCGGAGCCACCACCAACGATCATCCGGTCGTCTACGAGACCTCGCCCGGCAAACGCTTGAACGGTCTGCTCGACCAGGACGAAGTGGTCGAGAACATCGATGGCCTGCACGTGGGAGAAGTGGTGGTACCCGCCGGCCTGACGCTGAGTGTGCGCAAGACGCGGGTCCAGTCGGGCGGCCCCGTGGACGTGAACGGCGAACTGGTGCTCGAGGAATGCACGGGCGATCTGCGCCTGGGGCTTTCCAGCAGCACTAGCGCGGGGCGCGTTCGCATCGAGCGCAGCGAACTGGCGGTGTTGAACGTGGGCGGCTTGCGCGAGGCGGAATTCGAGCAATGCACCGTCGCGGGGGACGTGAACTTGACCGGCGAGCATCTCCGCGCTTCGTTCACCGACTGCACCGTCACCCAGACCCTGCGCGCCGATACGCTGGTGTCCGTCGATTGGAAGCGGGGCCGGCTGCCGGGGCAGTGCTTTTTGCGCGATGTCAGCCAGGCTTCCTTCGCGGACTGTGAACTTAGGCTGCAGGCCGTCGAGCGGGGCGAACTGACGTTGACCGACTGCACGCTGCTCGCGCTCGAGTGCGCCGACCTGGACGCCGCCAGCTTGGAGCGTTGCCACCTCGCCGGCGGCTGCAAATTGGGCACCGGCCTCACGACCGGCGGGGTCAAGCGCATCCAGGTGACCGACTGTGTCTGGACTGGTCTCGACAAGAGCCTCCAACCGATCGAGACCTGCCGCGTCGAGCGATCGGACTTCTACGGCGCCGTGATCGAGGTGATCGCTGCCGGCGCGAACTGCACACTCGAGAACAACATGTTCGAGACCACCCTGCTCGTCCGGTGTCCGACCGCCCAACCCGTGTTCCCCACCATCCGCGCGAACAGTTTCCTCGGCCTCGTCTCGGTGTACCTCGTGGACGGCCAGGGCAAGGACCTGGGCGCGCCGTCCGGCTTTTCGCTCGCCGGCAACTACTGGGGATCGGCACGAGGCCCCGCGGGTGCGACACCCGATCGCCGGTCCGGCTGGCTGGATGGCTGGCTGGGGGGCCGCATGCTCCTACCCTTCGGCCACCAACTACGCCGCGACGGGCCGCACGACGGCGTCGTCGCTGCCGCAATCGATCCGGCCCCTCCCGCCGGTCTGGGTCCGCGGCGCCCGGATGGGTCAGAATGTGCTGGGTTCTGTGGCGGGACAACAGGCCCCCATGCGCCAGGGGCGCGACACGCTGGCCTGCTACGACCTGAAAACCACGGCCGAGAGTCTGTCGGGACTCCGCTTCTGGCTGGTCTGCGGCGACGACGAGGCCCGCCCGATCGCACCGCTGGATCCGGCCTTCGAGGTGCGGCGCGATTACGGCCGGCCCATCGCTGCGCCTGTGGCCGGGAACGAGCGTCGCACCCTCAACTTCATCATCCCCGCCGATCGCACGCGCACCAACGGCTTCACGGTGCAGCTTTGGATGGATAACACGAGCCTCACCGGCTATCGGGATACGGGCCGGGTCCAGCGACTGGGCGAGAGCACTCATCTGGGATTCGACCCGCCGCCAAGCCGCCCGCTGGTGGTCGGCGTGATCGGCACGCAAGTCTCCGTCGGCGGCTACAAACCCGCCCCCGACCCGGGAGCGAGCAGCAAGGTCGCGACGCACCTGCAGGAGGCGATCCCCGCGCTCTGGCCCTTAACGACGAATGACTTTCGGATCGTGCGTGACCTGGGCGACTACCTCTACGAGGGCGAAAACACTGTTGGCTGGCTGTTTTCGCGCACGGCATCGGTCGGCCTGCAAACCTACCTCGCGTGGGGGTTGTCGCGCTTCATCGAGGAGTACAACGCTTCCGCGCCGCAGAAACTCGACTTCCTTGTCGCCGTGGTGCCCGCCGGCTCGCTCTCCGGCGCTTACGGCGTCACGACCGCACGGTGGCATCGCATCTGCCTGGTGGACGAACGCCATCCCTGGGCCGCGCTCCACGAACTCGGTCATTGCCTGGGCCTGTACATGGACACCGAACAGTACGACCTGCCCGATGGCCCGGACGGTCGCGGCAATCTGATCGATAACGTGCCCGGAGCCGACATGGGCGCCCGGCTGCAGGATATGACCGCGTTCGTTCCCGAGGCGGGAGCCCGCTTCACCCAGTTGGGCGGGCGTCGCATCGGGCACTTCCCGTTCGGGGTGGACCCATCCATGCACGATCTCATGGGGAACAACGCGCAGCATTGGATCGTGCCGACCACGCTCGCCGATATACGAGCCGCCCTGCGCGGCGTGCTCGGCGTGCAGCCGGGAGCCGCCCTGGCCGGCGCGCCTCCGCCGACCCGGGGCGGCCGGCTGCTGTTCTCCGGCCTGCTCGAGCACGGTCCGATCCCCCAGTACAAGGTTTCCGGCTACCGCCTGGTCCCGGAGAGCCTCTCGTGCCGGGCGACCACGGACCAGATCAAATCGCCGATCCACAACACGTACACCGACTACCTCGGCGCCTTCGTCGCCTATGACGATTGGGGTGACACGGTGTCCATCCAATCCATCCGGCACGCCATTCCGCAGTCCTTCCGGCCCGAGATCGCGTTCTGGACCCAGACGTTCGAGCTGCCGGGCGACGCGATTCGCTACGAACTGCGCAACACCTTCACGGGCGAACTGCTGTTCAGCCAGAGCCTGAGCGACGCAAACCTTCAGACCTCACTGCAAGGGCCCGCGCCGGGCACGGTCCTGCCCGAGGCGGTGGCCTTGCACTGGTCGGCCACCGCGAATGGCCTGCCGGACGGCTCCCTCCGCAGCCAGCTCTACTTCTCGGCCGATGGACTTCAGAACTGGATTCCGCTGGGCAGTGAACTCCGCGCGCCGGACGTGGCCTTGTCGTCGCTGGCCTTACCCCCGTCGTCCCAACTCGCGTTCCAATTGGTCACGTCCGACGGATTCCGGGTGGTGGCGCGGCAATTGACGGCCTTGACAGTCGCGGACCGTGCGCCCGGGGTGATCATCCGCTCGCCCACCCCGGGGGCGACCGGACCGGGTGACGCCGGGTGGACCCTCGACGCCCATGCGATCGATCCCGAAGAAGGACTCTTGTCAGCCGGTCGCTGGACGTCGTCGCGCGACGGACTGGTGGGCACGCAAGCGTTGCTCGAGGAGGTGCGCCTGAGCGAGGGCGCGCACACGTTGACGTTCGCGACGCAAGATTCGAAGGGGCACGTGGCCCAAGCCACCGTCCACGTCACCGTCGGCCCCGACCCGGCGACGGACCTGCACCTCGGACCGGCAGATCTGGAACTGAGCATCAGCGGCGCCGACCCGGCCCTGGAAACCTCCGGCCATTTGCAGCGGGGACGGGCGAACCTGCTCACCTTGACCGCGCAGAACCAGGGCTTCACGAACCGTATCCGGCTGCGGTTGTTCGTCACCCCCCCCGACCGGAAACGAGAGCCTGCTCAGCGAGCAAACCGTGGACGCCGCACCGTTCGCCCGTCCGTGGGCACGGTTCAGTTACTGGCCTTCCGCGCAAGGCACTCACCGGTTTCGCGGGCAGATCGAGTCGTTGGTTCAGACCGATCCCAACCCGGCCAACAATATCCGGGAATGGACCTACGAGAACCTGCCGCCGGCGGCGTTTGGCGGACGCTGGGTCGTGTACACCGGCACGCCGGTGGTCCTCCCCGTGCGCGCCACCGATCCCGACGGCGACGCGCTGAGTTGGACCGTGACGGACCTGCCCGCCCACGGGCAGTTGACGCAGTCCGGCGCGGAGTGGACGTACACGAGCGCCACCTACGTCGGGCCCGACCGCTTCCAGTTCAAAGTCAGCGACGGGCTGCGCGACTCGCCCGCCGCGACGGTCACGCTCGACGTGGTCCGCCCGCCCGGCTACCTCTCCTATCCGATCATCACGAGTTACCTTTCGCCGGCGGCCATTGTCGGGCTGCCTTTTGAATACCAGATCACGGCAGAACGCGCGCCGACCAGCTTCGAGGCGTCCGGACTGCCCAGCCCGCTGGTCCTCGACTCCCACACGGGCATCATCTCGGGCCGGCCGGCCGCGGCGGGCACGTATTCGATCAAGCTGACGGCCCGCAATGCCGCCGGCAGCGGCAGCGCCTATCTCCGTTTGTTGGTCCGAACGAACAGTCCCGCCAACGTGTACGCGGCCTGGGCGGGCAACTGGGGGTTGACGGCGGGGCAGGCGCCGAAGAACGGCGATTTCGACGGAGATGGAACGATCAACCTCATCGAGTTCGCCCTGGGCCTTTCCCCGACCGAGCCCGACCAGGTGTCCGACGTGGTGGTGCCGGCCTTCGCGAAGGACGCCTTCACGGTGACCTACCGCCAGCGCTCGGGGGGCCAGGGAGATGTCGGTCAGAACTACACTGCCGACGGTTTGCTCTACCGGATCGAGTACACGGCTGACCTCGCTGCGGGCACCTGGAGTTCAGGGCCAAACTTCGTTCAGTTGGTCCCCGGCCACCGCATCCCGATCGGCAGCGACATGGAAGAAGTCGCCGTCCAACTCAACCCCAGCCTCGTGGCGCGCGCGCGCGGTTTCCTGCGTCTGATCGTCGTCGACGGCCCGTGAACGGGCACGGTGCCCGCCCCCTTTCCCTTTACCCGTTCAGGGTCCAGCCGGGACGGTAGGTGCGCCGCAACAGGGCCTCGGCGTCGGGATGATCGGTCACCCGCCCGGCGGCGCCATCATAAGCGATCTTCTTGCCGACGCGGTAGGCGACCAGGCCGAGCAGCATCGTCTCGATCATGTTGCCGCTGTATTCACAGTCGCACGAGGTCTTCAGGTTCCCCTTGCAGGCGTCGATCCATTCCTGCTGGAAACCGCGCATCTTCGGCAGCACGGCCTCCTTGGCGCGCGGTTTGTAGTAGGTCAGGTCCGCCTTGTCGCCGCCGGGGTAGAGCACGCGCGAGGTGAAGTCCGAAACGAGGAAGCCCTTGCTGCCCTCGAACAGCGCGCCGTGGTCGATCTTCGTCAGGTCGATGCAGCGGTTGGGGGACTCGGGCATCGCGCCGCCCTGATACCAGGACACGCGGATGGGCGGGCGCGCCTGGTTGGCCGGGAAATCGAAGTGCATCTCCAGTCGGACCGGGGTGACTTCGGGATGAAACGGGTCGCCTTTGGCCTCGGCCGAAGTGGGGAGAGCGGCATCGATGGCGTTCCAGGCGATGTCCATCGTGTGGCTGCCCATGTCGCCCACCTGGCCGCTGCCGAAGTCCCAGTACATGTTCCACTGCAGACAGTTCATTCCCGGCCCGCCCGAGAAGTACCCGGGGTTGTAGGGATGAAACGGGGAGGGGCCGATCCAGAGGTCGTAGTGGAGGTGCTTGGGCGGCTCGCCCTCTGCGGGAAGATAGCCGGGCCGCGGGATCTGGCGATTGCCCCAGGCGCAGACGCTCTCGAGTTCGCCAATCGCGCCGTCGAGCACCAACTCGCGCACGCGGTTGAAGTTCTCGAATTCGTGCCGCTGGGTGCCGACCTGGGTGGCGACCTTGTGCTTGTTCTTGAGGTAATTGGCCCGCACCACCCGCGCTTCCTCGACGCTGTTGCCCATCGGCTTTTCGAGGTAGAGATGGTGCCCGCGATTCAAGGCCCAGTTGCCGACGAAGGCGTGGGTGTGATCGGCGGTACAACAGACCACCGCGTTGATATCCTTCTGGTCCAGACACTGGCGCCAGTCCACGTAGGTCTTGGCCTGCGGAAAGCGCTTGGCGCCAAACGCAAGATGCTCCTCGTTCACGTCGCAGAGCGCCACCACGTTCTCCCGCCCGATGGCGCCGAAGTGGGCTTCACCCCGCCCCCACGTGCCGATCAAGGCAATGTTCAACTTGTTGCTGGGCGCGTCGGCCCCGAACAGCCGCGTGTGCGGCAGGATCAGCATGGCGGTGCCGGTTGTGGCTGCGGATCGAAGGAATTGGCGTCGTTTCATGGTGGAGGGGTGCGAATGGACTTCAGTTCTCTCACAGGTTGTCGATTCGCGCGGCACCCTACCGAACCGATGGAGCCGACACAACGGAAAAGGACGGGCATAGGCGGCCCTCACGGCGATGGTTTCAGTGATTGGCCGAGGAAGTCGCGATAGGCGAATCGCCCGATGAGCCATACCATCGTCTGAAGATTCGATGGGTCTGGTAGACCCGCTGCCGCAACTCAGGACACCGCACCGCATCGGCGCCGGCCTTGGCAGCCTTGGTCGCGGCTTGCTCGATCTTCTCCAGAGGCCGGCGATCGAGTCGGCGAAGATCATCTGGACGTCCGTCACGCGCAGGCGTTTCGGAGCAGAGATTGCGGAGTTCGGATTCACAGCATGGTCCAGTTGACTTGCTGGGCATGCAGTCGATCCGCGGCACATCAGCCATTGCGGGCAGCAGGAGCTCGAGCGGATGCTTCACACGGCCTCAAGCGACCAGCCGTTCTGGTAGTCGTCGTGCAATTGCCGGTTGGCCTCGGGCGAATTGGTGAAACTCCCCCGGGCGGCGTCCCATTCCAGCAGCTTGCCGGTGCGGATGGCGATGTTGCCCAGCAACACGATTTCGGTGAGTGGCTCGGCCCACTTGAAATTGCAGCCAGCCGACTCTCCTCCGCGGCAGGCCTCGGCCCATTCGCCCCAGGTGCCGCGGCGGCGCGGCAGCATGCGCGGCACGGTTTCCAGGCGCTTGCCCAGGGCTTCGGGAAACACTTGGAGTCCAGCCCAGGTGTGGAGCAAGGCGCCCTTCTCGCCCACGTAGAGCGTCCCTTCGTCCGGCAGCGGACGTCCTTCGAGGTGCCGCGGCGTGGCAGGCCGCAAACCGCCGTCGTACCACACGGCCCGCAGCGGCGGCTGCGCGTCCCGCGCCGGGAAATCGTAGGTGACGATGGAGGCCAGAGGGGCCGACTCGGCGAACACCCGTGTGGCGGAAGCATAGATCCGCGCCGGCGAGCCAAGCTGCAGCGCCCGGAAAGGCGTGTTGAAATGATGACACCCCATGTCGCCGAGCGCGCCGGTGCCGAAGTCCCACCAGCCGCGGAAATTGAACGGGTGATAGACCGCCTCGATGCCAGGATTCCAGTCCTTGAGGTTCATCTGCGCCAGCGCAGGCGAGTCCGCCGGCCAATTTCCCTTGAACGGCCGCAGCGCTGCTGGCCCCAGCCAGAGCTTCCAATCCAGATCTTTTGGCACCGGATCTTCGCCGGGCGGGCGGGTCATGCCTTGCGGCCAGACCGGCCGATTCGACCAGGCGTGCAGTTCGCGCACGTCGCCCAACGCTCCCGAGGCGATCCATTCGCAGGCGCGGCAGGCGGGTTCGCTGGTATTGGCGGCGGCGGTGACTTGCGTGGCCACGCCGGCTTCCCGCGCGGTCTTCACTACCAGACGCAGCTCGTGCACGGTTCGCGTAAGGGGTTTGACACAGCAGACGTGTTTGCGGCGGCGCAACGCGGCCAGAACAATGAGCGCATGCGTGTGATCCGGTGTGCCACAATAGACCGCGTCGATCCGGTCGCCTTCAGCGGCCAGCATCTCCCGGAAATCGCGGTAGCGCCGGGCTTCAGGCCAGTGGTCGTAGGCCTTCTTGGCGTAGGAATCGTCCACGTCGCACAGGGCGACGATCTGAAAACCGGCCTCGGCGCACTCTTTCAACTGGCCGAAGCCCACGCCGCCCACGCCCACACCGGCGAGCGCGAGCCGCGAATTGGGCGAACGGCTTTCGTCCGCCCCTGCCAGTCGGCTGGGAATGACGGTGAAGGCGGCAGCCGAAGCTGCGGAACGGGCTAGAAACACGCGTCGTGAGATCATATGAATTCAGTCCTGATCGTCCCGGCCCAAGCTCGGACGAGAAACGGGCCCAGCCAGGGTCGGCGTGATCATGGCCTTTCACCGGTCCAGTTTCAATCCGGGAATCCCGTTCGGGAGGCGATCACGGCACGTTTCGGAGATTCCCATTGATATGGGTAGCCAGTCGTGCCAATGTGGGTCGCCATACAATGAAAACGACGATTGAAATCGCCGACGATATCTTCGAGCGAGCTCAGCAGGTTGCGCGGCGGGAAAAGACCACTTTCCGCTCGCTGACGGAAGAAGGCCTGAGGCTCGTTTTGAAGGAGAAGCAGCGCAAGCCCTCCTCGCTGCCGCCCTTGTTGACCGTGTGCGGCAGTGGCTTGACCGACGAGTTTAAGAACGCCGACTGGGAAAAGATCCGCGACGAACTTTACCGGGGGCCAGGCGCATGATCGCGGCGGACACCCAACTGCTGGTTTATGCGCATCGTGAGGACAGCGAGTTTCATGTGGCGGCCAAGGAGTTGGTTGAATCACTGCGGCAACAGCCTGCGGCTTGGGCCATTCCGTGGCCGTGTCTCCACGAGTTTATCGCCATCGCCACGCACCCCGGCATCTACAAACCAGCATGCACTCTGGCACAAGCCCTGGGTTTTGCGGAATCCCTGTTGGCGGCGCCACAATTGCATCTCCTTTCCGAAAGCCCGGGTTACTTCGAAAAGCTACGCGACATTTCCACCGCGGCGCGGTTGAAAGGCCCGCGCATCCACGACGCGCGCATTGCTGCCTTGTGTCTGCACCACGGCGTGCATGAATTGTGGTCGGCGGATCGCGACTTCTCGGCTTTTCCGCAACTCAAGGTGCGTAATCCGCTGGTGAAACTCAGAAAGTCATCAGGGCGATAACAGACCTGATGAGGAATTGGCGTCGGTTCATGGAAGTCTATTCAGCGAGTTGCTTCTTGGAAGTATCCGGCGCCCACCAGATGACGATCAGGCCGAGCAGGTAGATGAGTCCGCACAGGGCGCCCACCTTCGGATAGGATCCGCCCATGGCGGCGAACAGCACGCCGGCCATCAGGACACCGGCAGCGGTGGCAAACCGGCCGACATTGTAGGCGATGCCGCTCCCGGCGGCCCGCACGCGTGTGGGAAACAACTCCGGCAAGTAGAGCGGCAGCCAGCCAAAGAAGAGCGTGGCCACGAAGCCTTGGGCGAAAACAATCGGCAGGAAGGATGCCTGAAGCGGCGCCGTGCCGAGAAACATCAACGACGTCAGCGCCGTGGCGCCCGCGCTGATGAGGGCATAGGCCCGGCGGCGACCGAGCCAGGCGGCGATCTGCGCGCCGAAGAAACTGCCCAGCATGGCGCCCAGCGCCCACCACCCCTGCGTCACCGCCTTGTAGCCGGCGGCGGACGTGCCGCCCACTGTGTCCGCCCAGGGAATCATCCACTTGCTGGCCGCCCACGCTCCGACCATGGGGATCGAACCGAGCAAGATGCCAATCACCAGAAGGCGGAGCAGCGGCGGGCGAAAGAGTTCGCGGAGAGGTTGATTCGTTGGTTGCCTCCTCGACCCGGCCCTCTCTCCCGAGGGGGTGAGGGAGGATCTCGCAGCGCGCGCGGCCAACCAGAGTGGCGACTCCGGCAAGGCAAAGAGCACCAGCAGTCCCAGCACGGCCGGGGCGGCCGCCAGCCAAAAGATCCAGCGCCATGACTCCGGCGTGATGTGCCAGGTGCGGGCAACCTGCGAAAGCACCAGGATGCCGGCGTTCAGCGCCGCGCCCATCAAGCCCGCCACGACCGGGCGCGATTTGTCCGGCCAGCATTCCGCCGCCAGCGCCACGGCATTCGGCCAGACACCGCCCACGCCGAGGCCGACGAGGAATCGGAGCAGAAGCATTTGTTCCTGAGTCCGCACCAGCGCGCCGAGGCCGGCGAACACGGAATAGAACAGGATGCTGATTCCCAAGGCCCGCGTGCGGCCAATGCGGTCCCCAAGACTGCCCAGGAAGATTCCGCCTACCGCGGCACCGAGCATGAGCGCCGCGGTGAAGCGTGCGAACCAGTCGCCGCCGAGCGTGGGCGTGTAAGCGTTACCCAGCAGGCTTTGGGAAACCGAGAGTGCTGCGACCGGCATCAGACCGAGTTCCACACCATCGAACATCAGCCCGCCGATGGCGGCAAACAGCACCGCATAGCGAGCCCGGGGAGAGAGGGTTGCAGCGCTCATGATGCGCGCCTCCCTCCCGGCAAGCGGAGGACTTCCAGAATGGCGGAGTTATCCAGTTCGCCCAAGCCGGCCGTCTCAGCCTGATCGAGCAGGCGCCCATGCGTTTGCGTAAGCGGCAGCGGCAGCCCTGCCGCGCGCGCCGCCTGGAGCATGAGCCGCACGTCTTTGAGATGCTGAGACAGTTTCGCCTGCACGGTGTAATCGCGTTCCACCAGTTTGCGCCCCTTGACATCCATCGCGCGGGAGTAGGCGTTGCTGCCTTTCAACACTTCCAGCGCTGCGGCGGGTGCCACGCCCAGCGCCTCCGCGAAGGCCAGTCCTTCGGCCAGCACCGCGCGGTTCAAGCCGAGGACCAGGTTGCTGATCAGCTTCATCTGCGCGGCGCTGCCACACGGACCAACATGGAAGACCTTCGCGCCGATGACCCGCCAAAGATCGGCGCAGGCATCGAAGGTGGCACGGTCGCCGCCCGCGATGACAGTGGCTTCGCCGTCGCGGGTTTGCTTGCTGGAGCCCGAGATGGGGGCGTCAAGATAGCGAACGCCGCGCGCGGCCAGGCGTTTCCCCAATGCGGCCGTCTGTTCCGGTTCGCCGGTGGTGGTGTCCACGATGATCTGCCCCGGCTGCAGCCCGGCGTCCATCTGTTGCAGCACCTCCGCCACCACCTCGCTCGTGAAGAGACTGATAATCACGCGCCGGCAGTCAGCCAGCGGGCTGTCACTCCATTGCGCGCCTTTGGCGATCAGCGGGGCCGCCTTCTCGCGGGTGCGGTTCCAGACCGCGACGCCGTAGCCGTGGTCGAGCAACCGCTCGGTGAGCGCCGTGCCCATCAGGCCGAGGCCAATCACTCCGATGCGTTCCTGCTCCGGTCGTTGGATCATGGCGGACCTTAACCAAAGGCCGTCTTGGCCGACCATCGCAAAACTGCCGAAATCCATGCCATAACTGCCCGCCCGACTCACGCGCGCGACCGCTCGCGAAACTGCGTCGGACTCGCGCCCGCCACACCGGCCAGTTCGCGCGCGTGCCAATCACGGGCCGGATTGGCGAAGACCGCCTCAAGCACCCGCGCCACCGACGGCGGAACGGCGGTCTTGGGCATCGTGAAGACCTTGCGCGCGGCCAGCAGTTCGCCCCACGGCTCCGTCAGTTCGGAATGCACCGCCCACTCAGACTGCGGCGGCCGGCGCTGAACCAGGCGCCGCAAGCGGCCCAGGGGCAGACGCAGCACCTCTGGCGGCAGAGTGAAAAGGGGGTCCGCACCCAACAGTCCCAGCCAGGCCTTCATGCCGCTCGGGTTCGTCGCGCGACACCGAACCGATGGACAGCACATGCCACAGCAACGTAAGCGGTCAAGGGGGTGCGGTCTATTCAGGGTGATGGCAACTGGTAGAGTTGGGGGATGCCCGCCGGACCAGACGAACAGGCGCATCAAGAGCTCCGTGTAGTCTTTGTCGCGCATGTCCGGTGGCAATTGGGATTCACGGCCGGTCGTGAGTTGCGGAAAGAAGACGGGTGATTCCGTCGTGGTCACGCAGGTATGCAAGTGGACCTGTTTCAAGGGCGCGGTGGTGTGGTTGACCACAGTGTAAGCCAACTCGACCGATTCGGCCCGTGGGACTGCCTGAAAGCGGACGGTAATTCCCTCCGGGTAGGTCCACTCATAGCGGCAGCTTCCTGAGTTTGTGGACCAGGCTGACTGAGATGCTGCGTTGGGCGGCGCAAGTTTCACCCGGAACAAACCAAAACCGCGGTTGCCATCGAGCACCGCCTCACACGTGCGAAAATCCAAGACGTTCCCGGCCAGTGCTGGATGCGAGACGTTCAACCCGCCGGCTTCGCTGCCGGGGCGCGGCGACACATGCAAGAGCCCCTCCGTCCAGCCGTTGGCCGGAACCAACAGGGCGAAAGCCAAACCCGTCGCCTCGATTAAACGATTCGCCATATCACGGTCTCCTTTGCATGGGACATCACATCAATAGCGGCATTGGATGACTTCGTGGATGTCCGCAATGGTCAGTTCCACCCGGTTGCCGCGCTTCTTGAGTTGGGTGGTCCGATTCATCGCCCTCGCGCTCTTCAGACCGTCGCGGAATTCGAGGCTGGCCCGGAACATCGGGGCGTCCTCGATCAAGCCGGGCAGGACGTAGGGGCGCTCCTTGACGGGCGTGGTTTGCGGCGTGGCGTTGTAGGCGATCAGGTGGATGCGCAGGGTGCGCGTGGCCGGGTCATCGGTCACCACGGCCTCGACGTTGGCGGGCGCGTCCACTCGGACGCGCGGGCTTGGAGTCAACAGGCGCACGGCGTTGGCAAACAGTTTGCGGGCCTCGACGATGTGATGCTCGCCGGCGGTGGCGAAATCAGGCGAACAGGCGAAGGTGAGCACCACGCCTTTCCCGACGAAGTTGATGAGCACCGCTGGCCCCACGACCTGGCGTGCGCTCAGCGGCCAATCGGCATTGTATCCCGCCGGGTTGGCGAGTGAGGCGCGGTGCGAGTCAAGCAAATCACCGGTCGATGCGGCCGTGGTGGGCTCGTAAATGGTCGCCGGACCGCGGACGAGGAAAGGCCAATCCCGAGGAATGGGGTGAAGGACGGCGGACCGGTTGAGCTCGACCGAGGTCCAAGGCCAGCCACCGCGGGTCGGATCACTGACGTTGCCACGCATCCAGTTGTCCGAGCCTTCCAACCGCACTTTCACCGTCGCCCCGATCAGGCCTTCGAGCGTTGAACCCGCCAGCGGCTTGCCCATCCGATCGAACTGGCCGCTGTGGCCGGTAATCAGCAACTTGCCGCCGTCCTCGACGTAGCGGCGAAACAGGTCCACTTCGCGATCCGATAGGATGCCGGCGTTAGGCAGGCAAACGACCGGGAACTGCTTCAAATCGTCCAGGCTCAGGTTCTCATCGAACAGGAAGCCGAAGCCGAGATGCTCGTAAACGCACGCCTTGTGGGCGCCTTGCACGCTTTGGAACCACGTCGCCGGCTTCTCCCGTCCGATCCAATCACGCGAACGGGCGCTGAAGTAGATGCCCACATCGCGCACCGGGGTATGGCCGAACTGCACCCGCTTGTCCCGCGCTTCGCCGAGCAAAGCACCGATGCGATCGTAGGCCACCGGATCGAGCCAGCCGTCGTAGGCGGTTTTGTCAATCATGGTCACGAACGCGCCGTGGGCGAGCAGCGTGAACATCTCCCAGCGCATGTCGTTCAGCGGGCGGGTGGTCTGGTCGTGATACATGCGCACGCCGCGCTGGATCGCGACCTGGAACGGCTTGCCTGGGGTGGCGGCGCGATACCATGCGGCGTTGAAGCTCGCCGAGAGCGCGCCGAACGCCCACAAGCCGGCTTCGCCCGTGACGAAGTCGCCGTTGCCGGCGTGGCGGACCGGCGTCTGGCCCACTTCCCAGGAGAAGGGCGGATTGCCGTGATAGTTGAAGTCCACCGTGGCGCGCGGGTCGAGACTGCGCACGTAATCGGTGAGCATCTTCTCGAACCGGTCGCTGGTGGCGTAGCGGAACTGCAGCATGCGATCCCAATCCTCTTCCTCCCAGTTCACGCCCTTTGGCATCGGCCGGCCATATTCGGCTTGGAAGAGCTTCTGGCAATGGTCGCACCAGCAGCCGTGAGGCGGGCCAAAGCCTTGATCCACCATATCGAGGTGGAAGCCGGCGATGCCGTAAGCCATCATCTCGGCGAGCAGGGCCTTGACAGCGTTCGTGTAGGGCGTGTTGAAGCAGACCAGATGGTCAATCGGTTTGCCATTCGCCTGGCGGGCTTTCCATTCCGGGTGCTGGCGGAGTTCGTGGGCCGGATACTGAAGCTGGCAATAGGCAATGATGGGCAGGTTGAGCTTGCGGCCCTCCTCGACCGCCTCGCGCAACACGTCGCGATCGCCGAAGCTGGCCGGTTTGGGGACCAACTTCGAGTTGTGGAAGGTATAGTCGCCGTCCCGCACCCACAGCACGAGGTATTCGGCGTTCGCCGCAGCGCAGCGGCGGGCGATTTCCGCCCCGTTGAAGTTCCTCGCGTAGTCCGGCGCATGCTTGCCGCCGGCGAACTGCGCGCCCGTGGGGCCGACTTCCATGCCCACCAGGGCGCCGCTGAACCAGGGGGCTTGAGTGGTCCCGGCCCAGACTGCGGGCACGAGCAGTGACAGGAAGAGGATCATCCCGATCCGGAAGACGGAGAGGACGGTGTTGGGGAACTCAGTGATCGAGGCGGTGGTTTTCACTTCGAGGATTGAATGGAAAGTGTGCGTTGGTGGCGTCATTGCGCTGGGATCATCTTTCTCCGCCAGTCCACATGATCAGACCCGTTCGCATGAGTTGCTTGATTGGATGTTCGTCGGGCCCCTCATATTCGTCAGTTGTCGGGGGCGGGGTTGCTCCTTCCGTCTTTTTCGTCGCCATCCCTGCGAACGTCGCACCTCGAGCAGCGCAGGCTGCGGAGTTGACCTACGAGCTCCACACGCTGGGCTGGAAGGCGTTTCAGAACCACTGTGTCGCCATTGTCGGAGAGACCTGGGGCCAGACCGTGCGGAGCTTCTTCGACTCCCGGGACGGCGCATTTCACGGCACATGATGGCATGGCCGTTGACGGGGGTTCGGGGAACGAAGTAGCGTCGGGGCGAATTGTGAGCCCGACGGTCGGTTCCATGCATTGTCCCGTCACACCCAGGCGATGGCCGTGGATGGCCATCGGAGTTCTTTGTGTTGCCCTCTTCCTGAACGGTGCTGAGCCTGACGCGGAGAATTCGCCTTACGAAATCGGTGGGCCGCTGGCTGGCCTGAAGCTGCCGCCGTACAAGACGCACCACGGCGAGGCGGCGGGACATCCGGGCGACAGCTTCGGGCCCCCTCAACTCGATCTCTATCCCGGCAGTGCCGAGCAATGGCGTGCCTACTGGTTCAAGTATTGCCCGGTGCGCAGCATGTTCGACCGGCAGAGCCTGATCACGAACTGGTTTGCGCCGGCGATCCCCGGCGGTCCCAAAGCTGCGGAACGCTATGGGCAGCCCGTCTGGAAAGTGGACGCCCATGGCGATCACCAGCCCACGGGGCAATTCGAGCCGCCCACCGATGTCGTGCGCATCAAGCCGGGCGATAACATCCTGTCAGCGGATCTCGGGGAACTGCCCCAGGGCGTTTACTGCCTGCGCATCATTGCCGCCGTGCCGGCTGACATCAGCGCGGACGACTTCCGGAAGAACCTGTTCGTGGTCCTGGGCGTGAACGACAAACTCGATGGTGGCGACTCGACGTATCGCGTCCGCATCGGGTATTGCGACCAGTTCTACAGCGTGGCGGAGCTCTACTTCCATGCGGTGGAGCAGCGCCGCTTCCGGGCGACGCTTCGGATGGACCCGGCGAGCCAAGTGCCGCTGCTGGTGCGCAACGTCACCCTCGACGATGCCCTGGCTGGCGTTCAGCGGGGCGCACACAAGAAGAAGGCTAACGATCCATTTCCTGCCGAATGGATCCAGCGCATTAAGGATGCCGAAGCCAAGCGAGCGGCCGATCCAGTCGCGATGGACCAACGCCTGAAGCGCGACGCCCTGATCTGGCAGAACTATCCCCACGTCAACCGTCGATTTGCCTATCTGCTCGACTCGACGCAGGGCGGCATGCGCTTGCGTGCGCCGAATACCGTCAAAGGAATGGCTGAGCAGGCAATCGCGGAGCAATTCGGCGCGTGGGCGTTTCCCGCCCCGGCCTGGGAGTTTCCGCATTCGCGGCATCCGGAGGTGTTTCTACGCAATGAGAAGCTGAACCTCAACTACACCTTCGCCGACCTGCAAGCCGGCCGGCCGCTACCGGACCCGTTTCCGTTCAAGGATGATGGCAACGGCGTGGTGACCGGCCATCCGGACGGCGCAACCGGCACGGCATGGACCCCGATCGCCTCGGCCGTCCAGGCCTGGGTCGGACGGACACACTGCAGGGCCAACGATGCATTGCGTGTCTTTCCCCCGAATCCGGGCCAGCCGGCCGATCGCGATGCCGACACGCTCCGCGATGGGTTGATCGCGTTCCTGCGATTCACCTATGACCTGCCCACTTATGACCCGATCCAGGATCTTGGGACGATCCTCTGTCAGAAAGGCGCGTTCGGCCGCTCGCTCTATGATCGCCAGCGCGAAACCGCCGCGAGTTATTACAGTTGGTATACCGAGTACGCCAACTTCGCCGAGCTGTACGACAAGTATTACGATTTCATCCAGAGCAACCAGTCGCTGGCGGATTCGCTGCATCGCTTCCTGCCCTGGATCAAGACCCCGCAGGATGTGATCGATCTGTGCGATTCCTACCTGGTGCAGATTACCACCCGGCGGATCCTGCGCTACCACACGTATGTCTCCCCGGATGCAGCCCTGCGCATGGCCACACTCCTGGGCGAACCCCGGATCACCCAGCCCTGGATGGAGTGGATGTTCAGCCGCACCTTCGTCTATCCGCTCAAGCTCATGGGCATCCAGCACCTGATGGCCTCGGCCTATGACCACAGCGGCATCGAGTTCGGACGCAGCACCTTCTATGGCATTGGTGAGAATGCCGCCAACCTGGTGGAGGCCACCGAGAAGTACGCCGCCGCCACCGGAGATCGCACCTTCTCCATGAACGATCCGGAGCGATATCCCAAGGGCCGCGCGGCCATGTACTGGCCGCTGGCCATGTACTGCTCCGGTTGGCAGGCCCCGCGCATCGGCGATGTGACTGGGCCCGACAAGGGACCAGAATCGTTTCTGAACAACTCCGAGTCTCTTCTGCGGAAGGGATGGAACCACACGCGTGATCCGCGCTTCGCCGCTATCCTCGTCCACCTGGGCTGGACCCGGGGGTACCCGGGGGAGAGGTTGAACGAACTTCAGGCCGCCGCCGCGCAGGTCAAGCGCATGCCGTGGTTCGAGAACGAATCCCGCATGCTGCCCAACTGGGTCGGCGTTCTGGAGGGCGGCACCCAGCACAATGACATCCGGTTCCGCCGCAGCGCGATGGTCCGCGCCGGCTGGGGTTCCGGCCACCATCACGCCGATTCCCTCGACCTGCAGGTTTGTGCGTTCGGCCTGCCGATGCTGTTGGATGCCGGGCAGCGCCCCGGCTACACCGCGCCGGCCAGCGGCCACTCAGCGGTTCACAATGTCGTCACCGTGACGCCCGCCGGCCAGCCTATGCAGGCCAACCACGTGAACGCCTGGGTGCGCGGCGTCCTGCACAGCCCGGAAATGGCCTATCTCCACGCCCATTCCGGCGAACCGGTGAATCTCAACCGCGGGGCTCGCCAAGTGGCGCTGGTCAGCGTGGATGAAGGCCGCGGGGCGCAAGATCTCCCGATCGAACAACAGAAGCCCGGCATCAAGCTCGATCCCAATGTCACCCTGCCGAAGTCGTATGTCTTCGACGTGGTGCGCACGGCTGGGGCGGGCGTCCACCGGTATAACTTCCACGCCATGGTGAATGATCAGTTCGCGTGGAATGCAACGGACGTGAAGCCGGCTCCCGAAGCATTCGACGGCGCATTCAAGGCGAGCCAGGACCGGTCATTCATCGGCAAAGCTCCCGACTCCTTCCAGGCCACCTGGCGGCTGCGCCGAGAGACGGCCGACCAGGAGCCGATCTCGGGGACGGAGCAACAGCTCCTGGGCCTCAACTACGATCCTGCGTCGCCGCCCAAGTACGTCCGCCTGCAGCTTCCCGGGGTCCAGGATGCCGCGGTTCAGCGCGGCGAACTGATCACACACAATCCGCCTTGCCCGGTGGTATACCAATTCACCTGCGTCGGCATCGAGCGCAAGGTGGCCGACGTGGGCTCCTGCTTCGTTGCGCTCATCGAGCCCTATGCTGGCGAGCCATTCATCCAGTCGGCCGCGCTGCTTCCTATCGCCGGGAATTCCGAGGACGCCCGGCAAGCGGTCGCCCTGGAGGTGCAGACCACGACGGGGAACCGAGACCTCCTGCTGGCCGATGGCGCCCCCGGCGTCATCCGCCGCCTAACCGCGCCCCCAGCGCGGTTCGCGGCCGAGTATGCCTGGCAATCCGTGGACGCCCAGGGGCTTCACACCGCCGGCATGATGGCTGGCACGCTGCTGGCGACGCCGGAGGTCCGCATCCAGTGCGTGGTGCCGGAATTCGTCGGGACGATCAGCCGAGTGGATTACGCGAAGCAGCAGGTCGAGGTGGCAGGCGGGTGGCCAGCGCAGAATCGGCCGGTGGTGGCCGAGATCGGCCCGCCGGGACGGAAGGTTAGCGTCACCGTGAAATCCGCCCGTCCGATGGGAACTGGCCGCACCCTGCTGACGCTGGCCGAAGGCGCGCAGCGTCTCCTGACCCAGGCAGAGGTCCAGGAGAAGACCCACGAGGTCATGCCCGTCGCCGGTCCGTTGCCCGATCCGCTCCCGAGTGAAGAGAAGGACTGGACGATCAGCAACGCCGACGTGAGCAAAGTATGGAAGGCCGACAAGGGCGGCCGGGGCTTCCTGGTTCGCACCCCGATCACTGCGCAGGATCTCGGATCGGAAAGCGATCTGTGCGTCTGGGATTACGGTTTGGGCGACCAGGTGCGCCAGGCGAGTTCGGTCGTTCTGCGGCGGATCCAGCCCGGGGTTTATGAAATTGCCGCGAGCGCGGATGCAACGATCGAGTTGCCCGGCTCGGCGGGCGGGATCAGAACTGCCGATGGCAGCGAGACGCCGCTCCAGGCGGTCAGTGGCTGGATCGAAATCAAACTCAAGGCGGGCTCGATGGCGGAGGCGCCGGTGGTCGTGCGGGTCAAATAGCGCAAGCGCGCTGGGATCGAGACATTCCGGTCAGGTTGGCCCTGGCGCAGGCCGGCGTCCTGACGCCCGAAGTTCGGGAGCTCATGGGGTTTCAATCGGCGGTCAGCCGGAGGCAATCGCGACCCTGAGAGGATACCACCCGGAAGAAGCGCGCGTCGGTTGCACCGTCTGGAACTGGCGTGAGCGGCGGCGGCCGCTCCGCGCGCGTCGAACACCCAGGAGACCTGATTGCGGTTGTGACGGCTGCGATTCCAGACTTCGAGGCCCGGGCGGGCCGGTCGAACTCGCCGACCGCGGCGTTTTGGAGTTCGCCCTGGCGCAGCGTTTCCCACCAGAGCAGGCCGCGCTCGAAGCTGGCCACGCCCACGGGGAAGGGCTCAGACTATAACAATGACGGTGTGCCGTATTGCGCCGCTCCTATTACGAAGTTGGGTCCCCCGGAAGGCCAAACCATTTCCAAAGCTCCCGATTGAATGCTCTCATTTCGGCCGCCGTGCGAGGCGCATCTCCGCACGGGCGCAAGGTGCCGATCCTTCTGGCTCACGGAACTTCATCCAGGAGTGCGGTGCAAACGAGCATGTCCCTCCGACTCACTCCCGGGCGGTGGCTTGGAAGACCGGGAACATCGAAACGCGGAACTTGGTGCAGCCGTAGGGAACGAGCGCGATTCGCTGCGGCGACGTCGATTTCGCAATCGGTTGTGACGGCAGCGGGTTCTCGGGCGTCGGTGTCCAGTCGCAGGCGACGGCATTGACGCGCAGTTGCACCGGACCATCGAGCGGCCAGTTCCATCTGTCGGGCATCGGCTGACGTTCCACGCTGATCCCGGGGTTCTGCACGTCCAGCGCGTAGTTCCACCTGGCCGATGGATCGGGCGTGTTCTCGTCCTTGGTGTCCGGAATCGGCAACGCGAACAGCAGCGGGCCGCAGGAGACCGAAGCATACGGCGCGCCTTCAATGCTGTTCTCCGCCGGGATGGCCACGCGCGTGACACGGTGCGCGCCGTCGTAGGGCGGGCGCGAGGCGGCGTCGCGGCCCTGCTGGACGACGGGAGTCATCGGCAGGCGCAGGCGGACGGTGTCGCCGGGCTTCCAGTTCCGGTTGACCCGCACGAAGCCCTTGGCGTCGCAATTGGCGGAGACGGCGGCCCCGTTCACTTCCAGCGAAGGCGATTGGCACCAGGCAGGAATATGCAGACGGATCGGGAAGGCCGCCTCCCGCGCGGGCTGCACGGACATTTGGATGGTGTCGTCGAAGGGATAACCGGTCCGACAGGAGATCGTGACCGGCAGGCGATCGGCGACAAGCGCGTTGACTTTGCAGGGGCTGTAGCTGACCGCAGCCAGGCCGTTGTCGTGCGTGGCCATCCAGAGATGCGTGACATACCACGGCACGATGCGGTTGAGCGCGGCGGTGCAGCAGAGCGGCGAATGCGTGCGCCGGTAGGAGCCGCCGCTGGCGCGAGGACCGTGCGGGAAATCCGGCGACGCATTGGCAAAGCGATTGGGGCTTTGGAAATAGACGTGCGTTTTGAAATCGCGCGACACCGTGGCCGGCCCCGCGTTGAAGAAGGCGCGTTCCAGCCGGTCTGCCATGCGTCCGTCGCCGGTGACTTCGAGCAGGCACACCTGGCTCCAGACATAGCCCGCCACGTCACAGGTCTCGCTTCCCCGAAACGCGCCGGGGGGACCGTACCATTCGTCGGAGACCGGCACGCCGTGGGGCTGCATCGCCACGCGTTCGAGGAGATCGTGCCAGCCGACCGCCGCCTCGAGGTAGCGCGCGTTGCCGGTCCACAAGTAGCCCACGGCCCAGGGCGTGGTGCTCTCGATGAACTCGACCACGTGCGCGTTGTCGACGGCGGCGCCCGGCCACAGATCTGGGGCAGTCCGGTAACGCTTCACAACCGGCCTGAGCGCGATGTCCTCACTCTTGAACATGGCGTCCAGGGCGGCGGCGACTCCTGGATGCCCCGTCCAGCAGTAGGTGTCGAAGGCCGGCCAGGGATTCGACATGTTGCCGGTGACGGATCGCAGGCAATCCGGGTCCGAACCATAGGCTTTGACCAGCGCGTCCAGGACATGCGTGTCGCCCGACCCGGCGTAGAAACCCGTCAGCGCGCGTCCGAGCAGCCCGCTTGCCCAGAGCGGCCAGCCATCCAGCGCCGCCTCGACCGCCTTCCGGTCAGCGGGATTACTGCGGTCAAGCCACCATAGAAAAAGCAGGCCGTTGGTGTTCATGCGGTCGGCCACCGCATAGAGCCGCTTCTTCGCCTGCGCGATGAGCGTTTCGTCATGCAGGGCGTAACCCAAGCGGGCCAGACCGTCGAACCAGTAGCCGCCGCCTTCGTAAGGCCAGGCGCCCTTGTACCACAAGAGTCCTTCGCCGGTCATCGTGTGCTCGGGAGCCCAGGCCCGTCTGAACTCATCGTCGTATTCATCCATGTGGCCCGTGAATCCGTCGCGCGCAGCCAAACACCAATCGCGCAACCAGCCCGCTGGTTCCACAGCCCCGGGCGGCAACGCGAGGAATGCCGGCCGCGTCGGCGGCTCGAACGGTCGCGCGTAGTTCGGTGATTCTCGAGCGGTATCGGCCGCGTTGGCCACGCCAGCCACGGTCGCCGAGAGGACCAGCGTCGTCACGAACAGGAGACGTTGTGCATTCATTGGGTAGAGGCGGCTGTAAATCGTCGTTTCATTGCCCGGCATGGCACGGACGATAGCGAAATCGATGCGAAGGGTCAAAATGATGGTCTGATCGCTCTTCTCCAACCGGTCTGATGGGTTGAAGGTCGACGCGCATGAAGAGCCCGGATACGAAACTCCGCGATGCCTTACGGAATGTCCGGCTGGCCGTTCCTGGCTTTCAACTGTCAGCGGAGCATCCCAGGGGCAACGTGTGCGAGTTCCGCTTATGGCCGGCTCCTGCTGGCCGAAACTCCGACGGCAGAGGGCGACGCCCGCCGAGAGAAGGGGCGAGCGAAGATGGATCTGGGAGTCAATTTGAAGCACCCCGACCACGCGCACTGGAATTCGAGTCCGACTCAGGGTACGTTGGCGCTTGAATGGACCACTTTTCATCTGAGGGTGGAGCCGTGGATTCGCCGATCGGTTCTGCGCGGTTCACGACCACCCACTGGTCGGTGATTCTCGAGGCGGCGCGCCCCGAGGCCCCGGGAAGCCTGGATGCCTTCGGCCGGCTTTACCGCGATTACTGGCCTCCGTTGTACGCCTATGTCCGCCGGCGTGGATACAGCCACCACGAGGCTGAGGACCTCAACCAGGGTTTCTTTGTCTCCTTGATCGAACGAGACCGCCTGCGGGATCTCGAACGGGGCGGCGGACGGTTCCGGTCGTTTCTGCTGACGGCGCTTCAGAACTTTCTCGCCAATGAGTGGGACCGGGCCACTGCGGCCAAGCGGGGCGGCGGGCAAGCCATAGTAGCGCTGGATGCCGTGGACGCAGATTCCGGTTTCCTGACAGATCCGACACAGGCGGCGCCTGAGACTGGCTTCGAGCGGGAATGGGCCTTCACGGTGATCGAGCACGCCATGCGGGCCCTGGCGTCCGAACTTCGTGCCGCCGGCAAGGAAACGCTGTACGAGCACTTGCGGCCTCATCTGCAGGGCGACCGAAATGGCCGGCCTTATGCCGATATTGCGGCGGACTTGGGCATGTCCGAGGGCGCGGTGAAAGTGGGCGTACACCGCCTGCGGCAGCGGTACGGCGAGCTCCTCCGCGCTGAAGTGGCCCGGACGGTGGGCAGCGAGGGTGAGATCGCCGAGGAACTCCGACACCTCATCGCGATCGTGTCCGCGTGACGGACAGCTTTGTAACCTTGCAGACCGGTTGCTTAGGAATCGAGTGGAATGAGAGCCGATAGGCTCAACGAATACGCCACCGCCGAACACGCCTTGAAGTACCAGGCGGGTGCCGACCGGATTCCGCACCGGGCCGAAGGCGAGGCGGTGCTCGGCGGCACGGAACCACGATGACCTCGGCGACCTGCCCCGACTGCGGCGAACGCTTGCCCGTCAATGCACCTGGCGGCCTGTGCCCGGCATGTCTGCTGCGCTTGGCCGGATCGGCTGCCGCCCCTGAGGCTGAGGTGCAACCATCCGCACCGGGTGGCGCCGCTGACGCGGAGGCGCGCGTCGGCGAGCGCCCGGCCACCGGCCTCAGCCGCTACAAGCTGCTCGATATCATCGGGGAGGGGGGCTTCGGCACGGTCTGGATGGCCGAGCAGCACGAACCGGTGCGCCGCAAGGTCGCCCTCAAGATCATCAAGCTGGGCATGGACACCCGGCAGGTGGTCGCCCGGTTCGCAGCCGAGCGGCAGGCGCTGGCGTTGATGGATCATCCCAACATTGCACGGGTGTTCGATGCCGGCGCAACCGACGCCGGCCGGCCCTTTTTCGTCATGGAACTGGTGCGGGGCGTTTCGATCACAGAGTTCTGCGACACCCGCCAGCTCACTACTCGCGAGAGGATCGAGCTGCTTATTGCCGTCTGCCAGGCGGTACAGCATGCGCACCAGAAGGGCGTCATCCACCGCGACCTCAAACCCTCGAACATCCTCGTCACCGAGCAAGACGCACAGGCGGTGCCGAAAATCATCGACTTCGGCGTGGCCAAGGCAATCGAGGAACCGTTGACGGACAAGACCCTGTTCACCCGTTTTTCTCAGTTCCTCGGCACGCCGGCCTACATGAGTCCGGAGCAGGCGGGTTGGGGCGGCTTGGACATCGACACGCGCAGCGACATTTACTCGCTCGGGGTGCTGTTGTACGAACTGCTGACCGGCCAATCGCCGCTCGACCCGCGCCAACTCCGCGACGCCAGTCACGAAGCGGTGCTCAAGACCATTCGAGAAATCGAGCCGCTTCGGCCTTCCGCGCGGCTGAGCACACTCAAACCCGAGGACGCGATGACCGTGGCGGCCCGCCGCCGGGAAGATCCCCATCGCCTGTCGATGGTCTTGCGGGGCGACCTGGACTGGATCGTTTTGAAGGCGCTCGAGAAGGACCGCGCGCGGCGCTACGAAACGGCCAACGGACTGGCAGCCGACCTGCGGCGCTATTTGAACAATCGGCCGATTGCCGCCCGGCCGCCGAGCACGATTTACCAGATCAAGAAGGCGTGGCAGCGCAATCGGCTGGTTTACACCGCGCTGACGGTGGTGGTGGCTGCGCTGGGCAGCGGATTCGGAATCTCCTCTTGGATGCTTGTCCGGGAGTCCCGAGCAAACCAGCAGGCGCGCGTCGCCGGTGAGAGCCTCCGGGAAAGCCTCTACGCCTCGGAGATGAACTCGGCCTTTCACGCTTGGGAAGCCGGGCGCCTCGGACGGGCGCGGCACCTCTTGGAGCGCCAGCGGCCGCCCGCGGGTTCCGGTCTGCCCGACCTGCGAGGATTTGATTGGCGATACCTCTGGAGCCACACCCGGCCCACGGAGTTGTTCACGCTCACGAATGCGAGCGATTGGGGTTTTGCGCTTTCCGACGACGGCCGGACACTGGTGGGGTTGGTGGCAAGCAGCGGCGATCCGTATCTGGACGGGAAGCTGCAGTTCTGGAATCTCGCGGAGCGCCACCGGGTGGCCCTGTTTCGAACGAACACCTCATGGCTCTTCAATGCCGCGTTCGCCCCGGATGGCCGTGCCTTTGCTGTGCCCAAGACGTGGCCGCCGCTGACCAACCACACGGTGCAGGTTTGGGATGCGGAAGCACGGCAGTTGACCAGGGAACTGCCCACCGAGCAGCCCCCCTTAGGGATTGCCTTCAGTCCGGACGGCAAGGCCCTGGCCGCCTCCGGTGGCGTGATGTACAACCCAGTTCTGCCTGGGGAACTTCGGCTTTGGGACGCAGCCACTGGCACTCTGCTCCGACCTCCCTTGGTTCTACCCCAGTGGGCCTACCAGGTCGCCTTTTCCCGCGCGAGCCAGCATCTGGCGGTCTCCTGCGGCGATGGCGTGGCGCGCATCGTTGAAGTGTCCAGCGGGAACCTCCTTGCCGAACTGCGCGGCCACAACGGTTTCGTTGCGGCCGTGGCCTTCACGCACGACGGCACGCGGCTCTTCACCGGCGATGAGAGGGGTTATGTCCGCATTTGGGACTGGGCGAACGGGTATCCCGAGAAGACCTTCAAAGCCCATGACGCACCGATCTACCAACTCGATCTCACCACCAACGATCAGCGGCTCGTGACGGCCAGTCGGGACTTCACTGCCCGGCTGTGGGACCGCCACACCGGCGAAGAACTGGCCCGGTTTGCCGGACACAACGGCGGGGTCACCAGCGTGAGGTTTCTGCCCGGCGACCAGTCCCTCGTCACGGCGAGCCAGGACCACAACGTCAAGGTCTGGAATGCGCAACCTCTTGGGGACGGCAGCCTGGTCGTCCCGAATCCCAATCGCGCCGATGCGTGGTTCATTTCGGGCGGCCGATCTCTGGCGGTGGTGGATTGGCGGGAGCACTCGATCGCCCTCGTGAATTCAACCACCGGCGTCGTCCTTACCAATCTCCTGGGACAATCGGTCGCGGCGTCGCACGACGGCAGGCAATTGGCCGTCTTGAGCGAAACCAACGTGGTCTTTTGCGACCCGAATACGTGGCGCGAGGTCGGCAGAGCGATGCTTCCGTCGCAAGGAGGCGGTCGGCCCTGTTTCTCCCTCGACGGCCGATGGCTGGCTGTACAGTGCGCCGAGCTCGACGTTCCGGAGGGACGCACGCGTGTCGTCGTGGTGGATGTGCCGCAGCGTCGGGTCGTTCGCGAACTCAAGGCTGACGCTCATGGCATGGATGGCTGGGGTGCCGTGTACTTCGCGCGCGGCGGGCGGCTCCTCCTGACCGCCCATGGAAAAACTCAGCAGTTCACGGTGTGGGACACGACCACGTGGCAGCGTGTCGGAGGGATCAGTGGTTTTCCGGTGTCCAATGACGTGGTTGCAGCCGTCACCCCAGACGATGGGACGCTGGCCGTCTCTGGCTACGGCGGTCAACTTCACTTGTGGGATCTGGAACGGCTGACGCCGCTGGACCGAGTCAACCTAGGGACCGGTGACATTTACTCCCTTGCCTTCGACCCGACAGGCCGGATCCTCGCTGCAGGGGCGATTGACGGCACTGTCAGACTCTGGAATCTCTCGGCCCGACAGGAGATCGCCGCCTTGCGTGGGCACATCAGCGTGGTTCGATTTGTCGAGTTCTCGCCAGACGGGCGAACTCTCATGTCGGCTTCACTGGATGCCTCGATCCGGCTCTGGCGCGCACCATTGTGGGAGGAAATTGAAGCGGCGGAGGGCGTGGGGAGAGACGCGGTGAAACTTCCAGCCCATCCGTGAACCTGTCGGCCCCGTGCCCCACGTAGCGTGCGGCAGCAACGGGAATGCGGTGGACTCGTTGGGATTTCCCACCATGCCAGCCAACTCCACTTGAGTTGGGAGGGCTGGCACAGAGCAAGGCTTGAATGGACCCCCGACCTGTCTGCGTCCGCTTGGCAGAACCTCGGGACCCCTGAAACCACAAACGGCATCTCGTTGCCGCTGACCCAGCCCCACGGGTTTTTCCGGCTTCGAAAGCCCTGAGGGGAACCCAGAAGTGCATGGCGGCACCGTTCAATTCCGAAGGCCGCCTGTAACCTTCTGCCTCGATTTCTTTGGAAAGGAGTTGAAGGCGGTCCGCACGACGCGGGCCGCCGCAACAAAAGAACAACAACATACGATGCAAATCATGAAAACGACCACCACCAACCGCAGCACGCTGCTCGCTGGCCTGACCTTGACGATCCTCCTCGGCGCCGCCACCCCGGTCCACGCCTGGTCGGCTCCCAAGCACATCGCCGTCACCGCGTACGGCGACTTCTCGATCGTCCCACCCAACCTCGGGCCGTACCTGATCCCCGGCAGCGATGGGGACTTGTACGTTCAAGGTCTCCCCCTGGTTGGCCGGTTCGCACTCACGGGCAAAGGCATCTCGCTCGACGCCAAGATGCACGTCAACCTGAGCGGCGAGCTGGATGTCGCGGGCACCGGCGTCACCTGGTTCCCCGTGACCATCACCACGACGATTGAGGGCGTGAAAACGATCGTCTTCGATGGCCAGGGATCGGCCGACGAGGTGAATTTGGTCGCGACTGGGAAGGTCTCTTTGACCGGCCGGGGACCCTACGAGGGATCGAAACTCGAACTCACCTTCGAGGAGATCGGCCCCGGCGACAGCAACACGTTCAATTTTCAGGGCTACCTGACGCCGGCACCCCGCCCGTGACGCCGGATAATCGCGGCGTACACATCGAGAAGAAGTAACTCAGCGACCATTCCGATGACTCACGCGCAAGACACCTGCGGTCACGGCAAATAGTAGTGCCACGTCATCTCGTTCCGCAGGGAGTGTGGCTGATCCCGGAGGCGGCGCTGATTGGGACGCGGATTCGGGGCCGGGTTTTCGTAGAACTGCGGCAGTGGCACGACATGCGGCTGGATTGTCGAGTCGGCGGCGTGGGGCGTTCACTGGAGAGGCGGGGGCGGGATGGCGTGGCCGAGTTTCTGGGCCAGCAAGTCCTGTTCTTCGTAGGTGCCGTAGAAGGGCGCGTTGGCGTCCAGCCAGAGGTAGATCGTCCGGAGATCTTCGTCCGGCAGTTCGAGACGCTTGCGGTGAGCGTCGCCGGTCAGAATGGCGGCGAGTTTGCTGCGGTCGGCGCCGATGTGCCCGGGAAAGCTGGCGGTCGGCATGTGCAAGCCGAGATACGGCTCGAGGTTCGCGTAGGACCGGCTCCACGCGAGCCCGCCGCCGCCCGCCGGTTCCCCGCTGAGGACCAGCTTGCTGCTGTCCGGACCGTCCGAGCCGTCGTGGCAGCGGATGCAGTGCCGATCGAGGATCGGCTGGATCAGTCGTGGATAGCCGAAGGGCAGGGTGCCGTCCGGACCCGGTTGGAGGGTGGAGGGCGGTCGGGCAAAAGCCAGGGACTGGCGGGGCGCGGGTCCGGTGCCCGGCCGCTCATGGCACCCGACGCAACTGCGGCGTTCCCCCGGTTGCAGATAGACGAGCGAGCGCATGCTCTGAACGGCGCGACCGCTGGCATCGACCGCCTGGAAGTAAAGTGGCTTGCGGGCCGGGGCGCGGAAGTAGGCGGAGCCGTCCGACTCGACCGGGACGGTTCCCAGCAGCATGCGGGCGTTGGGTCCGTAGGCGAACTGATGGCTAATCGGCGGATCGCTCTGGTTGTCGGTCCGCGATTTGGGCAGAAGTTGAAACACGCGCAGGTGGGAGATCGGCCGGTTGGACGGCATCGGGTAAAGGCTCTCGTTCACGTCCGAGAGGAGGAACTCGCCCTGGTCGCCGAACTGCTCGTCACGGGTGTCTTCGAGGACGGGCGGGCGGGGCCGCGGGGCCAGGGGGATCGGGTAGGCGGCGGAGATGCCCTCCCGGCGAAAGAGCAGTTCGAGGTTGCCGAACCGGTCGAAGTAGTACAATCCAGTCTCGCCTTCCCGGGCCGTTCCCGTGTACTGGCCGCTGAGCGGTTCATGGCTGAAGGCCACAAGGTAGTAGTCCTCGGACAGCGGCCACGGGCTGTAGAAATAGCTCTTGGGCCAGCCTTGCGCCTCGGGAAAACAGACGTCGGGCGTCAGACGCTCCAGCGACTCCGGACGGTCTTCGCCCGTCTGCGCGTCCAACTCGACCCGGTCCGGATCGAGCAGACACAGCGTGCCGCCCACGATGGAATGATGGCCTCCGCCGACGAACAGGATCCTGCGCGAGCCCGGAATGGCCTTAGCCTGGTAGCAGGCCCACGGCAGCCGGGTGTAGTTGCCAAAGAGGATCACCGGGCCGGTGCCGTCCGGGTTGCACGTCCAAAGCCCGTGAAAGCAGGCGGCGTCGCGGTCCACGTAATCCCACCGTGTGTAAACGATGCGTCCGTCGTTCAGGACGAACGGATGCCACTCGTTGGTCTCGTGAAACGACAGTGTCCGGATGTTCCGTCCGTCGGCGTCCATGCGGTGCAAAGCATGGATTGCCTCGGGATTCCCGCCGCCGCACCGGTTCTTGCCGCCGCGTCGGGTGGACATGAACGCGATGCCGCCGTCGGGAAGCGGACATGGATCGAAGTCGTCGCGCGGGCCGTCGGTCAACTGCCGCAACTGCGATCCGTCGGTATTGACCGACATGATGTGAAAGGAGCCGTACTTCACTCCCACTTCCTCCGCGACCGGCGCGAATCCAGGGCCGTAACTCGGTTTCCCGGTCGGGTCGGCGAAGGCGAAGTAGACAGTCCGGGCGTCGTAGGCAAGAGACAGGGTCACGAAATGTCCGTTCAACTCCGAGTTCGGGACCAGGGCGCGGGTTTTCATGCTGCGCCCCGGTTCATCGAGGACATACACACCGGCGTCGGGACGCGGCGGGCCCGAGCGGTAATACCAGCCGACATACTCGTAGAGCATCTGGCCGTGCCCGGCATAACGCGGGCGCATCAGGAACAGGATCGGACGGGAAACCACCAGTGGATTCTTCAGCACGAGTGCCCGTCCCGCCCGGCGGACCTTGAGGTAAAGCGCCTGAGCCGCCTCGAAGTTCAATGCGGCCGCTCCGCCGACGTCCGCCCGCAGCGCATCGAGTGCCGAGGCTTCCGAGCTCAGATCGGGGATGCCGGTCAGGCCGCGCAAGTCGGCGCACAACCGCTCCGCCCGCCCGAGCGCCTTCGCGATCTCGACCCTGACGGCTTCCGCTCGCAAGCCCGGTTTCCAATCCGCCGGCGCTGTGGACCACCGGCTTACGCTGCTCTGGGTGGCGGGCTGGCCAAGGGCCAGGTTCCGCTGCGGGGCGCCGGTCCCATGGGCTTCGACCTCGTTCAGGTGCAGGTATTCCGTGTCGGGCAGCATCACCCGCACGAAGCGCGCGCGCTTTCCTTCAATCGGAACGGCCAGCGGTACACCATCGTGCGCCGTCCCGAAGATCTGCCCGTTATGGCGATAGACCTCCTGCCAGGCATTCCCGTCATCCGACAGGAGGAGCCGGAGGTTTCGCGCGCGCTCAGGGCAGTCGCGGGCGTTGTGAATGACGATGCGGGAGAGCGATGCGATCGAGCCGAGGTCCACCTGCCACCAGGGCTGCTCCTGGCGTTCGGTGTGAAACGCCGTTTCCTCGTCCACCGCTCCGTCGCACGCCCCGGCGGCGTCGGCCTCGGGGGTGACGCGCGATCCGTCATCGGCGGCGCAGGCTCGAGCAAGCTGCCGGAGCCAGTCCGCCTCGATGGCTTGTTCGTACTCGGCTGTGGCGGGGGCCTGATCGAGGTCGGCGGCCCAACCCGCGATCGAGGCGAACACAAGGCAGATGCACACGCCCGCGATGCGAGGAAGATGACAGAGAGTTCTCCTCCGCGGCCTCTGCAGCTTTGCGATGGTCGAATCGTTCGTCATGGTTTTGCGGGCATTGTTAGCCGCAAGGCAACCGTCTGTCTCGCTCCTTTTGGCGGTCACCCACTCGTTCAGTCGTCGTCTGCTTGGCCTGCTTCGGCTTGTGTGTTGCCGCTCTCGTCAATCGACGCACTGACATCATAGGACTGCTTGCCAGAATCTTCGGTGCTGTGCCGCGAGAAGAAATGAGCGGCATCGTCAAGATGGGATACGGCGGAGGTCCGGGGCAGTCCGCACCATGCTGCGCGGCCCACGTGCCGGTGCGAAGCGTGGGCCGTTCGTTACTGGACGAGCAGCACCCGGCAGAATCGTCGCGAATCTGACACATCCGATTCGCACGCCCCCTGACCGACCAGATACAGGAGATCCGAAGTGGTTCACCGGGCCGGGTGCGGAGCCCGAAGTCAGATCCTGAGCCCTTGCTTCCGCCCCGCTCCGAACGTCCGTCGCGCCGGCGAATTTGCGTTGCCGGCGACTTTGCATTTGCCTGTCGAGCGCCGACCGGACAACAATGCGAGCACCTGCCGATATGCTCAGAGTTCGTCTTCGGATTCTGTCGCGGGGACGGAGAGCGGCGGGCGGGCGAGTTTTTGACGACCAAGAGTATGAGCGCGATCGAGTATTGGAATCGATGGATGAGGATCACGGGCCTGACCCTCGCAGGATTGTCCACGGCGTGCTGCTGGCCGGCAACCGCGGAGTCCGGGGAGGCGCCAGTCGGGTTGACGGTGAACACCGACAGCCCGGCCCATGCAATCAACCCGAATGTCTACGGCCATTTCTTCGAGCACATCTATCACTCCGCCAATGGCGGTCTCTGGGGCGAGTTGGTCTGGAACCGGAGTTTCGAGCTGGCCAATGCCGGGATGGGCAACTGGTCGAGCGAAAACAGCGAAGTCGTCCAGTCCGCACTGATCACGGACGCCCATTTCGTGTTTGGCGACAGCGCTTGGGAAGACTACGAGCTGACGTTGCAGGCCCTCAAGGAGCGCGGCTCCGAGGGCTTCATGGTGCTGTTTCGCGTCCAAGACGATGACTCATTCTACTGGCTGAACCTCGGCGGCTGGAACAATACCCGCCACGCCATCGAGAAGGAAGTTGAGGGCGGACGCCGTGGAATCGGACGGGGTCGGGATGGCGGCATCCAAACAGGCCGTTGGTACGACGTTCGCATCCGCTGTCAAGCCGACCATATCCAATGCTGGCTCGATGGAGAGCAAATCATCGATCTGCGCGACGAGGACAATCCGTATCGGAAGGGCATGGTCGGCCTTGGCACGTGGGGCACCCACGCGCGCTATCGCAATATCAAGGTCACGCGACTCGATGACTCAGATGTCCTCTTCTCGGGACTGCCCACGCTGCCTCCGAAGCCTTTCGAGTTCGATTTCTGGAGGCACTTTGGCTCTGGAAAGGCTGACAAGGTCGCAGACGCGCTCAATAACGAATACAGTGTCAGCCTGACGGGTGACGGCGCGCCCACGGGCATCGAGCAGGCGAATTTCCGTCTCACGCCACAGCGCTACCACGGATCGGTCTGGATGAAAGGCTCGCTGCCCGCAGGCATCAAGATCGAGTTGCTGGATCAGGACACTGTGCTCGGCGAGACCCTCCTGGGTCCGCCTCGCGCCGGTTGGGCCAACCACCCTTTTCAGATCGACTCACGTGGCGCCACTCTCGACGGTTCCCTGCGCATCACGCTGCTGGGAGCAGGCGCCGTCAAGCTCGACCAGGTCAGCCTGATGGGACAGGACGCCCTGGCCACCGGCGGGTTCCGACCCGATCTGCTGGATGCTGTGCGCGGCCTGCGGCCGCCCATCATCCGCTGGCCGGGAGGCTGTTTCGCGTCTGTCTATCTGTGGAAAGACGCCGTGGGCCCGCAGCACGAGCGGCGCATTTACTCGGCCTACATGTGGGAGGACCAGGATATCAACTCGTTGGGCACGGATGAGTACATGATGCTCTGCAATCGAGTCGGCGCGGAGCCTTTGCTGGTCATCAATACAGGCATCCTCGATGCCGGCTGCGGCGCGCCGGCTCAGTTCCGACTTGCCTCCCGTGACGATTACCTCCCCTACGCCCTCGAATGGATGGAATACTGCAACGGCGACACCTCGACTCCCATGGGGGCTCTCCGCGCCGCCCACGGGCATCCCGAGCCATACGGAGTGGTCTACTGGGAACTCGACAACGAGACCTGGGGCGCCGGCATCGAGGCCTACATCGCAACGGTGCTCGAGTTTGCGCCTGCCATGCGGGCCAAGGCCGCCGAACTCGGCACCCCCATCAGGATTATCGCCTGCGGCGGCAGCAGCTTCGACATGCGCTGGAACCGCGGGCTGATCGATGCGTGCGCCCCCGTGATCGACTATATCAGCATCCACCACTACGAGAATCCGCAGAACTTCGCCACGGGCGTCGAGCGCTACGAGAAGCTGCTGATCGAGCTTGCCGATTACATCGCCGCCTCCGCCAATCCGCAGATGGAGATCTACAACTCCGAATGGAACGCGCAGTCCACCGATTGGCGCACCGGCCTGTATGCGGGCGGCCTGCTCAATGCCTATGAGCGCCAGGGCCGGAAATTCACCCTCGGCGGTCCGGCGCTGTTCCTGCGCCACCTCTCAGCCGGCGCCTGGGACAACGCGTTCATCAACTTCGATCACACCGGCTGGTTCCCGGCCCCGAACTACGTCGTGATGAAACTCTGGTGGGATAACTTCGCCCCCGGATTCCTCACGGTCGAAGGCGATCCGCAAGGATGCAACGTGGTTGCAACCCGCACCGAGGACGGCCGAACCGTGGTGGTCAAGGCGGTCAACCCCAACGCCGAGGATAGGAGCGTCGAAGTCGACTTGAACGGTGAATTGGCTCCGAAGACGGCGTCGATGCAAGTGGTCGCGCCCGGCTCGCTGCGCGCCCGCAACACCCTCGAGGCCCCTACGGCCGTGCGGGTGGAGACCGGCATGGTCCAACTGACCGGCCAACGAGTTCGCTTCGAGTTGCCGGCCTATTCGGCTGCCGTGGTGAGGATCAACTGACGTCCTTATCTGGGTCTCCTGACGATGTCGTTCGCTTGGCGGACCACGACCATCTCCTCATCGTCAAGCTGCTCGAACAGCGACTGCTCGCGCAGATCGAACGACCTGCGAGGGCGGTCGTTCTTCTCGTCCCGTCGGCTGCCGTTGTGCAGGCACCACCCTGCGGCGCCGCCCTCGACCGCGCCGCGCAGGTCGGTCAGGTAATCCGCGGCGACCGGTTCCCAGTGGCCGTATCCGCGCCTGAACGGTTCCTGGTAGTGGACCGGCGCCAGTCGCCCCATTTGACGCATCGCGTCCAGACACGTTTGCGTGTGCAAGAGTGTTTGGGCGGCGGTTCCCGCCGCTCGGGGGCGGTGTGGCGCGACGAAATCGAGCCTGGCCTCGATGAGCGCCTCGCGCACATAGGCTTCGCCCAGGTCATGCCCTCCAAACGAGGCCGTCACCGCCAGCCCCGGCGCCAACCGCCGTGCCAGGTCACGCAATTCCCGCACCTCCTGCGTCGAGACAAAGCGCGCATCCCGAACATCACGCTCGTTGGCCAGGTCGAGATACCAATTGGCCCTCTCACCCAGGGCGGCGATGATCGATTGCACCGCGGTCCGGTGCGCCTGCAGATCGGGAATGCCCCCGCCGATGGCGGCTCGGCCGCGGCTCAAGGTGACGTCCACAACCATTCCGCGCCTGTCGCATTCGGCCACGAGGGTCTTGAGGCGCGACATATACGGCTCGCGCGGACGCCCCTGCACATCGACCGCGGAAACGTCGTGTCCCGCATAGGACCAGGTTGCCCAGAGGCGAATCCAGTTGAACCCATGGGATTTCAAGGCATCGAGATCCTTGCGCAGCGTCTCGATGCCGGCTCCCAGTCCCCCATAGTAACTGATGCCCAACAGAAACGCAGGCTGCCCATTGAGCGTGAACCGTTCCCTGTCGATGCCGAGTCGGGTGCCTTCGATCGCTCCGCCTGCGGCCTCCCCGTCACGGTCATCCGGCAGTCGTGCGGTCTGACCGCCGACGGCTTCGCCGGGGAATTGGTTCGCGCCGGTGACTGCGAGAGCCGCGAGGAGGACGAATGCCGGGAACGACATGTCACGCAGAGCCTGAGAGAGGTACCGAGTGTTCATGAGGATCATTCTGGTATCGGCCCCGATTGGCGGCAACCAACCAATTTGTGCCAGATCGAAGGCCCCGGCACCCGATTACCGGCGCCTTTCGGTCTCGGTCCTCTTGCGCCCGGCTTCAGCCCAGCCCCCACGACCGAAGTCGAGGTTCCGCTTGGGAACCCCCCGATCGAAGACACCCTCGGCCCGGTTGTACGGCCGGCTTTCGCCCGTGAGAAGCCATCCCACGGAGGCATAGAAGCCATCAAAGTTCAAGCCGCTGCCGGCCGCATGTTCAACAAAAGAGTGCAGATACTCACCCTGGACGGACAATGGCCCGTTCATCCAGGCTGCTTCCGCGCCAAGCACCAGCGCGCCTTGGGAGGCTATGTCGCCCGTATCGACCAGGTACGGTGCCAGATGGTGACGCCCGGCACCCGCTGACCGAGCAGCGTCTTCCGCTCGAGTTCAAAATGGAGTCCATCCCAGCCCTCCCAGATGGCTTTCAATTGGGATGATTTCTCCTTGGGGGCGACACTGTTGGTGGCGGCTGCAGCGGCCAGGCTGTTCGTCTCCACCGTGATTCGGACCTGCTGCTTCAATCGTTCGGGTCCCTCCTCCGCAGGCGCAGTGGTGGCGGACGAAATCTGTGCGGAGGGGGGGTGGCTTCGGCGGTGGCGACGCGGGCATGGGACGCGCCAGGGTTAGCAGCCGTGAAGAGCAAGGTGAGCAGCAATCCAAGCGGCAACCCTCGACCCCGCACGCTTGTTCTGTCGAGCTTCACAGGAACAGCCCCCTGGCTCACTGGGCCGAGAATCCAAGAGGAGGCAACAAGGGGAGCAGAGAGCTGTGTCGTCCCTCTGTTCTCACCATGTGCTGGCGTTGAAGGTCAGTGTTCATTCGTCGGTTGGCCGGTGAAGTCGCGCAGCGCTCGCGCGAGTAGCAGCCAGCGCTTTTCACGAGCGATCAACCCTCTGGCAGTCGGTGCAGTCGTTGTCCTGGCTCGTCGGGCGATTGTCCGACCGATTTTTGACCTGGACGGTCTTGGTTTGCCAGCCGTGACCAGGGTTTCGCAGGCGAGCATAAGTCGCTTCGGAGATGCCCATCTTTGAGTTCCTGGTCTATCGCCTCTTTGTTCATTCAGAATTTCCACGTCAGATCAACGGTGACAAACGAGAACCAACTGTCTCGGAACGAACCCGACACCCTGCCGCGGTAGTTCGAGTCCTGCACCACCGGCATGTCCCCGCTCCACAGGAATTCGTAGGCCGCGCCCAGGTTCACCTTCTCGCTCACCTGCCAGTGCGCACCCAGGCCGATGCGGTACGCCTCACCCATCGGCAGCGAGAGCGTGCGATCCGCGTCGTCCACCGCCGAACTATCGTAAGCAGCGCCGCCCGAGAGCGTCCAATGGTCGGAAATCCGATACTGGGCTCCGATCGCACCATGCAAGGTGTCTTGGTGCTTGAGGTTCTTCGACAAGCTGGTGGGATTCTCCGCATCCACGCCCACGTCCACTTTGCCGAACTGCTCCCAGTTCTGCCAGCCCACGTTGACCATGAGCGCCCACCGCGGGTTCAGTTCGTGATAGGCACTGAACATCACCGACTGCGGCACGGTCACGCCCAAGTCCAATTGAGGCGGGTTGGCGAAGATGCCGCCGCCCAGTCCTCCCAGGTTGCTGAAGGTCGGGCGTTCTTCGAAATCCAGGCCTACCGGCGAGAGATAAGTGACGCCGAAACGGGTGCCCTTGCGCGGCTCCACCAACACGCCCACGTTGGCGCCGAAGCCCCAGGTCTCGTCCTTGATCGTCAACTGGCCGTCACCCGGCGCGAGGGTACGGACGGCGACCTCGGTGTTCATGTAGCCGTACATCGCGTTCAACCCCGCGCCGATCGAAAGCCACTCGGTCGCTTTGAAGCTTACTGACGGCATGAGGCTCATGCCGAGAAGCGAGCCTTTCTGGACGTAGTATCGACCGACCCAGTTGTCGTCGAATTCCTCCATCAACCCGCAATACGAAAGTGCGCCAATGCCCACAGCGAAACGGTCGGAGAGCGGCTGGACCAAAAACAGGCCGCCGGCCGGCAAGGCGCCCACGGCGTTGCCGCCGTCGCCGTCGTCCCGGAGCGATGGACTCGTATCGTCCGCATTCTTAGAGAATGCCACGTCGCCGTAGGTGAGTTGGAGACCTCCCTGGAATTGCGCGCCCGCGAGGAGGCTCATGCCCGCCGGATTCCTAAACACTGTGGATGCATCCTGGGCCCGGGCGGCGTAACCGGCGGAAGCCAGGCCCACATCGGGCGTGGCGATTTCATAGAGTGAAATCCCGCCGGCGTGGGCGCAAAGGGTGCAGGCGGCCCCCGAGACGAGTGCCGAGGCAAACCGTGTGGGTGCGTTGTTCACTTTCGTTGGTTTCATTTGGTGTGTTTCGGAAGGCTATTGCGCCGGGATGGTGATCAGCGGGAATTTCTCGGGGCTGCCGGTATCCGCCAGCGTGAATAAGAGCATTACGACCGTCAACGAGCGCTTGCTGAGCAGGTCGCCGTTGTCAATCCAGAACCAGTAGTCGCGATAGCGCACGGCGGCAAACGCGTTGGCCGGCTTCTCCTTGCCGCTTTGAATCCGTGCGGTTTGCCGGGGGCCCTCCGTCGCGGGGGCGTTCTCCAGCGAGGGCCACGTGCTGTGATCCTTGAGATGGGCCTCGGGCACGTCCACACGGCTGGCAAAAGCCTGCATGATCTGCAGCATGGAACGGCTGTTCACGGCGAGTTCATTGCTGGCTCCGCGCATCGGCGAATAGGTGAGCGTGAACTTTTGCGGCTCGGTCGCCAGGTTGAGCAGTCGCCGCATTTCGGCCGACTTCTCCGCGATGTGGGCGGGCACGTCGTCCCGCCGGAAGAACACCACTTCGGTCATAGTCTGTTTGGGTTTGTCTTGTCTCGTTCGTTGTCTCGACCGTGAATTCGCGGGCCGGTCCGATGGCCAGTCCGGCATGGACCAGCCCACGTGGTTCACGAACGAATGGCTTACTGCCGTCCCATGGCCGCCCGGATGGCGTCCTGGGGGTCGACCTCGTGATTATTCGGGTCATCCGCGATCGAGAGCTGCACGCCCTTGACCTCGCCGTTGAAGGCGTTGCCGACCGGGCCATAGTCCGGCGAAATCGCCGCACCCGAATCTTCACCGACATCGCAACCGTCGTCGGCCGAGAAGATCGTCGCCAGCGTTGCCTCGACATTCCCCTCGCCGACCTTCTTGCCGTTGGTGTAAAGGGTCACCTTGCCGCCCTTGCCCATGCCGTCGCCGGCGTAGGCGAACTCCATGCGGACCTGGTGCTGGCCTGCTGGGAGCGGGTCCTTGGCCTCGACCATGAAGTGCTTGAAGCCACCCCAGTTGTAGCAGTACTTAAGCTTGCCGTTGTGGGCATACAGCGTCCACCCGCCGATGTTGGCGCCCTGGCAGATGATGACGCCCTGAGCGCCCTTCTCCGGCACCACGATGTCGGCGGTGATAGAGTGCGACTTGTTCTTGATGTTCAGGACGCAGTTCTCCGAGAGGCGTCCCATGCCGCCGAACAGGAGCTGGGTCTTGCCCTTGATCAGCACCGGCCGGCCAGCGAGGTCCGGGTCGAGCTTCTCGAAGATCCGGTCGTCCAGGGGCAGCACCTTGTATTGCGCAGCCTCGATCAGCCACTGCCGCTGCAGCTCGTGGAGTTTCTCCGGCATCTGCTTGGCGAGGTCATTCGCCTGGCTCCAGTCCTTGCTCCCGTCGTAGAGCTCCCACACATCGTCGTCGAAGGCGGGGCTCTTAGCCCGAATCCAGGGCGTATAGTGTTTCGTGACCGCGGACCAGCCCTTGTAGTAGATGCCGCGGTTGCCCATGATCTCGAAGTATTGGACGTCGTGCCGTTCGGGGGCTTTGGCATTGTCAAATGAGTAGAGCATGCTGGTCCCCTCGATGGGGTCCTGCTGGATGCCGTTCACCGACTCCGGCTGCGGGAGACCGGCCGCCTCGAGGACCGTCGGGGCTACGTCAATCACATGGGTGAACTGCGAGCGAATCTCGCCCTTGGCCTCGATGCCCTTGGGCCAGTGGACGACGGTGGCGGTGCGCGTGCCGCCCCAGTGGGAGGCGACCTGCTTGGTCCACTGGTAAGGGGTGTTCATGGCGTGCGCCCAGCCTACGGCATAGTGGTTGTAGGATTCCGGCCCGCCGAGTTTGTCGAGCCGCGCCGACAGGTATTCGGGCGTCTCGAGGGCTTGCAGCCCGTTGAAGTAGCCCATCTCGTTGAAGCACCCGTTGATGTTGCCCTCAGCGGAGGCACCGTTGTCGCCGACGATGTAGTAAATGAGCGTGTCATCGAGGATGTTCAGCTTTTCCAGCATCTCCACCACGCGGCCAACCTCGTGGTCGGTGTACTCCATGAACCCGGCGTACACTTCCATTTGCCGGCGCAGCACAGGCTTGAACGCTTCGGGCATTGCCTCCCAAGCGGGTATCTCCTTGGGGCGTGCGGTGAGTTGGCAGCCCGCCGGGATGACTCCGAGCTTTTTCTGGCGGGCGAAGGTCTCCTCGCGCAGTTTGTCCCAGCCCTGATCAAACTTGCCTTTGTATTTGTCCGCCCATTCCTTCGCCACATGATGCGGCGCGTGGGTGGCGCCAGGGGCGAAGTAGATGAAGAAGGGCTTGTCGGGGGCCAGCGCCTTCTGCTGCCCGATCCATTTCCTGGCCTTGTCAGCTATGTCCGTCATGAGGTGGTAGCCTTGCTCGGGCGTCTTCTTGTTCTCCACCGGCGTAGTGCCTTCGTAGAGCGTCGGGTACCACTGGTTCGCCTCGCCACCAAGGAAGCCGTAGAAGTACTCGAAGCCGCCGCCGCCCGTGGGCCAGGCGTCAAAGGGGCCGACGGGGCTGGTCTCCCAGACGGGGACTTCGTGGTTCTTGCCGAACTGCGCCGTGGAGTAGCCGTTGAGTTTGAGCGTCTCCGCCAGGGGCGCCATGGAGTTGGGCCGAACTGAGCAGTAGCCCGGCGCGCCGGTCGCAATCTCGGTGATGCCGGCCATGCCGCAGGAATGGTGGTTGCGCCCGGTGAGCAACGCCTGGCGGGTCGGCGAGCAGATGGCGGTCGTGTGGAAGCGATTGTACATGAGGCCGCCCTTCGCCAGCTTCTCCAAGGTCGGCGTCTGGCAGGGCCCGCCGAAGGTGCTGGACGAACCGAACCCCGCGTCGTCAATCAAGACGATCAGCACGTTGGGCGCGCCCTTGGGCGGACGCAGTTGCTCGATAGGCGGGAACTTGCTGTCCGGGTTCTTCGCATCGTAGGTGGTCAAGGTGGGCCGAGGCGTGTTCGGCATCGGCAGATGCGACCGCTGTTTGGTTTCGGCAACGCTGGGGGAACCCGGCGTGCCGGTGGTTTGCTGCCCGCTGGCGGGCAGCACGATGGCCGCTCCCAGCGCGAGGCTGAGGGCGGCGATTATGGTTGTTCTTTTCATCGGTTTGTTTGTTGCAGTGTGATGGATTGCCGCCAGCTCGCTAACGACTGCGGTGGCAATGAGATTGTATCTGGGTGTTATTTTCTGGGTTTGACTTGTTTGTCGTCTCGCTGGTGGACTTTCATCATTTCGGAAACAGGAACGAGACCTGGAAGCGCAAGCCCCACTCCGGCGCTCCGCTCGGACCCTCGGCGTAATAGCGTCCGCCCAATTGCAGTGAGATTGGCTGTTTGCCCAATTTCAACAACTGCTGCACAAAGGCGTTGACGGGCACCGTCCATTGCTCTCGCTCCCAGTCGTACGTGGACTCGGCGTTCAGCCCGAGACTGGTGAACGTTTTGGTGGTGTAGGAAACAAAGGGCTGGAGGAACGTCCGGTTGACGTCCGCACGATCACTTTCGCCGGCAAAGGACCAGACGTGGTTGACCAAAGCGCCATAGGTCCAGTGTCCCTGCTGTTTTAAGATCACCGCCGTCGGACCGGCGCCCCACTTCTCCTCGCCCAACAAATCATCGGTAGCGGCGGGAAGCTGCAACACCGGGCCCGCACCCCAAATCCATCCGTTCTTCGTCGGTTTGACCGGCGAAAAGAAGAGACTCTGGACGGCATCGGCGAGGCCCGACTGGCTGGAGGTGCCGATGTAATTCTCTTGATAGACGTAGGGCACAATCGTCCGTGAAATGACGTTCCAGTTCTCGTTGAGCGAAATCGGAATCACCGGTTGCACGTTCAGCTTGTATTGGAAGCCGTCGTCACTCGGCCCCGCGCCCCAGTCGAAGTTGTTTTGCAGCGGGAGACTGATCAGGCTGGCGATGGGATTCAGTGTCGCCTTGGCCAAGGCGGCGGCTTTGGCCTTTTCGTCGTCAACCTCCGCGCCGCCGCCGGAGGAAGTAGCATCGGCGGGCGCGAGCGTGAGCGGGTGAGACAAGCCGGCATCAGCAAATTCCCCGGCTTGCGCTTGCGCTGCGTTGAACGTCGTGAGCACGAGACTGCACGCCGTGGCGATCGCTGAGACCCGGTTAGGGAGGCTTACCACTTCTATGTGTGCCATTGGTGAGATTAGGTCGGTTAGAACAGGAAGCCCAGTGTGAACTTGAGGATTCTGGGTTTCACGGTTTTCAGTTTTGTCTCTTGCACGTTTGCTTTCTTTCGCTCAAACAGTTGAATTCTGTGAGATCACCGGCCACGTCCCCCGCGCGAGCGCCCGCCGCCCGAGTAACTGGAGGCGGACGACCGCGAGCGCGAAGCGGAGGATTGGTACTGGCTGGCGCGCTGGGTTTGTTGGTTGCCCCAGGAGCGCGCCTGCGCCTGCGATTCCAAGCTCGATTTGTTCTGGCTCCATGTGGTTGAAGCAGGAGAGGCGCTCGGCGGGGTCGCACGCGCCTGCGATACGGAACTGGCCTGAGGCTGGCGGCTGGAACTGCTGGCGGTTTGTGGCCTTGCGGAAGAGGGCTGCGGTTTGGAGGTGCTCTCCCAGCCACTGCCCGAATTCTGGGACCAGTTGCCGCTGGAGTCCTTCTTGTAGACGGTGCCGTCTTTCGCCGCGTAGTAATCACCCGACTGGGACTTGCCGACGGCACCCTGGCCGTATTTGGTATCCCACGCCGCCATGCCACTGCCCTCTGTGGTTCGTAGCGCGCCCGCGCTCCCATATTCGCCCGAGGCGTAGCGGCCCGCCGCGCCCTGGCCCGTCGTCGGATTGTAGGCCGCGCCTCTTCCAGCCGAACCGTAGGCCGTGTTCACCTGTCCGCCGGCCGCCCGCGCCCCAGTATAGGGATTGTAGGCCACCCCCTGTCTCGCCGACCCGTAAGGTGTGCTCACTGCGCGGCCCGCCGCCGAAGTGCCAGTGTAGGGATTATACGCCGCCCCTCGCGCCGCGCTGCCGTAAGGGCCATACGCGTAGCTCGAACGCGCGTAAGTGCCGGTGTAAGGATTGTAGGAGGCGGTGCGCCCCGCCCCCCCGTAGGGGCCATAGACATGCGCGGAAGCATAGTAGCCGCCATGACCGTAGTGATACACGGCACCACAGCCGTAGGAATAGTGATAAGGAGGCGGGTAGTAGTAATGATGATGGTAATCGTCCGTGATCGCCGCGCCCGCCAGCATGCCCATGCCGAACATCAGCACGCCTGTAGCCGCCACATATTCGCCGCTGTAACCGGAGGTTTGGCTGTAAACCACCGTGGTCGGTGTTGAACTCTGGACCACAACATAAGTGACGTTGTGATTGGGGTTGGAGGGCGGGATCGTGTAAATGGCCGCCGGCACACTGGTGCAGAAGCTCCATGGACCGGTCGCGCTCGCGCTGGAATACCAGACGCCCCCGTAGCACCAGTAGTAACCGCCGTTGACCAGAAAGACCTGGTTCGGCGTATTCACTGCGTACTGGACCGTGGTGCTCGGGATGGTGACGAACTGCGGCGCGCCCGTGTAGGTCACGGTTTCCGTCACGGGCGCGATTGGGACGGTGGTGGTGCTGGGAATCGAGGCCAGCAGCACGGCGTCTTTAGCCTCGCGGGTGCCCGGCACGGACGCCTTCACAAACGCGACGGGATCGTTGTCTGGAATCCGGGCGAAGTCCGCGGGCAAATCCCGGCTGGCCGCGGACCAAGGCCCTTGCAGGCTCGTGGCGCGGAACCACCGGCCCGCCACCAGGAAGTAGAATCTCGCCTCGCCTGAATTCAGGAAGGCAATGGACTCGGTGTTCGCCACCAGCAGCAGGCTCGTGCCTTCGATGGGACGATACTTCGGATCACCATCCGTGAGGATCAGTTCCGCCGGTTGCGTGCTCACAAATACAGTCGGTGTGGACTTGGCTTTCTTGCCAGGCAGGTTGGCGCGCACTTCCGCCCAATTCTCGGTCGCGGGCAACGCCCAGAAAGAAGTCGGCAGACTCGTGGCGGCGGTCCACGGCCCCTTCGCATCGGACGCGACAAGCCAGTTGTCGCCATTCAACAGGTAATACCGCTGGGTGGCGGTGTCGTAGAGCACGTCCCAATTGGTGTTGAGCGCAAACAGCAGGTCCGTCCGATTGGTTTCGACGGGCTTGAACTGCGCCTCGCCCATGAACATGACCAGGATGGCCGGCTGCCGGCTGTAGAAGATCGTGGGCGGTTCGAGATTCACTTCGATGGCCGGTTGCGTCGCGTGTTGAGCCGGATCCAGGTAGGCCAACACCCGGTCCAACGAAACGGTCAGGGCCTGACCCGGCGGCTTGAGTTCGTCCACCGCGCGGCGCAACGCGGCCAACTCGGAGTCCGAGCAGTTGGGGAAGCGCAACTCGCGCTGCGTCGGCACCAGGGCCACGATGCGCGCCGCGTGGTCCGTCACCGTCACGGCGTCCACTTCCGCGACTCCGAACTTTTCCTGCTTGGTCACGCCCTTGACGGCGATGGCGCAGCGGAAGTGGATGTTCGTGTAGCCGTTCCAGTAGTCCACCTGGGGCTGATAGACGGTGAGTTGTTTCTTGTCCTGCTTGAACACGCGCGGCCAGCCGGGGTCGGCCGACTGAGCCGTCGCCAGCAGTGCGGCCTGCCCCAGCGCCAGCCCGAGGCCTATGGCCGTCAATCTCGATGTAGTCTTCATACTGCTTTGGGGGTTCGGAACAGGGGGCAGTTCCGGGCTTAATTGGTTTTACGGTAGCCGGAGTTGTCCACTTTTACCGTGAGCTTCTTGGCCGGCGCATTCAGCGTGATGGCGTCGGCGTAACTGGTGCCGTCGGCCAGTGTGCCCATCCCGGCCTGGAGGTCCACCACGTCCTTGGCGCTGTCTAAGTAGGTCTTGACCGTGAGCGCGAGGAGCCGGTTGCTCGTCAGGTCCACTTCCACGCCCAAGTTGTCGCCGGGCTTGAGGTAATCGCGAAAGTTCAGACGGGCGCGACGGCCGGGTTCGAGGACGTCCAGCGAAACTTTGCCGGCGTCCTTGGCCGCCTGAATCAGCACCGGCGTGGGCGGCACGTAACTCTTCACCAACGCCACGGCCTCTTTCATGTAGTCGGTCAATTCCTCCTGCTTGGCTTCGGCGATCTTCCCGCGCAGTCCGCGTTTCTTCTTGGCGGGAAGAGGCGTGGTGAGCGGCACCTTCTGCACGCCGCCGTCCGCGCCGTAATAGCAGCGGTTCATCTGGCGGGATTCTTCCTCGCCCTTGAGGCTGATGACGGTGGTTTCAACCCACTCGTATTGTTTGAGGACCGCCTGGCTGGCGGTCATGGTGGCCTTCAACATCGCCGCGCGTTCAGCGGCGGAGGGTTGCTGGGCTAACACGGGCAGCGCGAGCGCGACCAGTCCGAGGGTGGCGAAACGAATCAGTGTTTTCATGATGGTCATGTATTCAGTTGGTTCAAAGGCAAGCAGGTCGAGTGGGTTTGTCCTGGCTGTTGCGCTACTTTAGGGCCGATGGACAGAGGTTAAGGGAGGTTGCGGGATTACGCGCCGAATGGCCTCCAGCACCCGCTCCCCGGGTTCGTTCTTCCGAAAGTATCCGGCGCAGCCGCGGGCCAGCGCCTCGGCGCGCACTTCCGGATCATCGTGCGCCGTGATGAAAATCACCGGGGTGCTGTCTCTGACTGCCGCCAGCCGCTGGCTCAAGTCCAGACCGGACATGCCGCCCAACTGAATGTCGAGCACCAAGCAGTCGAACCGAGGGCGCCTGGTGTCCTCGAGCAAGGCTTCGGCGGAGGCATAGCAGACGGGCTGGAATCCCGCCATGCGGAGCAATCGGCTGAACGACCGGCATATACTATCGTCGTCATCCACGACTGTCACACGAATGATGTCACCGGCCATGCAACGCGCCTGCATGACGGGCAGTCTCGGGGAACGGACAGATCTCGGCTACTGCCCTTTGGGGAAGGTCAGAAGAGTGGCGAGTGGGGAGAGCGGCCTACAGCACTCGCGCCTCCTGCACCAGCCGCGTCAGTTCAGCCACCGAATGAACGTTGAGTTTGGTGGTGATGCTGGTGCGGTGGAGTTTGACCGTGCGCTCATGAATGCCGAGATCGGCGGCGATCTGTTTGTTGAGTTTGCCTTGGACAACGTGGCGCAGGACTTCAAGCTCGCGGTCGGTCAGTTGCTCAAAACGCTGGCGCAGCGCCAGCAAACGGGCGCACTCCGTTCGCTCGCGTTCGTCCCTAGCCAGCGCGCGCTGCACGGCGGCGATCAGCTCCGTCCGCGGCGCACGCTTGGTCAAAAAATCTTCCGCCCCGCCCCGCATGGCGCGCACCGTGGTGGGGATATCCCCATGACCCGTCAGGAGAATCACCGGCAAAAGGCTGCCCACTTTTTGAAGAGCCGCCTGCAACGCCATGCCGTCCATGCCCGGCATCTGCAGGTCGGCAACGACACACCCTGCGGTGTCCGGTTTGAGTTCCGCCAGAAACTCCATCGCCGAACTGCAGGCGACAACGTGATGTCCCGAGGCCCGCAGCAACCGGGAGACGGCCCGCAGGAAGGAAATATCGTCGTCCACAACGAAAACCGTGGCTCGGGGCGAGGAACCAGTCGCAAGAGCAGGAGAATCGCAGTGCGGTGTTCTCACTTGCCATCTTCCCGTTGCCGCTCACCGGCGGCAATTGGCAGCGTGAAACAGAAACATGCGCCGCCCTCCGGCCGGTTCTCCGCCCAGATTCTTCCCTTGTGCGCCTCGACGATGGTCTTGGATACCGCCAGGCCCATGCCCATGCCGTTGGCTTTGGTGGTAAAGAACGGCTCCAGCAGACGTCCCAGCGAATCGTTCGGTATTCCGACACCATTGTCGCAGACGCGGACTTCGACCATGCCGGGGTCCGCGTGGCGCGCGGTGATCTGGATGCGACGCTCGTGCGGGGCAGTTCCCGCCAGCGCGTCCATCGCGTTGACCAGCAAGTTCAGCAGAACCTGCTGAAGGTGGACACGATCGCCCCAGACGGGCGGCAGTCCGGAAGCGGAGGAGTAGACGCACTTCACTTGACGGGCCGCGGCATCGGTGCCAACCAGCGACAGGACTTCGGTGATCACACCATGCAGTTCGACTGGCTGCAGGTCCAGAGTGCGCCGTTTGAGCAAAGACCGAAGCCGATCAATCACCTTTCCCGCCCGCTGATCGTCCCTCAGGATGTCGGCAACAATCGCACGCAGTTCCTCTAGGTCGGGCGCAGTCTCCTGAAGCATGAGTTCGGCGGCTTCAGCATTCCGCAAGATGGCCCCCAACGGCTGACTGAGCTCATGGGCCAGCGCGGAAGCCAACTGGCCGAGCAAAGTGACGCGGCCGGCATGAGCCAATTTGCTGCGTAATTCCAGCGCTTCCGTCACCGTCCGTCGCGGCTCGGTGATGTCCCGGAGAACCCCGACGGTGTGGGTCGCGCGGCCCGCCTCGTTGCGCCGGAGGACGTGGGCCAAGTGGTCAATCCAAATCATACCCCGCTGTGCATGCAGGTAGCGGTATTCGACGGCCAACTGGTCGGCCATCCCATCATTCAAGCGGTTGTGCGCGTCGAGAATGCGCGGGCGGTCCTCCGGATGGATGTGCTCCAGCCAGAATGCCAACGCGCCGCGGTCGTCCGTCCCTCCCGGAGGGGCGCTGATGATGGCGCGCACCCGCTCGTCCAGGTAGGTAACCCGCTCGCCGTCCGCCACCTCGTAGAAGCCCAGACCGGCCAGTTCGGCGCCGGACGCCAGCCGCGCTTCGCTTGCGCGAAACGCTTGTTCGCGCCGTTTGCGCTCGGTGATATCCAGCGAGACGCCCATCAAGGAATCTGATTCGCCGGTCTTGGCGGCACGCACGCGACCCCGCGAGAGCATCCATCGGACGCTTCCGTCAGGTCGAAGAATGCGGTACTCGACCTGGTCATCGTTATTCGACCGCACCATCGCCTGCACCTTTTGGCGAATGAGTTCCTGATCGTCAGGATGGACCACGCTCAGGAACCGCTCGAAGGTCACCACTTCATCTGCGGCGAAATTGAACAATTCCCGGGTCTTGGTGGTGAGCCAGAACTGGTTGCTGGCCAGGCTCAGCCGCCACAGCCCCACCCCGGCCGCATCCGCCGCCAAGCTCAGCCTCGCCTCGCTCTCTTGCAGGACCTGATCGGCACGCTGGCGCGCGAGGGTGCTGGCCATGATCTGGGCGAGGAGTTCCAGTTCCTCCTCAAACTCACCGGGGAATGGATGCTCCTCACCGACGGAACACAGACCCAAGCATCCAACTGTGGCTCCGGCCACCTGCAACGGCCAGTTGTACGCGGACCGAATCCCCAACCGTTCATAGGTCTGGCGATCCCGCCGCCCTGATGGAGGAAAGTCGTCCAGACAGGCTAAGTGGACCGGCTTGCCTTGCACCAGGCGCTCGGCCGTCCAGGGAAAATCCAACTCCGTGAAACAAGGGGGGACGGGAGGCAGTTCCTCCGCCGTCCAGATATGGGTGACCTCTCCCGCGCTGCCCTGCCCGAAGAACTTGCTGATGGCGACCAGGTTGAATCCGAGGAAACTCCCGATCTGTCCCAGCGCCTGGTTGATATGCGCGTCAATTTCTTCCGCGGGTAGATTGATAAAATGCGTTGAGACCTCGCCCACCAACCGCTTGAAGTCCAGTCGGCGCTGGAGTGAAGCGATCTCCGTCCGCGGCGGAGCCTCGGAACGCTGGGGCGCTCTCTCACCGGTCGGGTCTTGATCTGGATGATTCACAGGAATGGAGAAGCAAGACCCGCTTGGGCGCGACTTGCACCGCGCTGGCCATGGCTATCAGGCCAGTCAGCAAATAGCCATGATTCCGAGCCATCATGCTGCCCGCAGGAAATCATGCCCCGCCGGCTGCGTCAACAATGTCAGCGGCGGTCTCGTAATACAGGAATCTGGCGGTTGAGACGTGCATTTGTCTGGGTGACTTCTTCTTCGGGTGACTACGGGCAGTTCCAGTGCGCCACGCCGCGTATCGACCTTCTCCATGACAATCCCGATGCAGTGTAGCGAATGCTCGCAAACCTCGACGTCACCAGCCTGCAGGTCCGAGAATCGGACAGTCCGCGCTGCCCGGCGTGCGGGGGCTACGTGGAACGACATCTCAGGAGAGACGGGCGCTTCGTGGAGTCGCCGTATATGGAGCGACAGGCGGCGCACCGGGAGTTCCTGAATCGCTCGACTGGAGGCAGGCTCCTGCTCCTCGATTTGGGTGTCTCAATAATCTCAAGCAGATCGGCTACCGCCGCCCAGGTCATTGCCACCTGCTCCGGTCCACCCAACAACGGCTTCCTCACCACCGACTTCAACCCGCCCAACGGCGACCTCCAGACCCCTGGGGTTGGATCTCTGCAGACAGCCCCGGTCACGCCCTGGTCTTTGGCGATTTGGACGGCGACAAGATCGAGGACTGTGGAATCACGGTCGAAGGCTCAGCCATCGGTCAGCCTGCCGACGCCCTCGTCTGGGGCGCATGGAGGTCCGAGGGTGTCAAAGGCATCTCCACCGACCACGGTGCAGCCGCCAACTTCACCGGTTGGAATGCCTTCGGCGTGGTGTCCCTGGGCGACCTCGGCATCCTGGGCGATTTCAATGGGGACGGTATTGCCGACCGCCTGCTTTACCGCACTTCGGACAACCAGGTCTTCATTGACTACAGCCAGCCTGCCGGCGGCTGGGGTGACGGCGTGGCGGACGTCTCGCTGGTGCTCGGGATTCCGGGCGACCAACTTACGGTAAGTGACATCAACGGGGACGGCCTCGATGATCTCGTGCTCTATGGCCGACCCGATCCGGGCAATGCGGCTTTGCAGGACTTGTTCGGGTACTACAACGATGGCGCGAACTTCGCGTCGCTGAACCCGGTGGCCCCGGACATTCAAGACGTGTGGAGCATTGGCGACGGGGTCTTATTCGGACAACTCATGCCCCCGGCGCCACCGCAACCGACCTTGGTGGGTCCTGCCTTCACGTCGGGCCCGCCCAGCGTCTTCGAATTCGGCTGGAACTCCGTCAGTGGAGTTAGCTATAAGGTTCAACGCACGGCCAACCTCGAGGCCCCGGACTGGATGGACGTCGGGACGGTGACGGGAACCGTCGGGACGGTCACCTTTGCAGACACTGCGGCCCCGGGAGGCGGGGCGTTCTATCGGGTTGCTTTGCCATAGCCATTGCCCGCAGTCGGGGCGATTCGAAGGGGTCGGGCCGCATCAAGGCTGGCCCCCGTCTGCTGCTGCGGCTCTGTCGGCGGAAACGACCTGAAATTGTCCATGAACGATCAAACCAGACGGCTGCCTCGACTCGCGGTTTTGCTGCTTTTCGTCTGGTCAGCCGATCATCCCGCGCAAGCGACTTCCGTTACCGGCCGGATCGCGGACTCCCGCACGGGCGAGACGCTTCCGGCCCGCCTCTACGTCCGCGGTGATCAAGGGTCCTGGCATTTCGCCGAGAGTGCGGACCCTGCCAGGCCCGCCGTCCGATACGCGAAGACGAACTGGATCAACCCGAACGCGGTCGAATGTCATGTGACCCTGCCTGCCGCCCCGTTCCGCGTCGACCTTCCACCCGGCACCTACACGCTGATCGTCGAACGCGGCAAGGAGTATCGCCCCTTAACTCAGCAGGTCGAGGTCGCCACGCAACCCGTCGAGTTGAGTCTCCCGATTCGCCGCTGGATCAACATGGCGCAGCGGGGTTGGTACTCCGGTGAAACCCACCTCCACCGCACCCCGGCTGAGCTGACCAACGTCGTTCTTGCCGAGGACCTCAACGTCACGTTCCCGTTTTCCTTTTGGGTGACGCAGGCCTTTGCCGCCCCTGGCGCCGGCGACCGGAACATGGCCGGCGATTTTCCCGCCCGCCCACTGTACGCGGACTCGACGCACGTGATTTGGCCGCGCAACACGGAATACGAAATCTTCACCGTGGGCGACAGACCCCACACGCTCGGGGCGCTCTTCCTCCTCAACCACGGCAGCGTTTTCACCAACGGCACACCGCCGTGGGGACCCGTGGCGGCGCAGGCCCGGGCCGAAGGGGCGTTGCTCGACATGGACAAACTGGACTGGGCCTTTGCCTTTCTGCTGCCGCCGGTCACCGGCGCCCAGCTTTACGAACTCGCGAACAACCACATGTGGCGGACCGAGTATGCGTTCACCAACTATGTCTCATTCGCCCGATGGGTTCAGCTACGAGAAATGGGTCGAAGGCCTCGCGGCGGGACGGAGCTTCGTCACAACCGGCCCGATGCTCTTCGCACAGGTGAACGAACGGCCGCCAGGCGAGACGTTCCGTCCCGTCGGCGGCCCGGCTCGCTACCGCGTCAACGGCACCGTCGTCAGCGAGGAACCGCTGGCGTTTATCGAGGTGCTGCACAATGGGATCGCGGTGCGCACGATCATGCCGCGGAACCGCGAGGGACTCGAAGGGGCGCGCGAATCCTCTTTCGACACGGAGATCACGACCGAGGGAAGCGGTTGGATCGCGGTGCGGTGCTGGGAGGAGCGCCCCGGTGGACGTTTCCGGTGGGCGCACACCGCGCCCTGGCACATCGAGGTGCCGGGCAAACCCCCCAGGCCGCGCGCCGAGGAGAAGGCGTTCCTCATCGAGCGGATGAAGCTGGAGATCGAGCGCAGCCGCGACCGGCTTCCACCCGAGGCCCAGGCCGAGAACGAGCGCGCCCTCGCAGCCTACGAGAGACTCGAGACCGAGGAGGAGGACGCCGCCATCGCCCGGACGGCCCGCGCGCCAAGAAACGACCGTGAACTGCGCGATTGGCTCGAGAACATGATCTGGCATCACGGTTTCACGATCGAGGAGGTCCGCGCCGCCACGGGTCTGACCTCGGCGGAAATTCGGGCGGCTCAGGAGCGGCACGGCATTCACGCCACGAACCGGCCGGCGTTTGCCACCGACGCCCCGCTGCGGGTCCTGCCCTACCCCGGCGGGCGCCATCCCCGCACGGGCTTTCTGGACGGCGCTCTTTGCCCTCAACGCGACACCAAATGCAGCGTGTTCACGCCCTGGGACAACCGAAGCTACGTGGTGGTGGACGTGCCCGAAGCCCTCTGGTCCAACCTCGGTCTCACTTACCTCGCCCACGAGCACATCGAGACGATCTGGACCAAGGCCGACACCGTCCTTGAACCGATGGAGTGGAATCGGCATGTGGACGGGTCGCTCGACTTCGAGCGCACACTGCCTAACGGCATCGTGTTTGGCACGCGCGTCGTTCCCGGACGCGATGCCGTGCGCATGGAATCGTGGTTGCGCAACGGCACCACGAACGTGCTTACCGGTTTGCGTCTCCAGAACTGCGTCATGCTCAAGGCCGCAAAGGGCTTCCACGCCCAGACCGGGCAGAACAAGGTGCTCCGCGCCCCTTACGCCGCCTGCCGATCCGAAGACGGTCGCCGCTGGGTCATCACGGCCTGGGATCCGCTGGACGGCGTCTGGCAGAACCCGCCCGTCCCCTGCATGCACTCGAATGGCAGGCTGGCCGATTGTCCGCCCGGTCAGACGGTTCGCGCGCGGGGCTGGCTCTGGTTCTACGATGGGACCGATGTGGCAGCCGAGCTCGATCGCATCGAAAAGACGCGGTGGCGAAGCGATTCCCAGTCTCCACACTCGGGCACGGCAAGCGCACGGCTTCGCTAGACCGCCGCGCCGGCATCAGGAAAGCGGCGAGTTGACGAACCTCCAGGAGTTCCAGGGCGGCACGAATCCGACGGTCTCCGACACCGTTCCGATCACGCTCGAAGAACGCCAGTTCCTGCCGAACGACCATCTCCAGATGAAGGGGTTGGGGGCCAGCGCCAGACGGCCAGGGCTCATTGCTTCACCGAAGCCAGCGGGTGCTGCTCGGGAGCTTGAGCGAAGAACGCCGTGGTTCCAGAGCGTCAGGTAAGCTGGGAAAGAGCCGGCGCCGCAGCAGGCCATCCCCTCGGCCCCGACCGAAGGAAGGAACGGAAACAGCGCGCAAGGTCCTGATGGAGGCGAACCGTCGGCGACGTCTCGGTCTCCGCGAGTGATTGGGGCTTCCGTCAGCCGAGGTCCTTCTTTGCGGCCCTCTCGAGATTCCTGAGCCACTTATCGACCATGCCTGTGGTCCGCGCCTCGACAAGGAGCCGTATTTTATTCTCTGTTCCTGAATAGCGCACGATCTGGCGCCCGTTTCTGCCAAGCGCCGCCTCACACTGGGCTATGGTCCTGGAGAGATTGGGGAGTGTGTCGATGGGCTTTCTTTCTCTTATCCTGAGGCTGATCATTCGCTGGGGATGTTCGTGCATGCATTTGGCGAGATCAGAAAGCCTCTTGCCCCTCTGTTTCATGATCCTCAGCACCTGGAGGCCGGTGATGATGCCGTCGCCTGTCGTTGCATGGTCCATGAGTATGACATGCCCGCTCTTCTCCCCGCCGAGCGAGGCTCCGGTCTTGCGCATATGGTCGATCACGAGCCTGTCGCCGACATCTGTCGTATCGACCCTGATGCGCGCGGCCTTCATGGCATCGTGAAGACCCATATTGCTCATGGTCGTGACGACAAGCCTGTTCTGGGCAAGCTGGCCCCGCTCTTTAAGGTCCAGCGCGCACATCGCAAGTACCCTGTCGCCATCGACGACTGAACCTCGCTCATCGCAGAAGATCACACGGTCCGCGTCGCCATCGAATGCAATCCCGATATCGGCGCCCTGTTCCCTGACCTTCTTCGCGACAGTCTCGGGATGCAGCGCGCCACAGCAGTTGTTGATGTTATACCCGTCGGGGTCGACAAATGCCTTGGTCACTTCCGCCCCCAGCTCCTTGAAGATGAGAGGCGCAATGAAGTAGGAGGCCCCGTTTGCACAGTCGAGCACGACTTTCAATCCCTCGAGGTCCTGATTCTTGATCGTGCTTTTGGCAAATTCGATGTAGCGGCCGCGCGCGTCGTCGATGCGGTGCGCCTTGCCGAGCAGGTCGCTCCGGATGTGCTCAGTGCTGATCTCTCCTGTCTCGATATGACGCGTGATCTCGTCTTCGATCTCATCGGATATCTTGAAGCCGTCGCTCCCGAATACCTTGATGCCATTGTCGTCGAAGGGATTATGCGATGCGGTGATCATCATCCCCACATCCGCCGCCATCGACCGGGTCAGGTGCGCCACAGTCGGTGTTGGGACGGGACCGACGAGGAACACATCCACGCCCATTGACACCAGGCCGCTGGCAAGCGCCGTCTCAAGCATGTAGCCCGACAGCCTCGTGTCCTTTCCGATCACTGCCTTGCAGGAACCGTGGCCCGTCGCACCCAGAACGTGGCCAATCGCCTTGCCCACCTGCAGAGCGATCTCGGCCGTAATCGGATAGCAGTTCGATCTCCCTCTGATCCCGTCCGTGCCAAATAGCCTCTCCATATCCAGCCTCTTCTGACCTCAGTATGCTTCGTTCCGTTGAAGATCGCGTACATATCACACGATCATCACACACACAGCGCGGCAAAGCCGCAACCAACGCAACGAGAACCTCACGCACGTCCGGCTGCGACGCACGCGCCGGTCGCCGCGCTGCGCCGGCGCTGCTGGGCAGCGCTGGAGAATAGAAGTGCGGGAATCTTGCCAGAAATGCAAGACTGTCACCGATTGCAGTGCAATGGGCAAACAACGGCAACGCAGGCGGCCAACTCTGACCCCAGCGGCCTGGCATCGCAGGCAAACAGGACACTTGACCGACCAGGACAGTAAAGGGGTTGTGAACGGGTCAGTGCTTATGCAGAGGAGTTGCCAGGATGGAGGACACTGAGCCAAATCGAGCAACAGATCGCAGCGCGCATCCAGTCATCGAGGCGGGCCAGACACCCGAAGCCCCAACCATTCCGACCAGGCAGCGAGGGTTACTGAGGAATCACCGGGATGCACTACACCGTCACCCTCACCCGCCCTCCGGGCACCCTCTCCCATCGGATGGGAGAGGGCTGGGGTGAGGGGTCTGTGTAGCGTATCCAACCACCTAGGCAGTATGTCACGCGAGGCTATTTCCGGTAGATCACCGCCTCCGAAACCGCCACTGTGCTGCCTTGGGACCGCGCATCCTTGGCGTCCGTGGTCACCAGCTCGAGCGTGTGCGGCCCCGGCTTCAGCCCATAGGTGTGCCACAGCGCGTTGTCGTGCGTGCGCTCGACGATGTACGCGTCGAGAACGCCGACCTTCTTGCCGTCCAGGTGAACCTCCGCGCGCCCGCTGTCCTGATCAAGCCGGCCCACCAGCGCCACGGCGATCCCCTCGAACTTGAGTGTTGCCCGGTTGCCCGCGGCTTGGCTGACCTTGGCCCCCTTGTCGTCGGTCCAGTCGCCGCTCCAGGTCCAGGCTGCGTCGCCGGTGGCGATCCGCTGATAAGGCACGCCGGGATTCCATTGCTCGAGCCTGGGGGCGCGAGGTTTCTGGACCGGCACGATCACCTCAGTCCCCGTAACTTTCCCGCCGGCCTGGCGGATGACTTGGAGCGCCCGCGATTCGGTGGATTTCACGATGTCGTTGAAGGAATAGTCGGTGAACTGGAATTTCTTGTCGGCCAGCGCGGGGATGCCGGCTCTGAACGGCTCGGGAATGCGGGTGTAACCGAGCATTACACCCAGGACACCGGCGGCACTCGATGGGTTGCAGTCCGAGTCCTGGCCGCAACGGGTCGAGATTTCCATCGTCTTCTCGAAATCGCCGCCGCCAAAGAGCAGGCCAAAAGCGATATAGGCGCCGTTGAGTTTGGCGTCGATGTTGAAAGGCGCCAGCGCGCCGTCCGGACAGGGGTCGTCCTTGTCCCACTTGTCCTGGACCAACTGCCAGACCTTGCGCCAGTCGTTCGGGTGCTGCGCCGACCAGTCGAGCAAGTCGCGGATGAGGCGTCCGTACTCGCTCCGGGCGGGGATGCAGGCGAGGCCGGCTTCGACCACGCGGCGCGGGTCGGTCTCGAAATAGGCGGCGGCGTACATGCCACACACGAACATGCCGCCATAGAGGCCGTCGCCGTAATTCATCACACGCCCCACGCGGTCGCAGTATTTGTTCGAGGCCCGCGGCAGTCCGGGACACATCAAGCCGATGAAGTCGGCCTCGATCTGGAAGTCAATGTCGTTGGCGTGAAGATTGTGTTTGGGATGGCCGGAATCGGGGGCTTTGATGCCTCGATTGAGGGCGCGTCGCGCCGCGGCATTGGCGTGCCAGAGATGGTATTGCGAGTCTTTAAACGCCTCGCCGTATTGGGCGCTGATCGCTTCGAGTCCCACGGTGTCCATCACCTTTGCAAACGTCATCTCGACATAAAGATCGTCCTGATCGATCGCGTTCGCGATGCGGTCCGGCGACCACCTCAGGTCCCACTCGCCGATCTTGCCGTTGGACTTGAACTCGGTCGGCGCACCGTACGAGACGCCGATCATTTGCCCCGCCCAACCGCCGCGGATCTTGTCTTCGAGCGCGGCCCGAGTGAGGCGGCGCGCCGGCGCGGCAGCCGTGACGGGCGGTGCGGACACGGCCAACACGAGGTGACACAGGATGAGGGAAAGGAGCGGCAAACGCACGGTGTTCATGGACGCCGATGTTGCCAACGCCCGCCGGCGGTGTCGAGTCCTGCATGTTCCATGACAGCAGTTCTCATTCTGGGTGTATGGCCTTGCCGCCGGGTGAGGGCACCCGGCCTACAGCGAGACAGACATCGGTGTTGTAGGCCGCGTGCCCCCACGCGGCGCGAAGACAGCCAGCGGTGCGGACGCCGGGTCCCCGGGCCCGGCGCTGGAGTATGGGCATTATTCGGATTGGACTTCATCGCACACTTCATCGCACACTTCATCGATCTGTGGCGAACGGCACCAAGAGGCAAGGATGTTCTCCCTGGGCAAATTGAAGCTGTACGATAAAGCGCTGGCCAGCGCGGCAAGTCTGGCGCAGCACTCCCAGTCCTGGGACAAACGACACGCAGTGACCGATCAGTTGTTGCGCGCTTCTGCCTTCGCCCATGTCGCTTTGGGACCCGGATTGCGCATGGGCGGACTCTTTTCCAAGCCGGCTGGCTTTCCGATGGCAGCCATTGTCACGGCTCCAATTCACCGTAGCGGATGCTCGAACCGCCGTGAGGTGGCATACACATGAGCGTCTCGCGCAAGTCGCGCCAACCGAATCCTTGGAGCACCATGGCGCAGGCCTTGCCCGCGGCCGCCACTCGCATGCGCTTCGTATAAGCGCCCACCGAACCGAGCGTCATGTCGGGCAGGTCGCTGTGACCGACCATCAGGTTGGCTGGCGCAGGGTAGATGTCGCAGCCCACCATGTCGGCGGCGCGGTTGTAAAGGCGGAGGTCCTCGAGCGAATTGCGCGGCGCGTGATTGAGCCAGAGGACATGGCGTGGATCCATCTCCCGCACCGTGCGAATGCCCTCCGTAATGCCGTCGGCGCTCTGGCGAACACGGTCCGGCGCATCGTCCAGGCGAACGCCCGGATTGGGCGGCGGTTGTCCGGCCCGGTCCCAGAACGCGCTGCGAGCCTTTTCGAATTCCACGTACAGGGCGCGGTCGAGCATGTCCCGGGCGCGTCCCTCGATCAATGCCAGCTCGGGCTTTCCACCCGCCACGCTGCTCATGGTGTTCAGCTCGGGGCGTATCTTCTCCATCGTCACCCACCAGTTGTTCCAGAGGATCTCGTCCGGTCCTTCCCACACGAGCAGAGCCGGATGATTGTGCATGCGCTGAACGATCTCGGCCAACCGCTGCTTTCGACTCGCGGTGTCACGGCTGAGGTCCAGCGCGCTGCTCAGGTTGATCCACGCCCTGGCGCCGGCGCGCTGCACGCGGTCCAGTCGTAGTAGGCCATCGTCGTCGGGGTGATGCTCTTCGCGTTCGCCGCGGCGGCGAGCAGCGCGGCCGCGGCCAGGATCAGGGGGCTGATTCGCATAGGTGTCTCCCAAGTAGAACCGGAGCGAAGCCGGATCGCAACGATGATTCCGTGATGATTCCGTGAGCGGAAAGGCGATGGGGGCAAACAGGGCGTGGAAGACCGTCTGTGACGGGATCGCCACCGAGTTGTCACACCCCGTCAGCTCACGGGGCGGTCAGATTCCGCAAGATGTCTGCTATGCGGGCTGGTTGGCAGAACCGCGCCGGGCTGGAAGGACGGAGAAATCCAACGGACCCTTTTCATCGATCAATCCGCGGGGCCCTCTGGCGCACCGGCTTTGCCAACCACAACAGGAAACCGCCGCTTGACAGGGCCGATTCGCCGCACAAGGGTCGGTCCCCTGCCCCCGGGGTCCTGGTGAGGACCTTTCCGTCAATGCATGGCGCGGGGCGCAGTAGAAAAGGAGCGACTGATGAACGAAACGACAGCAAATCTGGCGAGCCGATGGAAGCGTTTGGGCGGGGCCCTGATCGACGGGGTGTTGACGGCGATCGTTATGGTGCCGGTGATGGCGGTCACCGGGATGACGAGCGCCGCCCCGGGCAGCGAAGGGATGACGTTTGGTCGACGGGCAGGCCTGTTCGTCCTCGGGTGCGTGGTGTTTCTCGTTCTCAACGGGTACCTCCTGTACAAACGAGGGCAGACGATCGGCAAAGTGGCCGTCAAGACGAAGATCGTGGATCTGAACGGTCAGATTCCCGACTTCGGCAGACTGGTGGCTCTCCGTTATCTCGTCATGGCGCTCGTCGGGCAGATTCCCTTTCTCGGAGGCCTGATTGGACTGGTGAACGCGCTGTTCATCTTCCGCTCGGACCGGCGCTGTCTGCACGACCACATTGCAGGCACGCGGGTCGTGGAGGCTTGAGGCCGCCTCGCCTTAGCCCGGATGTTTCCCAGTTGCGCTCACGGTGCCCGAAGGGTGACAGTCATCAACGGGGGGGATTCACCACAGAGTCGCAGAGCACACAGAGGGGAAAGCGCCTCATGAATCGGGGCCGATCATGAATGACGTGTGGTCCCGCGTTTCCCTTCATGTTCCGTCCTGTTCATGAGAGGGTCGCCCTGTGGCGATAGTACGGACCTGCCGCCACTGCCTTTTCCCTGATAACAGTCCGCGTCGTTTTACCGCGCGCGGATTCGGATGTTGCCGGCGCTTGTGCGCAGCTTGAGCAGTCTGCCGCCCTGGCCCAGTTGTCCCTCGAGGCTGCTGCGCCGGGTCTTGCCCTGGACGGCGACCGGCAGGTCGCAACTGACTGTGCCGGCGCTCGTCTTGGCATCCACGTTGGCCGACACGCCCGAAGGCAGGCTGAGTTCGATGCTCCCGCCGGAGGTCTCGAACCGGCAATCCTCCTCCGGGCTCCCCGCGAGAGCCGCGCGGATGCTCCCGCCGGAAGTCGAGGCATCGGTGCGTCCGCCGGCCTCCTCGATTCGGATGCCGCCGCCCGAGGTGTGGGCGCGGGCGGCCCCGCGCACCCGGCCCAGATTGATCGATCCGCCTGCCGTTTGGACATCGACGGCCCCTCCGGCCTCGCGGACAGTCACGCTGCCGCCGGCAGTTTCGGCTTCGATCTTGTCGGTGGCCCCGTCGATCTCGATGCTGCCGCCGGACGTGGTGGCCCACACCGGACCTTCAATGCGCCCGATCCGGAGGCTGCCGCCGGCGGTTTGAACGCGCACTGTGCCGGTCAGATCGGCGACGTGTATCGAGCCGCCCGCGGTTTTCAGGTTCGGGCTGAACTTCCTGGGAACGGCGACCTCATAGCGCACCTGCAGGTTCGAGCCTCTCCCGAGCCAGCCGCTGATCTGCTTGCTCGATTCGGCCCGGACGCGGACTTCGTTGCCCTCCTGTCGGAACGTCACCGCATGGTTTGCCAGGATCTCCTCGGCCCTTGCCCTGGCGGCGGCGGAGGCTTTCCGGAACACTTTGACTTCCACCTTCTCGTCGGCGCCTGCGATGATGCGGATCGAGCCGCGGTCGGCTTCGATGACAAGCGTTCCTCCCGGCTGGACAGCGAATGAGTGTTCGAGGTCTTTCTCGACTTCCGCGGCGGCGGCAGGTCCGCAGACCAACCAGGCAGGCAACAGGAACGTCGCAACCAACAACTGAGGAAAGCTCGTTTTCATAGATATTGCATCAAGCATACGCCTTCCTGTCGCCGGTTGAGGCGCATTCTTGAATGCGCGGACCACCGCCGGCAGGATGCGCACACATCCGCTTTCTGCATACAACACGGGGCGAAAGCAATTGGTTTCAGCGAATTCGGAGCTTGCTCCGCGGCCGTCCCGGTTCTGTTTCAGGAGGTCGGTTTCACCCACAAACAGGCTGGGCGACAGGCGTTCCCCATCCCACTTGTCGGTGCAGGCGGCTCGACTCGAACATTAGAACCTTGCCGACGGCGATCCAAGCCCGGCAAGGTCGAATCGCACAAATGGGGTCGTGCCAAGGGTTGCGAGTTGAGAGGTCTGCCCAATGTCGAATATCCGGTTGTGCTTCATGGTTTCAGTGCCTGATCATCGCTTCCGCAGGCTTCTCTTGGGGTGTCCACCGTTTCGATTTCAGGGCAACATCGGGTTGGAGATCGCCAAGTTAGGGCTAGCCAACGTGCTCTGGCCTCAGATGATTGGCGCCCATGAAACCCAGAATCGCCCTCCTGCTCTCCTTGGTTCTTGCATCGTCAGTCGGTCTTGCCCAAGTCCCTCAATTCGTGAATGGAGATTTCGAGCTTCCCGTGACACCTCACATCACGACCATCTACACTGGCAGCAGTGATCTTGTAGGTTGGAGGGTGATGGGGGGCAGTGTGGAAGTTGTGTCGGCCTGGCAGCCGGCGGGTGGGAGCCAAGTGCTTGATACGGTCGGGATTCAAGTCCGTGGCGCAATTGAACAGGACTTAACCTTTGTAGATGCTGGGCAGTATCATATTACCTTCGACCTTTCCAGGAACCCGCTGATCACTCCGCCTGCACAACTCGGGGTGTGGTACAAACCGCCCTCGGCGACGAGCTTCATCGGCCTCGGCTTCTATGAGTTCAGCGAGTCTGTGACTGCGGTAGACATGAAGTGGCGAGCTGAGGGCACTGGGGCATTCACGTTTGTACCGGGAGTATACACCTTCGCCTTCGCGAGCTTGGCTCCTGGTGTGGGACAGAACAACAACACCTGGGGGGGGCCGGCGATTGACAACGTGCAACTCGTTGCCGGCGCGTCAAACTACGCCCCCACCATGCCACCGGACTACGTACTTCCTCCTCCCTTGCCGTTTCCGACTCCCGAACCGACGGCGGGTGGGCTGGCTGCAGGCGCCGGGCTGCTTGCTTTCGCTTGTTGGCGACGCACGAAGCACTGAGTCTGTAAGTACCGTCCCGGCTGAGTTACCCATCGGCGATTCCATCAAGACAAAGAGACTTGCCTCAGCCTGATGGACTGGCCCCTGTCATCGATGGCTGATTGGACGGGGAACCAGCGCTGCCGCCACACTGTTCTACCAAGCGGATTCCGATCGCGTGTCTGTTTCGGACAGGTGCCTGTGGGGAGGCATGGCCGTCTGGTATCCAGCCGCTTGGCCTTAGCCCGTCTGCTGACCGTGGCCCCTCCGCCTTTCGGCGGAATCATGGAACAGTCTCTCCCGCACCGCCGTCTGGATGATCGAATTCCAACACCGATCCACCATCGCGTTCACCGACGGGAGGTCCACCTTCACACGTCATTCGCCCGCCCTGTTCCCGAGCTCATCGCACAGCGTCAGAAGAACGCTCTTTCCGTGTACAATGGCATTTCTTGGTGTTGACAATGCGGGGGAGGGACATTGACTTTGGGGGCATGACTGGATTGTCGGAGGGACCGGATCGCTTGTGCTGCCGCGGGGAACGCTATGGGTGACCCGCAACTGACCCCCATGATGGCGCAGTACCGCCGGATCAAAGGGGAACTGCCGGCGGATGCGCTGTTGTTGTTTCGGCTGGGGGACTTCTACGAGATGTTCTTCGAAGACGCCCAGGCGGGCGCGCAACTCCTGAACCTGGCCCTGACGAGCCGGAACGGGGTGCCGATGTGCGGACTTCCCTATCATGCCGCCACGGGCTACATCGGGCGCATCCTGAAGGCCGGACGCAAGGTGGCGATTTGCGACCAACTCGAAGACGCGAGGCCCGGCAAGCTCGTCAAACGCGAGGTGACCCAGATCCTCAGTCCGGGCGCGCATTTCGACGAGCGCATGCTCGCCGCCGAGCGTCCGAATTACCTCGCCACCGTCTGCCGCGTCGGCAAGACCTTCGGCCTGGCGCTGGTCGATCTGACAACCGCCGATTTCCGGACGACCGAACTGGACACGGACACATCGGTGTTGGCCGAACTCGAGCGGGTGCGGCCGTCCGAGGTTCTCCTGCCGTCCGAGGCCGCCGATCTGGCTGCGCTTCTCAGCAGCCGGTCGAGGGCGAGGCCGTCCGCCCCCTCACGGCAGCCGCTCGCCGCGGGCGGTGCGAGGACGGAATTCGGCTGGGTCCTGAGCCGTTACGACGATTGGGTGTTCGCGCCGGAGACCGCCCAGTTCACGCTGCGCGATCATTTCAAGGTGGCTTCGCTCGACGGCTTCGGTCTGCGCGGGCGCGCCGCGGCGCTGGGCGCGGCCGGAGCGGTGCTGCACTACCTGAGCCAGCAGCTCCGTCGCGACGTGGCTCACCTGACGCGGCTGAGTTTCTACCAGACCAGCGACTACCTCGTGCTCGATACGGCGACGCTTCGAAATCTCGAAGTGCTCGAACCGCTGCATCGTGACGCCCCGCGCGACGCGTCGCTCTACGGCGCCCTCAACCGGACGGTGACTCCGATGGGGGCGCGCCGTCTGCGGGAATGGCTTTCGCAGCCGCTGGCAGCCGCGCGCCCGATCCGGCGGCGTCAGGAAGCGATTCGGGCCTGGGTGGATCACTCGGCGCAGCTCGAGTCGTTTCGACACGCGCTTGTCGAGGTTCGCGATCTCGAGCGGACGCTCAGCCGGCTGAGCGTGGGCACGGGCAACGCGCGCGATCTTGTGGCGCTGCGCCTGGGCCTGCAGCAGGTGCCGCACGTGCGCACGACCCTGATGACGACACTCGAGGAGGCTCCGGCGCCGGCCCCGGTGTTCAAGGAGCTGGCCGTGGCCGACTCCGCCCAGGCTGCCCCGGGCGGTGAGGAAGGGCCCCGTCTGATCGAGCTGGCCGGTCAACTTTCGGACTGCCCGGAGGTTGTTGACCTCATCGGACGCGCGATTGTGGACGAAGCGCCCTTGGCGTTGAGGGAAGGGGGGCTGATTCGAGACGGCTTCGATGCGGCGCTCGACGAGCTCCGTCGCGCCGCCCGTGAGGGCAAGGATTGGATCGCGCAGCTTCAGCAGAAGGAGATCGAGCGGACGGGCATCGGCTCGCTCAAGATCAGGTTCAACTCGGTGTTCGGCTATTACATCGAGGTCACGAAGGCCAACCTCGACAAGGTCCCCGCCGACTATGTCCGCAAGCAGACCATTGCCAACGGCGAGCGGTTCATCACCCCGGACCTGAAAGAGATGGAGAGCAAGATCCTCGGCGCCGAGGAGCGGGGTGTGAAGCTCGAGTACGAGATCTTTCTCCGGGTGCGGGAGCGGGTGCTGGGGCGCGTGGCGGAGATCCAGCAGACGGCGACGGCGCTGGGCGAACTGGATGTGCTCGCCGGGCTGGCCGAGACCGCGCGTCTTCACAACTACTGCTGTCCGGACGTGGGTGAGGCGGGGCACCTGGTCATTCGGGACGGGCGGCATCCGGTGTTGGACCAGAGCCTAATCGAGGAGCGGTTCGTGCCCAACGACACGGAATTCAACGTCGAGACCCAGCAGATCGGGTTGATCACCGGCCCGAACATGGCGGGGAAGAGCACCTATATCCGGCAGGTGGCGTTGCTCACCCTGTTGGCGCATGCCGGCTCGTTCGTGCCCGCCGCCTCGGCGCGCATTGATCTGGTCGACCGCATTTTCACGCGCATTGGCGCGAGCGACGATCTGACGAGGGGTCAATCGACGTTCATGGTCGAGATGAGCGAGACGGCGAACATCCTCAACAACGCCACCGCGCGCAGCCTGGTGATCCTGGATGAGATCGGGCGGGGGACGAGCACCTTCGATGGCCTGAGCCTGGCTTGGAGCATCGTCGAACACCTGCACAACCAGGTCGGCGCCAAGACCCTCTTCGCCACGCATTATCACGAGCTGACGGAGTTGGCGGGCCGGCTCAAGCGGCTGCGCAACTACAACGTCGCCGTGCGCGAATGGAACGATCAGGTCGTGTTCCTGCGCAAGATCGTGCCGGGGGGCACGGACAAGAGCTACGGCATCCAGGTGGCGCGATTGGCCGGTGTGCCCAAGGAAGTGCTCGATCGCGCCAAGGCCATCTTGAGAAACCTCGAGGAATCTGAGCTGACGCCTGAGGGCAACGTGCGCCGTCCTGCGCGCCACCGGGCTGAGCGCGAGACCCTGCAGGCGCTCGAACCGCCGCCGCAGTTGGACCTGTTCGAAGGCAGGGCGTAGTTCATGAAAAGCAATGCCGTGACATACGAGCCCGAAGACCCCGGTGCGAACCGCCGTTGGCGGTGGCGTTCTGTTCTGGACCTCGCGAGTTGGCTGCTGCTCTGCTTCGCTGTGGCGGCGATCGGCGGCCTGTTCCAGCCGGGCGACTGGTATGCCGGGCTGAGAAAGCCGGCATGGAATCCGCCCGCCTGGGTGTTTGCGCCCGTATGGACGGCGCTTTACACCATGATGGCGATCGCCGCGTGGCTGGTCTGGATGCGGGGCGGGTTCGCCAGGCAGGCAGCCGCCCTGTGGCTTTTCCTCGCGCAACTCATGTTCAACGGCCTCTGGTCTCCGCTCTTCTTCGGCCTGCGGAATCCCGGGCTCGGTCTGATCGATCTCGGGTTGCTGTGGCTGGCTCTGCTGGCAACAGTCGCCGCCTTTTGGAAAGCCCGGCCGATTGCCGCCGCATTGCTGCTGCCCTATCTGGCCTGGACCACCTTCGCCCTCGCGCTGAACCACGCGCTGTGGCGGCTCAATTCTTAGCGAGGCTCCGCCCCAAACCGAGGAGGCGTGTGAACGGCTTGTAGCCGCTGGGTGGCAACGACGATCACCGACGGCCGACGCCTCGCTAAGTGGCGCCGCTGCGCGGCGCCAGAGAATCCTTGACCCCTTGAACGCGGCACAAAAACATGACTTGTTTACAACAAGTTTCACCGGTCAAGGATTCTTGCGAAAAACGCGCTTGCATGTGTCGCGCAGGCCGTGCTCAGTATTTGTCAGGACCCATGAAAAAGACACAACTGACCACCACGGGCGGAAACCCGATCGCCGACAACCAGAACTCCCTGACGGCTGGTTCGCGCGGGCCGTTGTTGATGCAGGACTACCAGCTCATCGAGAAGCTGGCCCACCAGAATCGCGAGCGCATTCCCGAGCGCACGGTTCACGCCAAAGGCTCGGCGGCGTACGGTGTGTTCACCGTCACGCAGGACATCACCCGTTACACCAAGGCAGGCCTCTTCGCCAAGGTCGGACGGAAGACCGATTGCCTGCTGCGGTTTTCGACGGTGGCCGGCGAGCGCGGGGCGGCGGATGCCGAGCGCGATGTGCGCGGTTTTGCCATCAAGTTTTACACGGACGAAGGCAACTGGGACATGGTGGGGAACAACACGCCGGTCTTTTTCGTCCGCGACCCCTACAAGTTCCCGGATTTCATCCATACCCAGAAACGGCATCCGAAGAGCAACCTGCGCAGCAACACTGCGGCCTGGGATTTCTGGTCGCTGTCGCCGGAGTCCCTGCACCAGGTGACGATCCTGATGTCGGACCGCGGACTGCCCAGGACCCTGCGTCACATGAACGGCTACGGCAGCCACACCTACAGCTTCATCAACGCGAAGAACGAGCGTTATTGGGTCAAGTTCCACTTCAAGACCCTTCAGGGGATTCAATACCTGACGAACGAGGAGGCGGAAGCGATCGTCGCCAAGGATCGGGAAAGCCAGCAGCGCGACCTGTTCGGGGCGATCGAGCGGAAGGAGTTTCCCAAGTGGCGCTTCTGTGTCCAGATCATGCCCGAATTGGAGGCGGAGACCTATCGCTGGCATCCATTCGATGTCACCAAGGTCTGGCCGCACAAGGACTACCCGCTCATCGAGGTCGGCGTCCTCGAGCTGAACCGGAATCCGGAGAATTACTTTGCCGAGGTCGAGCAATCGGCGTTCAGCCCGTCGAATATCGTGCCGGGCATCGGCTTTTCGCCCGACAAGATGCTCCAGGCGCGGATCTTCTCGTACGCGGACGCGCATCGCTACCGCCTCGGGACCCATTACGAGATGCTGCCGGTCAACCGGCCCAAATCGCCCGTCAACACGTATCATGCCGACGGGCCGATGCGTTACGATGTCCCGAAGGGCACCGACGCTTACTACGAGCCGAACAGCTTCGGCGGGCCGGTGCCCGACGCCTGCTTTGACGAGCCGCCTCTGAAGGTCTCCGGCGACGCGGACCGATACGATCACAACGACGGCAACGACAACTACACTCAGCCCGGCAACCTGTTCCGGCTCATGACGCCCGACCAGCAGGAACGGCTGTTCCGGAACACGGCTGCCGCCATGGACGGCGTCCCCGAAGCGATCGTTCAACGCCAACTTGTCCATTTCCACAAAGCCGATCCGCAGTACGCAGCCGGTGTCGCGAAGGCCGTGGGGGTCAAGAATCGCGCGGCGGGCGAGTGAGCCCGGCGCGGCTCGCGCCGCGATCCCTTGCCCGATTGGCGGCTGCCGCGGTCCGCGGGCTGCAACCGGAGATCGGACCCGGGCGCGCGGCTTAGGGTCTGTGCAAGAATTACTTCCGGTTTTGGCGGGAGCGCCACCGGGTCAGATGCGAGGCCCGAGGGAGGGAGTGTATCCGCTGAGATACTCGACTGACCGAGGAACGACGCAGATGGCCCGGTGCCGCCCCGCCCCGCAGGGCTGGGGGGCTTTGGCTCGCTGGCTTCGTTGCTCCTCAGTCACAGAGGTCAAGGCTATGCTCCTTCGTCGCGCCTCGCCAGCGAGCCAAATCCCCTCCAGCAAAATCGGAATTAATTCTTGCACAGACCCTTAGTCAGCGTCCATGTCAACGACCCTCACCGAGGCTGAAGAGGCGCGATACGCCGAGTTGCAGCAGATGGCCCTGGATTTCGCCCGCACGGGCGAGACCGGGGTGCTCGCCTCGATGCTCGATGCGGGAATGCCTGTCAACCTGTCCGATGCGAAGGGCAACACCCTGCTGATGCTTGCCGCTTACAATGGCTGCCTGGATACGACGAGGATGCTGCTCGAGCACGGGGCCGATGTGGACCGCCGCAATGCCCACGGCCAAACCCCTCTGGGCGGTGTTGCGTTCAAGGGTCACGAGGAGATCGTGGCCCTGCTGCTCGAGCATGGGGCCGACATCGACGCCGACAACGGCGTCGGAATGACGCCCATCATGTTCGCCGCCATGTTCGGACGCACGCGCGTGGTCGAGCAACTGCGTTCCCGCGGCGCATCCCTGAAGCGCCGCAATCGCCTTGGCATGTCTGCCCGGCTGCTTGTGGGCGTGTCCCGAATCATCGGTCGTCTGTTCCGTGCGCGACGCGGCTGACAAAGACTGGAAAGGGCGCCCGCGAAGCCGGCTGCAAGCCGGCATTGTTGTGTGTGCGGACATCATCCTGGGAGGGGCGACGTCCCCGTCGCCCGCAAACACATTCTGCGACCCCATTGGCCGGGGACGAGGACGTCCCCACTCCGATGCCTGTGCGGACATCATCCTGGGAGGGGCGACGTCCCCGTCGCCCGCAAACACATTCTGCGACCCCATGGGTCGGGGACGAGGACGTCCCCACTCCACTGCCTGTGCGGACATCATCCTGGGAGGGGCGACGTCCCCGTCGTCCGCAATCACATTCTGCGACCCCATGGGTCGGGGACGAGGACGTCCCCACTCCACTGCCTGTGCGGACATCATCCTGGGAGGTCCATGAGGACGAGCAACAGATGCGCTGCGGGAGACTGGACTGAGATCTTGCTTTTCGCGCTGCTCCTCCTGTGCTTTCTGCAATTGCTGACGGAGTTCTTGGCGGGGATCTACGCCCTTGGCCTGCTCGATACCAGGGTGCCGCCCGAGGTCGCCTGCGTGGTCCTGCTGCTTGCGCCGGCAACCCTGCTGATCCGACCCTCGATCTCCCCGCGATCCCTCGTGCTGATCGGCGAACTGATGTTGTTGAGCCGCCTCGCCAGCCTGACGCTCGAAACGCCCGCCCGAATGCTGGCCGCCGGCATCGGGACCGCCGCGTTCCTCGTCTTTCTTCCCGGGCTGTTGGCGCGGTTCGACAACCGATGTGAACGTGGTGACGGATGCAAACTGGGCCTTGCTCTTGCGCTGACAACCCTCGTGTCCGTGTTCCTCGGATCAATTGACTCGGGGAATGCCATTATCGGCTTCAGCGCCCGGTGGCTTCTGGACGGCCTGCTGGCCGGCGTCGCGGCGGTGATGCTGTGGAGTTGGGGATGGGCAAGGGTCGAGGCGGACGCCCCCGCGCCAGCGACCGCGCGGGCTTCGGGCGGATGGCGGATCGTGGGCTTGTGCCTGGGAGTGATGGGCGTGATGGCCATCCTCTACCTCGGTGTCGCGGTTCCCGCCGTGACGGCCCGCTGGATGGATGGCCATCACCTCACAATCACGGCGATGACGGCCGGGGCTGCCGCGCTGTTTATCGCCGTCTCGGTTCTGGCACCCGGGTTGCCGGCGAGGCTGGGTCCGAGAGCGATGGTCGCATGGAATCTCCTTTTTCTGTCAGCGCTGGGCATGGCGCTCTGGTCGAGTCGCATTCCATTTCCGTCCGAGGGCGGCGTCTACCCGCTCCCAGACCCGCCGATCGGACCTGCGGGTCGGATCGGGCTGTATCTGATGCTGCTGTTATCCCCGATTCTGTATTTGAATTTCGGGCGCTGCGCGGGTGCGTTGGCTGCCGCTGGACCGTCGATGTGGATGCTCGGCTTCGGTTTCACGCTCGGCGCGGTGTGGCTCCTGCTGTTGATCCTGGGCCAGGTGTTCACCACCGCCTACGACTATGTCCCTGTGGTTGGACCTTTGTTCCGGGACAGGTTCTGGCTGGTTCAGTTCGTTGCCGGCCTTGGCGCGGTTCTGCCGGTGTTGCTGGCACGGGCCAGGGCCGGCGAGGCCGGCCCGGGCAGGACGAGAGGCGCAGTCGGACTGCCGATTGTCACGGCTGTGGCTCTGGCGCTTGGATCGCTCGCGGCTGTTGTCTGTACTCAGGCGCGCCCCGGTCTCCCTCCATCAGGCGCCTCGATCCGAGTGATGACCTTCAATCTCCAGCAGGGGTGCAACGCCGCCGGATCGAGAAACTTCAAGGGCCAGCTTGAGTTCATCCGCCAGGTCAGACCGGACATCGTTGGCTTGCAGGAGACCGACACGGCCCGCATTGCGGGTGGGAATGCCGATCTGGTGCGATTTCTCGGAGACGGCTTGAACTTTCACGCGCACGCGGGGCCGCGCACGAGCGCCGGGACGTTCGGAATTGCGCTGCTATCGAGGTTCCCGATCGAACGGACGCGGGTGTTCTACCTGCACTCGATAGGCGAGCAGACGGCCGTGCTCGATGCGGAGATCAGGGTGAGCGAGAGGGTCTATCGCGTTTTCGTGACACACCTGGGCAATGGGGGGCCAACGAGCCAGCAGCGCGAAGTCCTCGAGTTGGTGGCGGGCAAGACGAATGTGATCCTGATGGGCGATTTCAATTTTCGGCCGGGCGCGGAACCGTATCGTCTCACGTTGGAACGTCTTGACGACGCGTGGTTGACGGCCCGGGAGAGGCGCGTGGATCCGCCGCATCAGGACATCGAACGCCGCATCGATCACGTCTTTCTTTCGCGCGAGGCGCCGGTGGCGCGGGCGGAGTATCTCGATGCCGGTGCATCGGATCACCCGGCGGTCGTGGTGAATATCGACCTTAGCGAGGCTTTGCCTCAGACCAAGGAGGCGCGTGAACAACTCGTGGCCGCCGGGTGGCAACCACGATCACCGGCACCCGACGCCTCGCTAAGTGGCGCCGCTGCGCGGCGCCAAAACTTGACTCATTTGCCACGGATTTCATCTGGGGAGTAACTCTGGCGCGGCTTTCTCATCAGGTTGTGGAACGCGGAGCCGATGTCATCGAAAGGTGCACTCATGCGCGGTAGCCAAGCAAAACCGCGCCCGAGTGAAGGGATGGAACCGGGCAACAGAGTGTCGCCAAGCCAGCGTGGCTTCGGAAATCCTCCGACCCTCATTTCCCCCTGTCCCGGCGCGGTTTTGCCAGAGCCCGGATTTCGTTGTCATCGTCCCGGTGGTGAGAAATCCGTCTCACGTGCCGCCTTGGGCGTCAATCCGGGTAGCCGTTGGGATGCGCCTTATGCCAGACCCAGGCCGTGGCCACGATGTCTTCGAGTTTCGGGTAGCGCGGTTTCCAGCCCAACTCGACGGCGGCCTTTGCGGCCGAGGCCACCAGACGAGGGGGATCGCCGGCCCGACGCGGCTTCTCGATAGCCGGGATGGATTGGCCGACGACTTTTTCGCAGGCCTGGATCACCTGGCGGACGGAGTAGCCTTCGCCGTTCCCCAGGTTGTAGAAGCCGTTCTTGCCCGGTTCGAGCGCCCGGATGTGGGCGTCGGCAAGATCGACGATGTGGATGTAGTCGCGGATGCAGGTGCCGTCGGGTGTGGGATAGTCGGTGCCGAAGATCTCGCAGTGGGTGGAGTGGCCGAGCGGCACGCGGAGCACGTTCGGGATCAGGTGCGTCTCGATCCGGTGATGTTCGCCGAATCGGGCGCTGGCACCGGCGGCGTTGAAATAGCGAAACGCGACGAACTCGAGTCCGTGAATCTGCCGGAACCATTCGAGCATCTTCTCGAACATGAGCTTCGATTCGCCGTACGGGTTGATGGGGCGCTGGGGCAAATCCTCGGTCATGGGAACCCGCTCGGGCGGGCCGTACGTGGCGCAGGTGGAACTGAACACGAACTTGCGCACCTGGCTCTCGACCGCGGCATCCAGCAGATTCAGCCCATACGCCACGTTGTTCCGGAAATACTTCGTCGGGTTTGTCATGGACTCGCCCACGAGCGCGTTGGCGGCGAAATGGAGCACGCCCTCGGCGCGCGCCTCGCGCAGCGTGCGCAGGATGGCGGTGCGATCGCTCAAACAGCCGGAGATGAACCGCGCCCGCGGATCGACGGCCGCGCGGTGGCCCTCGGTGAGATTGTCGAACACGGTGACCGCGTGTCCCGCATCGAGGAGCTCTTCGACGCAGATCGACCCGATATAGCCGGCGCCGCCGGTGACAACGACATTCATCGAGGGGAGAGTCTAGCGAGGCGCTGCCGGCGCAGCAAAGCGGAAAGGCGCCGGAGGGGCGAAGTCCTCGTCGCCCGCGGACACATTCCGCGACCCCATAGGTTGGGGACGAGGACGTCCCCCCTCCTGAAAGGCACATGGCAAGCGTTGACATACAACGGTTGAATGCGCATGGGGACAATGAACCGGAAACGCTCAACGCTCAACGCTCAACACTCAACGCTCAACGCTCAACGCTCAACGCTCAACGATCAACCAGCGCGAGCACAAAGGCGCGCCCGGGCTTCGGCGCGTTCAATCGCCCCGCCGCGGGTCCGTTCGCCCGAAGAGATCGCGCAGGCGATCGATGGCCACGGCCAGCAGGATGAGGGCGCCCAGGAATGCGTTGGCGAAGTACGGATTGGCTTTCAACTCGACCAGGCCGTGCTTGATGAGCATGAAGATGCCCGCGCCCAGGAGGATGCCGCTGGCGGAGATCACGCCGCCACTGAGGCCGGTGCCGCCGATGATTGCGACAGCGAACGAGACGATCAGCCAGGTGTCGCCGGTTTCCGGAGTGGCTGAGCCGAGCTGTGAGGCCCAAAGAACCGCGGCGAGCGCCGCCAGGAAGCCGGAGAGCACGTTCGCGATCACAATCATCCGGTCGGTCGGAATGCCCGCCAGACGGGCGGCATCCGCATTGGTTCCGGTGGCGATGAGGTGGCGTCCGAGCACCGTACGCTCGAACAGGATGGCGATCAGGGCGAGGACGGCCAGGCTGATCCAGAAGACGCAGGGGATGCCGAGGAAGGCCTTCTGGCCGACGAAGGTGAAGGACTCGGGCAAGGCGTACGGCTGGCCGCCGGAGATTCCCGAGCGCAGGCCCATCAGCAGGAACATCATCGACAGCGTGACCACGAAGGAGTCGATGCGCAGGCGGGTGATGAACCAACCGTTGGCGAAGCCGCTGGCGCAGCCGAATCCCAGTGCAACCGCGACTGCGAGCCAGGGCGAGAGCTGCCACCGTTCGATACAGAGGCCCAGCAAGACCGTCGCCAGGTTTCCGATTCCGCCCACGGACAGGTTCATCCCGCCCACCACGAGGCAGACGGCCTGGGCCAGCGCGATCAGCACATAGAACGCCACCTGGCGCGAGAGGACGAACATCGTGTACCCGCTCAGGAAGGTCGTCGAGGCGATGGCCAGGACGCAGAAGAGCGCCGTGAACGACAGGCAGAGACCGTCGGTACGCTTCATGGCCGGGGCGTGCCTGGCTGGGGAGGAGCGAGACACTTGGATTTCATGTCGAGGAGTATGCGGTCGGTGATTTGGCGTACGGCGTCCGCGTAGGTGTCCACGTTGGTCCTGTTGACGATCACCAACCCAGCGTCGATGAATTGGTACTCCTCGATCGGCGTCCAGCCCTCATCGAGCAGGCGGAGCAGCGCGCACGACACGTAGCCGTGCCCGAAGGGGTTCTGGGCGACCGTGGCGTCGATGGCCCCGTCGCGGATCGCCTGCAGGGTTGTCGGGTGGGTATCGATCCCGATGAAGCGGATTCGCTTGTGCCGGGGATCCTTGTGCCACTCGGTGAGGAGTGACGCCGCCGCGACGGTCGGGTTGAACCCGGTGGCGATCATGCCGTCGATTTGCTCGGCGCGCGCGGCGAGCGCGCTCTGGATTTTCGTCGTCGCCTCGCCCATCTGCATCATGTCCGAGAGCGTCTGGACGATTTGGACGTCCGGGTGTTGGGCGACGACCTCGCGCAGGCCTTCGTCGCGTTTGCGCGTGTTCACATCGGTCACCGCTTCGAGCAGGTTCAGGATCCGCCCGCGTCCTCCCATCAGGCGGATCAGTTCCTCCGCGGCGATCATGGCGCTCTTCTTGACATCGGTCGCGACGGTGAACAGGGCCGGTGTGGGCAGGGCGGGTTCGGCGCCGTACACGACGACTTTCTGATCGCGGCCGCGCAAGAGTCGGAACAGGGCGTTGGCGCCGGCCGGATCGCCCGGGTAGAGGCTGAAGCCGCGGTATCCCTGGGTCGAGAGGGCCTCGACGTTGACGTTCTGGTTGTCCTGGGTCCATTCCTGGCCCACCGTGCAATGGATTGGCGTGCCGGTGTCGCGGGCAAAGGCCTCGACGCCGCTGCGCACCTCGGTGATGTAGGGATGCACGGCGTTGCCGTACCAGACGAGGGCGGGCCGGGCCGCCTCGCGCCGCAGGGCCTTCACGCCCACCACGGTCACCGCGATCGCAAGCGCGCAGGCCAGCGGGATGCGATGGCGGACAAGGCTCGAAGTCATGCGTTGCGGGAGGCTAATCCCGGACCCGGACGGCGACGAGCGGATTCGTATTCACCGGGGCCCGTGCATCTGGAGATTGTCGGTTGGAATGGAGTTTGCGCCGTGTGGGGGCACGCGGCCTACAACACCGATCTCTGTCTCGCTGTAGGCCGGGTCCCCTGACCCGGCGTCCGCACCGGTGGCTGTCTTCGCGCCGCGTGGGGGCACGCGGCCTACACCGGCAATCTCCATCCGTTGTAGGCCCGGTGCCCTCACCGGGCGACAGAACACCAACAACAAACAGATGCACCGCACCGGGGCCAGGGGCCGAATTCCGCGTTGACGGCCCGGTGGCTTGGCCGTCAAATCCAGCCATGAACACATTTCAAATCCACATCAGTCGCCGTCGTTTTCTCGCCCGGTCAGCCGTTGCGGCTGGTTTGCCTCTCTGGTGCCTGGACGAACCGCGCGGCCAGGCCGCCCAGACCAGGCCTTTGGGCGCCAATGACAGGCCGGGCATTGGACTGATCGGGTGCGGCGGCCAGGGGCGTGGCGACTGCAACTGGGCGAGGAACTACGGGGCGGTGATTGCCGTGGCGGATGTGGATGACGGGCATGCTGGGGAGGCGCAGAAGCAGTTCAACGCCCCGCACAGGTTCAAGGATTTTCGCAAGCTGCTCGAACGGGACGACATACACGTGATCATCAACGGCACGCCCGATCACTGGCATACGCTGGTCAATATCGCGTCCGCCCGGGCGGGCAAGGACATCTACAGCGAGAAGCCGCTGACGCTCACCATCGGGGAGGGCAGGGCGCTGGTGCAGGAGATCCGCAAGAACCAGCGCGTTCTACAGGTCGGCAGCCAGCAGCGCAGCGACGCCCGTTTCCGCCTGGCGTGTGAACTGGTGCGCAACGGGCGCATCGGGCGGCTCGAGCACATGGTCGTCGGACTCCCCACCGGTCCGCGCGAGGGTCCGTTCCCCGCCGTGCCGGTGCCGACTGGACTCGATTGGGATTACTACCTGGGTCAAACGCCCAAGGTGGATTACAACGGACACAACAGTCACTGGAATTTCCGCTGGTGGTATCAGTTCTCCGGCGGCCAGATGACCGACTGGGGCGCGCATCACAACGACATCGCGCAGTGGGGCAACGGCACCGAACGGTCCGGCCCGGTCGAGGTGGATGGGAAAGGGCTGGTCGAGATGATTCCCGGGGGTTACGACGCGATGGCCAAGTACCGAATCGACTGCAAGTACGCCAACGGTGTGACGATGGCGATCGTGGACGAAGGCACCGTGACCGACCGCAACGTGGTCGGCGACGGCAAGAGCACGCCCAACGGTGTGCAATTCATCGGCACGGACGGTTGGATCTACGTGAGCCGGGGCGAAATCAAGGCGAACAAGCAGGAACTGATCGAGGAACCGCTGCCGTCCGGCGCCACGCGGCTGCACAAGAGCGACAATCACATGGGCAACTTCTTCGAGTGCGTCCGCTCCCGCAAGGACCCGATCTGCGATGTGGAAATCGGGCACCGCTCGATCAGCATCGCCCATCTGGGCGTCATCTCGGTGCGCATGAAACGCCCTCTGCGCTGGGATCCAGCGAGGGAACAGTTCGTCGACGACGCCGAAGCGGACCGCTGGCTCAGCCGCCCGATGCGCGCCCCGTACGACATGAGCTTCATCTAACCCGCATATTACACCCCGTCTGTGCACATGGCAGTCAGACTTCGCAAGAGGACTGGTACACGGGTTGGAAAAGCAGAACCGCGCCAGGCCTGAGAGACCGAGAAATGCAACACACTGTTCCCATGGCAGAACGCCTTCAGAACCGACACGAGGCTCTTGGTTCCCTTTCCGGGCGCGGTTTTGCCACAGCCCGGATGTGAGACTCCGCGAAGCTTTGTGAAACATCCGGGCTAAGGTTGGCGCGTATGCGCGGCCGCGGGAGGGTAGGGGCGTCCTCGTCCTTGGCGGATGGGATCGCAAAATGCGTTCGCGGGCGACGAGGACGTCGCCTCTCCTGTGCACTGCTCGTGCACAGGAACATGTAGGAGCGGGGACGTCCTCGTCCCCGACCAATGGGGTCGTCGAATGCGTTCGCGGGCGACGAGGACGTCGCCCCGATGCGTGATTGTCCGATGCCCAACATCGTTCCATGTCTGCTGTTCGAGGATGATCATCTGCTGGTGGTGAACAAGCCGCCGGGCTGGAACACGCACGCGCCCAGTCCCTACGCCGGCGAGGGCATCTACGATTGGCTGCGACATCGGGATGTGCGCTGGACGGATCTGGCGATCATTCATCGTTTGGACAAAGAGACCTCGGGCGTTCTGGTGTTTTCGAAGAGTGTCCTGGCGAACCGCGAACTCACCCGCCAATTCACCGCGCGGCAGGTCAAGAAACAATACCTCCTGGTCACCGATCGCCCGGTCCCGGCCGCGCCGTTGCGGTTCACGTCGCATCTGGTCCGGGATGGCGATCGGTATCGCAGCCAGCCCCCGGGCCGCCCGGGCACGCCGGCGGAGACCGTTTTTCGACCGTCTGAGAGCATGGGCGAGCGCACGACGGTCGAGGCCTTCCCGGCAACCGGGCGAACGCATCAGATCCGCGTGCACGCCGCGGCCGCCGGTTTCCCGATTTTGGGTGACCCGCTTTATGGCGGGACCCCCGCCGCGCGCCTGTATTTGCACGCAGCGTCCGTCACCCTGCGGCACCCGGCCACAAGCCAGACCGTGGTCTTTTGCGCGCCGGCGGACTGGGATCGGGATCCTGCCCAGGCGCTGCGCGGCGGCTTCATCGCCCCGGACGAGACGGATGCGTATCGGGTCATTCACGGCGCCGCCGACGGCTGGCCCGGATGGTACGTGGATCGACTGGGTCCGTTTCTGCTGTCGCAAAGCGAGGGGCAACTGACGGGCGACCAGAAAGCCGCGCTCGAACGGTGGATGGCCGGGATGTCGGTGCGCGGTGTCTATCACAAGCAGCGCGACCGGCGGGTTCGTTCATCGGCGCCGGAGGATGTGGCGCCGCAGCGGGTGCTTGGCGAACCGGTGTCCGGGGATGTGATGGTGCGCGAGAACGGATTGTGCTATGCGGTGCGGTTTGACCAAGGCTACTCGATCGGTCTGTTCCTCGATCAACGCGACAATCGGCGGCGCTTGCTGACCGGGCACATTGCGGGCGGGCTTTCGGCGTATCCGGACGGCTGCAAGGGCGTCGAGGTGCTCAACCTGTTCGCCTACACATGCGCCTTTTCGGTCGCAGCGGCCCGGGCGGGCGCGCGGGTGACCAGCGTCGATCTGGCGCGCAAGTATCTCGACTGGGGGCGGCGTCATTTTGCGGTGAACCAAATGGACCCCGATGGGCATGATTTCCTTTATGGAGACGCATTCGACTGGCTGCGGCGCCTGGCGAAACGGGGGCGGCGGTTCGACCTGGTGCTTGTCGATCCGCCCACGTTTTCGACATCGAAGACCGGCGGGCGATTCCGGGCTGAAGCCGACTGGCCGCGGCTGGCCCGGGCCGCTCTTGCTGTGCTCGCGCCCGGCGGCTGGCTCTTTGCGTCAACCAATGCCGCCCGGCTCGAACCGGGGCGTTTCCTCGACCAACTCACCGCAGCCGCCGGCGAGGCTCGGCGCCGCGTGCTCGACAGGCATTACGCTCCCCAGCCGCCCGATTTCCCGATATGCCGCGCCGAGCCCGCGCATCTGAAGACCGTGTGGCTGCGGATCGAGTAGGGCGTCCGCGGATCATTCCGTCGTTCGAGCCCGATAGAAGGCGCGGGGGCGATTGGTCGCAGCGACATCGCGGAAGGTCGAGCGTCCGGAGGTGTCGGTGACCGCGATTCGCGCATCCCAGTCGGCGAGGTCGATCGAGGACTCGATTGCGTAGGTGGTGTCGGCGGTGCCATGCAGGTCGAGTGTTGTGCCGGCCAGTGGCGACCATTCGCGCAGTTCGAGGTTGGGCCGGGACGGTTTGAGGGCGGGCAACCGCACGGTGACTTCGCCCAAAGCATCGCTCTTGAGCAGGAAGTAATCGCTTTCGAGTCCGGACCCGACCGATCCGGCGATCCACCCGCAGAATCCGTGGCGCGCCGCGGAGGCCGGATAGTAATCCCACCAGAGCAGCCAGGCATCCGGCTCGGGCGTGTCTCCATCCGCGCGCCAGAGCCGCGCTCGGAGTTCCGGCGAGCCTGTGAGGTCGCGCGGTTCGTGTCGGATGCGCAGCCAGTACCAGGTGTTTGGCTGCCAGGCGAACCTGCCTCTCGGTCCCTGCGGCAGCGAGTCGCCGCTCAGCTCGATGCCCTGACCCGACGCCGCGCTCGAATGCAGTTGGCACGACAGGCCCGTGCGCGCGTCCGGATCGACGCAGAGCGCAAGGCCACCCCACGGGCCGTCGTCGGGCGTCGGGCCGGCCATTCGGATGCGGGCGAGGATCTCGCACGATTCGAGGCCTGTCTCCGGCTGTTCGAGGAGCAGTCGACGGGGAGCGCCCGGCGCAGGAGACAACCGCAAGAGACCGTCGGCAACGCGAAAGAAGTCGGCAGCGCCGCCCGCGGTCGACCACTCGGCGCCCAGGGGGCCGGAGAAATCCTCCTGCCATCCGCGCAGCGTCTGGCCCGCTTCGGCTGGAAGGCCGAGTCGGACGACGGTCACCCGTCGCACCGTGAGTGCAGGCCCTTGGAGGGCGATGCGGAAATCCGCTCCGCCGTTCTGCGAATTGAGGAAGCGGGATTCGAGAAGGCGGAACCTGGCCTTCTTCCATTGTCCCATGTTGTTGAGGGTGACGCTGGTCTTGCTTGCCGTGTAGGCGCCATTGAAGGGGGCGTTGGGATCCGGGCCGTCGTATTCGATGCGGAACGAGCCCGTGCCGGCGTCGAAATACTCGACGTCGACATCCACCAGCATCAAGTCGGCCCACTTGAAGGAGTCGTGGATTTGGAAGTAGATGTACTTGCCCTGATGGACCGTGGACACGGTTTCCCGGCACTCGTGACCTCCCGCGGTCGCGGGGCGCGTGATGCCATCGGCATGGTCGAACTGGATCAGACCCTGGGACTCGTTGGTGGCCCCGAGACTTGTGGTGACGGACCGAACGTCCGAGTACGGGCCGCGGGGGCGGGGCGGTTTGATGCCCGCTTTGAACATGTCCGCGAACTTGCGATTGAGATCGAGGTACTGGCGTCCGTACTCCTTCGAGGCGGCGATGTCCGTGCCCTCGTGGTATTCGTTCCACGTTTCGACATGGACCAGCAGCGAGGGGTTGCGGAGGAGACGCGTCCAGTTGCGCTCGAAAAAGGCGCCGTCTTCGCGCGGAACGATCAGCGGCTCGCGACCCGGGACGGCGGAGTGGTCGTAGCCGGGGCCGAGGGCGGCCACGCCCGGGTTCTTGAGCGAAATTGCGCCGCCCCATGCGTAGGTGTTGTCCGCCCGGACGTTCCACGAGATCTCGCGCACGATGTACGGACGCCGCCCGCCGAAATCGCGCGGGAAGGACTCCGCGACGAAGTCGATGCAGGTCTGGTCGTGGGCGGCGGCAAAGCTGGCCGCGTAGAGGAAGACCACGGGGCGATCGTCGATCATCGCCCAATACCTCGGGGGGATGAGCGAGAAGAAATCGCGGATACTCTCGTAAAACCATTGGCGTCCGTAATCCGTCGTGAGGTCGATGCGTCGTCCGGCCGCGTTGTGTTCGAGCGTCGAGGTGTCGTAGAAGAGGCCGACGCGGGGCGGTTGTTTGCCCTCGGCGCGCAGCCCGTCGAGGGCGGCGACCAGTGGGGGCAGACCGGCAAAGCTCCACGGTTGGTCGGCAACGGGCTTGCCGGCCGCGCGTTGGGACGGTTCGCCCCAGTAGACCGGCAGCAGCACGTCGATCCCGGCGGCCATCATGTCGAGCAACTGCTGCCGATGCCAGGAGTTGGATTTGTAGGAAAAGCCGGTCAGCGTGGGCGGATGATCGGTCAGGGCGTCGCTGCCGTCGCCGTTCAGGATGTGGGCGCCGCTGTAGACATCGTACCAGTAGAAATACGAGGTCAGCACAACCCGGTCCTGTGCGGTGAAGCTGACGGCCTGGGCGAAGTCGTCCGGCCTGAGGTTCACATGCGGCCCGATGGGCGGATTGATCTCGGCGGCCATCGCGCCTGCGGATGTCAGACCGGCGCACAAGGCGAGCCCGAGCCCAAGGATCGAAAGGCATGTTTTTTTCATTCAGAGTCTTCGCATCCTCAGCCCGGACACTTCACAAGGCTGCGCGCGATCTGATGTCCGGGCTGTGGCGTGATCAAGTCAAGTCCCGCGCAGGAAGAAGCTGCGTTGTTTCTGGCTGATCGGGAGGCCCAGACGCGCCATCACCTCGAGCATGTCCTCCCAGACCTTGCGCTTTTCGGCCAAGGCCTGGTTGCGCAGGAGGTAGGCCGGGTGGTAGGTCGGCATCAGGGGAATGCCGTGAAACTCGAGCCAGCGGCCGCGCAGCTTCGTGATGCCCTCCATCTTGCCCATCAAGCCTTCGACGGCTGTTCCGCCCAGGGCCACCAGCACCTTCGGCTGGATGATGTCGATTTGCGCCAGCATGTGCGGCAGGCAGGTGGCCATCTCGATCGGCGTCGGCTTGCGATTCCCGCTGCTCTGGCCGGGGGTGTCCGGACGGCATTTCAGGATGTTCCCAATGTAGACCGTCTCGCGCGACAGCCCCATCGTCTCGATGATGCGGGTCAGCAACTGGCCGGCCTTCCCCACAAACGGGATGCCCTGCGCATCTTCATCCGCTCCGGGCGCCTCGCCCACAAACATGAGTTCCGCACGGGCGCTGCCCGTTCCGAAAACCACCGTGCGCCGGCTGCTGGCCAAATGCTCGCACTTCCGGCATGGGAGAACGCGGGCGCGCAACGCCTCGAGAGCGGATTCCTTGTCGACGGGCGAGAGCGTCGGGCGGCCGGGACGATTTGGCCCGGGACCGGCGTGGTCCGCGGACGGGCTGGAAGCCGGGGGCGGGGTTGGGGGGCGAGCGGAGCGGGGCATGGGGGCGGATGGCAGTGGCGCCCGCCGCGACGGTGCGGGCGGGCGCGAACACGATTGGTTCAGGGCGGCCCATGTGTTGGCATGGACCGGGACGAACCGGACGCCATGGGCTCGCAGATCTTCGAGATGGCCGATGGCGGCGTCGATCAGTTCATCGAGCCCCGCATGGCTCTCGGCGCTCACGACAAGCCCTTGACTTCCCATCCGGCACGGTACGGACGCCGCACGAACGTGTTGGCCTCGGACACGTTCTTGAACTTCACGTTGGCGGCGTCCCATTCGAGTGTGGTCCGCGGGAAGTGCGTGGCGACGCCGCCCAGCAAGACCGCCTCGGTGAGCGGTCCGGAGTAGTCGAAGTCTGCCGAAGGGGTGCCGTTGCCCAGGCAGGCCTCGACCCATTCATGCCAGTGGTTGGCGCCGGACACCCGGGGGACGGGGTAATCCTCGAATTGCTTCTCGGGCAGGAGTTGGGGCGGTCCGATGTGCGGCAGCAACAACACGCCTTTGGTGCCGATGAAGATCGACCCCTGATCCGGCACCGGTTGCTGGCCGATCAGCGCCTGCACGTCCTTGGGCGGCCTTTGGTCGCCGTCGTACCAGGTCACTTTGACCGTGCTGCCTTCGCTGAACGGGGTGCTGGGAAACACGTAATGAATCACGGCATCGACCGACCAGTTCCACGCGTTGGGGGCGGGTCCCTCCGAACGCACCGAGAGCGGCGCGGTCAGCGCGAGCGCCTTGAACACCGGATCGTAGATGTGGCATCCCATGTCACCGAAGGTGCCGGTGCCGAAGTCCAGGCGTTTGCGCCAGTTGCCCGGATGGTAATAGCCGTCTCCGATAAACGGACGCGACGCCGCGACGCCCAGCCAGAGATCCCAGTCGAATCCCGCCGGCACGGGGTCGGTGCGGTCCGGTCGTGGGGCCATGTCGCCCCACTTCTTGCCGCTCCAGGTGTGGACCTCGCGGACCTTGCCGATGGCGAGGTCCTGGATCAGCCGCACCGCCAGGCGATACTCGGAGGCCGAATGGATCTGGATGCCCATTTGGGTGACCAGTTTCCGTTGTCGGGCGAAGAGGGTGAGTTGCCGCGCCTCGTAGACGTCGTGGGTCAACGGTTTCTCGCCGTACATGTGCTTGCCCAACTGCATCGCGGACATGCCAATGGGCGCATGCATGTGATCGGGCGTCGAGACATTGACCGAATCCAGTCCCTTGACCTCGTCCAGGAGCTTGCGCCAATCCTGATAGACCTTGAGTTCCGGGAACTTCGCCTTGAGCCCATCCGCGCGGGGCAGATCGACGTCGGCCACCGCGACCAGTCGGACCTTGGGATGACGCGTGATCGAATCGAGGTCGGCGGCCGCCATGCCGCTGGCGCCGAAGCTGGCGTGCTGCAAGATCTCGTTCGGGGAAGCGGACCAGGAATAACGGGCAACGAACGGCACGGCCAATCCGGCTGCGCCAACCCGCCGCAGAAAGGCGCGGCGTGAACTGCGAAAAGTCGATGTCATGCGCACGGTTGTAACCCGTGGGCGGGCCGAGGGCAATCGCGGAATCACCGGGGCAGACACCTGCTTTGAACGTCATTGTTCAGGAGGGTTAACCGCCAAACAGGCGACAAGGATGGAAGGGTGCTTGTTCACCACAGCGCCGGGTATATTTCGCGGTTCAATGTGAGCCACGTGAAAAGCGACCTTTGAACAGCATGGCAATCGTCGTGCCAATCACTTGAGTTCGAGTCCTTTCTTCACCTTCGCCAGTAGGGCGTTGATGGCCTTCACCTTCGATTCGCTTGCCTTCGGCTCCCCGCCCAGTTCAATCCGCACGTTGAGTCTGAGCGTGTTCGGCACCGCTGCCTTCAGCACCTCGCCCAGCGAGTCCGCCAGGTCCATGAATTCTTGTGACTGGATTTCGCCTTCCGCTGTGAAGATCCCCGGCTTGCTCACCACCGGCGGTGGTGTCACCGGCACGGGCACATTTTGCGGCTGTTGCAGCTTCACGTCGTAAAGATCGGCGGCGAACATGGCCAGGGTCGGCTCGCCGGACTTCACGTCCTCGCGCAGCTTCACCACTCCATGCCAGGTCTGATCGTTCCGTTTGCCATACATTCGGTTAGGTTGCCCACGAAACACACGAATGACACGAAAAGGAAAGGACGAGCTGAACCGAGTCCCGACAAGCCGGCATCTTTCCAAACAACAAAAGTGCGGCTTCTTCTGGCTTCTTCTTCCGTGTGTTCTGTGTGTTCCGTGCGCCAGTTTCACAGTACTATTCGTTCGTATTCGAGTTTGGGATGGTGTCCAAAATTAACGAGCAGGCCGAGCTTGAAACCAGTAGCGTTGAGATAGTTTAAGACCTGCGCTCGGTGCTCATCGGCAAGGGCAGATACGGCCTTCAACTCCAAGATGATCTTGTCGAAGCAGATGAAGTCGGCGGTGTATCGCTGTTTGAGCGGACGGCCCTTGTAAGCCAACGGCAAGGGCTTCTGTGGGACACACAGCATCCCCTGGAGTTCAAACTCCATTTCCAGGCACTCCTGATAAACCGTCTCGAGGAACCCACACCCCTTCTCCTTATAGACCTCAAAGCACGCCCCGATGATCCGGTAACTCTCGTCTTTATAGATCAGGTCTTTCATTGTTCGCCTTTCGTGTCTTTAGTGTGTTCCGTGGGCAGTTCCTGCTGATACGCGGCGCGCACGCTCCGCCCTTGCACATGGTTGCTGAGGCTCTCCAGGATGGACCGCTCTTCCGACCCCGCGTCCGCCATTTCAATCACCGCTTGCAGCACGGGCGGGAACAGCGCGCTCGTCCGCAGCGACTTGCTGTTCGGGTAGTACGTCGTCACATCATCCAGTTCATTGCCCGCTAATAACGCCAATGAACGCGAAACGGAGGATTCCTCTTCCTCATTCTGCGGACGCGGGGGTTATCGGCTCTAATCCTCTTCTTCGCGCCAGCGCGTCACGAGTTGATGCGCAATGCCCAGGTGATCGAGCACGCGCGCGACCACGGTGTCGGCGACGTCCCGGGCCGTCTTGGGCCGGTTGTAGAACGACGGGTTTGCGGGCAACAGGATGGCCCCCGCCAGGGCAAGCAGTTCGAGGTTCTTGATTTGGACCAGGTTGAGGGGCGTTTCGCGGGGGACAAGGATCAGTTTGCGGCGTTCTTTGAGCACCACGTCGGCCGTCCGCAGCAGCAGATCGCCGCTCAGTCCATGCGCGATGCGTCCGAGTGTGCCCATGCTGCATGGAATGACGATCATGGCGTCGGCGGCGTTCGAGCCGCTGGCGAAGGGGGCGTTCATGTCATCGAGTGCGTGAGAGAGCACCCCTTGGGCGAGGCGCAGACCATCGGGCAACTCCTCGGCGACGACTTCGGCGGCGTAGCGGCTGAGCAGCAGATGCACCTGGTGCTGGCGGGGGTCCAGGCAGTCCAGGAGCCGCTGAGCGTAGACCGCGCCCGAGGCGCCCGTGATGGCAACAACAATGCGCAATGCTAAAGTTTCACATCCTCGGCGCGAACGTCGAGGCACTCGTCCTGATCCTCCCAGGCGACCGCGGGATAGACTTCGAGCAGTTTGGGGACCAGTTGGTGGCCGGCGAATGCCAGCAATGTCTCCGCCTTGGCCGCGGCGTCATCGAGCGCCGCATCGTAATCCCCCGTGCGCTTTCTCTCTCCGTCGTCCCAATGCGCGACGGCATGGACGGGCGCGTATTCCTCGGCCCAACCGCGGATCAGCGGCCGCAGATCCTCGGGGAGGTCGTCGAACGGCACGGCCGTGCTGTTGCAGTGGAGGCAGACCAGGCCGGATTCGAGGACGTCGCGGCTCAGCATCGGCACGAGTGGCGCGCGACAGCAGGGCGCGTCGGGATAGGTGGCGGGAGACATCACCAGCCGTTTCAGCCAGATCTGCCGGTCGTGTCCCACATGCGCCGCGAGTCGGTACGCCGCCACAAGAGGGTGGGAGAGCCGCCAGCCGCGTCCCTGGAGCTGCCCCAGCGTTTGCGCCATCCACCGCGCCAGCGTCAGATCGTCGAAGTCGTGAAAAACCCGGCTGTGCTCGGTCCACAAGGCGTCCAGCGGGTTCTCCGGTTCATGAGCCATGATGGATTCAGACTAATGGGCAGGGCAAAAGTTCAAAGCGAAAAGACGGGAGGGTCGTGGAGAGCGTTGACATTCAACAGTCGAATGCGCACGGGGACCGTGAACCGGCCTGTAGCCGCCGACGTGAGTCGGCGCTGATTCCTGCCTTTGACGGAGCAAGATGGCGCCGTCTGATCCCGCACTGCGGGACGGCTACGCAACCACGGTTCATGGGAGAGCGTTGACATTCAACAGTCGAATGCGCACGCGTTTGGACCGCCTGCGGGTTCACTTCAGCCAGCGCACGATGGCGTTGGCATCGAGTGTGGGGGCGAAGGCGTAGCGATCGCGCATTGCGCAGAAGCCGACGTCGTCGCGCAATTCGGGTCGAGCCAGCAGGCGGCGTCCGTTGCGGCCCGAGCCCAATCCGGCGGCGAGGTCATTGGCGTGCCTGCGCCAGGCTTCGAGAGCGAGCTGCACGGAATCGACCACTTCGCCTTCCTTGTAGAGGTCCCAGACGGCCTCGCACAGCGCGCCTGCCGCCAGCGCGTCCTCGAAAGCGGCCTGCTCGATCGTCCCGCTGCACACCACCAGCAGATGGCGCGGCTGGACGCGGCGCAGGGCTTCGACAACGGCATTGAGATTGAGGAATGCTCCCACCCACACGTGCGCGCCCCGGCGGCACGCCTGCAAAGCGCGCGTGCCGTTGGTGGTGGTCATCACGATCGTGCGTCCCCGCACCCGCTCCGGCTCGAATTCGCGCGGCGAGTTGCCCAGATCGAACTCGACTCCGCCGGTGAGGACGGCCCGGATCCGAAGGCCGTTGCGTTCGCCCGCCAGGAGGACGTCCGGGTCGCGCTCCTTCCACGCCAGGGCATCCGGGATTGTGGCGACCGGCACGACGGCCTGGGCGCCGTGGGCCAGCGCGGTGACCATCGAGCTGGTGGCGCGCAGGACATCAAACACGACGCACGCCGTCTCGCTCAAGTCGCGCTGTGCGAGGGCGGTGAACTCGGCGGGTGTGAAGAGGACCTCGATGGAGCTGTTCATGGCTTATGGGAAACGCTGTCGGTCGACGGTTCGGATGTAGTGAAACAGGTATTGTTGGGCGTAGCCGGCGCGCGGCCCAAAGTGCGTGGCGGCAAAGCGTCGGAGCCCGGACGGCGTGACGCGGCGTCGCGGGAAGTAGAGCCGGCGCAGAGCCCTCTCGATCCACACATCGATGGGGAAGGCCTGTGGGAATCCGTACGCGAAGAGCAGCACGCAGTCGGCGATCTTGCGTCCGACTCCGGGCAGAGTCAGGAGGGTTTCACGGGCCTGTTCGAGCCCGAGGGATGCGAGCGTCGCCAGATCCGGGCGGCCCGCGGCGACGCGTTGGGCAGTGGCCCGGAGCGAGGGCGCGCGGAATCCGAGCTTGCAGGCGCGGAGATCGGCCTCGGTGCATTGCGCCAGGCGCTCGGGTGCGGGGAACGCGAACTCGGGGGCGTGTCCCATCGGGACCGGGACGGGCTCGCCGTAACGGGCGCAGAGGAGTCCGATCATCTGGCGAATCTGCACGATCTGTTTGGTGGCGGAGAGAATGAAGGAGGCGAGACATTCCCACGGGTTCTGGCGCAGGAGGCGCAGGCCGGGGAAATGCCGCACGGCGTCGTCGAGGATCGGGTCATCCGGAAAAGTTGCCAGCACGGTGTCGAGGCGCTCGCCGACCTGGAGGTACGATGCGAGCCAGTCCCAGTCCGGGACGGGCGCGGGCGTCTCCGCGCGGATCCCCTCTGCGCACGGCTCGAGGCGTGCCCAGCGCCGGCCCACCACGCCCTCGAAGGCCGCGCCCGCCGGACGCCATCGGAAGGCTTGTCCGGAGTTGAGCGTTGCGGCCAGGTCGTAGGGGCGGACGGGGAACGTGGTGTGCTCGACGCGGGTCAGCCGGGGCGAGGACGTGGGATTCGGGGACGTGTTTGACATCCGGCTCTTTAGCCCGGTCATTTCACACGCTTCGCGAGGAACCGTCACCGGGCTAACCCGCATAGCAGTCCTCTTGCGAAGTCTGACCGCCGTATGCACAGACGGGGTGTAAAAAACGCGGGTTAGAACCGGATGAGCGAGCGCACGGGGTAGCCTTCGAGCTTGGCGCGGCCTTCGAGTGCGGTCAGTTCGATCAGGAACACGATCCCGACGACCTCGGCGCCCAGGCGGCGCAGCAGGCTGGCCGCCGCCCGCGCGGTTCCGCCCGTGGCGAGCAGGTCATCGATCAGCAGGACGCGGCTGCCTTTGGGGACGGCATCGGCGTGGATGGCGATGGTGTTGGACCCGTATTCGAGGTCGTAGCTTTCTTCGAGCGTGCGGTAGGGGAGCTTGCCGCTTTTGCGGATGGGGACGCAGCCGGCGCCGAGTAACAGGGCGGCGGCGGAGGCGAAGAGGAAACCGCGGGCGTCGATGCCTGCGACGGCGTGGATGGAGCCGGGCGGGTGGCCGGCGATCAGCATGTCGACGGTGGCGGCGAACAGGCGCGCGTTGCCCAGCAGGGGTGTGATGTCTTTGAACTGGATGCCCGGTTTGGGGAAATCCGGAACATTGCGAATGGCTTGCTCGAGTTCGGCCAGCGAGGCGTTCTGTGGAGGATTCATCGAAAACTCGTCATCCGGTCAACGTTTCTTTCCTTCGAGTTTCTGGATCATGCGACGCAGTTTGGCGAGGGCGATGTTTTGGATTTGGCGGATGCGTTCTCGAGTGACGCCGAACTTGGCGCCCACTTCCTCGAGTGTTTTCTCGCTGCTGCCGTCGAGTCCGAACCGGTAGCGCAGGATCGTCTGCTCGCGTTGGTCCAGCCGCTGCACGAAATCGTCGACCATGATGTTCACCGTCTTCTCCTCGAGCCGCTCGTACGGATCTTCGGCGCGCTCGTCCTCGACGACTTCGGCGTAGGTGTTGGAATCCTCGTCGCCGATGGGGGCGTCGAGCGAGGCGGGCCGGACCGACGCGCTTCGCAGTTGCGCCACTCGGGACGAGGGAACGCCCAGCTCCTCGCCCAGCTCCTCGTCGGTCGGTTCGCGTCCGTACACCTCGTGCAGCTTCATCGCAATCCGCCGCATGCGGGAAATCTTGTCCACGAGGTGGACCGGGAGGCGGATGGTTTTGGACTGGTTGGCGAGGGCGCGTTTGATGGACTGTTTGATCCACCAGGCGGCGTAGGTGGACAGTTTGCCGCCCTTGGCGGGGTCGAAGCGCTCGACCGCCTTCATCAGTCCGATGTTGCCCTCGTTGATCAGATCGAGGAGGGGCAAGCCGAGCCCGTCGTAGTCGTGGGCGATCTTGACCACCAGGCGCAGGTTGGCCTTGATCATGTGCTCGCGCGCCCTCTTGTCTCCCTGCTTGATGCGCGCCGCCAGTTCGATCTCCTCCTGCGGCGTCAGGAGCTTGACCTGTCCGATCTCGCGCAAGTAGAGCTTGATGGCCGTGTCGCTGTCGTACGCCGAGCGGTCCGCGGGCCGCTCGGCCAGCGCCTCTTCGTCCCGAGGCACAGACACCTCGGGGACCGGCGTCGGGGCCTTCGCCATCTCGGCCGTGCGGGGTCGGACGCCCCGGGCGTGCTTGGGTGGACGGACAGACCGCGTCCCGGCCCGCGTTTGGGTTCGGCGGGCGCGGGTCTGAGACGATCGTCCCTCCGGCTGGCGCTTTGCTGTCATAGTCAGACGCGCCGCAAGAGTGTGAAGTCCGCCCTCGTTGCCGCAAGCAAATTAGGCGTGCGGATGCGGCTTACTTCGGTTCGAGTCGCTCGCGGGGGGGCAGAGGCGGGAACGACGCGTGGGGCTCGGTCTGGTACCAGAAAGCGACGGCGGCGACATCATCTTCCGTCTGCAAGTACCGGCCGCCTTCCTGCCAGCCGAGGGACTGGATCGTGACGCGCAGATCCTGCTCGAAGCGGATGGGATCGGTGATGTGCCATCGGTAGAGGCCGAAGCGCTGGCCCGGTTGATAGATCTGATCGGGCGGCAGCACCTGGGCGAGGCCCGAGTAGGGCGTCGAGAACACGGTGTAACGGGCCTTTCCCCCGTCGTCCTTGGTGTCGAAGTTGTACGACCCGCAGAAGTAATCCTCCGTGCCGGTCCCGCAGATCGTCGGCCACTCCTTGTCGCCGTCCATGTAGAACTTGATCTCGCCTTCGCCCCACCAGCCTGGGCTGTGCACTTCCCAGGCCATGTAGGTGCCCACGTAATGACCCTTGCCCTTGATGCCATCGATGATGGTGAAGAGCCCTTTTTGTTTGAGCGGATCTTCGCGGCGGAACTGGGCATGCAGGTAAGCGGAATCCTCCGGCACCGCCCCAAGCGCGTAGTTGACCTGGTAATAGAGCACCATGTCCTTGTCGTCGAGATTCTCCATCGTGATGCGCGCCCGCTTGCGGAATGGCATCGTCCAGTAGCAATTGAAGGCGCTCCCCGGGTTCACGCACACGGCCAGGGAATTGATCTGGGCGTACTTCCCCCAGCCGCACGCGAAGAAGTCGCTCATCGGGCACTCGATCGACGGCTCCTTTTCGTCATCCCAGTAGAACCGCAGAATGTACCAGCGGGTCTTGTCGAGCGGCGCCGGCGTCATCCAAATCTGTTGAATGGCCCCAGGCCCCGCGATGTCCGCCATGGTGAAGGTGCTCCGCGCGGGAATGCGGACCGAGGGCGAGACCTTCCAGCCCTGACCGAGATCGCGCGAGGCGTTCTTGCCGGTGCCTTCGGTCGCCATGCCCGCCTTCCCTTTTTCGCCGGTGAAGTTCTCCGGCGAAATCGAACGCGTCTTGGCGTCCGACATGCGGAACAGGTTGCCCAGATTCACTTCGATGCCGTTGAAGGCCGATTCGGCAGCGATGCACGGAGACCAGGAGAGTGCGCCGGCCATCAGGGCCGCCGCCCAGAACACGGGAATACGCTTCATAGGAAGTCTGAGGTTTTTGCGTCAGCACACATGATTCGCGTGAGAACCTATCAGCCGACCAGCGGCGGTGTCCAGACCGGCGATGGGGTCGCCAACTCGCAGCCGTGCACCGCGTTGTTGTCGGTGTTGTGTCCCCCGGCATGGGCACCCCGGGCCTACATCGGATGGAAAGTCCCGCTGTCGGGCGCGTGCCCCGACGCGGCGCACCTCACATTCTTCGCTCTGGCATTCCCGGAATCGTCGTCGTAATCGTAGAGCATGATTGGCATCGAGGTATCGAGAGTGGCTGGCGTTGCGGCGATCCTCGCGGCGGCGGCCTGCTGTGCAGTTTCCGAGGATGGCCGCGGACTCGACGCGTTCGGACTGGAGTATCGACTCGAGGAGCGCACTGAGCCGCGTCCAAACCGGGTGCACATCGTGCGCGCGGATCTTGGGAAGGGTCGAGTGCGCCCGGCGGTTGTTCTGGCGCCCGACCCGGACGGGGACGGCCCGGCCGAGGCGGCTCTCACCCATCCGCTCAAGCTCGCGAGCGACCGGTCGGTGCTGGCGTTCGTCAACACCAATCCGTGGGACAGTTTCCCCGATGCCGCCAGCAAGAGGAATCGAAGCTGGTTCGAAGGGCAACGGGTCGATATCCACGGATTGGCAGCGTCCGGCGGGGCCGTCCGAAGTCCAGCCCTGCCTGGCGGCGCGTCGGTTTGGTTCGACAAGGAAGGCCGTGTTGTGTTGGACGACGTTCCGCGGGGCGAGGCGGTGGGCGAAGGGATGTGCGGATTCCAGCCCGTTGTGAAGGATGGGGTTGTTGCCGCCGGGCCGGGCGGGCCGCAGCATCCGCGCACGGCCATCGGCACGGATCGCACCGGGACGGTTGTGTGGCTGGTCGTGGTTGACGGGCGGCAGGCGAAGTACAGCGAGGGGATGACACTGAACGAATTGGGGGGCGTCATGCAGGGCCTCGGCTGCTGGAATGCGATCAACATGGACGGAGGCGGCAGCAGCATCATGGGATTGGCGGATGCCGATGGACAACTTCGGGTCGTCAATCGGCCGTCCGGCGGCCTCTCGGGAATCCGCCCGCTGCCTGCAATCCTCACCCTCCGGCGGATTGCGGACGGTTCTTAGGGTCTGTGCAAAAGTTAATTCCGATTTTGCTGGAGGGGATTTGGCTCGCTGGCGAGGCGCGACGAAGGAGCATAGCCTTGACCTCTGTGACTGAGGAGCAACGAAGCCAGCGAGCCAAAGCCCCCCAGCCCTGCGGGGCGG
>JAKLFY010000090.1 GCA_022710935.1 Verrucomicrobiota bacterium
CGATCTGCGACTTCCCGATCTCGGTGTTGTTGGTCACGGCAAAGTACACCCCGCCGCCGCCGGCGCCTGCCGGCCGGTCCGGCTGCGAGAAATCGCCCGAGCCGCTGCCAAAGAACCATGTCCGGTTCGCCGTCGTGCTAATGCCCGTGTCCTCGGGCAGAATCCAGCACTCGATCGCATAATCGGTGGCCGGCGGGTTCCACGCGCAGTCCGCCGTGCCGCATGGCCACGGATTCCACATGGCCGCCGCGGCGTGGTGCGGCGGGGTCCAGTAGAGCGAGCTGGTGCTGATGTAGCCGGTGGTGCCCAATGGCCCGCCGGCACCAAGCGGGACAATGGCCGCACCAGTGGTGCCGCCCCCACCGCTTGAATAGGCAAAGCTGAATCGCCGGTTGTTGCCGCTCGAATCAGCATAGTAGTCCAACACTTCCCCGTAATGCCACCACCCTTGCGGTGTGACGGCCGCGGACGCGGACAAGGCGAGCCAAGCCGAGGCCAAGACCGCCCCGGCATGGAGGATTGTTCGTTTGGTTTTCATGGTCATGACTTTGTTGCAACGGCACAGCGAACCCCAATGGAGCTCTTATCGTGTGTCGACGCGTTACTAATGCACCGGCCCGGAGGCTTGTCAAAGCGAATCACCTTGAATCCGCTCCTCGCAAAGGGTTTCAATGCCGCCCGGGCCCGGGCAGCACACCGAGGTCGGATTGGCGGTCTTGCTCGGCTCCGAACGCCGCTTCAAGCCATGAAACGACAAGACAGTCTAGCCCGGCAATCCGTGTGCTCGTTCCGGCATCAGGCGGTCGGGCTGGCGGCTCTCATGCTGCTCGTCGCGCCGCTCCGCGCCCAGACGCACCCGTCCACCAACGCCCCGACGCCGCCTCAGCCGGTGTCGTTGGACGCATTGGTCGGAGAGATCCAGAGCCGCCATCCGGAACTGGCGTTTTACCGTGCCGAAGTGGCGGCGGCGCGGGCGGGGGTTCGCGGCGCGCGGCAGTGGGAGAATCCCGAGCTGTCCGTCGAGGTGGGAAGCAAGCGGGTCTGGGATCGGGGGCGTGGAGCGACACTGGGCGACGGCGCGGTCTGGTCGGTGGCTTTGGCGCAGCCCTTCGAGTGGCCGGGGCGGGTGGCGTTGCGCAAGGCGATTGCCAACCAGCAGATCGAGATGGCGGAGTTGGGGCTGGCGCAGTTTCAGGCGGCTTTGGCGAGCCGGGCGCGCACGCTGGGACGGAGCGTCTTGGCAGCCCAGGAGCAGGCCGGGGCCGCGGAGGAAGTCGCCGAGCGTTTCCAGGGGCTTTTGGCCGTGTTGGTGCAGCGCGACCCTGCCGGCGTGACGCCGGTGCTCGACCAGCGGATCATCGAGGCGCACGCGATCACCCTGAGCCGCCAGGCCGCCGAGGCCCGGCGCGCCGTCCAGGCTGGTCTGCTCGAAATCAACCAACTGCGCGGTCTGCCGGCGGCGACCCCGCTCGCGATCGAAGGCGCGCTGACGGTTGCCACCAACCTGCCGCCGCTTTCGCAGTTGCTTGACGTGGCGGCAACGAACAACTTCGACATCCGCCTGCGGCAGGCGGAACTGGCCCAGCAGGGATTTCAGGTCCAGTTGGCCCGGAACGAACGCTACCCGCGCGTCACCCTGGCGCCGTTCTATGCGGCCGAGAAGGCCAATGACGAGCAGCGCATCGTCGGTCTGGGGGTGAGTCTGCCCCTGCCCTTGTGGCATCAGAACCAGGCCGGCGTCGAGGTGGCCGCCGCCCGCCAGCAGCAGGCCGAGGCCTCGCTCAGAACCATCTGCCTCGAGGTGGAACGTAAGGTGACCGAGCACGCCCTTGCACTCGAGACGCGGCTCAAGGAGATGGCCCGGTGGCGCGGCGACGCGCCCCGGCAATTGCGCGAGGCCGCGGTTCTGGCCGATGAGCATTACCGGCTGGGCGCGGTGCCGGTGACGACCTACATGGAGATGCAGACGCGGTATCTGGAGGCGCTCGAGGCGGTCTTGGCCACACGCACGGAAGCGCTCGAACACCGTCAGCAACTCGAGTTGCTTCTGGGATGTGCGCTCGATTCATTCCCGGCCCGCTAAGGAGCCTGCATGCTGCACCGCTTAATCGAGGCTTCGTTGCGCCAGCGCGCGTTCCTGCTCATCGTCGCCGCCGTCTCGATCTTCATCGGCCTCTGGTCGGCAAACAACCTGCCGATCGACGCCGTGCCTGACATCACCAGCCCGCAGGTGCAGGTCAACACCGAGGTGATCACCCTCGCGCCGGAGGAGAGCGAACAGGCCGTGACCATCCCGATCGAGATGGAGCTGGCGGGCATTCAGGGGGTGCACGAAATGCGGTCGCTCACCAAGTTCGGGCTTTCGCAGGTCACGCTCATTTTCGAGGATCGCACGGACATCTATCGCGCCCGACAACTGGTGACCGAGCGGCTCCAGGCCGTCCTCGATCGCCTGCCGCCGGGCTTGACGCCGAAGCTGGCGCCCATCAGCACCGGCCTGGGCGAGATTTACTACTACACTTTGGCCTTTCGCAAGGACGCCACCAACCGCCCCGCCGACCGGATCGAGGAATTGCGCGAGCTGCGGGAGGTTCACGAGTTCGTTGTCAAACCGATGCTGCGCGGCACACCCGGCATCGCCGAAATCAACGCCAACGGCGGCTACGAGAAACAGATCGTCGTCCAACCCCGCCCCGACGCTCTCGAACGGGCGGGGCTGACCTTTGCCGACCTGGCCGCGTTGGTGCGTGAGAACGTCGAGAATGCCGGGGGCGGCGTCATTCACAGCGGCCCAAACCAACTCACCGTCCGCACGCTCGCCCGCGTCCAGTCCGCACAGGACATCGCGGAGCTCCCGGTCAAGTTCGCCGCGGCCGTCAAGCCACTCCTGGTGCGGGACCTGGCGGATGTCGAGGTCGGCTCGAGCTTCCGAACGGGCGCGGCGACCGAGGACGGCGAGGAAGCGGTGCTGGGCACGGCGATGATGCTGGCGGGCGAGAACAGCCGGATCGTGGCGCAGCGGTTCGGGGCGCGGCTGCGCGAGGTCGGGGGGCTTCTCCCCGAAGGTCTCGAGTTGCGCAGCCAGTACGACCGCGCCGATCTGGTCGATGCCACCGTGGCGACGGTGCGGAAGAACCTGTTTGAAGGGGCGATCCTGGTGGTGGCGGTGCTGCTGGCCATGCTGGGCAACTGGCGCGCCGCACTGATTGTCTCGGCCGCCATCCCCCTGTCGTTCCTCTGGGCGCTCACCGGAATGGTCCGGTTCGGCATCTCCGGCAACCTGATGAGCCTGGGCGCAATCGATTTCGGGCTGATCATCGACGGCGCTGTCGTGATGGTCGAGAACATCGTGCGGCAGCTTGCCGAGAAACAGAAGCATCTGGGGCGCGTTCTGACGCCGGTCGAGCGATTGCACACCGTCGGGATCGCCAGCAAGCAGGTTGCGCACCCGATGTTCTTCGGGGTGCTGATTATCACAATCGTCTACGTGCCCATCCTGGCGCTCACGGGCATCGAGGGGAAGATGTTCCATCCGATGGCGATCACCGTGATGCTGGCGCTGGGAGGCGCGCTGGTCCTGGCCCTGACCCTGATGCCCGTGCTCTGCTCCTACCTGCTCGGCGGCCACATCCGCGAGGGCGACAACCTCCTCGTGCGATGGATCAAACGCGCCTACGAACCGTCTCTGCGCCTGGCGCTCGCCCAACCCTGGCTTGTCGGGATAAGCACCGTGCTCTGGCTCGCGCTCTCGATGGTGGCGTTCCTCCGGCTCGGCGCCGAGTTCGTGCCGCAACTCGATGAAGGCTCGCACACGGTGATGGTCTACCGCACCAACAGCATGAATCTCGAGACCTCGCTGGCGATGGAGATGGCCACGGAAAAGCTGCTGCTGACCATCCCCGAGGTGGATCGTGTCTTCTGCCGCCTGGGGACCAGCGAGGTGGCCACCGACCCGATGCCGCCCAGCCAGAACGATCTCTACATCTTCTACAAACCACGCTCGACCTGGCGCCGCATCAACGGGCGCCCGATGACCAAGTCCGACCTGGCCGCGCTGATCGAGGAAACGGTCGCCAAAGAGCTTCCCGACCAGAGTTTCCTGTTCGCCCAGCCGATCGAGATGCGGTTCAACGAACTGATCGAGGGCGTTCGGTCCGACCTGTCCGTCAAGATCACCGGCGCCGATTTCGATGTGATGGAGGGGTTGGCAGCCCAGGTGAAGCAGCTTCTCGAACAGGTGCCGGGCGCGGGCGACATCGAGTTCGAAACGCAAGGACGCGCGCCCGTCCTCGAGATCGTGGTCGATCGCGATGCGCTTCGCCGTTACAACCTGCACGCCGCGGACGTCAACGCCACCATCTCGACCGCTCTGGCCGGCGAAACCGTCGGCATGATCTACGAGGGCAATCGCCGGTTCGAAATCGTCGTCCGCCTCGAAGGCGACCTCCGCGACCGCATCGAGACCCTCCGATCCCTGCCGGTGCGCGTGGGAGAGCACGGGATTGTCCCGCTCGAAAAGGTGGCCGCCTTCCGCACCGTGGCCAGCGTCGATCCGATCGTTCGGGAGAACGGGGCTCGCCGTGTGGCCCTGATGGTCAACCTGCGCGGACGCGACGTCGAGAGCTTCGTCCGCGATGCCGAGGCGCGCATCCGCGAGCGGGTCACGTTCCCGGACGGTTACGTGTACGAGTTCGGCGGCGAGTTCAAGAATCTACAAGAGGCGCGCAACCGGCTGCTGATCGTCGTTCCGGCGGCGCTGGTGCTGATCTTCCTGCTGATCTTCATGGCCTTCGGCAGCCTGCGCCAGGCGATCGTCATCTACACCGGCATTCCGCTCGCGGTCACCGGCGGCGTGATCGCCCTGTGGCTGCGCGGCATGCCCTTCAGCATCACAGCCGCAGTCGGCTTCATCGCCTTGAGCGGCGTGGCCGTTCTCAACGGCGTGGTCCTGATCAGCTACTTCAACGAACTGCGCGAACAGGGCCGCACCGTCGCCCAAGCCGTCCTCGAAGGGGCCTTGATCCGCTTGCGGCCCGTGCTCATGACCGCCTTCGTCGCCAGTCTCGGCTTCGTGCCCATGGCCCTGGCCACCGGCCCCGGGGCCGAGGTCCAGCGCCCATTGGCAACCGTGGTCATCGGCGGAATCCTCAGCTCGACATTCCTCACCCTCATCCTGTTGCCTTTGCTCTACCGATTCTCGGAAAACCTCGGGCGAGCCCCCGCCGCCCCCGATTGACCCCCGAACACCGCAACGCACGATCGCGACACAACACCCAATCGAAACGTCCCTCGGATCATCCCCCCGATCGAGTCTATGAAACCAGACACGAAACCGCAACTCACCGCTCCCACGGGCAATCCCGAGCCGGGCCGCACACCAAGGAATCGCCGCCAGTTCCTCCAGGACACAGCCCTGTTCGTCGGAGCCGCCGCGCTGTCGGCCCCCGCGGTCGGCGCCGCCGCGGCCGAAGCCAGAATCGTGCTCGGCATCATCGGCCCGGGCGGCATGGGGATGAATCACCTGAGCACCTTCGCCGGCTACGACGATGTCGCCATCGCCCATGTCTGTGATCCGGACGGCGGACGTCTGGCGCGCGCGGCGGGCGAGGCGGAGAAACTGACCGGGAAAGCGCCGCGTGCGGACAAGGACATGCGCCGCATCTTCGAGGACAAGGCGGTGGATGCGGTCGTGATTGCGACGCCGGACCACTGGCACGTGCCGGCGTCCCTGCTTGCCCTCGAAGCGGGCAAACACGTCTACGTCGAGAAGCCGTGCTCGCACAACGTCCGCGAGGGCCGGATGCTGGTCGAGGCGGCGCGGCGAGCCGGGCGGATCGTGCAGATCGGCACGCAGAGCCGCAGCAGCGAGCCGGTCCGGCGCGCGATGCAGTTGCTGCATGAAGGGGCCATTGGCGACGTCCTGGTCGCCAAGGCATGGAACAGCCAGTTGCGCGCCAACATCGGCCATGCCACTCCCACCACACCGCCGCCGGAACTCGATTACGATCTCTGGGTCGGGCCCGCCCCGATGACGCCCTATCGGCGCAACCTGCTCCCGTCATCGTGGCGCTGGTTCCAAGCGTTCGGATGCGGCGACGCCGGCAATGACGGCGTGCACGACATCGACCTGGCCCGCTGGGGACTGGGCATCGAGACGCATCCCAACGCGATGACCGCGCTGGGCGGCAAGTTCTTCTTCGATGACGATCAGGAGTTCCCCGACACCCAGTACGTCGTCTTCGAATACGACACCGGCGGCAAGCGGCGCCAACTCATCTACGAGCACCGAATCTGGTCGCCTTACGTCCAGGAAGGACACGAGAACGGCAACGCCTTCTACGGCACCCAGGGCATGCTGATCCTCGGCAAACAGGCCGGCTGGAAGCTCTTCGGCCCACGCAACAAGCTCATCGAGGAAATGCGCGGCGCGTTCAGCCTGACCCCTCATCACCGCGACTTCCTCGACGCCATCCGCTCGGGCCGCAAGCCAAACGCGGATGCACAAGCCGGCCACCTCTCCGCCGCTCTGTCCCACTTCGCCAACATCGCCACACGCCTCGATGCCAAACTGCGCTTCGATCCGGCCAAGGAGGAGTTCATCGGCAACGACGCGGCGAACCGCCTTCTCGGACGCGTATATCGCGAGGGGCATTGGGCTGCGGCCAGACTGTGAGGCTTGTGGCGCAGCCTTTCTGCCTGTGAACCTCGCGGCCGTCCTGCGGCGCGGGATCAGTGCGCGCCATCTCGCTCCAGCGAATGTATGATACCTCGGCGGGTCAACGTGCTCGGTGTCGGCGTTTCGGTGCTCGACCTGCGGAGCGCGGTCGAAACCCTCACGGAAGCCGTTCGGCAGAGGCGCAGAGGTTACGTCTGCGTCTCGAATGTCCATGTGCTCGTCGAAGCACAGTACAATCCGGCCTACAAACGAGTGCTCAACCGGGCGTTCCTGGTCACGCCCGATGGCATGCCGCTGGTCTGGGCAGGCCGGCTCGCCGGACATCGCGAGATGGGACGCGTCTACGGACCGGAACTGATGCTGGCTGTCTTCGAAGCGACCCGCACAACCGGCCAGACTCACTTTCTCTATGGCGGCATGCCGGGCGTGGCGGAGGATCTCAAGAACCGCCTCGAAGCCCGCTTCCCCGGCGTGCGGATCGTCGGAACCGGTTGCCCGCCCTTCCGCCCGCTCAATGACCAGGAGGAAATGGAACTCGAGACGCAGGTTCGAGCCGCGCGCCCCGATTTCTTCTGGACCAGCATCAGCACGCCCAAGCAGGACCTGTTCAACGCCGCGTTGCTGCCGCGGCTCGACACGGTCCTCATGATCGGCGTCGGAGCGGCGTTTGATTTTCATACCGGACGCGTGGCCCAGGCGCCCCGGTGGATTCAGCGGAGCGGCTTCGAGTGGCTCTACCGGCTCTGCCGCGAGCCGCGCCGCCTCTGGAAACGCTATCTCACAGTCAATCCCGTCTTCCTGGCGCTGGTCTTGTGCCAGATCACGGGGCTGAAGAAATTCACACTCGATGACCACCCGCACGCCTAGCCCGCAGGGTTCACACCCCGATGGTGCACAAGACGGTCAGACCTCGCAAGAGGACTGCTATGCGGGCTAGAAACGCAAAACCGCGCCAGGCTTGAGGGACAGAGAAATGCAACACACTGCTCCTGTGGAAGGACGCCTTCACGACCGACAGAATGCTCTTGGTTCCCTTTCTGGGCGCGGTTTTGCCACAGCCCGGAAATCCGTGCCCTCGTCCCGGCATGAGATTCCCGGGCTAGGCCTCGCGTTGGCCCTCTGCCTGGCCACCCTGGCGGACGAGTCCCGGGGCGCCATCGCAATCTACCGCGACAGCATCCCCGCACCCGCGGCCTCGGCCTCGCCCGAGCACCTGGCCGGATTGCTCGAGGGGGCGGGTTTCGAAACGGCGTTTCTGACAAGCGACGACCTCGCCGACACCGCCCGACTCGACCGCGCTCGCTATGATGTGGTCGTGCTGCCTTACGGCCCGGTGTTCCCGGTGGCGGCAGCCGACACCTTCCGCGGGTTCCTCCGGGCCGGCGGCAAACTGTTCACGACCGGCGGCTACGCGTTCGATCATCTGATCGAACGGGAGTCCGAAGGATGGGGCGCGTATCAACCGCCGCCGCCGCCGCGGCAGCATGGCGCAGCCTGGTTTTGCGATCTGCCCGCCGCCGGCCTGCGCGGGCGAGGCGCCCTCACGTTTCGCGGCCTGCTCAAGAGCGCGAACGTGACAGGACCCGGCTTCGCCCATTTCTCAGTCTATCAATTCGCCGCGGATGGATCGCTGCTGGCCTGGCGGGACCTCTGCCAGGTGCGCGGCACGCGCGATTGGGAGGAGCACGTCTACACGTTCGATGTCCATCCGCAAGCCGCGACGGTGAGCCTGCGCGCGGGCCTCTACCAATGCCGCGGCGCGGCTTGGTTCGATTCCGTGCGACTCGATGACGCCGCGGCAAGCCCCCTCCTCGAAGCGCTCTTCGAGGAGGCGCCGCACCCGGACCGGCGCGACCCGCCCCACTGGTGGCGTTCGGACGCGGAGCGCTGCGCCTGGCGCGCCGACCAGGGGCGGGGCGGCTCCGGCGCGCTCGAAGCCACCCTGGGCTTCGAGCTTCCCCGAATCGAGAGGCTCAACACGCGCCATGGACATCCGGCGGACGGCCTCGAAGTCGAGCCGACGCAACTGGGCCTCTTCCAGGCCGACTACCCGCTGGCGCGCGCCGTGTCCGTAAGGGCCGCTCCAGGTCAACTCCTCCTGCCTCCGGACCTCGCCTTCTCGGCCGCGATTGAAGGGTGGGCAGCCTGCGGAGTCGTGGGTTGGAACACGGCACGCTGGATCCCCCTCCTCAATGCCCATGATTCGTACGGGCGATTGCGGGGAGCCGCCGGCGCGCTCTTGCGGCACCACGACGGCCAGTGGCGCGGCTCGAGTTGGGCGTTCTTCGGCGTCACGAATCTCAACCTCTTTGCCCCTGCCCAGCCGGGCATGTCCAACGCCTTCCTCCGCATCGTCAGGTCCCTTGTCGACGACGCGTACATCGCATCGCTGACCACCGACCACGACTGCTATCGCCAGGGCGAAGAGGTCGGTTTCCACGCGCTGGTGTTCAATGGGGGACGCGCGGCGCGCACCCTGCACGTCACCGTCGCGATCTACGCCGGCGAGCCAGCCGACCCGGACGCACCCGTCGAGAGCCTGCCCGTGGACGCACCCGGTCGGCCCCGAACCGCACAGGAACCCGTGGCAAATCTTCGGTTCGACGTGTCCGTCAGCCCCGGCCAGACCAACCTCGTGTCCGGATGCTGGAGGCCCACCCGGTTCGAATCGGATTTCTACCATCTCGTCGCCCACCTGGCCGATGGCACAAACGCCCTCGACCAGATCGCCGGCGGATTTGTCGTCCGGGACGAAGCAACCATCGCGTCCGGCCCCCGCCTGACCTACCGCGACAACTACCTCCGCTTCGGCGATCGACCGCTGTTCCAGTTCGGCACCGACGACTGGAGTTACGTCTTCACCGCCGCGCGCGAGACGCCGCTGCAATGGCTCGAAGACATGCGCCTGCGCCGCGACCTGGGCGTCACCCTCTACGAAAACCTCCAGTTCGGCCTGCCGCGCTCCGCGGCGCACGAGGAGCAGTTGTTCCGCAAGGTGGACGGTGTGGTGCAACTGGCGCAGAAATACGGGCAGATCTACTTCGCCGGACTGCTCGTCGGCTACAACGCGGCCGCAAACGACGCCGACCTCGAGCGCCAGCGCGACTACTGCGCCCGCTTCGCCGTCCGTTACGCGGGCGTACCGGGACTCATCTACTATCTCAACGGCGATTACCGCTGCGAGCCGGGCGATGCCGTCACCCCGCAATGGAACGACTTTCTGCGGGAGCGCTACGGCGGTGACGACGCCCTCCGCCAGGCCTGGGGGAAGCGCGCTCCCGCCCAACCGCTCGGCGCCATCCCATCCGTGAACTCCTGGGATTGGGATCGGACCTGGGACGACGTCTCGGCGTACGACGAGAACTGTTTTCGGGCCTGGCTGATCCGCCGCTGGAACCGCGAACTCATCGCGGGCATCCGCCAGCACGACACGAACCACCCCACATCGGGCGAGTTCTACCAGTTGCCCCATGGCGGCGTCGACCTTCCGGCGGGCATCGACGGCCTCGACCTGGCCAACTTCGGTTTCTTCGAAAAACCCGGACTCGATCTGGCCCGGTTCCCGGCCCTCTGCAAGCTCAACGACCAGCGCACCCGCGGCAAGTCAGGCGGTCCGGGCGAATACGGCGTCAAGACGCACCCGGCCTGGGGCGACGGCCGCGACTACGGCTACCACACCGCGCGGACCCCGGAACAGGCGATCGACCTGTTCCTCGCCATCCCGCACGTCGCGCTCGGCCTGGGCGCGTCCCGCATCCACAATTGGTGCTGGAAGGATGATGCCCATCGCGTGTTCCCGTGGGGCATGATCTATCCGTGCGACGGCGTGCCCAAAGACACCGCCTACGTCCACCGCAATGTCAGCCTCCTCTTTCGCCACTTCGCCCCCGTCTATCGCGAGCCGGAGGTCTACGTCCTGACGCCCGATTGCCACCGCATGGGGGGCGGGAAGTGGCGCATCACGGACGGCATCCTGGCCAGCATGGACATTGCGCTCGAGGCGCATGTCCACAACCTCGGCACGCTGAACGAGGAGGACGCCAGAATCCCGGCCTCGGCCCGCGTGCTCTTCTATCCCATCCCGTATTGTCTGTCCGATGCCACCTACGGGATCCTCCTGCGCTGGGTCGAGCAAGGCGGCGTGCTCTACCTGTCGGGCGATCTCTGCTACGATGACCGGCGCCAGCGCTCGCGTCCGGACCGGCTGACCGAGTTGGCCGGGGTGCGCCGGCTCTCGGCCAATCACCCGCCCCTGGCGGTCGATGCCGGCCATGCCGCCGACTGCCCCGAACTCGAAGTCGACCCCGTCACGGCCACAGTGCTGAGGCGCGCGCCCGGTGGCGCCGTGTTGCTCGTCGAGAATCGCGTCGGGCGGGGACGGGTGTTCTACACGCCGGATCCCATCGAACTGCACAGCACGCCGGATCGGCGTCCGACCGATGTCGCACTCTACCGGCGGGTCCTCGAGGCGGGCGGCGTCTCGCCCCTGGGTATCGAACCTGACTCGCCCTCCCTCCATGTCTACAGCGTGCCGCTTCGCGATGGCGGCCAGGTCCGCCTGGTGGCCAACCGCGACGAGACCCAGCCCCTGCGCACAGTGACGCTGACCGACACGCCCTCGCGAGCGACGCTCGACATCGCCCCGCACCGCTTCGGGCTGCTCTGGCACGACGGAAAGAACCGGCTCCGCGCCGTTGAAGTCCAGGGCAAATGCCGGATCGCAAATGAATGGACGCTCACAGACGAGACCGGCGGCGCGGTGCTCTCGCTCGATGGCCAGGCCATCCCCCGATCGAAAGCCCTGCTATTAATGCCCCTGCGCACCGGCGGCATATCCTGGTCCTCGGAGGCGCATTGGAGCCAGCCGCGCATCGAGACTGGCGAATTCCAGAATGGCGGCTGGCGAGCCTTCGAAAACGAGCCGGCCCTCGCCCGTGAAGGCCAGGTCGCAGTCCGGGTCAGCGCCCGCCAGGCGCTGAGCCTGGTCTTGGTGTGTGAACAAGACGCCCTGCCACACTGGCGCCGCGTCCTCGAAACCGCGCTCGCTGCGCCCGGCTCACTGCCCTGAGGCACGATACACGAAGCGGAGGGGCGGCGTCCTCGTCATTCGCAAACAGCGTCCGCAACTCTCATTGCCGGGGACGAGGACGTCCCCACTCCAGACGATTTGCCTTCGTGAATTTGGGCTTTGCAGCCCTGACCTCTCTCGTTCCGGATGTGGTTCCGGATTGACCGGCTGCGCGGTCTGTGACTCCATTTTTCCATGAGCAGCATTCCCGCGGATCTCAAGTACGCCCAAAGTCACGAGTGGGTGCGGTTGCAGGGCGACATTGCAACCATCGGCATCAGCGACCATGCGCAACACGAACTGACAGACGTCGTGTTCGTCGAACTCCCCGCCGTCGGACGCCGCATCCAGGCCGGCGAAGCGTGCGCCGTGGTCGAATCCGTCAAGACGGCCAGCGACGTCTACGCGCCTCTCGGGGGCGAGGTCATCGAGGTGAATCCGGACGTTTCCGCCAACCCGGCTCTTGCCAATACGGACCCGTACGGCAGCGGCTGGTTCTTCAAGATCAAGGTGGCCAACCTCGGTGAAGCCGGAGCGCTGCTCGACGCCGACGCCTACCGCCGGCATTTGGGCGAACAGGGCTAATCGGTAAGCAACTCGGCAACCTTCTCTTCGAGGTTCGGATGCCGCATCAGGGATTCGCCCACCAGGATCGCCTGGACGCCGCAACGGGCAAGGCGCGCCACATCCGCCCGCGTCCGAATGCCGCTTTCGGCAACCAGGATGCGCCCGGCTGCGCAATCGGATGCAAGGTCGGCGCCCACGCCATCCGCATGGCCATTCCGGGGCGCTGAGGCCCGGAGTCCCGGGGCGGAGCGGAGGCGTTGGGCGAGGCGCTCCGTGACCCTGAGATCCACGGCAAACGTCCGCAGATCCCGGTTGTTCACCCCGATCAATCGGGCGTCGGCCTCGATGGCGCGATCCAGTTCGGCCTCGTTGTGCACCTCGACGAGGACGGCCAGGCCGGCGTCCAGAGCCAATCGATGGAACCGGCGCAACCGGGCGTCATCGAGCGCAGCCACGATCAGCAGGATGGCGTCCGCGCCCCATTGGATGGACTCGAGGATCTGGCGTTCATCGACGATGAAGTCCTTGCGCAGCAAAGGGAGATCCACCGCCGCGCGCACCTCGCGCAAAGACTCGAGTGAGCCCTCAAAGAACTTCTTGTCCGTGAGCACGGAGAGACACGCCGCCCCCGCGCGCTCGTACGCCCGCGCGATGCGGACGGGGTCGAAATCCGGACAGATCAGACCGACGCTGGGCGAGGCGCGCTTGATCTCGGCGATCAGGGCCACGGAACCGCGGCGTGGATGACGCAACGCGCCGACGAAATCGCGCGGCCGGCCCCGCTGTTCGAAGGCGGCGCGCAGTAGCTGCGAGGTCAAGCTCGAAGGCGGCCAGTCACCGATCTCGCGATGTTTCTCTTGTACGATTGTCTGCAGGATGTCCATAGGAAGCGACCTCGGGCGGTGTGTGGTCACTCACCGGGCTGCCAGAATCAAACCGAATGTCACTCGTCCGCCTCGTCCCGCACGCCGGCCATGCGTTTGGCGGGGCACCCGGCGCGGAGCCACGCGCTGACGAATGCGTCGAGATCCCCGTCCAGGACCGCGTCGGTGTTGCTGGTATCAACACCCGTGCGGAGATCTTTGACCATGCGATAGGGCTGAAGCACATAGCTGCGGATCTGGTTGCCCCACCCGATGCTGCCCTTCTCGCCGTAGAAACGTTCCATCTCGGCCCGCTGCTGATCCTCGCGCAGAGCGTACAGTTTCGAGAGCAGCATCTTCATGGCCGTGGCGCGGTTCTGGTGCTGGGAACGCTGGCTCTGACTGGCAGCGATCAGGCCGGTGGGGATGTGCGTGATGCGCACGGCGGTCTCGACCTTGTTGACGTTCTGACCGCCCTTGCCGCCGGAGCGGTAGGTGTCCACCTTGAGCTCGCTCGGTGGAATGGCAATCTCACCCCCTTCTTCGATCTCGGCAATCACATCCACGCTCGCGAAGCTGGTGTGCCGCCGCTTGTTCGAGTCGAAGGGCGAAATGCGCACCAGGCGATGCACTCCGCGCTCGGCCTTGCAGAAGCCGTAGGCATTCTCGCCCGCGAGCGTGAGGGTGACGCTCTTGACGCCCGCCACCTCCCCCTCGACCGCATCGGTCACCTCGACGGTCCACCCCCGCCGCTCCCCCCAGCGCTGGTACATCCGCCAGAGCATGCTCGCCCAATCGCAGGATTCGGTGCCGCCCGCGCCGGCATTGATGCTCAGGATGCAGTTGTTCCTGTCGTGAGGCCCGCTCAGAAGGACGCGGATTTCCATCGCCTCCAGACGATCGACAAACTGCGCCACCTCGCGTCCGAGTTCGGCGTCCAGAGGGGCCTGCGCAGCTTCGGGCTCAGCCTGACCCAACTCGACCATCACCCGCAGGTCGTCGAGCTGTTTCTCGGCTTCGAAGAGCGGGCCGAGCCGGCTGCGGATCGAGTTGGCTTCGTCGATCAGTTGCTGCGCCTGTTCGCGATTGTTCCAGAATGTCTCCCTGGACATCGTCGCATCAAGCTCGTCCAATCGCTTCTGCCGGGTTGGGACGTCAAAGAAACCTCCGCAGATGGGCGAGTTTGGCTGCGGCGGCGGCGAGGGAGACCTGGATGGCTTCGAACATGGTGCGGGAGGACTGTGTTACTTGTTGGGAGCGGGGTTGGCAACCGGCGCCTGAGGCGGGGCATTGGTGGGCCGGCCGCTGGGGACGGCCCCGGCGTAGCGGTTGAGAATCGGCGCGAAATCCGGGTTCCTCTCGGCAAAGCGCCTCAATTCGACCGTGAACTGCTGCATGATCGGAACGCTGTTGGTCTCGTACTCTCCCACGACCCTCTCCATCTCGCGCACGGTTGGAGTCAGCCTTGACGCCTGGATCCGGGTCGACCGGATTTGCCAGAGCATGAAGGCGTTCAACGTCACAAGGAACAGGAGCAGGATCGCAAGAGCCAGATTGAACAGAACGCGCAGGGACCGCACGCTCTTCACCAACTCGATGAAATCGGCCTCGGACAGCGAATTCGAGCCGGGTGCGGACGGCGTGGACGGATCGATGGGAGTCATAGGCTAGCGACCGGGCGCGCTGGGCGCCGCCGGGGTGCTGGGTTTGTTCTGCAACTCGAGCTGTTCCAGGGACGGCGCGTACTGCTGCAGGAGGGAAGCCATCGCCGGGCTCTTCTTGGCGTATTCCCTGGCATCGTTGACCATCGCCTGGAAAACAGCCCGGTTTCGCGTCACCATCACAATCTGCGTCTCCAGACCGCGCTCGTAACCGTAAAAGGCACGCACCGAAGCATCGACACGGGCGTGCGTCAGGGCAAACGCCCCAAACAAGGCCGTGACGAGCAACAGCAGCGCGACCAGCACGGCCGTGATCGAGAAGTTCTTACTCATGCCGCCCGCCAGTCTAGACCTCTCCAGACGCTTGTCCAAGGCTGTTTTTCGCCGCTTTGACCGCGCCGCTTTGACCGCGCTTGCATTCCCGCGGCCCCTTGGTCAAGGTCGCTGCGTGGGCGCCGTAAACAGAGGCGGCCCGGTTGGATTCTCCATGAACCGTGGTTCGGTAGCCGTCCCGCGGCGCGGGGCGGCTACAAACCGGTTCATGGTGCTCGTGCGCATTGAACTGTTGAATGTCAACGCTCCCTATGAACGGATCGGTGCATAATACGGATGGACATTCGCGCCTCCCCGCCGGCGGCAAGTCCGCCCGCGTTCGGGTCGCAATTGTCGGGGCATCAGGCTACTCGGGCGAGGAACTGGTGCGGTTGTTGCTCGGGCATCCGCGCGCCGAATTGACAACTGTCACATCCCGGCAGTACGCCGGCCGGACCGTGGCCCAGGTCTTCCCCAAGTTCGCCAGCCACCCGGGCGCCCGCGCGCTGCGGTTCAGCGAGCCGAACGTCGATCTCCTCGCCACCCAGGCGCAGGTCGTGTTCCTCGCCCTGCCGCACGGCGTGGCCGCCGAGTTCGCCGTGCCCCTCCTTCAACGCGGATGCCAGGTGATCGATCTGAGCGCCGACTTCCGGCTGCGAAGCCCAAATGTCTACCGCGAGTTCTACGCGCATGATCACCCGGCGCCGGACCTCCTCGCCAGCGCTGTGTACGGGTTGGTCGAGGTCTACCGCAACACGCTCCACGGCGCCGCCCTGGTCGCGTCTCCGGGCTGCTATCCGACCAGCATCCTGCTGCCGTCCATCCCGCTCCTCCGCCAGCAGTTGGTGAAACCGTCCGGGGTGATCGCCGATTCGCTCAGCGGGGTCAGTGGCGCGGGCCGCAAAGCCGAGATCGATTACCTGTTCGTCGAGTGCAACGAGAGCATGCGGCCCTATGCGGTCCCTAAACACCGCCACCTCTCCGAAATCGAACAGGAACTCTCCGCCGCCGCGGGCGCCCCGGTCGTCATCCAGTTCACGCCTCATCTCATTCCCGTCAGCCGCGGCATCCTCACAACTCTCTACTTCACGCCGTCCGAGCACGTGCAGGGTGCAGACCAGGCCGCCGCGTTTGCGGACAAGGTGGCCGCCTGTTACCGGGCCGCCTACCCGGACCAGCCGTTTGTCCGACTGCTCCAAGGCAACGCCCTGCCCGACACCAAGAATGTGGTCGGTACCAACGTGGTCGAAATCGCCTGGCGCGTCGATCCCCGCACCGGACGCCTCATCGTCATGAGCGCGGTGGACAATGTGGTCAAGGGCGCCAGCGGCCAGGCTGTGCAGTGCTTCAACGTGCTGTGCGGATTCGACGAGACAACCGGCCTGCTGTAGATCACGGCTTGGGTCTGAGCCAGGCCACAAATCCGCCGCCGGGAGCCAACTCCGCGCGCAGGACATCCCCGCGCCGCACGGGGTGCCCGGTGGCAATCGCCACCCCCGTCGGATGGGGCGCAGCGTCGCGATAGAGCGTGGCCAGGAACTCGGTGGCACCGAGGAAATCGGCTGGGGCTTCCCACTCGACACGCTCATCGCTCCCGTTCAGCACGCCCACATACCACGCATCGCCGGCGCGCCGGGCAAAGGCCGCCAACCGCCCGATGCGCGAACCGGGCAGCACGATCGTCTCGTCCCAAACCACCGGGAGCGCCTGGATCAAGCCGAGAAAGGGGCTGGCCAGGTAATCGTCCGGGTGGTCGGGCCAGCAGAGAAACGACGACGTCGCGATGATGGCCGTGGCCATCTGAAGCGCCGCAGTCGTGTTCTTCAGATACTTGGCCCGGACATACGTCGGGAGAAAATCGGAGTGCCCAACCACCATCCGGGTGAACGGCAGCGCAGCGTAGTGTTCGAGCGGCAGCTTGTCCCAAAGCACATACTCCTGTTCGCGAATCCCCTCCCGCGTGATCTCGTTCGGCCAGGTCCGCACCTCGCCCGTGGGCTTGTTGGCCCCATGGAAGTTGATCATGAGCCGATGCTCGCCCGCGAGCCGGGTCAGATCTTCGTAGGCCTCGATGACCTCTTTGCGCTCGGAATTGAAGAAGTCGATCTTGACGCCTTTGACGCCCGCCTCCCGGCAGCGGCGAAACAGATCCCGGCGCGCCTCGGGCCGGGTCAGGCCCGGACTGTCCTCACGCCCTTCGGGAAAGGCATGCCACAGGACAATCCCGACCCCTTTGCGCGCCCCGTACTCGCACAGTTCCTCGAGGCGCGCCCAGACGTCGCCGCCGCCGGCCAGCCACCCCCACCGCTCGCTCCGCCACCCGGCGTCCACCAACAGATGCTCGCAGCGAAGCGCGGCGCATTGATCCACAAACCACTTCTGCAAATGCCACTGCGCACCGTCATTCCCGAACACGCACCACGTGATCAAAGCGCGCCCGGGCTCGATCCACGCCGTTTTCATCCCGTCCGGAAACAGAAGCGGATCCGGCGGCTCGCAGAGATTGTGGACAACATCGGTGTTGACCAGGCCTTGCAGGTCGGGCACGGCCACCGTCACGCGCCACGGCGAAAGGACCTCCCCCTCGGCCTCGAAGCCGCCCGGATCGTCCTCGAAAGCCGCCTGAATCCGGCCCGTGCCGCTCGGACGCAGCGTCATGCCGCTGTACCCGAACAGGTTCGCCTCCGTCACCAGCAGGTAGCCGCCCCGCGCCAGTTCGACTGTGATCGGCGGCCCCAGATGGACGGCATTGGTCCCGCGCGCGGTCCGCTGTTCGAGCGGGATCAGGGCCGGACGATGCCGCTGGTAGACGCCTTCGTAATCGCCCGTGTTCGTCTGATACCAGACCTCCGAATCCACCGGCAAAGTCCAGCTCGACGCCTCCCCGTTCACCGTCCGCGCGCCCTGTCCAGGCACCCGGTAACGGCAGGCAAACCCATCGTCGAACAGCCGCGCTTCGAGCCGCCACTCCAGGCCCGAAGCCGCGTGCCGCACGGCCAACGCGTGGATGCGACACCGGTTGGTGGCGTAAGCCTTCACCCCGCGCCAGGCATACCGTTCGTCGATCTCCCGGATGCTCACCCCGCCCAGCGTCACCCCGACACCCAAATCCGTTCCATTGACCGATATGCCCAGCCTCGATGGCTCGATCAGAATCGCGTCACCGCGGCGCAACGACCAGACCAGACGCCCCTCGGAGTCCGGCTCGATCCGGGCGCTCAACCCGCCGCCGGGGCTGGTGAACTCGGCCCCCAGGGCCGGAGATATGATCCAGAAGGCAACCACAACGGCTGAGATAGGAATTCGCGAACGCATGATTGATTGCGGATTCTGAACCCTCCGCCGTCTTGCGGTCAAGTCGGGGAACCGCGGCGCAGCAATTCGTTTCCAGGCGGCCAGACATGAACCGTGTGCGGCGCGCATATCAAGCCGACCGGCACACCGAGCGGCGGGACGCTTCGACAACCTCGAAGCCGGGCGCGAAGGCGATCGAGGCTTTGAAGGGTGCCTGCCAACCGCCCGCCTGCCTGCGCCCGCACTTGCCCGCGCGCCGCGCGGATTCGGGATGGATCAAGCCAGGATCTCGCCACGATCGCGCAGAATCTCCGCCTGCTGGTTTCGTCTCTCGGCAAGCAATCCCTTCTCGGCCGCCTCCATCGCATCGAGAATCTCGCCGGCTTCAAGCAGGCGGGGCGCCGTCACGTACTGGGCACCCGCTTCATAGAGCGCCGGAATGTCAGCCAGTCTCTCGGCGTTCATGATGATCTGAGCCGTGGGATTGAGCTTCCGGAGGCGCCGTGTCAAAGCCAGGTTGTCCGATCCTTTGAGCAGCGTGTTGGGGACGGAGCAGATCAGCACCCGGGCGTGCTGGGCGCCGGCATGGTGGAGCACTTCCGGCTGGGTGATATCCCCGTAGACAACGGAGACGCCCATCCGATGAAGCCGCTGATACACGAGCGGGTTGAAGTCGACCACCCGCAGGTTCTCGATCAGCGTGGGCCGCTCGCGCCGGATGCGATCGAGCAACGAACTCGCCGTCCACGAAAACCCCAGCAGGAAAATCGCGGGCGCGCGGCCTTCGCGCGAGGAGATGTCCGCCGCTCTCTTGAGATCGCTCAAGCCGAGGCGGCTCAGCCACGGGCTGACCGCGCGCACAATCGCCTCGGTCTGGAAAATCCCGTACGTGGACAGCACGCCCGTCAGCACGAAGGCAAAACCGGCACGCGCCAGCACCGACTCCGAAACATCGCCCGCGGCATGTCCCAGCGACAGCAGCACCAGGGACAATTCGCTCATCTGGGCGAGGCTGATGGCAGGCAGCAGCGCGCCCCGATGTCCCGCCCTCGCGGCGTAGAGCGGCACAAACACGGTCACCAGTCGGGTGATCACAAGCAGACTGCTCAGCACCACGGCCCAAGCCAGATCGAGCCCGGTGGCCCGCGGAAATCCCATCCCCAGCGTCACAAAGAAAAGCGTCACAAAGAAGTCGCGGATGCCGGTGAGTTTCGCCGCGACGTCGATGGTGTATGGAAAGGTCGAAAGGGCCACGCCTGCCGCCAAAGCGCCCATCTCGCGGGACAATCCCAGCCCGTGGGCCAGGCTGGCCAGGGCGAAACACCACGCCAACGCCCCCACCAGAACCAACTCCGGCAACAACGCCACAGACCGGAACACCGCGGGCAGGACGTGCCGGCTGACCAGGAACGCGACCGCCATCAACAACCCAACCCGGCCAAACGAAAGGGCCACCAGCGCAAGGGTGGGATGCTTCAGGTCCGGCTGGATCGCCAGGAACAGAATGGCGAAGAGGTCTTGCAGCACCAGGACGCCCAGCGTCAGCCGCCCCGCCCACGTCTCCAACTCCCGCTTGTCGTGCAGGATCTTGACGATAATCACGGTGCTGCTCAGGGCAATCGCAACCCCCAGGTAAAGCCCCTCGAGCCAGCCCGTCGCGGGCCCAAGAACCACGCAGAAGACCATCGCCAGCCCACAGGACCCCAGAATCTGCACCACCCCCGTCCGCGTGATGTCTCGCCCCGCGCTCACGATCTTCTTCAGATCGATCTCGAGACCGATCATGAAGAGCAGAAGCATCAACCCGAGACTCGACACCACGTCCATGGCCTCATGGTCCGTCACCACCGAGAATCCGTGCGGCCCAAGCGCGAAGCCCGCAGCCAGATAAGCGAGCAGGACCGGCTGCTTGAGCGCGTTGAAAACGACCGCCAACACCCAGGCGGCGATGATGCAGACGAGAATCTCCGTGATGAGGGTCTGGCCCACGCGGGCGACAGATTAAAGCGCTGGCCGGATTCTGCAAGACCGACGGTTGAGACCGTTGGGAGAGGGTTGGGGGGGGGAGTATCGGCAGGTGCTCTTGGTGACCAGCGGGAGCGCCGGGAGCAGTGGGAAGGTGGTGCTGGATGCCGAGGAGATCAGGCGTGAGTTGAAGAGGAAGGGGGAGTTGGCAACGATGCGGGATTTGCAGGTCAATGTCGTAGGGTGCCGCAGTCCACATGGCCCGGCCTCCATTTCGAGCAGCAGTGTCCTTGGCGGGTGTGAGGCTTTGCCGCCGGGCGAGGACAACCGGCCCACGGCACTGGAGAATGCGGCAGGCGTGGTCCGCCGCCTCCACCGTGCCCGTTGCGCCCAGCAAGGTTGGGCCCGGCGCTTTCAACGTGATCAAAGCGGGAACCGCTGGTTTCCATGCCAGCGCGTTTGACCGAACGGTGCCGGGCGGGGTACTCTCCCACCGATGTCCCGTCCTCATCTGGTCGTATTGGGATTTGCATTCGCCGCTGGCTCGCTGGTCTGGGGCGCGCCTCTGAAGATCGCCTGCATCGGCGACAGCATCACGTTCGGTTCGGGTTTATCCAATCCCGCAACGGAGAGCTACCCGGCCAGACTTCAGCGCCTGCTGGGGACGAGCTGCGTGGTTCGCAATTACGGCATCAGCGGGCGCACCTTGTTGAGGAAGGGCGATTACCCATACTGGAACGAGGCTCTCTTCAGCCAAAGCCGCGAATGGTCTCCCGACATCGTCATCATCCAGCTCGGGACGAACGACTCGAAACCCTACAACTGGCGGCACGGAACGAACTTCGTTGCAGACTACGAAGACTTCGTGTCGAGTTATCGGATTCTCCCGAATGCGCCTCGGATCATCGTCTGCACGCCCTGCCCGGTGTATGGGGCCGGCGCCTACAACATCAAACCGGACACCGTCGCGGGAGAGATAGCCCCCGCGGTACGCGACCTGGCCGCCCGGCTCGGACTGGGGCTGATCGATTTGCATGTGCGCCTGGCTGGACATGCGGATTGGTTCCCAGACACGGTGCACCCGAATTCGCGAGGAATGGCCGTGATGGCTGGAGTGGTCCACGAGACTCTCACCGGCGGCCCGCCGCCACTCCCCCCGCCCCGGATCGAGCTGACCCGCGTGCCGCCCAATCGGATGGTGGCACAGTGGCCTGCGCCATCGGCTGGCTGGGTTGTCCAGACAACCACCCTCCTCCGTTCGAGCAACACGCTCTGGACCGTCGTCGAGGCCATCCCCACCAATGACGGCATCGTTGTCCGGCAGACCAACTCGATCTCCGGGCCGAGGCGTTTCTACCGACTCTGGCAACCGTGAAATTCCAAACCCACGGAGCCGTCTCAGGGGAACCATCCCGCGGCTGCGGGAGAGGTGCTGATCGGCAACTGAGGCTGTCTCGAACTTGGGACTCGCAGAGATCGTCGCTCCGAAAACGGACAATCATGGGTTGAGGGTGTCGGGATTCGATCGACCAATGAGTGAGAATTCGCTGAGTCCCCCGCAGGGCTCGCCTCGTTCGCCGCTCTGGCTGGCGCTGCTCCTGAGCGCGATGGCGGGGGGAATGGGCTGGGGAATTCGTGGCCAATACGGCCACGAGACGGGGGCGATGATTGCAGGCCTTCTGGTCAGTCTCGTCCTGGTGCGCTTCTTCTGTCGTGCAGGGACCTCGTTGGCCGCGGCGCGAGCCGTGGCATTTGCCACGATTGCCGTTTCGTTTGGCGGTTCGATGACCTACGGCCAGACTGTCGGCTTGACCCAGGACGCCCCGCTGATCGGGAACTGGGCGGCGCTTCGCTGGGGCTTGCTTGGCCTCTTCATCAAGGGCGGGATCTGGATCGGGTTTGTCGGGGCCTTTCTGGGCATGGCCTTGGGTCGAGAGACCTACAGGCCGCGGGATTGGGCGGGATTGCTCGGCGGAATGCTGGTGCTCTACCTGGCCGGCATGTGGTTGCTCAACGAACCGTTCGACCCGGCGCGCCGGGTCTTGCCGCGCCTCTATTTCTCGGCGGACTGGCGCTGGCAGCCCGCGGCGGACCTCGAACCGCGGCGTGAACGTTGGGGCGGGCTCCTCTTTTCCCTCATCGGGCTTCTTCTGTATGTACGCCACGTCCGTGGGGATCGTCTGGCTTGGCGCCTGGCGCTCTGGGGCATGCTGGGAGGCGGGCTCGGCTTCAGCCTGGGCCAGGGCATTCAGGCTTTCCACGCCTGGAATGCCTCTCTGTTCGAGGACGGATGGCGGGGTGCGATCGACCCGCTGATCAACTGGTGGAATGTCATGGAAATCGTCTTCGGCGCAATCTGGGGGGCGGTCTTGGCGGCGGGTCTGGCACTGAACCGCGGGCTCGTGTTCCTGGCTCGAAAGGAGGTGTCGGCCAGCCTCTCACCCTGGCTTGAAGGGGCCCTGCTTTGCATCCACGTCGCTTTGGTCTTGAGCTGGCAGTTCCTCGCGACGACGCCTCTCGAAGGGCTGCTCGATATCGCAATCCCGACGGCGATCATCCCGATTCTTGCGATTGCCGCCGGGCGCTATTGGCCGTATCTGGTGTCACTGCCCCTGGTGACACTGCCCATAGCGGCCAAAACCCTCATGCAGCTCACCCTTCGATCACAGGACCTCTCCTCGGTGGCGGGGTGGGTCTTTTGCCTGGGTATTCCGCTGACGTTGACTGGCGCGGCCGCCCTGTGGTTTGCGCGCCGGGCGGAGAGTCCGGACGGCGCACAGGCATTCACGCGATACACCCTGCTGGGCATGACCTGGCTCTTGTTCAGTCTGAACTTCGCGATGTTCCGGTTCCCCTGGCCCTGGACGGAGTGGACATCCCGAACCCCAAGCGCCTTGGCATTCGCGATCTGCGCCGTGGGTCTGAGTCTGGGTGGGATCTCACGATCGCTTTCGTTGAAACTTTGGCGCGCCCAGGGTGTCTGAGAAGATGGTATGACGACACTCGATACCATGATGGGGCTATGTCTGGGCATCGGCCTGAGCGCAGCGTGCGGATTGCGCGTGTTCCTGCCACTGCTCAGTCTGAGCGTCGCGTCGCATTTGGGCTGGATTCCTCTGGCTGCCAGCTTTCAATGGGTGGCATCCCCGCCAGCGATGGTGGCTCTCATCGTGGCCACGTTCATCGAGGTCACGGCCTATTTCGTGCCGTGGCTGGACAATTGTCTCGACTCGCTCAGCGGGCCGGCGGCGGTTCTGGCGGGAACGCTGATCACCGCGTCTCAGTTGGACCAGCTCAACCCGCTGCTCCAGTGGGGGCTGGCTTTGATCGCGGGAGGGGGCACCGCGGGCGTTGTGCAGGGCACGACCTCACTGCTGCGTGGGACTTCGACAATGGCCACTGCGGGCCTCGGGAACCCGTTGGTGGCCTCGGCGGAACTGGGCGGGGCCGTTCTGGGCAGCCTCTTCTCCTTATCCTTGCCGGTTCTCGCAGCCTCGGTTGTGCTTGGCGGGATGGCGGCTGGAACGATCATTCTGTGGCGTCGGCGCGCGCGACAACGCCAGGAATCGGCTTGTCACACCTGCTGAGCTCGCAGGAAATGCTGTCGCGCAGGCGTATGCGCTCGCGAGGGAGAGAGGCTGTCGAGTCCGCTTGACACGTCGGGGGGGGGCACTCAATGTCCCATACCGTATGCGAAGGATACCCGAGATCTCACGCAACGTCCCCCGCGCGGGTTTCACCCTCATTGAACTGCTGGTCGTGATTGCGATCATTGCGATTCTGGCGGGCATGCTTTTGCCGGCGCTCTCGAAGGCCAAGGCCAAGGCCCAGGGCGCAGGGTGCATCAGCAACGGGAAGCAGCTTCAGCTCGCCTGGGCCATGTACGCCGACGACTTCAACGGTTTCATCGTGCCCAGCCGCTGGTGGGTATCCGGGGCTCTTGATTACAGCTCGGATCCGGACAACACCAACACCGCGCTCCTGATGGATCCCAAACAATCGTATCTGGCTCCGTACACATCCTCGCCCGGGATCTACAAATGCCCGGCGGACAAATCGTACGTCAAGATCGGCAACCGCATTCACCAGCGGGTTCGGAGTTACTCGATGAACAGTTGGATGGAGGGCAATCCCTCGCTGCCCCTGGTGGCGGGATCCAACGAAGACAACCGGGGAGACGGCAAACAATACTACTCGTTTCACCGCATGACCGACATTGTCTCTCCAGGTCCTGCGATGGCCTGGGTGATGGTGGACGAGCACCCGGACGGGATCAACGACGGCTGGCTGGCTGTCCGCATGTACACGAACGGACGGGCCTACTGGCGCGATCTGCCCGCCAGCTATCATAATGGGGCGTGCGGCTTCGCATTCGCGGACGGCCATGCGGAGGTCAAGAGATGGCTCGACCGCACGACTCTCGAACCGATCCGGCGCGTCTACAACTCCTTCAACTTCTTCACGACCCAACTGCGCGATTACCAGTGGTTCAGCGCTCGCTCGACCGCCGTCGTTGGCCAGTAATCCCGAAGGGTCGCTGCCTTCCCCAGCCCGGATCACGAGTCTGAGTCGATCGCGGGAGTTGCCGCCTTTGCCTCGATCCGGGTCTTTGCCGCCGCTTCGGGTGGTGTCCGACCGATTGACGTGAAGCCGTGCCGCTACTCGGAACACTCCGGGCAGGGCAGGAGGACGTGGTTCTGGGTGCAGATTCGCGGGCTGCCGCTCGACGCCAGCGTCTGGAGTGCACGCGTGGTCGTCAAATGCGCGCTGCCGTCGGCCAAGCCCACATTGCCCATCATGCCGTGGATCGCAATTTCCCTGCCCCAATAGGTCGAATCCCGAATGCCCGCGGCCACCATGCCTGGCGCGTTTGTGCATTCGCTCAGCGGGGAAAGGCCTCCGAGATTCCGGTCGCCGACCAACAGCGAGTCCGGCGTCTGCCCATTCGCACAGACGCCCGCGAAATAGGAGAGGCTTTCGATCGCATTGGTGGTGAACTCGTCCCAGCTCGTCTTGCCCCGGACGGCTTTGTCGCTTGGACACGTCAACATCTTGGGCGACTCGATCAAACCTGAGAGCGGCAGGAACTGATAAGCAGCTTCAATCGGCAGATCCCGCGTGCCCCCTTCCTCCGTCCCAACCATCCATGGGAACTTCCCCTCCCGATCGTGCGACCATAACTGAAGCCCCAGCGACACCTGTCTCAGGTTGCTCAGGCAGTGAATGCGCTGCGCTTTGGCCTTGGCCCGCCCCAGCGCCGGCAACAACAGCCCCGCGAGGATGGCTATGATGGCGATCACAACCAGCAGTTCGATCAGCGTGAACGCCCCGTCGGGGCGATCAGCGCCTCTCGTGCCTGTCTGGTTCGCAAATCTCATGAACGTTGTCTGCGTCGCCTGTTCACATCCTCTCCCCTGGGAGACGCCTCCCGGTCGTCAACACGACCCCGCACGCTGATTCGAGTGAGTCCTGATGATGCACGGACTGTGCCACCCAGTCCCAAACCGCGAATCAACCGCGCAAACCGAGCAAATGCGGCGTTTTGGGGCTGTTTCGGCCGCGAGCGGATTCTGAATCCAAGCAGGCTGCAACCGCGCGCGCAGTGAAGCGTTGCAGAATGCGACGCCCGATGCAACACGCGCAACGCGGCATGTCCACACCGCGATAGCCCGCATTTCTTACCAACTCTTGATGTCATCTGACCGGTCACCGTCACATTTCGCCTGAAATGCGGGCTCATCAGAAACCCGCGCCCCAAACCGATGGACCCAATCTCGACCACACTGTGTCCGCGTGCCCGCGTCACCCAAGCGGC
>JAKLFY010000091.1 GCA_022710935.1 Verrucomicrobiota bacterium
AAAATGTCGTAAAACAATTGGCTCGCCCCTGGATTCCCAGGCACCTCCACCGCCACACTCAATAGGTCCCCCGCCTTCCCGCTGAAACTCCAGTAGTCGTAATCCTCCCGGTTCTGCAAGTTCCCTCGCCCCACCCCCGTCCAGAGCATCCCAGGCGGATCCTCATCAAGCGGACGCTCCATCCCACCAAGCCACACCCCAACATCGTTGTAGTTGTGACTGGTCGTCACCACGTCCATCACCCCGTCCCCGTTGTACTCTCCCATCACCACTCCAATCGGATTGTGCTGGCTGTACTCCTGCGCCCCCCCAAGCACCCCGCCCCCCTGGTTCTTCATCAAGACCAGCTTGCTCCCCCCATACACCGCCACCGCCACGTCCAGCCCGTTGACCCCATCCAAATCCCCCAACGCCAAATGATACGCATCGCTCCCCACACCCCCGGAGTTCACCGCCCCATCGAACGTCCCATCCCCATTGCCCAACAACACGCTCACACTCTGACTGCCCGCATTCAAGACCACCATGTCCAATTCCCCGTCCCCATCCATGTCCCCCAACACCACGTGCCGCGGACCATCCCCCACCCCATACCCCACCCCTCCCTCAACCGTCCCGTCCCCCTTGCCCAGCATCACCACCGCGTTGTCCACATGCACATTCACCGCCACCACGTCCAGATTCCCATCCCCATTCACATCACCCAGACCCACCCCGTACGTCCCATTCCCACTGGCAAAGTCCACCCGCCCGTAGCTCCCATCCCCCTGCCGCGTCAGCACGCTCACGTTGTCCCCACCCTCGTTCGCACTCACGATCTCCACCACACCGTCCCCGTCCAAATCCCCCATCTCCACATCCCGCGGATTGCTCCCCACCGCCACGCTGCTCGCCGCCCCAAAGCTCCCGTCCCCATTGCCCAACAACACGCTCACGCTCGAACTGTAATGATTGGCCACCACCACGTCCTCCTCCCCATCCCCATCCACATCCCCGATCACCACCGCTATCGGCCCGTCCCCCGCTCCGTAGTTCACCACCCCGCCAAAGCTCCCATCCCCATTGCCCAGCAACACACTCACGTTGTCGCTGCTCAGATTGGCCACCACCACGTCCATCGCCCCGTCCCCGTTCAAATCCCCCTGCGCCACGTCGTACGGATTGCTCCCCGCACCCCGGTACCCCCCAAACCTCATCAGCCCGTCGGGCACCCCGGCCCCCGCCACACTCAGCGACGTCCCCACGGCCAATACCCCGTTGTTCCGGTTCTCGATGACGTAAAGGCCCTGCAAGGGCTCGATCGCGAACGAAAGCACGTGGGGGGCAGGCAGGCTGTTTCCAGCCCTGTCCCGCAAGCCGGTGCCCAGCGTCAGGCGGTGCGGTCCGGGTTGCAGCGGACCGTCGGCCACGGCGTAAGCCGCTCGCACGCTGTTGGAGTACACGGGGTTGGTCGAGAGGGAGTAAAGGACATCATCGGCAGTATCGAGTGCTCCGTCAGCCCCAGCCCAACGCAGTTCGCAGTTGGCCATGGCGTTGACCGTCGACGGCATCATGTCTTCGCTGAAATCGACGGTGAAACTGTTGATGATCTCGGTGCTGGTTGTCCCATCGGCCGGCAGGCTGATCGCAGCGACAGCGGGCGCGACGGCATCGTTGAGCGTCGCATTCAGGAGATACTGGGCTCGCGGACCGCGCTCGGCGGTCAGAGCACGAATCACGTACACGCCCCCCTCGGTCGCCACATGCGTCGCCGTTCCCGATGTCTCGGTGACCAGCGGAGTCGGATTTCCGAGGCGTTCGATCGTGAGCGTGACGTCTTCCGCCGTAAGGGTGCTGCCTTCGGGGAAACTGAGCGTGCCCGTGATGTTGTTGCCCGCGTTCACCGCGCCGATCGAGAAAAAGTCTCCCTCGGAATCGGCTGTCGGCAAAGAAGCCCCGACGCGTCCGCTGGTCACTCCGCCCGAGAGTCTGAGCGCCAGAGGATTGGCCGCGGCTTGGGTATCGTTGGCCTCGACTTCGAGCTGCATGACCCGCGACTGGTCGACACGCATGGCATACGGAGACGCGCCGTGCTCACTCCACACCCGCACATAGTACGTGCCCGGCGACGGAATGACCGCGTCCTGAATCTGGCCCAGCGCCGACTCGCGTGTGTGCGGACTCACGACGTTGCTGTCGGCCGCGTTCCGGAGGTACACATAAGGGTAAATGCCGCCGTTGGCTGTCTCGAGCCGGATTGTGACACGATCACCCGCCTCAGCATCGAACCGCCAATAATCGACGTCGCCCGCGGCATGGAATGTGCCCAACGCAAAAGCCGTGTGGAAGCCGGAGGCGGCCGGCGTCTCGGTCATCGCCAGCGCCGTCGCCCCCATGAGCAGATTGTTGTCGGTATTCTCGATCGCGCCCACAACCGGATCCGTGACGGTGAAGACCCGCGTGAATGGCGACACTGGAGCGTTGGCGCCGTCGAGAAGTGTGGGCTTGGTGAGAAAGCGGTACTTGCCTGGCTGCAAGGGATTTGGGCTCGTGGTGAAATTGACCGTCTTCGTGCTCGAGGCATAACTGGGCGCCAAGCTGTAAACGGTGTCGTCCGCACCCCCAAACAGACCGTCAGCTCCCGCGTTTCGGAGTTCGTAATTGGACGGGATCGTTGCCGAATCCCCATTCAGAATCCGGGTTGTCGTAATGCTGAATCGGTCGATGGCCACGGCGCTGGCGGAGTCCTCGTCGGGCAGGCTCGCAGCCGCCACCTGCGTCGCAGGCAGATCAGCCGCGGCCCAAACGCTGACGTTGTCCAACCCCCACGATTCGTCGTCCAGGCTCTGCAGTCCGGCTCCTTGGAAGACGATCGTGACCGTCGTTCCTATCGCGCTAAACGGGATCTCGATCGTGCGGTAGATCGACTCGTTCCACCCGCCGAAACCGTACTGGCCTTGGGCGTCGGGCGGGAGCGGATACGTATCGCTGTTCAAATCGAACTGGGAAAACGTGTGCAGGAAGACCTCGACGCCGTCCACCGTGATGCGGATACGGTCGCCGGAGGCGGTGTTTCCATCATCCCACGAGTCGATGATGTAAAGATCGAGCAGGAGGATGTACGAACCGCCGGCGGTCAGGCCGCCGAGCGTGAGCGTCTGGCTCGAGTTGCCAAACCGCCCGCTGAATCGCGTGAACACGCCCGGGTACGTGTTATCCGTGGCGCCCGACGACCATTCGAGCCCCGCACCCGACTCGAAGTCCGCCGCGTAACCGGGCGCGGCGCCAGGATCGAAGTCCGCGCCCACGACATCCACCGCGGCAATAACGGCCAGAAAGCAAGCAGCCAGAGCGATCCACGACAGAAAGGAGCGCATCCGGTCAGAGAAGACCCCCCGCACGGCAGGGGACAGGTGGAGGAATTGAGCCAGACGGGCACCGCCGACAGGGGTGTTCATATGGGGCGGAGAAGAGTAAAGTTTGTTTTACAGAATCAGCGCTCGCCTCTTTGCCGCGATGAGACAAAAAAAGCAAGCGTTTTATGCACGGGATCACAAGTCGCGTGAGAAGTCGCGCTGCGCATAATTGTTGTCGGTGTTCTGTCGCCCGGTGAGGGGCCGCTATCGCGTATGCTGCCGCCCCCTCGCCATGTGAGTTCGCACGAAGCCCGACCACGGTGTTAATTCAATTCCTCGTGCTGCGAACGTGTCGCGCCGCAATGCCAACCTGCTGGCCATTTGCTCCTGTTCTTCGGATTTGGATGTCGGCGATTACGGAAAATCTCGCGCAAATTGGTCCGCGTCCAGGAGTTGTCGGCCAAATCCTCGCCAGACCGACACCGGTCCGTGGTCCCCATGCGCTTTGATATCAAAACAGAATAGCGTTTCGTGATGCCGCAGGTACAACCGCCCCTTATGGATGACCGGGTGGGTCCAGACGTCGTTTTGGCGTCCAGGGACCAGCCTGAATCGGCCTTTGAACTCGAAGCCTTGCGGCGTCGGCTCGAGCAACGCCATCTCGCCTTGCTCGCTTAGACAATAGAGGCGCTGGTCGGCGTAGAGAACCGATCCCTTCGCCAGGGCGCTTGTTTCGTAACGCACGACACCGGTGCGGGCGTCGATGCAGGCCCAGCCCTTGCGGCGTCGATACCACGCCCCGTACAGGGCGTCGCCGACGTGCACCACGCCCCCCTGACATGTGTCCAACACAGTCGTCCATAACAGATCGAGGCCCTGCCCAGAGCCTCCCGTGCGCAGCCGATACAGCTTTGCGTCGGGGCTGTCGGGCGCCGTCACGAACACCGCGTCGCCCACGAGCACCGGCGTCGTGGCGATCACCTCGAATTGTGTGCGGAGCGGACGGGTCCAGAGCAGCGTCCCGCGATCGGCATCCACCCCGAACAGGTGCCGGGTGGAACAGCCGATCACCAGGCGGCGATCGCCAAACCGGACCAGGATGGGCGAAGCGTAGCTGGCGTTGTCGACCTGGCCTGCTGGCTCTTCCACGCGTTGATGCTGAGGGTCTGGCGAAGGACCGAGCCGCAGCGGTTCGGTCTTCCAAACCGTCTCGCCGCTCCGCGCATCGAGCGCCACCATCAGGGCTTCGGTGCCGCCTGCTGTCACCAGCACTCTCGATCCGTCCACCAGGAGACATTCACTCAGCGCCCAGGTCAGGTTCTTGCCCCCATACCGCTCGAACAGATCAACCGCCCAGAGTTCGCGGCCTGTCTCGGCCTCAAACGCAGCCACCCGGCCATGAGCATTGAGATGGAACAGCCGCCCCTCGTGCCAGGTCGCGCTCGCCCGCGCCCCTGGGTAGGGACCAGGCCACGAGCGTCCGTTGGATTGCTGCCAGAGTTGGCGCCCGGCCAAATCGAGGGCGAAGAGGCGGAGTTGATCGCCAACATCGCCCGCGAGAAAGAGCCGGTCGCCAACAATCACCGGGGCCGAATACCCCCGGCCCAGGCCATTGGTCTGCCAGACCAAACGCGGCCCGTCCGCCGGCCATTCCTCGAGCAACCCGACCTCGTCGCAGATCCCGTCGCGTCGCGGTCCGCGCCACTGCGGCCAGCCCGGCGCAGGCGAAGGGATCAACTGCGCCTGTGCCGGGAGTGGCGCGCCACTCTTTTCCTCGGGTCCGGCCCCGGCGGCGTTCGCAAGGAACCCTGCGAACAAAAGTGCCAGACAGGCAATTGGCAGACCGCGTCGCGCGACCGTGAAACCGGCGGAGACGAGTTCACGCCAAGACGCCAAGACGCAGCGCGGCAAAGCCGCAACCAACGCAACGGGAACCTCACGCACATCCGGCGGCGACGGACGCGCCGGTCGCCGCGCTGCGCCGGCGCTGCTGCGCAGCGCTGGTGAATAGAAGTGCGGAAATCTTGCTACAAATGCAGGACTGTGACCGATTGCGGTGCAAAGTGAAAACGACTCTCGTGAGATCATTTGAGGCGGGAACCTAGCGCCGAAAGGCTGCGGCGCAACCCCAGAGGGCTTATCTCTCCTCTCTCTGCGCCCTTCGTGTGCACGAACTGAGCAGAGGAGGGGCGACGGCCTCGTCGCCCGCGTACACATCCCGCCACCCCATCGGTCGGGGACGGGGACGTCCCCGCTCCTACGCCATCGTGTGCACGAACTGAGCAGAGGAGGGGCGACGGCCTCGTCGCCCTTGTGAAACCCTCCTTCCTGGGGACTCACCGGGATGCACTGGATTTCAGCAGCCTTTCCGGTTAAGCTGCGGCCCATGTTCGATTCGCTGACAAGCAAACTGCAGGATGTCTTCCGCGACCTGCGCGGATTGGGCCGGATTTCGGAGACGAACGTCTCCGAATCGCTCCGCGATGTGCGGTTGGCGCTGTTGGATGCCGATGTGAATTTCAAGGTGGCCCGCGACTTCATCGAGCGGATCAGGGAGAAGGCGATCGGGCAGGAAGTGATTCGGAGCATTCAGCCGGGTCAACAGATCATCAAGATTATCCACGACGAACTGGTGGCCCTGCTCGGGTCCGAAAACGCGAGCCTCGATCTGGGCGGTTCGCCCGCCTGCATCCTGATGGTGGGTCTCCACGGATCCGGCAAGACCACTTCGAGCGGCAAACTCGCGCGCATGCTCGAGAAGCAGGGCCGCGCGCCCCTGCTGGTTGCCGCCGACGTCTACCGCCCCGCCGCCATGGACCAACTGGCCACCCTCGGCGGGCAACTGAGCCTCCCGGTGTTCGTTCGAAAGGAGGAAAAGGACGTCGTGCGCATTGCGCGCGAGGCGCTCGTTTTCGCCGAGGCCAATCAGCGTAATGTGCTGATCTTCGACACCGCCGGACGCCTCCAGATCGATGAACCGCTGGTCCAGGAACTTGTCCGACTACGCGACGAGGTCCATCCGCGCGAGATCCTGCTGGTCCTGGATGCCGCCACGGGACAGGAAGCCGTCAATGTGGCCACACATTTCGACCAGGCGCTTGGCATGACGGGCGCCGTTCTGACAAAACTCGACGGCGACGCCCGGGGCGGGGCGGCTTTGAGCTTCAAGGCCGTTGTGGGCAAGCCGATCAAGCTCATGGGCGTGGGCGAGAAACTCGAGGATTTCGAGCCGTTCCACCCCGAACGCATGGCCCAACGCATCCTGGGCATGGGCGACGTCGTCAGCCTGGTCGAGAAAGCGGCCGAGACGGTCGACGCCGAAGAGGCCATGCGCATGGAGGAACGGATGCGCAAGGGCCAGTTCACGCTCCAGGATTTCCTCGATCAACTCCGGCAGATGAAAAAACTGGGGCCGATCGAGAACATTGTCGGCCTGTTGCCCGGCGGCGGCGACATGCTCAAGGGGGCCGATTTGGCCAAGGGTGAGCGCGATTTCCGGCGCATGGAGGGGATCATCTGCAGCATGACACCCCAGGAACGGCGCAATCCCAACATCCTCAATGCCAAGCGCCGCGTGCGCATCGCCAACGGCAGCGGCGTCAAGGTGTCCGAGGTGAACAACCTGCTCAACCGGTTCAACCAGATGCAGCAGATGATGAAGAAAATGGGCAAGTTCAAGAAGATGATGGCGCGCATGGGCGGCGCGCCCCTGCCCGGCATGTTCCGGCCGTAGGTCAACCCCCGCCGACGCGAGCCACAGCGGCTTGCAGTCGCACAAGGTCGGGGGTCGAGTTGACGCCGCGCACCACCACGCCTGCATCGAGGTCTTGGTCGGTAGTCAGGAAACGCCATTTCCAGACCTCGGCATGGCCATCGGCAAACGACAGCTCACCGGCCTTGCCGTGCCGAATTGTCGGCGAGTTCTGCCATATCATTTCAGCGGGGCTCTTGGTCGCAAAATACCCATCGTCAATGGTCAGATAGCTCTCCTCGATGAAGACAAACGCCTCGGAGGGCGACGGCACCGTGATGTCGGTCATCTTCTTGCGCGGGGGATAGAGGATCGGACCGGATGGGTTGAGAACCCAATTCTGATCGGCGTGTCCTCCCATGCGACCGCACATCGAGTAGCTGCGGACCCGACGCTTCCCGCGCAGGGCCGACGCGATATCGGGCGGCATTTTCGTATCGACGGGACACCGATAGATCTCGGGCGAGCTGTTGTAGGGATAGAGCTTGCCGTTGATGATATCGAGCACGTTGGTCGCGCCGGGCATGGCACTGACACCGCCGCCGATCCAGGCATTGGTGTCGCCCAGAGTGTTGAGGGCCAGCGAGTCGTTGTGGTCGCCGGCGTACATGGTCCAGGCGAGCGTCAACTGCTTGAGATTGCTCAGGCAATTAATGTTGTGCGCCTTGGCTTTGGCTCGGGCCAGCGCCGGCAACAACATCCCCGCCAAAATCGCGATGATGGCAATAACCACCAACAGCTCGATCAAAGTGAAACCGGCCCGCATTCGAGGGCGGACAGGCAAACCTGAGGTTGATGCGCGCATAACAATGTCTCGTCTACAGGTTCATTTGAGCAGTTTTGAGGCCACCGTAAGACTCCCGTCCGCCGCCGTCAAGCATGGTGCATCATTCCATCCGGCGCGCCAGCGAGTTCCACCACGCCTCGTGCAACTGGTTGACCGGCCAACTCCACTCGCCTTGAACGGTCCGCACCGTCAGCCGATCCCCCCCAACCCATCCCAGATGCAACGCAGGCACGCCAAGCAACCGCGCCCGTTCCAGGACCTTGGCGACATGCAATCGGTGTGTGGTGATGACCACCCGGTTCTGCGTCTCGCCGAAGAGCAGCGCATCGAGGCGAATCCGGAGCGCCCCCGGAGCGCCCTCCGCCGATCCGCCAGCCGCCGCAAGAGGCGACAGATCGATCGACGCTCCCATGAGACGCGGGGTCTCGCGGACGACCTGTTGGCTGATGCAGCATTCGGCCAGGCAAACCGCCAGCCCCCCCTCGCTGCAATCGTGCGCGCTCTTGACCGACCCGGAGCAGATCAGGCCGCGCAACGCATCGTGCAGCGTTTGGGCGGCGCGGAGATCGCAGCGGGGCGGACGCCCGTTCTTCCGGCCATGCGCGACCTGAAGAAAGGCGCTGCCGCCCAACCCTTGCAGCGGATCGGCGGCATCGCACGGCTCTCCCAACAGAATGACCGCGTCGTCCTCGTCCTTGAACCACTGCGTGGTGATGTGCTCCGGCTGATCGATCAACCCCACCATCGCGATGGTCGGGGTCGGGTCCACAGGTCCGTCCGGAACCTGGTTGTACAGACTGCAGTTGCCCCCGGTGATTGGGGTCTGGAAAATGCGGCACGCATCGCCCACTCCACGGACGCTCTCGCGCAGTTGCCAGAACAACCCCGGGTCGTGCGGATTGGCCGCATTCAGGTTATCGGTCACTCCCAACGGACGCGCCCCGGAACACGCCAGGTTGCGCGCCGCCTCCGCCACGGCGATCTTGCCGCCCTCATACGGATCGAGGAAGACATAGGTCCCATTGCAGTCGACGGTCAGGGCGACCAGCTTCTCAGGCACGGGCGCGGCTGGAACCGGCTCCGCGCCGCCGAAATCGGCGGGCAGAGGCGGGACCGAGTCGGCCTTGATCCGGATCACCGCGGTGTCGCTGCCCGGGCAAACGACCGAGCCGTCCCGGACCATATGATCGTACTGGCGATAGACCCAGTTCTTGGACGCGATGGTCGGCCACGACAGCAGCGAGATCAGTTGCGGCAGCGGATCTGCGGTGTCCGGGATGCCATCGAGCGTGAAAGCGCGCACGGACTCGAGGTACGGGGCCTCGATGGCCTCGCGCTCGTACACGGGCGATTCGTCGGCGATCTGTCGTGCCGGGATGTCGGCCACAACCTCCCCGTGCCACCGGACCACCATGCGCCCGGTGTCGGTGACCGTCCCGATCTCCGCCCAGGGCAAATCCCACTTGTCGAAGATGCGCTTCACCTCGGCGTCGCGACCCTGCCGCACGATGATCAGCATGCGCTCCTGCGATTCGCTCAGCATGATCTCGTACGGCGTCATGTTCGGGGCGCGCTGAGGGACCTTGGCCAGTTCGATCTCGATGCCCGTGCCCGCGCGGGCGGCTGTCTCGCACGTCGAGCAGGTCAGCCCCGCCGCGCCCATGTCCTGGATGCCGGCCACAGCGCCGGTCGCCAGCAGCTCGAGACAGGCCTCGCAAACCAGCTTCTCCATGAACGGATCGCCCACCTGCACCGCCCCCCGCTGCTGTTCGGCCGATTCCTCGGTCAGGTCTTGCGACGCAAACGCCGCCCCGGCCAAACCGTCCCGGCCTGTGGCGGGTCCGACGTAGAACACCGGGTTGCCCACCCCGCTGGCGCGTCCGCGGGCGATCTGCTCGTGGCGCAGCACGCCCAGGCAGAAAACGTTCACCAGCGGATTGCCCTCGTACGATTTGTCGAAGTAGATCTCGCCGGCAACGGTCGGAATCCCGAAGCAATTCCCGTAATGCGCAATGCCGGCAACCACGCCGCGGAAGAGACGGCGTACCTCCGGCTCCGAGAGTTCGCCGAACCGGAGCGAATCCATGGCGCAGACCGGCCGGGCGCCCATCGTAAAAATGTCGCGGATGATGCCCCCGACCCCGGTGGCGGCGCCCTGAAACGGCTCGACCGCGCTGGGATGGTTGTGCGACTCGATCTTGAAGGCGATCGCCAATCCGTCCCCAATGTCGATGATCCCCGCGTTCTCCTCGCCGGCGCCGACCAGGACCCCAGGCCCGCGGGTTGGCAGCGTGCGAAGCAGGGGCCGGGTGTTCTTGTACGAGCAATGCTCGCTCCACATCACCGAGAAGATCCCCAGCTCGGTGTAGGTGGGAACGCGCCCCAGGACGCGCTGGATCCGTTCGTACTCGTCGTCCGTGAGATTGTGGTCCCGCGCCAATTCGAGTGTGACAGGCGGTTCGTTTCCGGGGTGGTCATTCATACCTGCATTCCGAACGGGCCGGGAGCATGAAGGCACACCCCGCCGGACACAAGAAAATCAGCATCCGCATAGCCCGCATATTTCATACCCCGAAGGTGCACAGCGCGGTCAGACTTCGCAAGAGAACTGCTATGCGGGCTAAAAAGGCAAAACCGCGCCGGATCCGATGGACAGAGAAATAAACGGGTCGGTTCTTGATATTGTCACATCATGCGAGTGACACGGCGTTCTTTCCGTGCCGGCGTCGTCGTTCCCAACGGCACATTGTTCGGCGATGGCGTCTGTGCCCGCATCAAGGAAAGACATCGCCTGAGCCAGCTTGATCAACTCCTCGATCACTTCCTGGGTGGCGATGGCGCGGTTGTCCGCGCACTTCAGGCTGTCGAACACGGCGCCCACATTGATGAACGTGCCGATTTGCTCCCACCAATCCGGGCCACGGACGAGCCAGCGAAGGAACGGCGGAAAGAGCTTCGTGCCGTCAGAACGAAGCAGGACGAGATTCTGACCAAGCGCAGCCTCAAGGCCCGCCGGAACGTAGGCTGTTTCGCCGGGATTGCAGCGGCGCGACAGAATCACGTCGTGACGCTGGGGCTTGGCTTTTCGCGTCCATTCGGCGAAGTGCTCCGGGGAAATCCGGCGAACGTCCGAGAGGTCGATCCTCCCTTCTTTGAGTTGAGGTATCGCGATGTATGGATAACCGGTGTCGGCAGCGGCTGGAGTGCGATGGTCACAGTCAATCAGCGACACGCCAGCTTCACGGAGCGATGTGCGTTTCCACTCACCCGCCATAGCCCAGCCCCCTCCCTCCGACGCGCTGCGCGCTACGGCGGGCAGGCAGGTTTGCCTCCGCCTTCGCCCAGGCTACAGCGGACCAGTTGATGGTCGCCACCTTCGCCAAGGCTTCGGCGGAGAAGTGCTCCAGTTTCGCGGACATGCAAGCACCCTCACCCGGCCTCTCCCAGCGGGAGAGGAGTGCCGCGAATTCGGCGCGGCCTGTTTTGGAAAGGGACGACAGGGACAGAAGCGACGCAAAGGACGTGCGGCATTCTGTCCTGGGAGTCTTTGGAGGCCCCTCAGTGTTGGTCATGTGGCGCCTCCTCTCTCTTGGCGGGCGCGGGTCATGCGCTCGCGCAGGCCACCCTCTCTCAGCAGGTTTTGGTAGCCGCCGTGGGGCGGGATGAAGCCCGCGCCCTCGGGAAGGGACGGGAGGGACTCGGGGGACGGAAGCGGGCTTTCGTCCCTTGGAGTCCTTTTTGTCCCTTGGTTCCTTTTGTCACGCATACCCCAGCCCCTTCAGGTTAGCAGCGGACTTGTCGGCGGCGTTGGACTTGGTGCGGGCCATGGATGCAGAGTCGTTCGCGCGAGCGGTTGGTTGAGATCAGATCCCGCTCAACCGGCGGAGACGGGACGATGGTGAGGGCGCAGCCCGGTCGGAAGACAAAACCGAACGGGGGATTCGTGCATCGCCTGAGTGCAGAGGTGTGACATCAGTCGCGAGGATGCCGGAAACCGACAGGCGCTGCAAGGCGCGAAGCGGGGCGAGGCCGATTCACGCGGCGCGCCAATCACACAGACTCTCGACGTATGCGGCGGAACCGTCGCGCAACCAGCCGTCCAATTGGGCCGGATCCTTGAGCTGCTGGCCGCGCGGGCGCGGGACGACGAAGAACCGGCAGTCAACCTCGGGCAGGGCCGTCATGTCGCCCCAAAGCTTCTCGAACTGGGCGACTGGGAAGACGTCCTCCTGTCCGTGGCCCCAGCGTTTCTTGACTTCCTTGAGCGTGACATACGTCGGCAGCCGGGCGGCCATATCGCGGACCGCGGCGGTGATCCTCTCGGTCTGATCCAGGTGGCCGCGCGACAGCTTGAACGCCGCCAGGAGCCGGTCGATGTCGATCCAGGTGGTGAGCGTGTTGTAGTAGGTGAGGCGGAACTCGTCCGCCTCGCGCGGCATGGCCAGGCCCTCGACCAGCCGGATGCGATCGTTGACTCGAGCCAAACCTCCGCCCCGGTCCTCCAACCGGCGGGCGATCACCTCGAAGGAGAGGCAGCCCCCGCGCGTCGCGTGCAGGCCGAGCATGGCCGGATCGACCCCGGCCCCCAGGGTGTCGATGTTATGGAGCAGGAGGTGCTTGAGGTTCGGTCGCTCGGCCACCAGGCGCTGCAGCGTCCCGTTGCGGAGGAGGTTGGCGACTTCGTACCAATGCCCGACCGGATGCAGGCACTGCGCGGGCGCGTTGTCGGTGTAGTCGCTTCCTTCGCCGGCACTCTCGGCCCACCGGATCAGAGCCGCCCGCAGGCTGTCCCGGACCTTCTGGGCCTGTTCGTCAAGCCGCTGCTGCGGCATCTCTTCCCAGGCGAATTGGAGGTCCCGGACCATCGGGACAAGCCGCAAACCGACGGCCCGGCCCGGAGACAGAAGCAGCGGCCCTTCGTAGCCGTATCGCCGCTGGCGGGCAAGGAACGCCTCGATGGGCTCGTGCGTCAGGTAACTCGTCGTGAACACATGCGGCAGCCAGGCGCCGCACGCGCGGCTCGTGCGGCGGCTCTTGGCCAGATGCGTTTCGATAAAGGTCCGATGCGCTCCGCCCAACCGGCAGTACGGATGCAGGGCCTTGACCACTCCCGCTCCCTGGGTCCAGCGGCTGGCCGTGCCGGCCGCCAGGCTCACCGCCGCCACCGCTCCCCGCGCCAGCATCTCCTCGCCAGCAGCCCGAAGCTCCGACCCAAGGGGGGCGGTGGCGTCGCACACGTCTTCGGCGCGGACATCCTGAATCTCCGTGTTGGCGGGCAGACGGTTCTGCGCCAACCCAATGCGCGCGCTGCGCAGATCGGCCCGAATCTGCTCGTGATGGACCGGATCGAAGCCGTGCCTGGCCAGCAGGTCAGGCAGGCGCTCCTCGCCCGCCGCCGCCGGACGCAAGCGCGGGATGAGCCGTTCGATCAACTGATGCGCCAGACCCGAGTAGTCGGGATCGCTGCGACACGCCTCGGCCAAGGCATCGAGCTCGGCGCGGCGGACCGGGACAAGCGCGTCGAGTTCGTTCTTGAGCAGCGCGGGAACGGTCAGGCCGTAGTAGCCTGCGGGCAACAGCGCATCGCTGCCGACTCCCAGCTCGGCCCAGGTGCCGCGCTCGTTGATCGCAAAATCGTACACCACCGGCTCCATCGCGAACGGAAGGGCGTGTTCGAGTTCCTGCTTCGCCGTCGCCATGATCGACTGCAGACGCGTCTGCGCCCGCCGATGGGCCGTGGGCGAGAAGATGAACCCCATGCCGCCCCCCGACATCCCTCCCAGCATCCAGAACCCCCAGAACGCGTCGCCGAACTCGGCCCGGACCCGCGCGATGAGAGTCTCCGTGTAGTAGTTGGTGGCCCAGGGGATAATGGCCTGGATGGGGCCCTGGAAGTTGCGGGTTGTGGCTGCGCCGATCGCGGCGAGATCGCCGTCGCGCAGGGCCGCCAGGATCTCGTCCAGAATACCCAGCGCCGCCTGGCGTCCGGCCCATTCCGTGGCCGACCGCAGCAGATATTTCTCGGTCACCATTTCGAGAATAGGCCCGACGTTCTGAGCCATGCCGCCATGGACCAGGACGAGGCTTTCCTGAAGCCGCTGTCGCGCCACGGGCGGCGCATCGTCGGCGCCAAGAATGCGGTGGTTGGGCAGCAAACGCCCCCGGCTGATCCCGTGCTCGAGATCGCCCTCGCCGGCCCGCACCCCCTCGATCAGCTTGATCCCCGGCCAGACACCGCCCGAATCCTGCCACCCGCCGCCGGACCCGCCCAGCCATTCGCCCAGAATCGCCCGCGCGGCCACCAGCCGGCGCTCCGACTCCTCGAGCGAGCCGGTCAGGGAAGCCGCCTGGCCCGTCGCCCGCATGCAGACGGCGATCAACGAAGCCAGCAGGGTCGTCGAAACGGCCAGACGCGAGCCTTTCGGGATTCCGTTGACGTTGCTCACGATCTCGATTCCGCGCGCCGGAGCGACAATCCGATGCAGCAAGTGCTCGAGGCTCTGCCCCGACCCTTCCAGCCCGGGCGGCACAATCCCCGCCGCGATCACGGCCGCCTTGAGCAGGCCCAGGTAGTCCCGCGCGAAATCGAACACCTCGACCAGATTCGTGATGTCCACCGTCGCTCCCAGGTCGATGCTCGTCAGCCGCAACACCGGCTCGTCCAAAACCCGCAAATACGCCTCGACCGGCGGACGCGTCGCGGCATCGCGTCCGCGCACCCCCAGGTCGATCGAGACATTCAGGACCCGCGCACCCTCGGGATAATCCATCCCCAGGAAGAAGATGTCGCTCCAGCCGCAATGCGACAGGTCCATGCGCACCGGCGTGCGCTCGCGCAACACGGGATACGGCTCGGACCCGCTGCGGCGACGGAGCAACTCGGGGCGGATGCGCAGCGGTTGGTCCTCGGGATGGCCCATGCGGAACATCCACTGGTTGCCCCGCACGGACCGCACGCTGCGGCGGACCTGGTCGGCCAGGGTCTGGAAGGCGAGGCGATGATAGGCCACCGCGAGGGCGCTCGAAACGGCGTCGCTCGGGCCACTCGAGGCCTGGGCCTGGAGGAAGGAAGCGATCGCCTCCTCGAAGCGCCTCTGCAAAAGATGCTCGTAGCCGTCGAACGGAATCAGACCGCGATCGGCGATTCCCTGCTTCCGCGGCAGATGGAATCGGTGAATGGCGTAGAGGAAGAACAACGCCCGCACCCGGGCGTAGAGGCTCTCGCTCTGCCTGCGAAAGGCTTCGAGGGCGGCACACTCACCAAGCAACTCGCTCAACGACGCCCCCGCGCAGCACGCATCGAGCGGACGGTCCCGCACGGACGGATCGTCCGACAGGATCATGGGGATGAGGCGGCTGGACATGGCTTTACTGACGGCGCAAGGCAAGAAGCTCAATCAACCCAGCCAGGACCTCGTCGCGGTCCTCGCCTTCGAGCGCCAACGCGAACTGGGCCATCAGCAAACCGTACTTCGCCCCGACATCGAACCGCCGCCCCTCGAGTTCACACGCCAGATAGCGCTCGCATCCGGCCAGTGCCGACAACGCCGCCGAGAGCGTCACTCTCTGGTCGGGAGCCGCCGCGTCGACCAGGCCGGTCAGGAGCGCCATCGCCCCGGCCGTCAGGACGTGCAGGCCAAAGAAACACAGGTAATGACCCGCCCGCAGGCCCGGCACCACGAGCTTCTGTTCCGCCTCGGTCGGCGTCGGCTTCTCGATCACCGTGTCGATCTTGTACAGACCCGGACGCGTGTCGGCCAACCGCCCGCCCACCGCCCCATAGTACGGGAGCTTGCTCTCGTGCGTTGCCTGCACGGCGGAGACCGAGCAGCCTTCGGCTCGAGCGACCTCGATCAATTGTTGCGCGCACGGTTTCACCGAGCGGCTCACGTACAAATGGTCGCACACAAGAAGCAGGAACGGATCGCGCCCGGTGAAATCGCGGGCGCAGGCGACAGCGTGTCCGTACCCGCGCGGTTCAGACTGTTCGAGAAAGTGCAGGCGGGTGCCCGGCGCCCCGCCCGCCGCGCGATACGCGCCCTGGTCGCCCGGACACACGACGACGCCGATCTCCTGGATGCCCGCGCCGAGCACCTCCTCGATCAGGATGCCCAGCGCCGTCTTCTGCACACCGTCCCGATCCATCAGCGTCTGCAGCGGCAGCATCCGCTGCTCCGGGCCGGCAGCCGTGATGACCGCTCGTTTGATGTCCACAGTCTTTGCCCCTTTCCAGTTGAGCTTCGATCGACCGAGAATTCCACACTTGCCGTGTGGGCGTCAACCGTGAGCAAAGAATGGAGTGGAGAGTGAGGAGTGCTCAACGTTGAACGTTGGGCGTTGAACGTTGAGCGTTGACCATCTCCGGTTCATGATCCCCATGCGCTTTGAACTGTTGAATGTCAGCGCTGCCCATGAATCGTGGTTGCGTAGCCGCGGACGTGAGTCCGCCCATCTCGCCCCGTCAAAGGCACGAATCAGCGCCGACTCGTCCCGCGGTGCGCAGACGCGTCCACCTTAGCCCGCATTTCTCACCAACTTTTGATGTCATCTGACCGGTCACCGTCACATTTCACCTCAGATGCGGGCTCATCCGAAACCCGCGCCCCAAACCGATGGACCCAATCTCGACCACACTGTGTCCGCGTGCCCGCGTCACCCAAGCGGCTGGGGCGCGTCCCGGCGTTGCTGAACCGATGAGCCGATTCTCCTTGCTGGGCGCGGGTTTCACAGACCCGGAAATCTCACCCACCGACCGTCAGGAATGCCGCGACCGCCCCACTGGTGAGATTTCCGGGTTAGCGGCGCTTTTCGATGACTGTCCTCGAACACTGCCCGCCCAGAGCGGTGCTGAAGCACCGCACTCCAAACGCTTCGCGTGTTCGAGCGCGACAGGCGTGGCGAAGTCCCGCTGGGAGAAGAGTGCTTCGGCACCGCTAATCATAATCGTAATCGTAATCGCAATCTCGCCCCAGACGCCATTCACAGCGACAGGAAGTCAGGAGAAGGGATTACGATTACGATTACGACGGCGACACTTCGAGTGTTTAAGCAGACTCCACTCGTGTCACCACCAACCCCGCAGCCGGAGGACCCGGAGGGATGTGTCCAGCCAGAGTATTTCCTGGCGGCCGTCGCGATCCAGATCCGCGACGCAAAGCCGCCAGGCTGGGTCCTTGGATTGACCGCCCACGGTGTGGGCCGCCCGTTCGCGAAGTTCCAGGTCGAACACCAGCACCGTCGGGTCGTAGTAGAAAGCCGTGCCCCGCTTTTCGAGATTCGAACCGTCGACCCAGGCATAAAGCAAAGGCGGCTTGCCCGGTCGGGAAGCCACCAATGGATGCACCGTCGTGGAATAGCCCGCCAGGTCGGCACACCACAGGCGACGACCGTTCGCGTCGAGAGCCATCGCGTAGGAGTGGAGGTCGTCCGTGCCGTCCGGCAGGGAGACGAGGTTACTGGTGGCGTGGAAGCCCACGACGATCTCGAGGTTGCCGTTGGCGTCGGCATCCAGCGTGCTCAGGCTTTGCGGAGCAGCCGCCGTCGGGAATGCCCGCCCGCCAGGATTCGGGGATGCGCTGCATTCGGCCCATTTGCTCAATCGCCTGCTGCACTTGTTCCGTGGTTTCGATCATAACAGCACTCAAGATGCCTTTCCGCAAGCCCGGTTGGTGGCGCGCTTGTTGGAAGAACACCACGGCTTCAGTAACCGCGCAGAATGGGCTTCCACGACTCGCCTTCTTCCAGTTGTTCCAGCAGGGCGGCCACGGAAATGCGCGCGCCCTTGATGACGGGCTGCCCGCCGCAAACTCGCGGGTTAATCTCAATCCGCGCGCTCATGCCCGTGACCATATTCCTCTTCGATGAATACACCAAGCGATGCCATTTGACCGTTTGGCGATCAAGCTCGACCAGCGAGTTGTTTTCCAGCGCGGCGACGATGGCCGGCAGATGTTGTTGGAAGAGCCCCTTCGGTTCCCGTGTGCGGACGTTGCCGGTGCGAATGAGCAACAGCTTCCACGGTTTGCCGTGCAGCAGGTGCGAATGGTAGAAGTCCGAATCCTTGGTGACGACCACCCGCTTTTCCCGGAGCGAAAGCTCGTTGATGACCTCGTCGTGCGTCGGGTTTTGGTCGGTCAACTGGCGGGTGTGTGCGGCGTCATGCCCTGCCGTCTGAACGCGCCTCCTGCCGGCCTGTCCGCCGGAGCGGAGGCTTGGCGAAGGCGGAATCCCCGGCGCAGGCGCACCCTGCTCGATCAGTCCGTTCGAGCGGGCAGTCCATTTGAACGCGTAGTGCGTTCGAGCAGTTGTCGAGCAGGCTTGCCAAAGCCACGCCGTCTTATACGTTTCTTCTATGAGGACAACACCGTATCCCTTGGCCGTGCCGGAAGATCTGCTTGGCGAAGTGCGGGAGACGGCCGCGGCGACGGGGCTTTCGCTGGCCGCCGCAATGCGCCAGAGCATCAAGCTGGGCCTGCCCCGTTTGCGCCAACAGTTGGCGCCGGTCACCCCCCTCAAGCCCTTCACTAAAGCCGAGGCCAAACGCGCTTTCGAACCGGATGCAGAGGGAGACGTTTTGGCGGCACGTCTGGCGCGTCGTCGCCGACCCGAGCCCCGTGATGACTGATGAAGGCCTCGGAAATCTGGAATTGCTAACGAGACCTCCTGACTTGGACGTGACCGGGGATCCCGTCCCATGAACCGTGGCCAGTTTTGAGAGTTGAGAGTTGAGAGTTGGACGTTGAATGTTTGGGGTTCATGGCCCCCATGCGTTCTCAAAAAAGAAACCGGGCTTCCCATGAACCGCACAGGAGCGGGGACGCCTGCCTGCCGGCAGGCAATGTCTCCTCCCCGGCAAAAAGAGTTGGCCATGGTGTTTGCGGGCGACGAGGACGTCGACCCTTCTGCGGCGCAAGGTCCATGTTCCCCCAGCAGTTCTGCAAGGAACAAGCGGCTCTCCCCGAAAGAGAGGGAGAGCGGCCAGGGGTCATGAGCCGCCGAAGAACTTGCGGATCTCGATGAGCACCTCGATTAGGCGGTCGACCTCGGCCGCCGTGTTGTAGAAATAGAAGCTCGCCCGCGCGGTCGAGACGATCCCGAGCTTGCGCATCAGCGGTTGGTTGCAGTGATGGCCGCCGCGCAGCGCCACCCCAAACCGGTCCGCCACGGTGACGACATCATGCGCGTGGATGTCATCGAGGAGAAAACTCACCACGCCCGCCCGATGCTCGGGCGGCCCGAACAGGCGAAGGCCCGGGATCGCGCGCAACCCGGTAACAGCATACGCCGCCAACTCCTGGTCGTGAGCGAAAATGCGGTCGCGTCCGATCGCCTCGATGTAATCGATCGCCGCGGCCATGCCGATGGCGCCCGCAATATTGGGCGTGCCAGCCTCGAACTTGTGCGGCACGGCGTCCCACTGGCTCTCGAAGAAATCGACGCTCGAAATCATGTCGCCGCCCCCTTGCCACGGCGGCATCGGATCGAGAAGCTCCCTGCGTCCGTACAACGCCCCGATCCCGGTCGGCCCGCAGATCTTGTGGCCCGAAAAGGCCAGAAAATCGCATCCGATCGCCTGCACATCGACCGGCAGATGGCCGGCGCTCTGCGCCGCATCGACCACCGTCACAATCCCCCGCTCGCGCGCCCTCGCGCACAGGGCGGACACGGGATTCACCGTGCCCAGTGTGTTCGAGACGTGCGTGAAGGCGAACAGCTTCACCGGCGGCGCCAGCAGGGCATCGAGCCGACTCAGATCGAGCAGCCCGTCGTCTCCGGTGACCGGCAGGTAGACCAGACGGGCCCCCGCGCGGCGCGCCGCAAGCTGCCAGGGCACAAGGTTGCTGTGATGCTCCATCTCCGTCAGCAGGATGGAATCCCCGGGCCGGAGATTCGCCGCGCCCCACGCGTTGGCCACCAGGTTGATGGATTCGGTCGTGCCGCGGGTCCAGACGATCTCGTCGGGGCCGCGCGCGTTGAGGAATTGCGCCACGCGCGTCCGGGCGCCCTCGTAGGCCGCAGTGGCCCGGTTGCTCAACTCGTGGATGCCGCGGTGCACGTTCGCGTTGTCGTTGCGGTAATACCGCTCGATTGCCTCGATGACCGCCAGCGGCTTCTGGCTCGTCGCCGCGTTGTCCAGGTAGACAAGCGGCCGCCCGTTCACCTGTTGATCGAGGATGGGAAAGTCGGCCCGCAACGCCTCCCAATCGAAGACGGTCGGTGGCAACGGGGAGGCCGAGGGCGGTTCCGAAGGCGGAGTCTGGGGCTGGTGCAAGTTCATGGGAGGAAGCGGCGATCGAGCAGCGGGGCGAGCGCGATGCGATCGAGGCGAGGGCCGGACTTGATGTGCCGATGCCATGGTTCGGGTTTCAGAGAATCCTTGACCCCATCAGCGCAACACAAAGACTTGACTTGTCCACAACACATTTCACCGGTCAAGAATTCTAGTAAAGCCCCAGAGCCAGCTTCGCGGCATCGGTGAGCATGCTCTGGGTCCAGGGAGGCTCCCAGACCAGGTCGACCTGCACCTCCTCGACTCCGTCGAGCGACTGGACCTTGTCCCGCACGTCCTGCTGCAGGATGGGGCCCATGCCGCAGCCGGGAGCTGTCAGGGTCATTTTGATGTCGACCTTGAATGTGCCGTCGGTCGAGCCGGGTTCGAGGACGCACGAGTAGACCAGCCCCATATCGACGATGTTGACCGGGATCTCGGGATCGTAACAGGTCTTCAGGGCATCCCAAATGAGCTTCTCGACTTCCTCGCGCGTGCGCACCGATGCGGCGGTCTTTGGCGGCGGCGCCAGACACTCGATGCCCAGCGCGTCGGCGTCGCGTCCGTCTATGCGGAACATGTTCCCATTGACCACGACGGTATAGCTGCCGCCCAGGGCCTGGGTCACCTGCGCGCTCTCGCCGGCCAACAATGTGACGGGCGTGCCGGCCGGCACCAGCGTGGCCGCCACGTCCCGCTTCAAAGCAATGCAATCAGCCGCAACCATAGGAGATTAGTCGCCCCCCTCCTCGGTGGACACCGGGTCGCTCTTGCCTTCGAGAGCCGCCAGAACGGCGTGCCAGGGAAGAATCGCGCACTTCACGCGCGCCGGGAACTTGTGCACCCCCGCAAAAACCGAGAGCTTGCCCAGATCGTCTCCGCCCACCTGCCCGGTCGTGAGCATCGCGCGGACGCGCTCGAACAGGGCCTCGACTTCCCCCTTGGTCCGCCCTTGCAGACACTCGGTCAAAATCGAGGCCGAGGCCTTCGAGATAGCGCAGCCCGACCCCTGGAATGTGATCTCGCGGATCACATCCCCCTCGAAGCGCAGGTAGAGCGTCACGTTGTCGCCGCAGAGCGGATTGTGTCCCTGGGAGGTGCGGTTCGCGTTCGCGAGCGCCCGGAAATTCCTCGGACTCCGGCTGTGGTCCAGAATCACCTGCTGATACAGGTCGTTGAGATCGTCAATCATGAGGCCTCGAGGCGTCGAGCCGCACCTGCGCGTCCCGTTCGAGCCGGTCCCACACCAGACGGTCCAACGCCTGGCGGATCGGGCCGCACCGGACGCGGTCGATAATCTCTCCGGCAAAGGCGTGAATCAACATCCGCCGCGCCGTCTCGATCGGCAGCCCGCGGGCCCGCAGGTAAAAAACAGATTCCGGATTCAACTGCCCGATCGTCGCGCCGTGGGTGCACTTCACGTCGTCGGCGTAGATCTCGAGCTGCGGCTTCGTATTCACCGATGCGCTGCTCGACAACAGGAGGTTCTTGTTGGTTTGCTTCGCGTCGGTCTTCTGCGCGCCGGGCCGGACCAGGATGCGCCCGTGAAATACGCCCCGGGATTGGCCCGACAGAATCCCGTTGAAATACTCGTGACTGGCGCAATGCGGCTGGGCGTGGTCGACCACCATGTGATGATCCGCCAGACGCTTCTCCGTGGTGACATAGAGTCCGTTCAAGATCGCTTCGAGTCCCGGACCGGCCAGCGTCAACCCTATGTTCTGGCGGGACAGCCGCGCGCCCAAGGCGAAACTGTGCGCCGCCAACTGCGCGCTCCCCGCCGCCACCGCCCGCAGCGCCCCCATGTGAAACGCCTCGGGGCCCTCGTCCTGGAACCGCACATGCTCGACCTGCGCGCCCTCGCCAGCCACGAGCTGGGTCAGGGTATTCGTGAAGGTCGCCGCCCCTCCCAGGCTGGCGTACTGTTCGACCACGGTCACCTGGCTGTTGGCCTCGGCCACCAGCACGTTCCTGGGGTGCGATGCCAAACCGGCCTCGCTCCCCGAGGACAGGAACACCGCATGGATCGGCTCCGCCACCGCCACTCCGGCCGGCACACGCAAGACCATCCCATCGGTGCAATAGGCGTCATTGAGAGCCCGAAAGGCGCGGTCCTGACCCTCGTGCCAGGATGCAAGCTGTTGTTCGAGCCAGGCGCCGTCAGTCCGCAGGGTCTGGCTCAGACTGCACACTTGGATCTGCTCTCCCAAGGCCTCGATCCTCGAAAGCTCGGGCTCAAAATGCCCATCCACGAAGACCAACCGCAGCCCTGACATTCCGGCTAGGGGCAAGCGATCCAGATCGGCGACAGTCACCGCGCGGGGCTCCGGACGCGGAAGCGGGCGGAACGGCAACGCCTCGATCGGAGCCAGGTTGGTGAACCGCCAATCCTCATGCCGCAACGTGGGCAGGCCCTGGTCAGCAAATCGGGCGAGCCCGGCCTTCCGGATCGCAAGCATCCAGTGCGGTTCGCGCGCGGAGGCGGCGGCCTCTGTCACGGACCCAAAGGCCTCCACAAACCGGCCCAGTCGGGCGGGGGGACTGTCATTCGCATCCATGTTCAAAAGACGATCAGGACTCGATGCAACATGCGGGCTAGGCTGCAACCGGCTCCGTCGGCATAATCCAGTCGTAGCCCCGTTCTTCGAGTTCGAGAGCCAGTTCCTTGCCTCCGGAACGCACGATCCGTCCGTTCATCAGCACATGGACGCGATCGGGCACAATGTGGTTGAGCAGCCGTTGGTAATGGGTGATGACAAGCGCGGACCTGTCGGGCCGCCGGAGCCGGTTCACCCCGTTCGCCACCACGCGCAACGCGTCGATGTCGAGACCCGAATCGGTCTCGTCGAGAACCGCCAGCGTTGGCTCGAGCACCGCCATCTGGAAGATCTCGTTCCGCTTCTTCTCGCCCCCCGAGAACCCGACATTCACGGCGCGCTTGAGCAGATCCTCGTTCAATTCGAGCAGCCGGATCCTGTCCTTCACCAGGCTCAGGAACTCGATCGCGTCCACCTCGGGGAGTCCCCGGTGCTTGCGCACCTCGTTGAGCGCGGCCTTGAGGAAGTAGGTGCTGTTGACCCCCGGAATCTCGACAGGGTACTGGAAGGCAAGAAAAACGCCCGCGCGCGCCCGCTCCTCGGGATTCAGGGCGAGGAGGTCCTGGCCGAGGTAAGTGACCGAGCCCTGGGTCACCTGGTAGCCTTCCCGGCCCGCCAGAAGGGAGGCGAGGGTGCTCTTGCCGCTGCCGTTGGGGCCCATGATCGCATGCACCTCGCCGGGCAGAATGGTGAGGTTGATGCCCTTGAGAATCGCGCGGTCGTCCACTCCCGCCTCGAGGTTCCTGATGTCAAGAATCGGTTCCATCTTCAATCTGTCTTCCATGGTTATCGCGAGGGCCTCGCCGGCCCGTCTCATCCGCGTTGTCAATTCTTAGCCGACACTCCCCTCGAGACTCACGCCCAGCAGCTTCTGCGCCTCGACGGCAAACTCCATCGGCAGTTCCCGGAACACCTCCTTGCAAAAGCCGTTGACAATCAGGTTCACCGCGTCCTGTTTCGAGAGACCGCGTTGGTTGCAGTAGAAGATCTGGTCCTCCCCGATCTTCGAGGTGCTGGCCTCGTGCTCGATCTGGGCGGTCGGATTCTTCACCTCGATGTAAGGGAATGTGTGGGCCCCGCACTGGTCGCCAATCAGGAGCGAATCGCATTGCGAGAAGTTGCGCGCCCCCGTGGCCGTCGGACGCATCTGCACCAGGCCGCGGTAGCTGTTCTGGCCCCGTCCGGCCGAGATGCCTTTCGAGACAATCGTGCTGCGGGTGTTCTTGCCCACATGAATCATCTTCGTGCCGGTGTCCGCCTGCTGGCGATGATTGGTCAGAGCCACCGAGTAAAACTCGCCGACCGAATCGTCGCCCAGCAACACGCAGCCCGGGTATTTCCAGGTGATGGCCGAGCCGGTCTCGACCTGAGTCCACGAGATCTTCGAGCCGCGCCCCCGGCAGAGGCCGCGTTTGGTGACGAAATTGTAAATCCCCCCCTTGCCGTCCTTGTCGCCCGGATACCAGTTCTGCACGGTCGAATACTTGATCTCCGCGCTGCCCAGCGCGATCAGCTCGACCACGGCGGCATGGAGCTGGTTCTCGTCCCGCATCGGCGCCGTGCACCCTTCGAGATAACTGACGTAGCTCCCCTCGTCCGCGACCAGCAGCGTCCGCTCGAACTGCCCCGTGTTGGCCGTGTTGATCCGGAAATAGGTCGAGAGCTCCATCGGGCAGAGCACCCCCTTGGGCACGTAACAGAAAGAGCCGTCGCTGAACACCGCCGAGTTGAGCGCCGCAAAGAAGTTGTCCGTGTACGGAACAACCGTTCCCAGGTATTTCTCGACCAGGTCCGGGTGTTCGCGAACCGCGTCCGAGAACGAGCAGAACACAATGCCGTGCTTCGCCAGCTCCTTGCGAAACGTGGTGGCCACCGAGACGCTGTCCATCACGGCATCCACGGCAACGCCCGTCAGGCGTTTCTGTTCGTCCAACGATATGCCCAACTTGTCGAAAGTCCGCCGCAGTTCAGGATCGACCTCGTCGAGGCTCTCGAGCCGCGCCTTGGGTTTGGGCGCGGCATAATAGATGATCTTCTGATAATCGATCGGTGGATAGGTGGCCTTCGGCCACGACGGCTCCGTCATCGTCAGCCAGTGGCGATACGACCGCAACCGCCACTGCAAGAGGAACTCCGGCTCGCCCTTCTTGGCGGAGATCGTACGGATGACCTCCTCGTCCAGCCCCGGCGGCAGGGCCTCGGTCTCGATGTCCGAGACAAAGCCGTACTTGTAGTCGCTCTGAACGAATTGGTCGATGGTCGACTGCGGAGTGCTCATGGAATCGATTGGCGCCGAGACGATCGGCATGCGGTTTGAGGCCCTTCGTGAATCGTCACAGGCGTCTCCTGCCTCTGCCTGGCGGCACACTCCGGACAATAACCGCGAAACAGGATCTCGAAATTCCGCACGCGGAAGCCCGGTGGCATCTCGACCCGCGGTTCGACGCCGGCCCGGCCCGGTTCAACGTCGAACGCCCCGCCGCATCCATCGCAGTAGAAGTGATGGTGGTGCTGCATGTTCGAACAATACCGGGTCGCCTTCCGATCATGATTGACCTGCCTGACCAAACCGCACTTGACGAGCGTTTCGAGACAGTTGTACACGGTCGCCATCGAAATGTCCGGCATTGCGGACTTGGCCCGCATGAACACTTCTTCGGCGCTGGGATGATCCCGTTTCAGAAGCAAGACGTTATAAACCTGCCGGCGCTGCGCCGTCAATCGCAGCCCCGTGCGCGCGAGCTGCTCGTTGAGACGCTCGCCGGCGAAATCGATGGGGACCCGCTTCTTCATCCGCTTGCACCATAGCCCCGGCTTTGTGCTTGTCAATATTTGGACTTGTTCTAAATACTTCCCGTCAGCCGTCGCTCCGTAGTCGTCCCCCATCGCGCATACGCGTCAACCTTGGGCCGGCTAACGCGCATTGCACCAACTTCTGCGGAACGCGGAGCCGATGTCATCGAAAGGTGCATTCATGCGCGCTAGAACCCCCAACCGCTCCTTCAATCGTCCCGCCCCCGACTTGGCGAGTTCCGCCACTCCGGCCCGTTCATAGCCTCAACGGAGACCGGTGCGACAGTAACGAACTGCGCGATCGTGTCCGAAGCATCTTGCCATGCGCCCGTTCCCTGATCTTCCGGCTCTCCGCTGAAGATGCCGCCATGAAGCCGCAATGGGGCAATGGGGGGGGCCCCAAATCATCGCCTAAGCGAGGCGGGGCGAGGATTTCCAGCAAACGCCCGTCCCGACGCGTGCCCGCGATGGAAACAAACCTCCAAATACCTCGCCTGAGCCCTTCGAAATCCC
>JAKLFY010000092.1 GCA_022710935.1 Verrucomicrobiota bacterium
ACCCGGCGCTTGCACCGGTGTCTGTTCTCGCGCCGCGTGAGGGCACGCGGCCTACAACACCGGTGGCTGCCTCTTTGTAGGCCGGGTCCCCCGACCCGGCGCTGGCACCGGTCGCTGTTCTCGCGCCGCGTGAGGGCACGCGGCCTACAACACCGGTGGCTGCCTCTTTGTAGGCCGGGTCCCCCGACCCGGCGCTTGCACCGGTGTCTGTTCTCGCGCCGCGTGAGGGCACGCGGCCTACAACACCGGTGGCTGCCTCTTTGTAGGCCGGGTCCCCCGACCCGGCGCTTGCACCGGTGTCTGTTCTCGCGCCGCGTGAGGGCACGCGGCCCACAACACCGGTGTCGACCTCATCTCTGGACGACGCGGTAGCAGGCACGGCCGGCGGTCGACAACGGTTCAGCCCACTCGACGAAGCTGTGAGGCGGAATGACGCCGGAGGTCAGAACCTCCCAATGCCTTAGGTCGGGACTGCGTTGCCATTCAAACGGCTGCCCTGGTCCACCCGAGTAGCGAATACGAAGGACTGTCGATTCCGGTATAACAGTCAGCCGATTCAGCGCCGGCAGCGGACCCGCATAAACGAACACGGCGACGTTGCCTGTCGAGGAGAGACCCTGCGGATCGGCGACGGCATAGGTGAAACGATCGGCGCCCTGGAACGCGGCTGGCGGCTGATATCGCACCTGGCCCGAGACGACCGCGACGCTGCCGCCTTGTTCACTGAAAGGACTTACGCTGACCAAGCGGACCGCGTCACCGTCGGGATCCGAGTCGTTGGATGTCAGGGTCGAGGTACTCAGGAAGGCTGTCTGGCCCTGGGGCACCAGGATCCCGTCGGCCACGGTCACCGGCGGACGATTTGTTAGCGTCAGCGAGGCAGGTTCGCTCACGGCGGTGCCCAGGGCGTTTCTCACGACCAGTTGGTAGGCGCCGGCCTGGCTCAGTTGGACGTCGCTGAGCGTGAGCGTGGCGTTGGTCGCCGCGAGAATCGGGACCTGATTGAACCGCCACTGGAATGCGAGCGGTTCGGTTCCGCCGGCCCACCCCGTGAATGTCGCGGTCGCGCCGCGCGCCACCGCCTGCGACTGCGGCTGGGCCAGCAGGATGGGAGCGAGAAACACGCGCGTGCCCGAAAGGGCCAGATCGAAGCTCAGATCGGTGCTTCCGGCCGATGCCTGGTGCACTTCAACCGCGAGCACATTTGGGCCTTCGCGCAGGCGGGCAGGCGTGACTGACTGGGTGAAGATCGCGCTCTCCTCGGCCCCGGATACGGCGTAGCTGGCGAGTGTCCGGCTGTGAATCGGCCCCTCCGGAAGGTTGTTTCGATACACCTCGATTCCATTGAGGTACACCACGGCGCCGTCGTCACGCAGCAACCCGACGGTGAGGTCTCTGTAGGAGAACACGTTTGTAACGGTAAACGGATGACGGAAATAGGATGTGATGTGCTTGTTGGCCGAATCAGGCCCGAAACGGATCAGCGTCGCTTCCGGCCGGCTCTCGCCGGCGTCGCCGTACCCGAGTTCGGCGGTCCCTGATCTCCAGCCTGAATCGTCGAATCCAAGAGTCGTCCAAGCCGGGTCGGGCGCCGAGCCGTCATCGAGGTACTTCCATTGCGCGCCGGTCGGCACGACGGTGGATGCCGCGACTGTGCCGGTCGAGAGCCCGACGCGCGCGACAGCGGAGGTGCTGGCCAGGCCGAAGGAGTCCAGGGCGACGGCCTGGAGCTCATAGACGCCTGCCGGGACGACAGACCAGGAGAACTCGAACGGCGGCGCGAGCAGTTCGGCGAGAACGGTTGGCCCCGCATACAAGCGCACGCGGTCGATTTGGCCGGCAGCCGGCTCGGCTTCCGCGGCCACCGTGATCGTGCTGCCCGCAAGCAACACGGCGCCATCGGCCGGCGCAACCATGCGCACAACAGGCGGAGGCGCAATCACGGTGACTTCCGTCGCGTCCGACGTTGTCGCGCCGAGGCGATCATCGACTGCCACGGCCCGCAAGAGGTGGGTGCCCGGCGGCGGATTCGTCCATACGAATGTGTAAGGTACCTCCGTGAGTTGGGCGAGCTTCTGGTCGTGATTGAAGAAATCGACGCGGACGATTCGGCCATCGCTGTCTTCGGCGGATGCACTCAGGAGCACATCGGCGGGCCAGTGCAACACGGCGCTCTGGCTGGGTGCGGTGAGTCGCACGATGGGCAACGCGTTGGGCTGATTCACCGCGCCAGCCGTGGGTGTCGAGGCAAACCAATTGGTCGGTTCGTTGCCGTAGGAAGCGAGCGTTCTCCGCTGCAGCGAGGCGCCAGACCCGTCCGCCCCCGTCGGCCACGGAGCCAGGTCCAGGTAGTGCACCTTGTCCACAAGCGCGTAGGGCGTGTCCTGACCCTGCGCAACCGCCGGTTGCGCCAGTTCGATCGTGTCCTCGTCGTTGGCGAGTCGCCCCTGCCAAGGCCCGTGCAGCGGAACATCAGGCGGAATGGCGTAGAGCGAAATGAAAGAGGCGCGCGCTTCGGCGTCCGCAACAGGATCGAAGCCGACCACCAGCAGGCGGCGTCCCGAAGGCAGCGCGGCACCTGGCGGGAACGCGAACGCCACGCCGTTGCGCAGCCGCCATGGGCTGTCCGGCATCGCAGGGTCAGACAGCGGAACGTTCGTGGTTGAGATATTGGCCAGCTCGATGAAGCTGGCCGGCTGGTTTGCGATTCCAGTGGCTGCCGGGTGGTACATGATCTCGGAGATGACAACTGGGCCTGCACGCGGCGCGGCATTCGGGTCGCCCAGTGTGACCGAAGCCAACGGCGGATAATCCACATCGCCCACGCTGTTGGTGTGCCGCCCGAGGCTGACGCCACTGGCCGTCGCCTCGAAATCGAACCCCTGCACGTAGCCGGTCAAACGCCCCGCTTCGTCCGCACTGAAGATCCAAACGTCGTCACCGTCGGCGCCCAAGGCGAAACTGGGGGGCTGCCCCGGCGTCGGGTTGAAGTGGGTTTCGGTGAAGACGGCAAAGCCGAGGGCCGGAATGATGGTCGGCGAAGGCAAACGGTACTTCTCCGGCGCAGAGAAGGTGTCGGTGAGGAACCATCCGCCGACGTCGATCGGGGCGTCGGTTGGATTGTGGAGTTCGATGGCATCCTCCTGGGGACCGGTCGAGTGGGTGAGGACTTCGTTGATGACGACAGGCGGCAGGGTGGGAAGCGGCGGATCGACCAGCCCCGGGGTGCCGTCGAGGATCCCGTTGGGGCGCCAGCTCTCCCGATCGTTCCATCGAGTCCACTCGACAGTGTCATCCGCGATGGCCAGTGAGAAGCCGTGCCCATCGGTGATCGGAGACCAGAGGTCGTCGTAGGTGAATTCGAGGATCTTCTCGCCATAACCGTCCTCGAGGCGGAGGCGCTCCCCGCTGTTGTCCAACAGCCCGGTGTATTCGCCGGCCACCGGGAGGCCGGTGCCATACCGCAGCGAGAACGCCTCGGCATTGCGCACCACCAGGACCCGGGCGCCGGGCTCGAGGGTGGTGATCGAGCCGGCGGCGAAATCGAATTGAATCCCCTCGGTGAATCTGACGCCACGCAGGTCGAGCGCGACGGATCCTGTGTTGCGCAGTTCGATGAACTCGAATTCGGAGTCGTCGAGGTCCGGATGCCCGGTCATCGGCGCCGGATGGTACATGATTTCGGTGATGCGGAGCGACTGCTGGGCCAGGCTCGGAGAGCCTGCATAGGTCCGCGTGTGGACAGGCCGCCCGCGATTGTCGGTGAGGGTGAGTGTTTCTCCCCGGGCTGAAAGGTCCCCTTCGTAAGGACCCAGGACGAGCCGTCGTTCGCCGCCCCTGGGGCTGGCCGAGCGGGCGCGGAAAGCCCGGACGTCGGGCGAGACGAACAGCGCCGCGCGCGCGGGGAGAACCGTCCCGGGTTTGAAGGTGAAACGGACGGCGCCGTCGAGTTGCCAGGCGGAGAGATCGACCGCATAGGCGTTGGCATTGGTGATCGAGAGCCATTCCTCGGCCGGGTTGCCGCTGGCGGGCCGGTACTCGAGGCTGCCGATTTCGACGACGGCATCGGCGGGTTGCGGGAGCGGGATTTCACCGCCGTTGGTGACGGACAGTGTGCGGAACAGGTAGACCCGGCGTCCCGGAAGGAACTGATTCCAGATGCGGTCGACCGCCTGGGTGATCGTCTCGCGCGTCCCCCATGTCCCCCACTTGGCCAGATCGAGGGCGGCGTCGGGGGCGATCCGATCGCGCAAGGCGCGGCTCTTGATCCGATAGAAATCGTTCGTGGCGGGCGTGGCGAGCGGTTGGAGAAGGTCATCCATCAGTGTCCGCAAGCGGCGCAGGAACATCTGGCGCGTCGCCGAGGTGTTGTAAAGGGGGCTGAAGACCTTGTTGCCGCTGCCAATGAAGATCGATTGATTGGTATAGATCTGCTCATCGTAGTAGGCGTAGGCGCTCGTCCAGACCCGCCCGAAAGAAAGGTCCACGTCCCACGGCATCGCCATCCACTCGCGTGTGCCATCGCTGTCCCGGTAGAGGTAGTAGTTCTTGTGGCAACAGTCGGTGTCCGCCGTAATGATCTTGGCCGCCAGGAAGTCAACCATCTGCGGCACGTCGAGATTGTCGTACAGGAAGGCCTCCCGGGCCGTTGCGCCGGCCTGGGACATCCCCTGGATGAGCGCGGCCAAATCGGCGGTGCCCTCGTTCTTGCGGGTCTTCTTCTCGTTGCCGGCGACGCTGTCCGCCGAGTTGTACATCTTGTAGAGGGCCCCCCGCGGGTCCAGCCCCAGGCGTTTGAGGAAGTTGTCATCCCCGTTCTCGACCAGGTTGGCGACGCTGAAGAACGCCCCGTTCTGTTGAACCCGCACAGCAAACGCAAAGTGGCTCAGCGCCCCCGCGTCGCGATAGGTTTCGTGTGCCAGCACATTCCGCATGTGGGACTTGTCCGCCCACGTGGTGAGCAGATTCAAGTCATCGACCCGCGGCGCGTCGTCGGACCACCGGAACTTGTAACCCGGGTTGAAATCGAGGTCGTAACTGCGTTTGGGGAAACCCCGCGTGGACTGGCCATGGATAGTCGCTCCCACGTTGTCGTAAAACTCGCCGTCAAAAAACAGGGATCCACTGGCCCGCGTGTCGGAGTTCGCCGCGGACGGGTTCTGAATGAACCAATGCAGCACGGGAAGCTGTGTGGCTTCGAGCGAAGGGTCGCGCACGATTGTGCCGCGGTATTGGGGGCTGCGCAGCGGGTCCGTGTAAGCCGGCAGCCGGCTCACCCGCGCCTGATCGTCCGCGGCAATGATCGCGTAGCGGATCATCTGTCCGGGGTTGGCCGCCGCCGCCGGGATGCGCGCTGCGTAAATGCCGTCGCCTGCATCGCCGTCCTCGTGGGCGCCGTCGTCGCGCATTGGGATGGACGCTTCGCCCGCGTACATGACGCGATAGCGGAGGGTGACCGTGCCGACCGGACGGAAGCTTGAGGTGACGCGGGCCCGGACGATCAGGTCCTCCGAATCCGCTGGCACGGCGGGCTCATGTTCCACCTGGCTGACGATCGGTCCGAGCGCCGCGGTGCCGGAGCCATTCTCCTCTCCGGGGGTTGGTTCGGGAAAGTAGACATGCTGATCGCGGCTCAGCCCCAGACACCCGCCCGCCAGTTCAGGGGCCAGGAGAAAGTCGGCGTCGTCAGCGCCGATGTTCAGGCCCTGAATGGCCAGCACGTTCGTGCCACTGACCAGCACGTCCCGATAGCGCGTGAGGTCGAACGGTTCGGACACGAGAGTTTCTTCCGGCGTGCGAGCCGTGTCGGCGGTCGAGTTCCAGGCAGCGCCCTCGGAAGGAACCTGATCGATGACGACCGAGAACGTCAGCTCGTCGCAGTGATCGGTCCGCTGGCCATCCGTGCCGAGCGGGTCCAATGCGAAATCAAGCGTATCGCCCGCAGCAAGGTCGGTCAGCGTGAGGTTGGTGCGCACGCCTGTGGTGTCGTTAAAGGGAACAGTTGCCTGATACTGCTCATCGCCATTGACGAACACGCGGAGGGTGGCGCCATTGCCGCAGGCCGGGTTTTCCTTTGCGAAAGCCACCTGACAGACAAACGTCCCGGGCGCCTCGCACACCCAGCGGCGAATCACCCAATGCGCGCCACCGCTGTTCTCTCCGTTGGAGAACCAACCGCCTTGCGTGACGGCATCCCAGGGCGGATTGGCGGGTCCCAGGACCCAAGCGCCCCCGTTCCACGACCATTGCGGATTCGAGCTCACGAAGTCACGACCGGCATCGTACCGGCCATCGGCATCCGCCGCGTGATCGTAGAACCCGTAGTACCAGTTGTTGAAACCCTGCTGGCCGGCGAAGGACCAGTCCGACACGCTGTTGGCGAGCGCGCCCCCAGGCGCCGTCACCGGCGCATTGCGTTGAGCGATCGGGAAGCCGTTGAGATAGGCTGCAAACCCGTCGTTGTAGCGGATGTTCAACGTCAGCCGGTCGAGGGCCGCGAGGTTCGTGACGACAAACGGGATCCGAACATAGGCCGTCGGATTGAGTCCGCGCATCGCACCCTCGATGTCGCTGCCGACCAGACCGCCCGGCACATTGAAGCCCACCCCGGTGACCACCGGGGTCCAGTCGGCGTCGTCGAAATCGGGGCGCACCCAGTTGGTTCCCAGATCGTCGCCGCGCGGGACCAGCAACCTGCCGGGCGCTCGAGGCCCGACCAATGCGAGACTCGTCGGAAGCAAGGGCAATCCGTAACTGATGTCTTCGGCCTGCGGGGGATACGCGGGACTGTAAGCTGTGGCGAGAGTCCGGCCGTCGGCCTTGACCAAAGCCAGGAATTCGCCCGACGCGCTCAAACGGAAATCGGTGTGAAGCGGACGCCCCGGAACACGGCGGTCCTTTCCTGACGCGAAGACGATGAGATACTGGCCGGGGGCGATGTTGGTCGAGGGAAACTGCCACTTCTTGAGTTGGCCGGCATCGTCGGTCAGCGACCATCCTGCCAGGTCGACCGGGAGGTCGCCCGCGTTGTGGATCTCGATCCAATCCTCAGAGTTACCGTCCTCGTCGTCGAGGGTGCGCAGGTTGCTGGCCTGGAATTCGGACAGCAGAACCTCGCCATGACCGACGCCCATTGTGAGGAGACCAGCAGCCAGCAACGATCGAACGGCCCATTGTTTGCGGAATGAGACTTTCACGGTCTGTTCATCGTTTGATTGACTGGCAAGAACCATACCATCCGACCTGCCCAGGGACAGCAAGAACCGTGCAATTGACCCGCCCCCCGGTTTCCACTTAGGGTCTCTTGCCGGCTGCCGAAGGCCGGAACCCGTGTCGTGGAAACAGCACCCGCTCAATCCGATCCGCCCGGTCTGGATCGCCAGCGACTCGATGTGGACATCGTCTGCGTCGGGTTCGGTCCGGCGACGGCCGGATTTCTGACAACGCTCTCGAAGCAGATCGTCCATTCCGATGGCAGTCCGGCCGTGGAAAGCGCGGTCATGCCCGGTTTGCCGCTTCAGGTCATGTGCTACGAGCGCGCCGACGACATCGGCTTTGGCGTCTCCGGCGTGGTGACCCGCGGGCATGGCCTGCGGACGACTTTTCCCGATCTTGACCGGGCCGGCATCCCAATGAGCGCGCCGGTCGCCCTCGAGAAGGTCCTGTATCTGCTCGACCCCATCGGCGCGAGCCGGCGGTCGGCAGTCCTGCGGGGCGCGGACAAAATGCTGCGTCTGTTCAAAGGTGTTTTGCCGTTGAGGCATCAGGCCCTCGAACTGCCTTGGACACCGTCGTTCCTTCACAAACGCGGCGGTCTTGTGCTCGGGTTGGGGCAGTTCTTGCAGTGGGTCGGCGCCCAGGTGCAGAGCAGCGGCGCGGTTCAGATCTGGCCAGGGACACCGGTTGCCCAAGCCCTGATCGAGAATGACAAGGTCGTCGGAGTCCGCCTCATCGATCAAGGGGTCGACAAACTGGGACAGCCCAGCGAGGGGTTCCTGCCAGGGATGGACATCGGGGCGGCGCTGACAGTTGTCGGCGATGGCCCGGTGGGCCCAATCGGCCAGCAACTCGACGCCCATTTCGGTCTGCCACCGGGCCACCACATCCGCGATTGGGCGGTGGGCATGAAGTTTGTCGTCGACTTGCCGGAAGGGACGCCGCTCGAAGCCGGCACCGTTTTGCACACCTTCGGTTATCCCGAGCCGGAGATATTCGGTTTCTTCTATGTGCATCCCAACCGGGTGGCGTCACTCGGCATCTTTGTGCCGTCGTGGTTCGACAGCCCGATGCGCACCGCCTACGACTACTTGCAGCATTGGATGAGGCATCCGTATCTCTGGCGCTTCCTCGAAGGGGGCAAACTCCGCTCCTGGGGCGCCAAGACGTTGGGCGAATCCGGGCGGCGCGGTGAGCCGCACCTGGCGGGCGACGGATACGTGCGCATCGGCGAAGGCAGCGGCAGCACCAATGTCCTCACCGGCTCCGGCGTGGATGAGGCGTGGGTGACGGGGACGCTGCTGGCCGAGGCGGTGCTCGAACTGCTGCAGGCCCGGCAGCCCTTCACCAAGGCCAACCTGGAGACTGCTTACGTCAGACGCCGCCGTTCGAGTTGGGTCGAGCGCGAGGCGCTGATCGCCGAGGAATCGCGTGACGGTTTCCAGAAAGGCGTCGTCCGCGGCATGATCGGCATGGCGCTGGCTGGGCTGACAAACGGGCGATTCACGCTGGCAGGCGACCCCGTGCCGCCCTGGAAACGGATGCCCACTGTCGAAGCGTATTACCGCGGACGCGTCACCCCATCAGAGATCGCGCGCCTGCGTGAGGACTGCCAGGTCAAGGGCGTTTCACTCCACGCGGCTTTGATGGAGAAAGTCGGCTGGCCTTCGATCCCGCGCGATGGCCAACTGCTGGTGTCTCATCAGGATGCCCTGCTCATGGGGGGCAAAGTGCAGGCCCCGTCCGGCTATGCGGATCACGTCGTCTTTCTCTATCCGGAATTGTGCGAGCGCTGCGGCACCAGGATCTGCATCGAGGCTTGTTCCGGCCAGGCGATCACGCCCGGCGAAGGCGGAGTCCCCGTGTTCGACCGGGAGAAGTGCGTTCACTGCGGCGTCTGCTACTGGAATTGCGCCATGCCCCTTCCGGGGCAGCCTGACCGCACCAACATCGCTTTCCGTGCCGGCACCGGAGGTCTCCACTCGGCCGAGAACTGAGACGGGCGCGTCTCAACGTTTCAGCGGCTTGGGCTGATACGGCGGGTGAGGGAGTGTGTCAGGTGTGACTCGGACGTCCGTCGTGAGTTTGAGGGGAGCCGGTCCGCCCAGCGGATACGTCAGCTCGACAAAGAACGCCGTGTAGCCTTGGCTTGGAGAGGCAACGCGTCCGAGGTAGGCCCCGCGGTCGTCTTGCCTCAACACCTGGTTCGTCCAGACGGGGCCGATGACATCGAGCCTGAAATCGCGGGCCGCGGGATTCGTGGCCTGCCAGAGCCGGACTTCGGTCGGTTGATCGACGGTCTGGAGCCGGATCGCGTCTCCGCCCTCGTGTTTCCAGGAGAAGCGGGGAAGGGGCGTCCGGTTGAGCGTTGCGTGGTGCCAGGCCATGAGCGTCTCCCAAGCATCGGTGTTCTTGAGCGAGTGATCCGCGTTCGGGACGTACCGCAGGTATTTCACACCCGGCAGTCGGTCAAAGTAGAACTGCGACGAGTCCGGCAGGAAGAACTGGTCCCCGCTCGCGTTGACGATCAGCTTGGGCATCGTGAGGCGATCGCGATACTCGAACGGCTCGACAACCTGCATGAGCCGCTTGAATTCGGACGTGTCCATCCAGTCCATGATGCCCGCGCTGACGTAGTCCTCGACTGCCGGGGCGAAGAAGCCGTACGTGCGGTAATGGTGCTCGAACGACGGCACGATATTGAGCAGGTCGATGACGATGGGGCAGACCGCCACCACCCGTTTGTCCACGACCGCCGTTGTCCACGTCGTCCATCCGCGCTTCGAGCCGCCGGCCACCACGTACGTGTCCACCTTCGCGCCGCCTCCGGCCGGGCTGGCGCAGAATGCGGTCACGGTGTCCATCGCGCGCACGGCCGCTTTGGTCATCGGCAGCCGGGCCGGCCACCGGTCGTCTCCGGTCCGCAGGAACTTGTCCCAGGTATAGGCGATCAGGTCATCTTCGACCCGCTCGCGTCCGTCGTGTCCGAAGACGAGCGGTTGATTGGGCACCATGCGCAGTTCGGCGGCGACCGATCGGGTTTGCCGTGCCATCTGCATCAGCGCGTCGGACGGTTTCGGCAGCCGGTTGTCCTTGTTGTTGCCTCCGCCGATCATCAGCAGAGCGGTCGAGTGCTCGAGAGCATCGGGTCGCGCAACGACCAGCCAATGGCGCCAAAGGGTGCGATCGACCTCGTTGGTGGTCAGCCACGATTGGGAGGTCAGATCGATGATCGTGACTGTGACGCCATTGATCCGGGCGTTTGTGACCGCCTGCCACGCGTAGGCTGGATCGGGCGCGGCGACGTAACGGTCCAGGGGCGTTTCGAGGGCTCGGCTGTGGCCGGCTGAAGCCGGGGCCGGTTTCGCGCCGGCGCACCCGGCGACCAGGCCGGTCAGCAGCAGAGCGGCGGCCCCCTCGCGCAGGAAGCGGAGAAGAGCCGTGCGGCGGGAGGAAACCGGCAGATGCGACAGTGTGGCGATGATCATGCTGCCCCCTAGAAAAACGAACCGTTCGAACCTGTCAATGCCGCTGTTTCGAGTCGTGCGGCACTCGCGCTACCGAAAACAAATCTGGCGCACGCATTCCTGAAAGTCCTTCGCGCCCCGCACAATCCTGATCTCGACACGCATGAAATAGACGGGGAGGTCGCGCCGGTCGAGTTTGGGGAAACGGACGGCGTCTTTCTGTGTGGTGATGACCATCGAGGCCTGGCGCTTCTTGCTGCGGTTGATGACATTGAGCACTTCCTGCTGCGTGAAGCGGTGATGATCCGCAAATCGCTTGGTGTAGACCAGCCGGGCGCCGAGCTGGATCAGGCTCGACTCGAAGCTCTCGGGCTGGGCAATGCCGCTGAGCGAGGCAACCCGCCGGTCCCTGAGCAAGTCCAGTCCCCGTTGCTGGCCGGTGAAGACATCCTCGAAATAGAGCGGCTGGTGCACGCACTCGACCACTCGGGCGTCGCGATTGAATTGGCTGATCCGACGGCGCAAGTCGGTGGTCTGCCCGTCGCTCTTCGTGATGAAGACCGTGCGGGCGCGGGCCAGGTGAGAGGGCGGCTCGCGCAGCGTGCCTCGCGGAAGCAGGTGTTCGTTGCCAAAGGGCTGCTGGCAGTCCACCAGCACCACGTCGTGCCGGCGTCCGCGCAGCCTCCAATACTGAAATCCGTCATCCAGGAGGAGGGTGTCACAACCGAACTTCTCGATGGCATAGAGCCCGGCCTTGACACGGTCCTTGTCGACGAGCACCACAACGTCCTTCAGATTGGATGCGAGCATGTACGGTTCGTCGCCGGCCGTGTCGGAATCGAGCAACAGCGACTTGCCGTCGGAGACCACACGGGGCGGCGTCTTCTCTTCCCGGAAGAGCGCCTTGTTCAGGAGGCGTTTCGCCAGAGGCGTCGGTTTGGATCGGTAACCACGCGACAGAATGGCGACGTTCCGGCCCTGGTCTTTGAGCTCACGGGCGAATTTCTCGACGACCGGCGTCTTGCCGGTGCCGCCCACGGTCAGATTGCCAATCGCGATCACCTGCACGCCAATGGTCGAATCCCGCAGGATGCGGACATCATACAGGAACCGCCGCGCCTTGACCGCCAGGGCAAACAGTTTCGAGAGCCCGAAAAGCAATCCGCGCAGGACCGTGGCGCGCTTGCCCTGTCGCTGCCCGAAGATCACCTCCAGGGCGAAAGTCTCAGCCGCCTCCGTCCACGCTCGCACCGTTTGCCGCATGCGCGGTTACCATGCCAAGTCGCCCTGGCAAGAGCAAGCCGGGGCGCGGACGTGACGCGGACAGCGACTCGCATGCGCGTCTCCGCGCTTTGCCCCCTTGACATCAGGCCCCTCCCGGACGACATAAAGCGCCAAGGTGGCAGGATTCCCTGAAGATCAATACCAGAGGTGGCGCAGGGCGCGATCGGTTTCAGCCCAATTGCGCGAGCAGGAGCGCCCGCAGCCGCCGCCCGAGCGCCTCTTGCAGTTGATCTGGCTGCACCAACGGTTGCGGCGAGACGACGTGCACACAACAGACGGTCAACCGCTCGTGGTGCTGCATCCGGGCTTCTGGAACCGCGAGGCCGGCCCCGATTTCCGGGAGGCGGTGATTCAGATTGGCGAGCCGCCAGCTCGAGTTGGGGACGTCGAAGTGGATCTCTGGCCGGGCGGCTGGTCCCAACATCAGCACCAAGTGAACCCCGCCTACCGGAAGGTCATCCTTCACGTTGTGTGGGAATCGCCGGGAACCGCCTCTGGTGCGTTGCCGACAATGGCAATGCGGGAGTGGATCGATGCGCCGCTGGCGCAACTCGAACCCTGGCTGGGAGGGTTGAACGCCGCCGAACTGCCTCCGGCTCTGCGCGGCGCGTGCGTTGACCCGCTCTCCCGGCTGGCTGCGGGCGGCTTCGAAGAGTTGTTGCGGCAGGCGGCCAGGGTGCGCCTCGAGCAAAAAGCAGCACGATTCCAGGCGCGCGCCCGCCACGCGGGTTGGGAACAAGCGCTCTGGGAAGGGCTCTTTGGAGCTCTGGGCTACAAGCACAATGTCTGGCCCCTCCGCCGATTGGCTGAATTGCTGCCCCGATTTCGCGCCGGCGTCGATGGCCGGCCCCTCTCCGCCCGTCGATGGCAGGTCCTTCTGCTCGGCGTCGCCGGCCTGCTTCCGGACCCATCCGCTCGTCCTTTCCGGGGCGTCGATGCGTTCCTCATCGCTCTCTGGAACGAATGGTGGCGCGAGCGGGCGCGATTCGCCGAGGAGTTGATCCCACGGGGCTTGTGGCGGTTTCATGGGATTCGCCCCGCCAACCACCCGGCACGGCGGTTGGCGCTCGCCGCGCACTGGCTGGCCGATCCGGCATGGCTCGATCGGCTCGAAGGCTGGCTGGTGGAAGATATCCCGGACCGTCGCTTGCCTGCGACGCTCCTCGAGCGCTGGCAGGTTGCGCCCCATGATTATTGGTCGTGGCACTGGACACTCCGATCGGGTCACTTGGCCAGACCCCGCCCCTGGCTGGGCCAGCAGCGCGTCACCGATCTGGCGATGAACGTCGTTCTGCCGTGGCTGTGGAGTCGTGCGGGGACAGGCGGAGATCCGGCCCTGCTGGGGCGCGCAGAACATCGTTACTTCGCCTGGCCCGCGGCCCAGGACAACGCCGTACTGCGCCTCGCGCGGCAGAGGCTGCTGGCAGGCCGCTCGCTTCCAAGGCCGCGGCGGGCAGCCGACCAGCAGGGGTTGCTTCAGATCGTCCGGGATTTCTGCGATCACGCCGACGCCCTCTGCCAGAGCTGTCCGTTTCCTGATCTGGTGAATGCAGCAGGCCTCTCAGGGGGGCAGCCTGGCGAGGTGGATTGATCTCCCCGACGTCGCCCCCTGGTGGCCAGTCGCGAACAATCCCGCACCGTGCGTGCGCGCGTCGGCCACGGTTTCTCCCTCCGGTGTGGAGCGCTCGTCCTCGAGGCCGGGAACCAGGCGGGGTCAGGTGAGAATGCGGCGCGCTTCGTCGAGGAAGATGCCTTTGAAATTCATCTCGAGCGCTTGCGGGTTGGTGGCTTTGGCGAGGGCTTCCTTCTCGCTGACTTTGCCCTCCTTGACCAGGTTGAAGAGGGCCTGGTTGAACGTCTGCATGCCGTCCTCGACGCCAGTTTCGATCGCCGCGGCCAGCTTCTCGAGCCGATTCTCCTCGAGCATCTTGCGGACTGTCGGCGTGTTGATCATGATCTCGAGGGCGGGCACAACGCCCCCGCCAACCCGTGCTGCCATCCGCTGGCAGACGATGGCCTGCATCGTGGCTGCCAACTGCCGGCGGACCTGGTCGCGCTCGTCCGGCTGGAAGAAATCGAGGATGCGTCCGATGGCCTGCGACGCGGTGGTTGTATGAAGCGTCGAGAGGACCAGGTGGCCGGTGTCCGCGGCGTTGATTGCGGCCATGAAACTCACTGCGTCGCGCATTTCACCGATCATGATGATGTCGGGGTCCTGTCGCAGAATGTGTTTCAGGCCCATTTCGAACGAGAGCGAATCGAGACCGATCTCGCGCTGTTCGATCACGGACTGGTTGTCATCGAAAACGTACTCGATGGGATCTTCGAGGGTGATGAGGTGCTTCTTCGATGTGGCGTTGATGTGCTCGACCATTGCCGCCAAGGTCGTCGACTTGCCGCATCCGGTCGATCCGGACAGCAACACGATGCCGCGCGGCGATTCGGCGATCGATCTCAGGATCGGCAACAGGCCCAGTTCCTCGAAGCTGGGCACCTTGATCTTGACGTAGCGCATCGCCAGACACCACTGGCCCTTCTGCTGAAACACGTTGGTTCGAAACCGGCCGACGTTCGGAACGAAGTAGGAAAAATCGACCTCGCGGTGTTCCTCGAGCCGCGCGGTGGCATGCCGCGGCACGATGGTCTCGACGATCTTGTTCACCCATTCCTCCGTCGGTGTGGGGGCCTCGATCGCGACCAGGGAACGCTCGATCCGGAAGATCACGGGCCCGCCCGTCTTGATATGCACGTCCGACGCCCCGCCATCGATCGCCGTTTGCAGAATCCGAATGAAGAGTTCCATGTGTGGGTGTTGGAGATAGCAGGAATCAGACCAGCCGATCCGCGGCAAGCTGGCAAAGGCGTTCCTGCGATTGCCGCGTGAGGCTTGTCATCATGAGCGAGACGACATACCCGGTGCGCCGGTCTCCCATGCAATCCACAACCACGCCGGAACCGCGCACTGGACGCTCTCCCTGCGGAGAGCGCAGATCGACCGTCACCTCCGTCCAGAGCGGGATCGGATTGGGCGACAGAAACTCGATGCCATTCTTGCGAATCGCAACCTGTTCGGCGGGGAGAAGCAAACGTGTTGGAGATGAGGCGGCGGGGAAAGGGCGGAGGACGCCGGAAGTGTCCACTTTGCTGGTGCTCATAAAGGTTGAATGCAGCGTACCACAAGACTTCTTCTCGTCAACGCCGTCGGGAATTCCCTCAGCGAATGCGGCATGGTCGAACCCCGTTCACCACTCGATCAGGGCCGCGGCCCACGTGAAGCCGCCGCCGAAAACGGTCAGGAGCACAAGATCGCCGCGTTGGATGCGCCCCAGGGACACCGCTTCGTCCAGGGCAATCCCCACGGAGGCGGCCGACGTGTTTCCGTACTTCTCGAGGTTGACAAACAGTTGGTCGGGCCTGGCTCCGAGCCGCTCGCCGACGGCGTCGATGATGCGCCGGTTCGCCTGATGGGGGATAATGCACTTGATCTGCGAAATATCCAATTCGCAACGCCGCAACACCTCTTGGGCCGCCGACAGCATGGCTTGCACCGCGTTCTTGTAGGTCTCTTTGCCGTCCATCCGGAGAAAATGCAGCCGGTTGGCAACCGAATCAGCGCTGGCGGGACACCGGCTGCCGCCCCCCGGCACGCAGAGCACCGATCCCTTGGATCCGTCAGCCCCCATGAACGCCGTGAGCAAGCCGTGCGAATGCGGCATATTCTTGAGAACCGCCGCACCGGCCCCATCTCCGAACAAGACACATGTGTTCCGGTCGCTCCAATCCACGATCGAAGACAGTTTCTCGGCCCCGATGACCAGGACCGTGTCGAAGGTGCGCGACATGATGAACTGCTGCCCGATTTCCAACCCATAGATGAAGCCGGAACAGGCCGCCTCGATATCGAACGCCGCCGCGCGTTTGGCGCCGATCTTCTCCTGCACCAGACAGGCCGTGGAAGGAAAGGGCATGTCGGGTGTCACGGTGGCAACGACGATCAAATCGAGTTGATCGGCCGTCACCTGGGCGTTCGCCATGGCCTTCATCGCCGCCTTGGCGGCGAGATCCGAGGTCGCCTCGTCGGGAGCCGCCAGGCGCCGCTCCTTGATGCCCGTGCGGGTTGTGATCCATTCGTCTGAGGTGTTGACCATGCGCTGGAGATCGGCATTGGTGAGCACCCGAGACGGGACATACGAACCCACGCCGGCCACCGCGCAGGTCCGTCCCTTGAAATCGTGTTTGGCGCGGGGATTGCGAAAGGCCTTTCGAGGTGAATTCATGCGTGTGCAGAGGATGGCAGCGGGCTTTGCCCGCCACCCAGCGGGGCAGCGGCGCACAACTCGCGGGTAATAACCTGGTTAATGCGGTGTTGGACGGCCTGAACCGCCTGCCCAATGGCATTCATGATCGCCCGCTCGCGCGACGAACCGTGCGCGATGACAACGCTCCCGTTCAGACCGAGCAACGGAGCCCCGCCGTGCGCCTCAGGGTCTGTACGCTGTCGGATCGCCCGAAAGGCGCCCTTGGCGAGCAACGCGCCGAGCTGGCGTTTAGGGTTCTTGGTGAGCTCGGTCTTGATCCATCGGAACATGTTGGCCGCAAGACTTTCGCAGGTCTTGAGAACAATGTTGCCCACGAAGCCATCGCAAATGACCACATCCACGCGGTTGGCGAACAAATCATGTCCCTCCACGTTCCCGATGAAGTGCAAGTCCGCCCGCTCGCAGAGCTTGAACGCCTGCTGGGTCAGTTCGTTTCCTTTGACATCCTCCGTGCCGACACTGAGCAGGCCGACGCGCGGACGGGTGTAACCGAGGATTTCGCGGGAATAGATGCTTCCCATGAGGGCAAACTGAAGCAGGTGATGGGGGCGACACTCGACGTTGGCGCCGGCGTCCATCAACACGAACTCGTTTTCCGGGGCGGGAATTACGGCCGCGATGCCGGGACGATCGACCGGATCAAGCTGCCGAAGCCGCACTGTTGCGACAGTGACCACCCCGCCCGTGTTGCCCGGGGAAATCACCGCTTCCGCGCGTCCGTCTGCCACCAATTCGACAGCCCGAGCGATCGAGCAGTCTTTCTTCTTGCGCAGCGCCACAAGCGGTTTGTCCTCCATCGTCAGCACCTGGCTCGCGTGCACGATCTGCAGTCGCGAATCCTCCTGATGCGCGACCGACAGGGCCGACTTGATCTGGACCTGATCGCCGACGAGATAGAGGGTTGCGATTCTCGGGTGGGCTCGCAACGCCAAGCGTGCGCCTTCAATCACCACCCGACAACCGCGATCTCCACCCATGACATCCAAGGCGATGCGCATAGGGGGAAACGGCAGCGGAAAGCCAAGAAACCAGCGCTCTTCCCTGAGTGCCGGTTCAGTCTATCCTTTGGCCTCGACTGACTTTACCTGACGTCCCTTGTAGTACCCACAAGCCGGGCAGACCCGATGGGGCAGGCAGGGCGCCGCACATTGGGGACACGTGCTGAGCTGCGGCAGACTCAAGACACTGTTGTACGCGCGACGCTGGCGCTGACGACTATGCGACGGTTTTCTCTTCGGAACACCCATAAATCGGTTTAGAAATTCAGTTTGTCCAAATCGGCCCACACAGACATGCCACGGTCTCCTGTCTGACCCAACCCCGATTGCGGGGCTTCTGTGCGCGGTGCCGAAGGCAGGCCGCAGCATCCAGATTCACACAACGGATGTTGCGGAAGTGCAAGGAGAATATCTTCCCGCACGTAGGGCGTCAAGTCCACGACGTCATGCTTGATCATCGCCCGATCCTCCCCTTCAAGGGGGATATGGCAGACCCAGTCATCCAGCGTCAAGGTCCTGTCGAAAGCCCGCAAGCATCGAACACAGGTGCATTGCAGAGGCAAGTCGAGACGGCCCTGGATCACCAGGCTCTCTCCCAGACGCTCCACCGTCACTCGGTATCGCAGCAGTCCAGCCACCTGAACCAGATCATCGCGCGTGTCCAGATCGAGCGCCTCCGCCTCCAGGTCCCCCTCCAAGCGAATGGCGGCATCCTCCAATTGGCGAACGTTGATCTCAAGCGCCATAACTCTCACTTCCTTTGTTGAACGAAAAACCCAGAGCAACTGGCGCTGCTCTGGGTTGGATTGGGAAAAGCAACCTGTCTTGGCAGGTCCCGCCCGCCGCTATCGGCGCGGCCGCCAGGGAGAGATCGGCGGGTAGTACTCCTCGGTCTGGACCGTGGGATTCAACACAGGCGGCCGGATCCAAGGCTTGCCAATGGCGTCCGGCTGCAGACTCGGCTCGTCAAACGGACGATCCGGCTGCATCCAGCTCGGTGTAGGACTCCAGACCTGAACCCGTTCCTCGCCGCCCACCGCACCGCCACGCATCTGCGCAAACTCGCTCCGCAGATTGTCGCGGATATTGTAAGGGGTCGGGACGACGCCACCGCGCCCGCTGCTGAGTGTTGGATCGAACATGTATTCGGCAGGCACCTCGAAGGATGTGGCGGCGGCTGCCCCTGGCGGCGCGAAGCTGAAATCAGCCATGCCCTCTTCGACGATCAGACGCCCCATGGCGCAAATCTGATATTTGCCGGCCCGAATGTCGGCGGTGCCGGCCGGAGTTCTGACTTCGTAACGGGAGGACAGACTCATTTTCCTGACGATGCCCGCGATACAGCCGGCCGAGAGTTCGAGTTCCGTGTCGAGAATCGTCTCGCCGGCACCCGCATCGATGCTCAGCGTTGTCAGCTTGAGCGTTGTTGCCGGAGTCAGGCGAACGGAGGGCCCATTCTTCCCGAGATACAGGTCCACGACACCCATGCTGTCGGTCTTAATCGTGGCTCCCTGCTGCAACACTGTCCCCTCTTGCAGCGGGCTGAACGTAACCCCGTCGAGCGAGTATTGCGCACTGCCCCCCTGCATGGCTTGCACTTTTGCTGAACCTGGATCGGCCCACGCGCCCGAAGCCAGAGCCATGCACATCGCGAACCCACATGCAACCGTTTGAGCTGTCCCTCCGAGGAATTTCATAGCATTTCTCCGTTTGTTTCCCAAGTGCTCATCGTAAATTCATTCGCAGTCTATGAACTGCTTCCTGCTTGTCAACCGATATTTGCGCGAATTTGGCAACGGCTCCGCTCAACGGCCTCCCGGCTTTCCATCTTCGAGACTGCGTTCGGAAGGCGCCGAAACGTCCGACATGGCGCGCTCCGGCCCGGAATTCGGCCATCTTGCTCACGAACCGGCGCCAGCCCGATCGACGCGCCGGACGTCGATCGAGGGTTGGGAACAGGTCAGAACACGCCTGGAATGAACCGCTTAACGCGGTCACAGTACGTGCCGTAAGCGGGGAATCTTGCCCGCAACAGGCTCTCCTCGTGCCTGGCTTTCAGATTCAGAAACCCGACCAGGATCAAGGTCAGAACGCCGGCGGACCAGCTCTGCCAGAAGAGACTCCACCCGACCGCAAGCACCATGACGCTGGTGTAAAGCGGATGCCGAATCCACCGGTAGACTCCGTGTTGAACCAGTTGGGAGCCCTCTCGCGGACGCGGGAATATGGTTCGGTTGTGTCTGAGAACGGCCGCACCGCCGATGCCCAGCACCGCGCCGAGAAGGAACAAGCCCCAGGCCGTGGTTCGCGCCACGGGAATCGAGGTCGTTCCTTGGGTGACTGGGGCCAGCGCCAGAATCAGCACCATCAGAAGACTCTGGGCAAGCACCCACACTCCGCCACGCTCTCTGAAACGCCGCCACATAGACTGACGGCACTGAGCCTGCAGAAGCTGCCAGGAGAAAGCAAGAGACACTGGCCGTGCTCGCGCGCTGGTCGCGTTTGACTCGACGCGTCGACGGGTCTCTGGGCTGGGAGTTCACCTAAATGATTGCACGTTGATCGACCCTTTCGTACGCTGCGGCCTGTTTTGTATGACTATCTATATTGACGGCCGGTACTGCAGCGAGCGTGATGCGAAGATCTCCGTGTTCGATCACGGGCTGCTCTACGGAGATGGCGTGTTCGAGGGCATCCGCGCCTATCACGGCCGTATCTTCAAGCTGAAGGAACATATCGACCGTCTCTTCTGCTCCGCGAAGGCGATTCTGCTTCAGATTCCGATGACGCACGCGCAGTTGATGAGCGCGGTGGTCGAGACCTGCCGCCGCAATCGGATTCGGGACGGCTATATCCGGCTGGTGGTGACACGGGGTGTCGGCACCCTCGGTCTCAACCCGGAGCGGTGCCGCCATCCGTCGGTCATCATCATCGCCGACAGGATTCAGCTCTATCCGCCCGAGTTTTACGAAAAGGGCCTGGCGATCGTGACGGTCCCAACCACGCGGAACCTCAACAACGCCGTCAGCCCGGCCATCAAGTCGCTCAACTATCTCAACAACATCCTCGCCAAGATCGAGGCGAATATCGCCGGTGTCGAGGAGGCGATCATGCTCAACGCCACCGGTTACGTGGCCGAATGCACCGGGGACAACGTGTTCATCGTCAAGGCCGGTCAATTGCTCACGCCCCCCCTTTACGCAGGAGCCCTCTACGGAATCACCCGCGGCGTGGTCATCGAGCTCGCCAGGGAATGCGGCGTCCCCGTGTCCGAAACCAATCTGACCCGGTACGATCTGTTCAACGCGGACGAGTGCTTTGTGACCGGGACCGGGGCCGAGATCGTTCCGGTGGTCAAGATCGACGGACGCATCATTGCGAACGGCAAACCTGGAACGCTCACCCGTGATCTCGAGAAGCGGTATCGCGCTTTGACCCAGGTGTCCGGGGAGCCGATCGCGGCGCCCAGGAAGCGGCGGGCGATTTGACATTGCGCCTGGTTTGACGGGATGTAGCTTCTTGTATTGAACTGCGTATGTTGTGCATGGTGTGCAAACAGCAAGAGGCCACGGTCCATCTCACCCAGGTGGTCGAAGGCAAGATCAAGAAGCTCGATCTCTGCGAGGCCTGCTCGAAGGCCAAAGGCGTCGACGACCCGACCGGGTTTTCGCTCGCCGATCTTCTGATGGGGTTGGGCGCGTCGCAAGAGGTTGCTCAAGCCGCCAGCAGTGGCGGTGCCAGTTGCCCCACCTGCGGGTTCACCCAGGCTGACTTCAAGAAGTCCGGACGTCTCGGTTGCCCGGATTGTTACCGGGCGTTCAGCGACGGCCTCGAGGCCCTTCTGAAGACCATGCACAAAGGCCATCAGCACGTCGGTAAAGCCCCCGGCAGCCCCCCCGGCAGCCCCGCCGGCAGCCCCGCCGGCCAGCCACAACCGCCCGGACGCCCGCCCGGACGCCCGCCCGAGGACCGACTCCAGGCCCTCCAGAGAAGCCTCGATGAGGCGATCAAGGTCGAGAATTACGAGGAAGCCGCCAGGATCCGCGACGAGATCAAGGCCATGAAAGTCGCAACCGGCGGTGCCGTCACCGCCTAAGCCGCATGCACCTGCTGGAGTTTCTCCGCCCCCCCCAGGAAGCAGCCAAACAGTCCGGCCCGCAGGACAAGATCGTCCTGTCCAGTCGCGTCCGGCTTGCCCGCAACCTCTCCGGCAGCCCATTCCCGGGCTGGGCCAAGAAGCCGGAGCGAATTCGGGCTTGCGAGGCGATTCGCACCGCTGTCCAGGAGTTGCCCGAGATGCAGGGGGCCTTTGCCGAGTCGATGGATGCCCTTTCGGCTCTGGACAAGCAGATCCTGGTCGAGCGCCATCTCGTCAGCCGCGAGCATGCGGCCAAAGGCACGGGCAGCGGATTGGTCCTCAGCAAGGACGAGTCGCTCTGCGTCATGATCAACGAGGAAGACCACCTCCGCATGCAGTCCCTCAAACCGGGGCTGCAACTTCATGAGGCCTGGCAGGCCATCGATACGCTCGATACCAGGCTCGAGAACCGCCTGGCGTTTGCGTTCTCTGCGGAGTTGGGCTACCTGACTGCCTGCCCAACCAACGTCGGAACGGGCATGCGTGTCAGTGCCATGCTCCATTTGCCCGGTTTGGTCCTCGCCGAGCAGATCAATCAAGTGGTCCAGGCCGTCAACAAGCTCGGTTTGGCCGTTCGCGGCCTCTACGGCGAAGGGACCGAGGCCCTGGGGAACATCTTCCAGATCTCGAACCAGATGACTCTCGGCGAAACGGAAACCGTGATCGTCGAGCGCCTGAGCAAGGTCGTGGCCCAGATCATCGAACACGAGGAAAACGCCCGCGGCACACTGCTCGAAAAGAAGCCCAAGGTTGTTTTTAACCACATCGGTCGTGCCTACGGGATCCTGGCCAACGCCCACAGCATCTCGAGCAAGGAAGCCATGAACCTCCTGTCCTTGCTCCGAGTCGGGCTCGACCTCGGGCTGTTCCCCGGCACCGCGCGGTCGTTGGTGGATGAGTTGACCATTCTGACCCAGCCGGCTCATTTGCAGTCCAGGTATTCCGAGAAACTCTCCGCCGAAGAACGGGACATCCGCCGCGCGGACATGATGCGGGAGGCCTTGCGCACCGTCAACCGCCCGGTCATTCCCCCGGGCACCGCGGAGCCGCTGGACAAACCGCCCTCAGCGTAGCATTTTGTGACGGGTCCGCCGAGTCGCCCCGTGCGAACGCGGATCCGCAGTCGAGAGCATTATGAGTGAGGAGAACTTGAGCAATTTCACGCCCCGCGCCCAGCAGGTGCTGGCCTTGGCCCGCAAAGAGGCGGACCGGTTCAACCACAACTTCGTGGGGACCGAACACATCCTTCTGGGCCTGATCAAACTGGGCCAGGGCGTCGCCGTCAACGTGCTTCAGAAGATGGGCCTGGATCTCGATACCGTCCGGCTCGAAGTCGAGAAACAGGTTGGGACCGGGCCGGATCAGAAGATGATCGGCAACATCCCGTACACGCCGCGCGTCAAAAAGGTCCTCTCCCTCGCAGGCAAGGAAGCCAAAGCGCTCAACCACACGTACGTCGGCACCGAACACATCCTTCTGGGCCTCCTCCGCGAGGGCGACGGCGTCGCCGCCCGCGTGCTCAAAAACCTCGAAATCGACATCGAGCAGACGCGCCAGGAAATCCTCAGAGAGCTCGATCCGAACCTCGTCTCGGGCGAGGAGGGCGGCGAGGAAATCGCCGCCAAGGGTTCGGGCAAGAAGGGCGATGTCAAGACCCCCGCCCTCAAGGCTTTTGGACGGGATCTCACCGAGATCGCCCGCAAGGGCGAGATGGATCCCGTCATTGGGCGGCAGGACGAGATCGAGCGGGTGATCCAGATTCTGTGCCGGCGAACCAAGAATAACCCGGTCCTGCTGGGCGAGGCCGGCGTCGGCAAGACGGCCATTGTCGAGGGGCTCGCCCAGGAGATCATCCGCGGCAATGTGCCCGAATTGTTGCGCGAGAAACGCCTCATCACCCTCGACCTTGCACTGATGGTCGCGGGCACCAAGTACCGGGGCCAGTTCGAGGAGCGAATCAAGGCGGTCATGGACGAAATCCGCCGTTCGAAGAATGTCATCCTCTTCATCGACGAGTTGCATACCATCGTCGGCGCCGGTTCGGCCGAGGGCACCATGGACGCCTCGAACATCATCAAGCCCGCCCTGAGCCGGGGCGAGCTGCAGTGCATCGGCGCCACAACCCTGACCGAGTACCGCAAATACATCGAGAAGGACGCCGCCCTCGAACGCCGCTTCCAAACCGTCAGAGTCGAGCCGCCCACAGTCGACGAGGCCGTCCTCATCCTCAAGGGGCTCCGTCCCAAGTACGAGGCGCACCACAAGATCGACCTGACCGACCAGGCGCTCGAAGCCGCGGTGGAACTCTCCGATCGTTATATCACCGGACGATTCCTCCCCGACAAGGCCATCGACGTCATGGACGAGGCCGGCTCGCGCGCCCGCATCAGCGCCACCACCCGGCCTCCCGATGTCAAACAGCTCGAAGCCGACATCCAGGAGATCAAGGCCCAGAAGGAACGCGCGATCAAAGAGCAGGATTTCGAGGGCGCGGCAGCCATGCGCGACAAGGAAAAGCAGGCCAAGCAGAAGCTCGAATCCATCCTCGCCGAGTGGAAGACATCGCGCGAGGAGAAGCGGGTTCGGGTCGACGACGAGGACATCATGCACGTCGTCGCGAAATGGACCGGGATTCCGCTCAAGCGCATGGGGCGGGACGAGGCCCACAAGCTCCTCGATATGGAGAAGGAGTTGACGAAGGTCGTGATTGGCCAGAGCGAAGGCGTCAGTGCCCTGTGCAAAGCCCTCCGCCGATCGCGCGCCGATCTCAAAGATCCCAAACGACCGATTGGCACGTTCATGCTCCTGGGCCCGACCGGCGTCGGGAAAACCCTCCTCGCCAAGACTCTGGCCGAACAGATGTTCGGCGATGCCAAGTCGCTCATCCAGCTTGATATGAGCGAGTACATGGAGAAGTTCAACGTCTCCCGGCTGGTCGGATCGCCCCCAGGCTACGTCGGCTACGAGGAAGGCGGCCAGCTCTCCGAACAGGTCCGCCGCAAACCCTATTGCGTCGTCCTCTTCGACGAGATCGAGAAGGCCCACCCCGACGTCATGAACATGTTGCTCCAGATCCTCGAAGAAGGAAAACTCACCGACAGCTTCGGACGCCAGGTCGACTTCCGAAACACCGTCATCCTCATGACCTCAAACGTCGGCTCCGAAGGACTCCGCAAGCAAACCTCCATCGGTTTCACCCCCGCCAGCGAGCAGTTCACCTACGAAAAAATGAAGGAGAAGATCCTCGATGAGGCCAAACGCGCGTTCCGCCCGGAATTCCTCAATCGCCTCAGCGACGTGATCGTGTTCCGGTCCCTGACAAGACCGGATTTGATGCAGATTCTCGATCTCGAAGTCTCAAAGGTCATGGAACGGCTCAAACACAAGAACATCCAGATCGACCTGGATTCCAAAGCCAAAGACTTCCTCACCGACAAAGGCTACGACCCGCAGTACGGAGCGCGTCCCATGCGCCGCGCCGTCGAGCGCTACCTCGAAGATCCGCTCGCCGAGGAAATCATCAGAGGCAACCTCCACCAGGGCGAGCCGATCCACGTCACCGTCGATCAGGACAAACTCGTCTTTGCCCAGATGGCCGCCTCCGAAGCCGCCGTCTCCGGCTGATCAGTCGACGTATCCATCGTCCTCCTGCAGCCCCCATCCAACGTTCGCCGCCGGCTGGGACGACGTCGAGGGTGCCGCCACCAGGGTCGGCTCAGACCGTTCCCCAGAAGCCGCGATCTGGTCCACCTCCGCTTGAATTGCCCGCCGCGCCACGAGATCCGCATCGAGAATCGGCATGCCCGACGCGCACTCGGCAAGGCACCTGACTTGTGCCGTCAACTCCGCGGACGGTAACGCAGGAAGACGATAGATCATCCAGTTCCGGTTCCTATCCACTTCGACCATGCCCCGTTTTCTGAGATAGGCCAGATGCTTCGATACGCGCACTTGCGAAATCCCCAGAATACCTTGCAAATGCTTGACCGGCAGCGGCCCCTGACTCAGCAGGTGAACAATCCTGAGCCGGTTCACATCCGCAAGCCCTTCGTAAATCGGAATGAGATCCATGTGTGCATATGTATGCATGTATTGGAATATGCGTCAAGAGGTTGGGGCTTGGCCCAGCAATTCCGTAAGGTGGGTTAGGCTCTTGGCGTTTGTCTCGGGGCGGCGGATTTTCCTCTGTCTGGCGCGCTGTCGAAGCGAAGGCTGGCTGTCTGCCGCCTGCACCAGACGACAACTTGCCTGTCGTCCCGGATTCTCCTTGTTTGCGTCGGCCAATTGCCAGAGAACAACGTCCCGAAAGCACTGCCCCCAGGAGGAGCTCACCCGCTGTCGAACCACAGTTCCCAGCGCACCGCCTCTTCCAAGGCCAAGTCCAAGTCGTGCGCCAGTTCTTTGAGGCTCACTGTGCCCAACCGGACCCGCTGGCTG
>JAKLFY010000093.1 GCA_022710935.1 Verrucomicrobiota bacterium
AGCCTTGACCTCTGTGACTGAGGAGCAATCCCGCGACGGCGGGACCAGCGAGCCAAAGCCCCCCAGCCCTGCGGGGCGGGGCGGCACCGGGCCATCTGCTTCGTTCCTCGGTCAGTCGAGTATCTCAGCGGATACACTCCCTCCCTCGAGCCTCGCATCTGGCCCGGTGGCGCTCCCGCCAAAACCGGAAGTAATTTTTGCACAGACCCTTAGCCCGGAAATCTCATGCCGGGACGCGGACACGGATTTCCCGGCTGTGGACTGCGCGGCGCGGCGACGCTACTCGCTCCAGGAGGCGCAGTCGGCATCCGCCACCGCATCCGCCGCGGCGCGGATTCGGACGCGCGCACGAAAGCCCTGAACCTCGGCGGATCGGCCCGACTTGCGGGTCAGCCGGTCCGGCACTGTGGCGCGCCACCGCCAGGAGGCGGTGCTGATCGGGTCGGCAGGCTTGGTCGTGAAGGATCCTGCCGCGATCCCCATGAATATGGAGTCGCGCAGTCGCCCGTGCATTTGAAGTCGTATTCTCACCCGTTGCGGCAAAACCTCAACGCCGCCATGAACTATTGTTCATAAGTCTCATTATGTCAAAAAGAGTTGCTTACGTTTGAATGGCGTGATGGAACTTATGGCCTGGCCCGGCGTGCGTGGGTCCGGCGCCTGTGACAGATCGTCTGGATGAGGACAGTCATGGAATACAGCCGAAGCATCATCGATATCATTAAGGAGCGGACATCGCGCCGCAGCTACACGCCGCGGGCGGTCGAGGCGGAGAAGCGTGAGGCGCTCGAGCGCATGTTTGCCCAGGTTCAAGGTCCCTTTGGCGGAAGGGCGCGTTTTGCGATTCTCGACACCTCGGGTTGGGGAGAGGGGAGAATCAACTCCCTTGGGACCTACGGGACGATCCAAGGCGCGACGCTGTTCATTGTGGGGATGATCGCGCGGGGCGGGCACGACATGGAAGACTTCGGGTGCCAGTTCGAGAAGATCATACTGCGCGCCACGGATCTGGGTCTGGGGACATGCTGGATTGGCGGGATCTTCAATCGCTCCCGGTTCGCGTTGAAGGCGGGCGTTCGCGAGAACGAAGTCCTGCCGGCCATTTCGCCCCTTGGCTACCCCACGGAAAGGCGGAGCGTTGCGGACTCGGTGATCCGGTGGTCGGCCGGATCGAGGAATCGGCGTCCGTGGGCCGATCTCTTCTTCGATCGCGACTTCGAACGAGGGCTGGCGCCGGACCGGGCGGGGCGCTATGCCGAGCCGCTCGAGGTGCTGCGGCTGGGGCCTTCGGCATCCAATCGGCAACCCTGGCGTGTCGTCAAGGAGCAGGGGCGGGACGTCTTTCATCTCTTTCTGTGCCGATCGAGAGGATACGACAAGCTGATCAAGGCCGTGGACTTGCAGCGTCTGGACATGGGGATTGCGATGAGTCATTTCGAGGTGGCTGCGAGCGAGTTGGGGCTCGAGGGGCGGTGGCGGACGAGTCCCCCCCGTCTGGACTTCGTTCCCGAGAGAACCGAGTATGTACAGAGTTGGGTTGGGGGGTGATCCGGAGCCATTGCTTTGCCTTTTGCGCACTGCGGGATGACTGGGATGGCTGCCGTCAGTGGATCTGGAGGTTGTCGGTGGGAATCGAGTTTTCGCCGCGTGGGGGCACGCGGCCTACACCGGCAATCTCCATCCGTTGTAGGCCCGGTGCTCTCACCGGGCGACAGAACACCGACAACAACCAGATGCACCGGGCTGCTGTGCGAATTCAGAACCGTGCTTGAGTTCCGGCGTCCCAGGGCGTATCAAGAATCGCAAATCCGCCGCTTATTTTATGTACCAAATCATCGGAGCCGACCAACGCGAGTATGGGCCGGTCAGCGCAGATCAAGTCCGCGAGTGGATCGCCGCCCGCCGTGCGGACAAGGAGACCCGAATCCGCGCCGAAGGCGCCATCGTCTGGCAACGCCTCGAGGAATTGCCTGAGTTTGCCGATGCGCTGCGCCCGGCCGGCGTGCCGCCACCTGCCTCGCCGCCGGGTGCCGCGGCACAGCCATGTTCCGCAAAGGAGGGCAAGACCAGCGGGCTCGCCGTCGCCTCGCTCGTGCTGGGGATTCTGGGGATACTCAGTTGCGGGGTCACTGCCCTGATCGGGCTGGTTCTGGGGATTGTAGCCCTGGTGCGGATCAACCGGGGCGGCGGCGCACAGAAGGGGCAGGGAGTGGCGATTGCAGGGATTGCCGTGTCGGCGATCTTCCTCCTGTTCATGCCGGTGATGGCGGGGATCATGCTGCCGGCCCTCGCGAAGGCGCGATCGCAAGCGCAGAGCATCACGTGCATGAACAACCTCAAGCAACTGGCGCTGGGGGCCTTGATGTACGCGAACGACCATGACGACCAGCTTCCGCCCGCGGACGCCTGGTGCGATGCGGTTTCGAAGTACACCGCCGGATCGGAGGCGGTCTTCCATTGCCCGAGCGGAGCGCCGGGCCAACGTTCCCATTACGGCTACAATGCGCGTTTGGCGGGCAAGAGCCTGGCGTCGGTGAAAGATCCGGACAGAGTGGTGTTGTTCTTCGAGGTGGACGGCGGCTGGAATGTCAGCGGCGGTCCCGAACTCATGCTTGCGAACCCCCGACACGCCCGGGCCCGCGGTGTTGCCTATCTCGACGGCCATTGCGTGATGATCCGCAACGATTCGCGAGAGATCGAGAGTCTCCGATGGGACCCATGAGCCGGGCACGGGCTTCGGAATGGCAGGCCGCGAGACCGTGACTCGAAACGATCAGCGTCAGCAATCAGGGCCTCTCCCGCTGAGATTTCAAATTTGAGATTTGAGATTTCAGAGGTGAGACGATCACTGTGAGCAGTCAGGGCCTCTTCATCGCACACTTCAGCGATCTGTGGCGGGCAGCACGAAGAGGCAAGGATGTTCTCCCTGGACAAAATGAAGGTGTGTGATCAAGGCCCAGCAACCAGATCGACAAGCATCAAGAATGTCCAAACTCCAAAGCCGGCTGCAAGCCGGCGCTCCCACCTCCGGCTTTCGCACACGTTAAGCCGGCTGCAAGCCGGCGGGCCGGCCTTCGGCTTTCGCAAACCTCGAAAAGAACGAGGCATCCGCGCGCGTGCGGATGCCTCGGTGCGAAACGGGGAATGAGCCTCAGTTGCGCCGGATGCGGTAGAACCGCTGGGCGCCATCGAGCGGGCGGACGGCCTTGAAGCTGCCGCCGCCGCCCGTGATTGTGGCGCTGACGTCGCCATAGGCGCCGTTCACGGTGTCGGCGGACTGGAGCGCAAAGGCGGACGGCGTGTCGGAGCTGTCAGCGGCGAAGTCGATCTCGACATTGCCGCCGGCCAACCGGATGCCGGTGATGTTCGGGGGCGTGGTCGGAGCGGCCAGCCGGATGACGCGGAGGTTGTCGTAAACGACGCAGGAGTTGCCGGCCATGATCGAGTCGTAGGCGTCGCAGTACCCGAGCATGATGTTGCCGCTGGTGAATGGCGTGGTGTTGGTATAGCTGAGGATCGGCGTGCGGTTCATGGTCAGTGTGATCACGTTGCCGACCTGGCTGATTTCGACATCCACCCAGCACGGGGTTTCCGACAACTCGCTGTTGCCCGGGGCCCCTGGCAGGCCGCCGCCGAAGGGCGGGTTCTTGAAGATGCCAGTCAAGGTGGACGCGTTCACACCGGGCGTCAGAGCTGTCGGGTTGCTCCCGGCCGTCGTGGGCGCGCTGTAGACGACATAATCGCCCAACGCCGCGCCGTCCGCCTCGACCCCGAAGAAGAGGCCGTCGAAGGTCGGGTTATTCGGCACGCCGCCCGCCGAATTGCGGAACCAATTGGCCTTGGTGCCGGAGTGATTGATGCCGAACAGGGCGTACTCGGTCGTCGAGGCGGCGTTGCCGACCATGAGGTACATGTCGAACCGAACGGCGTAGTTGCCGCTGAAGGTCTTGCCTTTCGGGTAGATGTTGACCCCGGCGGCGCCGAGGGCGGTCGAGTCGTCCTTGTTCACTGTCACGTAAAGGCCGAGCGTGTCGGACGTCGAGTGCGGCGCCATTGGAATACTCGGAATCAGCCCGCCGAATTCGTAGTCATAGCTGAAGGAGGTCCAGCCGCTGTAATAGCCGATGCGGTAATCCGGCACAGCGTTGGCCGAGCCGAACTGAACGGTCCAATTCTCCGGAACGTCCGTGTTGAAGTTCTCGGACCAGAGCACATCCTCGGGCGGCAACTCGTCATCGAGGATAGTGGCCGTGGCGCTGGGACTGGTCGTGCCGACGGCGTACCCGGCGCCGGTGACCACCGTGGCGACGATGGTCTGATCGCCGTTGAGCAGGGCGTCGTCGATCGGAGTGATGTCGAAGTTCTGAGTGACCACGTCCGGGTCGACGGTCACGCTTCTGGGGGCGTTGTAGCGTCCGCCGCCCGCCGTGCCCGAGTAGGTCAGGTTCGCGACGAAGCTGGGGGCACTGATGTCGCCCCGGCGAACGACGCGCAGCCGGGCGTAATCGCCGGCCAGACGTTCGTACATCGAAGGATAGACGACTTCGAGATCAACGGTCGGCGTCTCGTTGTCGGTGATGGTGACTGTGGCCGAGGCGGGTGGAACGACCGAGTAATCCTCGCTGGCCGCCAGGGTCAGGGTCGCGGTCTCGGCCAACTCGGCTTCGGCATCGTCGATGGGGGTCAGGAGCACGTCGACAGAGGCGGCGCCCGCCGGGATGGTGACGGAGCCCGGGAGTGAGTTGTAATCCGCGCCGTTGGCGGCGGTGCCGCCCATAGTGTAGCTGACCGCCAGTGCCTCCGACACATCGCCGGTGCGGGTGACGGTGAATGTCACAGTCTTTGGTCCGGCTTCCCGGGCGTCGGTATCGGCGGCGGTCACGCTGACATCGCTGGCGGGCTTGAAGATCGCGAACGCGCTCTTGGCGCCGTCGAAGCTTGTCGTGGCCACCGTGTAGCCGCCCGGCGACCAGAACCGCGCCCACTCGAGGGAGTTGTCCACCGTGACAAGATTGCCGGCAGCGTCGAAGGCCAGCTCGCGGATCCGGTTTCCGGCGTCGAAAGTCTCGACGAATTCGCCTGTGGCCATGTCGAAGAAGAAGACCTCGCCGGTGCTGTAATTCCCATAGGCCACACGCCCCGTCAGCTCGTTGATGTCGATTCCATAGGCATAGGTGTATTGATCCGAAGCCTCCCAGATCACGTCATCGTCCAGCGGCACCTCGCCCGACCCGTCGAACTTGGTGATCACGTAGGCCTGACCGGCCGTGGCGCGGTATTGATTCACATAGAAATCGCCGTTGCTATCGCGGGCGACATCGAAGGGGTAGTAAGCGGTGTAGTACGCGGGGGTGAGGATCGGCGTGCCCGTGTCATAGGCCATCGCCATGGCTTCCGCGCCGAGGTCGTAGCGGATGAGCCCCCTGCCGACCGTATCGTTGTAGTTGCCGTTCACCAGGTAGATCCTGCGGTCGCCTCCCGCCTGAGTACCTTCCACCCAGATGCCATGCACATACTGGCCGACACCGCGATTGGTCTCGTCGATCAGTTGCGTCGCCACGCTCAGGTCGTCGTTAAACTCGAAGGCCAGGTCCCTCGATAGATCGGCCACATAGAGGTGGCCGTCCGGGCCGATGGTGCTCTTGAACGGAGCCGAATTGCCCGCGCCCGCCCAGTCCACGCCGCCGTCCGCCCACCCTGCGTCCGACCCATCGGCGTTGAGCACGTAGATGCCGCTCGTCGTGGTGCGGTAGCCCACGGCGACCGCTCCACCCTGGGCCTCTGAAACATAGACCTTGCCGAAGTTGGGGCTCGAGGGGTTCTTGTTGATCGACACTCCCAGCGGCACGTAGAAACTCGTGTTCGTGCCGTCGGGGACGTATTGCTTCCAGCCGGGGGCGTCATTGCCGGTGACAATGATCTGGAACGTGGTGAAGCCGGCCATGCTGAAGCTGTGCAGCCCGGGTTCGGTGCCCGGGGAGACCGGGTTGGCTCCGTCGCGCAGCACTTCGACGCTGGCTGCGGCATGGTTGAGAATGAAGGTGACCGTGTCGCCCGTCCGCTTCACACCGGAGGCGTAGGGGATGGCGAGGGCGGTTGAGGCCGCGAATGCAAGGCCAAGCGCCAGCGCCAGGCCTGGTGTGAGGAGGGTGTTCAAGAAGGCAGAGGTTCTGATGGAACTCATATCGATTCGTCTCGGTTTCGATTGCAGGTTCAACTCAACTCGATGCACACGCTTCGCTTCTCAGACTGTCGGGTCTGGTTATGCAAGGCCTATGCCTAAACCCGGACGCTGCTCAGGGCAAACCTTTTGTTCCCAGCGTGGCCCGATTCGGGTACTCTTCGGGCGTGAGCGCGATTCGATTCTGGTTTGGCCTGGCGCTGGCGGCTCTGGCAGCCGGGCGGCTGAGCGCCGCCGGCAGTGTCGCCGGAACCACGGCGGCGCCGGATACGGCCGCGACGGCGGCCGCCGATCGTGTCGAGAGGGCATTCCAGGCGCTGATTGCGGACGACGATGCGGCTCAAGCGGAGGTGGACCGGTGGATTCAAGAGACCAAGACAGACGATGGGCAGGGCCCTGACCTGAGCGGTGTCACGCTCAAGGCGCGCATCGAGCAGCGGCTCGAACCGGTGCGCCGGGCCTACGAACGCTTCCTGCAAGGGCATCCAGACCACGTCCGGGCGCGGCTTGCCTTCGGCAGTTTTCTCAATGACATCAGCCTCGATGATGAAGCCCTTGTGCAGTGGAAGAAGGCACGCGACCTCGATCCCAACAATCCGGCGGCATGGAACAACCTGGCGGACTATTACAGCCGGCACGGCCCCACACGGCTCGCCTTCGAGTGTTTGGATGAAGCGATTCGAATCAAGCCGTCCGAGGCCGTTTACCACCGCAACCTGGCCACGCTCGTGTTCCTCTACCGCAACGAGGCTCGAGTCCATTACAGGCTCGCGGACGAGCAACAGGTCCTTCGCCGAACGCTCGAACTCTATCAGAAGGCGCGTCGGTTCGATCCGAACAATTTCCCGCTCGCGACCGACCTGGCACAAGTCTACTACTATCTCAAGCCCGAGAAGGTTGAAGATCCCGCGGGCCTCAAGGCTGCGGGAGACAAGTTGACCGATGAGGCGCTTCGCGCGTGGCTCGATGCCCGGGCCCTGGCCCGCACCGATCTGGACCGCGAGGGCGTTGCCGTGCATCTGGCGCGGGTCTGTCTGAGGGCCGGGCGTCTGGACCAGGCCCGCCAGTACCTTGCCGAGATCAAGAACAGCAGTCTGGCTGCCGGCAAAGAGGCGCTCGAACAGACCCTCCAGAAACTCGAGAAAGGCGAACCGGTCCCTCTGTCAGAGATTTGATGTGGGCGGGATCGAGGGCTGCGTCATTCCCAGACAGGGCCTCGTGGAACTCGGCCCTCTGAAACTGGCTCATGGTTCCCGGGCGCATTGAGCCGATGAATGTCAACGCTCCCCGTGAACCGTGGTTCCGTAGCCGTCCGGCGGCGCGAGACCGGTCCGTGCCGACTCGCGCCGGCGGAAACGAAGAGGGCGGGCCGCGAAGGCCCGCCCCGGATCTGTGCGCGCTGCCTGACGCGTCGATCTCACCGGAAGGGGAGAGCCGACGCGTCGGTCGTGTTGGCTACGGCTTGCCGCCGTCATCCACGTGACGCGCCTCGTCGGCGGCGTCGAACGCGTGTTGGAGCGCGACCAGGTCCTCGCCCGGTTTGAGCGCATCGAGCAGGGCCTGCTCGGCCTTGAGTTGTTCAGGCGAGTAATTGGCGGCCTTGATGGAGAGGCCGATGCGGCGTTCGCCCTTGTCGATCTTGATGACGCGGGAGGTGACTTCCTGGCCGACGGCGAGCACGTTCTTGATTTTGTCGATGCGCTCCTCGCTGACCTGGGAGATATGGACGAGGCCATCGATGTCGTGTTCGAGGCCGATGAAGGCGCCGAAGCTGGCGAGCTTGGTGACCTTGCCGGTGACGAGGTCGCCGACACGGTAGTACTTGTCGATGTTCTCCCACGGATCTTCGGACAGTTGTTTGACGCCGAGCGAGATGCGCTGGTTGACCTTGTCGACTTCGAGCACCACGGCTTCGACCTCCTCTCCCTTCTTGAGCACTTCGGACGGGTGATTGATCTTCCGTGTCCACGAGATGTCGGAGACGTGGATCATGCCATCGAGGCCTTCTTCGAGTTCGAGGAAGGCGCCGTAGCTGGTCAGGTTGCGGATCTTGCCCTTGACGCGGGTGCCCTTGGGGTATTTCTCGAGGGCCTGTTCCCACGGGTTGGTCTCGAGCTGGCGCACGCCCAGCGAGATCTTCTGCTCCTCGCGGTTGATGCCGAGCACGACCGCCTCGATTTCCTGATCCTGCTTGAGGACGTCGCTCGCCTTCGCGATCCGTTTGGTCCACGACAATTCGGTGACGTGCACGAGGCCTTCCACACCCGGTTCGAGTTCGACAAACGCGCCGTACGGGACCAGGTTGACGACCTTGCCTTTGACTTTGGCGCCGATGGGGAACTTGGACTCGATGGTGTCCCAGGGGTTGGCCATCTTCTGTTTGAGGCCGAGGCTGACGCGCTCCTTTTCGCGGTTGATGTCCAGCACGACCACATCCAGCTCCTGGCCCACCTTGAGCATTTCGCTCGGATGCCCGATCCGGCCCCAGCTCATATCGGTGATGTGGAGCAAGCCGTCGAGCCCGTTCAGGTCGACGAAGGCGCCGAAGTCGGTCAGATTCTTGACCGTGCCCTTGCGAATGTCGCCCGGCATCATTTCGGCCAGCAGCTTGGCGCGCCGCTCGCTGCGCTCCTGCTCGATCAATTCTCTGCGGGACAGCACGATGTTCTGCCGTTCCTGGTTGATCTTGACGACCTTGAATCGGTACGTGTTCCCCACGAACCCGGAGAGGTTGCGGGGCGGGATGATGTCGATCTGCGAGGCGGGCAGGAATGCCTCGACGCCGATATTGACCAGCAGGCCGCCTTTGACGATGGACTTGACCTTCCCTTCGATCGTGCCGCCTTCGTTGCAGATCGAGAGGATTCGCTCCCAATTCTTCTTGAACTCGGCCTTCTCGCGGGAGAGGACCACCATGCCCTCACGGTCTTCGAGCCTTTCGATGAGCACGTCAATCTCCTCCCCGATCCGGGCGGCCTTTGGATCTTCGAATTCGGCAAGCGAGATCACTCCTTCGCTCTTGTAACCGATGTCGACGAGGACTTCTTTGGGGCGGAGTTCGAGGATGGTGCCTTTGACGATTTGGCCTGCGGCAAAGGTCTTGGGACTCTGCCTCAGGGCTTCTTCCATGGTGAGCATACGGATTCTGTCGTGTAAACGCGACGCTACTGGGGGAGACTTGGTCGGGAACAAAAGACCCGGCGAAGACTCCATTGCCTAACGGACCAAACGTTGCGGTGGCAACGGAGGTTGAAGTCAGGTTGTTTCGTTAACAGTTCTTTTCTCAGCCTCATGCGAACACCGCTTCGGCGGCGCTCAGGCGGGGGCAGAGCATAGGAGCGCCCCTTCCGGATGCAAGCGGATTTGCTCAGAATTTGCGCAGAAAAGAACTTGCAGCGGCCGGGCGGTCTGGCTTTATTACCCCAACGGCGGTTGCGGATATGGTGGAATTGGCAGACACGCTACTTTGAGGTGGTAGTGCCGCAAGGCGTGCAGGTTCAAGTCCTGCTATCCGCACCACTTTTCCTGAGGGTTTTGGGGGGTATCCAGTGTTTCCATTAAGCCTTCACATCCCAACAACGATTGCCGAAGTGGGCCGTGTCTTGGTATTGGCTTGGCGCGGCGCGATCCTCTTGGCTGCGCTCGGGCTCTCACTTTGGATGCACGCCGCGGATTCGGAGATTGTCCCATTGGAACGCGACTTCACGGTGCGGGTCTGGCGCAAGGAGCACGGTCTGCCCGATGACCGGGTGTTGGCCTTGCTGCGGGACAACACCGGGTTCATCTGGGTGGGCACGCGCAGAGGGGTCAGTCGGTTCGATGGCCGGGTGTTCAAGACGTGGTCGCGCTCGACTCACAACGCCTTCGCCAATGATGTCTGCCAGGCGCTGGCTCAGGACCGCGATGGGGCCATCTGGGTGGGCACCGCCGGCGGCTTGATTCGGCTCGGCGAAGAACCGCGTCTGGTTGCCCTGCCAAGCCCCCCGACCGGATCGCCCTTTCCACCCACGGAGGAGGTTTTGATCACCTCGCTGGCCACTTCGCCCGCGGGCGAACTGCTCGTCGGGTCGGAGCGCGGCCTCGGGATCCGCTGCGCCGATGGATCCTGGCGCGGGGTGCACGACGGCCCTCCGTTCGGCACGCCGCGTTACAGCGCCTGGGCTATCGGGTCTGACGGAACCGTGTGGGCGGGGATTGGTGGGACGGGCTTATTCCGACGGTCCGGACCGGACGCCCCGTGGAGCAAAGAAGCCCTCCCTGAATCCCTTGCGGACACCCCGTATTACGACGACGCCCTGTGGATCGGCACGGACCGCGGGCTCAACGTGTTGCGCGGCGGACGCATCGCGGTGTTCACTACGGCCCACGGCCTCCCGGACAACCTGGTCAATGGCATCGCTGAAGACACGCGCGGCTGGCTGTGGATTGGCCATGACCGCGGCATCTATTGCGTGAAGCGCCAAGACCTCCTCGATGTCGCTGACGGCGCACGGTCGCAGGCACACTGCGTTTCGTACGCCGAGGAGGATGGCCTGCTGAATCCTGAGACCAACGGTCAGAACAGTTATCCACCGGCAACTCGGTTGCGGGACGGGCGCATCGCCTTCGCAACGATGGGCGGCGTGGTGCTGTTTGATCCGGACCGCCTCCCCGATCTGACCAACGGGCCGTGCGCCCACATCGAAACGCTGCGCGCCGGGGAACGGGTGATCTTCACCGGCGGCTTCGGGGCCGAGACAGGTTTTGGGGGGCAAGAGCCAGAACGGAACGCGCGCGGCCTTGCCAGCCGCGCCCTGCGAACACGCCTGTCGTCCCATGAAGGAAACCGGTCCCCATCCGCGACTGAGACCGAGGGCGCGCTCTCTCCAGAGCGGCGTCTGACCATCAACTCGGCGGACCGCGGGCTGCTCCGCATCGATTTCACGGTGGCGGCGTTTCGCGCGCCGGCGCGGGTGCGCTGCCGGTACCGTCTGCTCGGGCTATCGCCGGATTGGACGGATGCGGGCACGCTGCGCCAGGCTACTTTCAGCGGACTGCGCCCCGGCGATTACACGTTCGAGGTGACGGTGCAGAATCATCATGGCTACACCAGCCGGATGCCAGCCCGCTTGAGTTTCAGCGTCGAACCTCTTTGGCGCGAGCGCGCCTGGGTGCGGTTGGGAGGCGCCGTTCTGCTGCCGGCTCTCATCGCTGTCGCCGTGCGTCGGCGGATGCGCGCATTGCGCCGCCTGAGCCGGCTCGAGCAACAGGCCGCCCTGGCCAGGGAACGCGCGCGGCTGGCCAAAGACCTGCACGACGGCCTCGGCGCCAGCCTCACCGAGATCACTCTCCTCAGCGGTGTGGGTGAAGCCAATGGTTGTCGAAGTCGAAGACGACGGACGTGGCTTCGATGTGGCTGAAACGGCGCGGCGCGGCGACCGTGCGGACCATGCCCTGGGTCTGTCCAGCATGCGCGAGCGAATGGCTTCGCTCGGAGGCCAGTTTGACCTTCAGAGTCAGCCGGGCCGGGGAACCAAGGTCGCCTTTCGCGTCCCGCTGCCGCGCGAGGCGTCTGCCTGAACCGGATCGAGGGATCGAGCCACGACGGGCACGAGCGGCTCAGCCCGCGGGAGACCGAGGTACTCGAGGTGCTGACCCGAGGGATGCGCTATGAGGAAATCGCGTCGCACCTGGGCATCAGCCCCCGGACCGTCAACACCCACCTCCACCGCATCTACGCGAAACTCCACGTCCATTCCGCGGCCGGCGCGGTGGGCAAGTGGCTTTCGAGGCGCGATTCAGACTCGCCATGAACCCTTTGGGGGATGTGAATCCTCTTGACTCATTGCGGGCAATCTCATAGTTGCGAGAGTTTCAAACCGGTTTTGATGAACCGGATGAATGGTGGTTTGCCCGTGTCGGGCGGACGCCGAACCCTAAACCGAACACTATGTTGAGACGAAGCCAAAGACTGTTCGGGCTGCTGTCCCTGGCCGCCCTGAACCTGAGTGCCCCCGGCGTGCTGGGGGGTGAAGCCGAGCTGAAACTGCCACCGCTGGATACGGTGCACTTCCCGGCTCTTGGAGGGGCCAGCGGCTACACGTTGATGTGGGTGGGGATTGTTGTGTGCGCGCTGGCAGCCGTTTTCGGCATTTGGCAATACAATCACACCAAGGCTCTTCCGGTCCATGACTCGATGCGGAAGGTGTCGAGCCTCATTTGGGAAACCTGCAAGAGCTATCTGTTCCAGCAGGGCAAGTTCCTGGCCATTCTCTGGGTGCTGATCGGGATCTGCATCGCCTACTATTTCGGGTTTCTCACCCAGCATCAGGATGCCGCGGGCACCGTGACCAAAGGCATGCCGTTCGGCAAGGTCGTGGTCATCCTTCTGGCGTCGATCCTCGGCATTCTCGGTTCTTACGGTGTGGCCTGGTTCGGCATGCGCATCAACACGCAGGCCAACAGCCGGTCCGCCTTTGCGGCGCTGACGGGTCTGCCCTGGGGGCCGCTGGCCATCCCCATGCGCTCCGGCATGAGCGTCGGGATGTTGCTCATCACGGTCGAGCTGTTCTTCATGATTTGCATCCTGATCTTTTTGCCAGCCGACCTGACCGGCCCATGCTTCATCGGATTTGCCATCGGCGAATCGCTGGGCGCGGCCGCGCTGCGCATCTGTGGCGGCATCTTCACCAAGATCGCCGATATCGGCTCGGACCTGATGAAGATCGTCTTCAAACTCCCGGAGGACGACCCGAAGAATCCCGGTGTGATTGCCGATTGCACTGGCGACAACGCGGGCGACTCGGTTGGGCCGACGGCGGACGGCTTCGAGACGTATGGCGTGACCGGTGTGGCGTTGATCACTTTCCTGGCGTTGACACTGGGCCTGACGCCGCTGTGCGCGACGCTGATCACGTGGATCTTCGTCATGCGCATCCTGATGATCATCACGTCGTTTCTGGCCTATGTGATCACGAACAAGGTCTTCACGGCCAAATACAGTCAGGCCAAGGACTTCCATCCAGAACTGCCCTTGACGTGGCTGGTCTGGCTCACCTCGATCATCTCGATTGTGGTCACCTTCGCCATCAGCAACCTGATGCTCAGAGATCTGCAGGTCAACGGCACGGCGGTCCCCGATCTCTGGTGGGTGCTGGCAGTCATCATCTCCTGCGGCACCGCGGCGGGCGCGCTCATCCCCGAGTTCACCAAGATCTTCACCAGCACCGAGGCGCGGCATGTTAAGGAGATCGTGACCGCATCCAAGCAGGGCGGCGCCTCGCTGAACATCCTCTCCGGATTCGTGGCCGGCAACTTCTCCGCCTTTTGGCAGGGCCTGCTCATGCTGATTCTGATGCTCGTTGCCTACCTGATGACGCTGCCCGCGATCAGTCCTGCGCTCTCCCAGACCATGCCGGCGGCGATCTCCTTTGCGGCTCCCATTTTCGCCTTCGGCCTGGTGGCATTCGGATTCCTCGGCATGGGGCCGGTGACGATTGCAGTGGACAGCTTCGGACCGGTGTCGGACAACGCCCAGTCCGTCTATGAGCTGAGCCAGATCGAGTCCATCCCGGGCATCGAGAAGGACATCGAAAAGAACTTCGGTTTCAAGCCCGACTTCAAGGCGGCGAAACACAACCTCGAGAAGAACGACGGCGCGGGCAACACCTTCAAGGCAACCGCGAAACCGGTGCTCATCGGCACGGCGGTGGTCGGGGCGACCACGATGTTGTTCGCGATCATCCTCCTGCTCGACAAGGAATTCGGCGGCGTGATCACCAAGCTCTCCCTCGTGCAACCGACCATTCTGCTCGGCTTCCTCATGGGCGGCGCGGTCATCTATTGGTTCACCGGCGCCTCGTGCCAGGCGGTCGTCACCGGCGCCTATCGCGCCGTCGTGTACATCAAGGAGAACATGGATCTGAGCGCCAAGACAGCCTCGATCGAGGACAGCAAGGAAGTCGTGAAGATCTGTACGATCTATGCCCAGAAAGGCATGTTCAACATCTTCGTGGCCATCTTCAGCTTGTCGCTCGCTTTGGCGTTCTTCGATTCGTATTTCTTCATCGGGTACCTGATCTCGATCGCGTTCTTTGGTCTTTACCAGGCCATCTTCATGGCCAACGCCGGCGGGGCCTGGGACAACGCCAAGAAGATTGTCGAGGTCGATCTCCGGCAGAAAGGGACCGATCTTCACGACGCGACGGTGGTGGGAGACACTGTGGGTGATCCGTTCAAGGACACCAGCTCGGTGGCGATGAATCCGATCATCAAGTTCACGACCTTGTTCGGCCTCTTGGCGACCGAGATTGCGGTGGCCATGCAGAAGGCCCAGCAGACTGGACTCAAGACGGGCATCGCCGTCGTGCTGTTCGTCGTTGCCCTGGTTTTCGTCTATCGTTCCTTCTACGGCATGCGCATTCCCGAAGAGAAGTGACCTGCCCGGTGAAATCGAATTCGCGAGACGAGCGAGCCGCCGCACGGCGGCTCGCTCCGCCTTGGGGAAACACAGGGACCTTTCATCCGTATGAGGACTGTGATTTGGTCTGAGGCGCGGCTCGCCAGGGATTGCTAATGGCTGCAGGGCGTGCTTTGCGTCGGATGTGTGGACCAGCGGGACGGAGTGCTGCGTTCCTGGCGCTTGCGGCTGTCTTGATCGGGTGCAGCACGAGGCACTACCGCAAATCGGCCGACAAGGATGTCTATCGGATCATCGAGCAGGTCGAGGCGCAGATTTTCAAGCGAACCAACGCCTTCACCATCGACACCCCCTACTCGACGCGGGATCCCAAGACGATTCTGCCGGCGGAGATCGTCGAGGATCGCATGGCGACCAATCGGCGGGTGATCAACCTGCGGGATACGCTCGACCTGGCTGTCCGCAGAAGCCGCGAGTATCAAAACCAGAAAGAGCAGCTTTACCTGCGGGCACTGGCCTTGACCGGCCAGCGCCACCGGTTCACGCCGAACTTCTTTGGCAGCGTGAACCCCTCGGCGAGCGGCGATGGCAACGGGAACGTCGATTTGGACGCGCTGAAACCGGAGGTGGGGTTCAGTCAGGCGTTCAAGAGCGGGGGGAGCCTGAGCGTCAAGCTCATCAACGACCTCATGCGTTATTACACCGGGGATCCCGGGACGGCGGCTTTGAGCGTGATGTCCGTCGATATCGCGCAACCGCTGCTGCGCGGCTTTGGCCGGAACAGCGATGCGGTCGAGGCGTTGACGCAGGCGCAGCGCAGTCTGATCTACAGCATCCGGAGCTTCGACCAATACCAGCGGCAGTTCGCGGTTGGCATTGTGAATGACTACTTCGGGCTTCTGGGTCAAAAGGACAGCGTGCGCAACAACTACACCAATTACCTGCGTCGCGTGGAGACCAGGCGCTACACGGAGGCGCGCGCCGTCGATCGGGTGCGGCAAAGCGAGGTGGACGACGCGCGCACTCAGGAGTTGAACGCGCGGATCATGTACGTCAACTCGCTGGCTCAGTACATGAGCCAGCTCGATGCGTTCAAGGTGACCCTGGGCCTCCCGCTGAAGGAGGACCTCTACCTCGACGACGGCGACCTGCGGGAGCTCAGCACCGCGGGTTTGGGCGCCGTCCCAATCGACCGCGACGCGGGTTTTCGCATCGCCATCGCCAAGCACGCCGACATCCTCAATGCGATCGACAGTTTCGAGGATGTGAAGCGCCGGGTCAGGCTGGCGGCTGACAAGCTCAAACCCGGAGTTCGCTTCCAAGGCAGTGCCAGCTATGCAGTGCAGGATTCGACCAATTCCTGGTCGTATCACTACACCCGGTTCAACCCGGATCAGTTTCGCTATAACTTCGGCTTGCAGATTGATCTCCCGCTGGACCGATTGGCCGAACGGAACGATTACCGCGGAACGCTCGTCGATTTCGAGCGGGAGTTGCGTCAGCTCAGCCTGACTCTCGACAACTTCAAGGAGCGGATCGACCGGGGGCTGCGCACCCTCGAACAACGGCGCCTCAATTACATCAGTCAGCTCGACGGGCTCGAGGTGGCGCGGCGGCGGGTCGAGAATGACACGCTCCTGCTCGAGGCGGGACGCACGGACGTGCAGAGGCTGCGCCAGTCGCAGGACGCCCTCATCGAAGCCCAGAACGACCTGGTCTTCACCATGGTGGACCACCTCCAGGCCCGGTTGCAGGTCCTGTTGGATCTCGGGGTCATCACGACCGACCATCCGTCCTTCTGGCTGCAGGACCCGCTGACCGCGACACTGGACGAGAGCCAGCAGGGACCGCCGCCCCTGCAAATGCCCGACGACAACCCGATCCCACCGGACCAATTCCTCGAACCCTCGTCATGAATGCATCTGCCTCGCCCGATTCCGCCGCGCCGCCGCGCGCGCGCCGCCGGCTTTTTCAGGTCGGCGCCGTGGGCCTGTTGTTGCTGTTGCTTTACGTTGTGCTGCGGCCGTCCAAGAAGGATGGCGGGGGCACCGAGCACTACCTTGCCAAGCGCGGGGACTTCACCGTCTCGGTGATCGAGCCGGGCACGTTGACCGCCATTAGCGAGGTGGTGATCCGGAGCGAGGTGGAAGGCACGGCGCGCATCATCTCGATTGTCCCCGAGGGCGCCTCGGTGAAAAAGGGCGATCTCCTGGTCGAGTTGGACTCCTCGCAGGCGCTGGATCAGGTCAACCAGCAGCTCATCAGCGTCGAGAAGGCGCGCTTCGCAGTGACCAACGCGGAAGCCCAACTCGAAATCCAGCGCAGCGCCACCAATGTGGATTACCTGGCCGCCAAGCTCAAACTCGACCTGGCGATCATCGACCGCGACAAGTACGAGCAAGGCCAGCGACTGGTCGATCTGCTCGAAGCCCAGAACAAGGCTCTCCAGGCGTCGAATCAGCTCGTGGTGAATCGCGAGACCTACAGCAATTCAGTCAGGCTCGCCGAGAAGGGGTATGAGACCAAACAGAAAGTGGACGGCGATCGGCTGGCCGTGCTGGCGACCGAGAATCAGTTGATTGCGGCTACGAACGTCCTGTGGATGCTCGACGAGTTCGATGTCGAGAAACAGCTTAAGAAGTTCAATTCGGACGTGCGGCAGGCGGAAGAACAGCTTCAACAGCAGATCAACCTCAACAAACGGAAAATGGCCCAGTACGAGGCCGATCTGCTCTCCCAGATCAACACCCTCAAGCTCAACGAGGACAAACTCGAACGGGATCGCAAGAATCTCGAGGCAACGATGATTTATGCCCCTCAGGACGGCCTGGTTGTGTACCAAGTCAGCGAGAATCGCTTCAGCAGCGAGTCGTTGGTCGAAGGCGGTGCGGTCGTGCGCAACCGCCAAGAGCTTATCAAACTGCCGGACCTTTCCCGCATGAAGGTGGTGGTCAAGATCCACGAATCCCATATCAACATGATCCGAGCCGGCCTGCCGGCCTTTGTCGTTTTGGATTCCGATCCCGACAAGCGTTATGCGGGCGTGGTTGCGAAAGTGGCGCCGTTGCCCGACACCCAGGCACGCTGGGGCAATCCGAATTTGAAGGTCTACAACACCGAGGTGTATCTGTCCGAGAACCCGCCCAACGTCAAACCCGGCGTGTCCGCCAAGGCCGAGATTGTCATCACGAACATCGCCGATGTCCTCTCGGTGCCGATCCAGGCGGTCACGACGTTCAAGGGTAAGCAGGTCGCTTACGTGGTCAACCGCGGCACGCCCGAGCCCCGACCGGTCGAGGTTGGCATGTTCAACACGAAATTCATCCAAGTTGTCCAGGGACTCGAAGCCGGCGATCGCGTGATGCTCTCTCCGCCCTTTGACAGCCATGAGAAGGATCTCGAAGGCGCCGTGCTCGCCGACGAGGAAAAGGCCAGGGTCACGTTCACCAATGTCCCGCCCATCGAGGCCGTGTCCCCCAACGGACTCGGCAACCAGGCCGATTCTCAGGGCGGAGGCAACGGCAGGCCCGCGCTGACCGCGACCGGGGCCGAAGGCGGCGGACGTGGTCCGACCCCGGGTGCGGGCGCAGGAGCCGGACCGTTGGGCGGCGTCAGTCCCGAAGAGATCCTCAAACAGTACGACAAGAATGGCGACGGGACACTCGACGAAACGGAACGCGAGTCGATGCGCGCGGCGTTCGCCGCTCGCTTCGGCGGGCAGGGGCCGCCAGGCGGAGGACCGGCTGGCGGGACGCGTTCGGGCCGTGAGGAGATGATGAAGCGTTTCGACAAGGATGGAGACGGCCAGCTCGATGAAGGGGAGCGGGCTGCCATGCGCGAGGAGATGGGCAGCCTCCGACCCAATCGCGGCGAGCGCCGCGGTGAAGGGGAGGCCGGCGCCCGCCCCGGCCGAGACGCGGCCCCCCGACCGCAGCAGCCGTAGCCCGCGTGTTTTATGGAGTTGTGACCACTGCGAAGCCTCATGAAACATCCGGGCTAGCCATGCCAGCCGATTCGGCCATCATCAGGATCCGCGGCGTCGAGAAGCGTTACGTCCTCGGGGGCGAAGCCGATGTCCTGGCCTTGCGCGGTGTGGATTTGGATGTCGAGGCCGGATCCTACCTGGCGATCATGGGGCCGTCCGGATCGGGCAAGTCGACGATGCTCAATATTCTCGGCTGCCTTGATCGCCCGACGGCTGGACAGTATTTTCTGGGTGGCGAGGATGTTTCCCGAATGCCCGATGACCAGCTCTCGGAAGCGCGTGGACTCAAGATCGGTTTTATTTTTCAGTCGTACAACCTGATCGCACAGCTCACGGTTCTCGAGAACATCCAGGTGCCGTTGCTTTACCAGGGAAAGGATGTTCGCTCCCACTTCGAATCGTGCCTCGAGCTGGCCAAGCTCGTCGGCTTGGGCGACCGGCTCCATCACCGCCCCAGCCAATTGTCCGGTGGCCAGCAGCAGCGGGTTGCCGTGGCCCGCTCGTTGGTCAACAACCCCCTGATGATACTCGCGGACGAACCGACGGGGAACCTCGACTCGAAGACCGGCCAGGAAGTGCTCGATCTGATCGACCGCCTGAACCAGGCCGGCAAGACCATCGTCCTGGTCACGCACGACGACCGGGTGGCCAGCCGGTCCCACCGGGTCATCCATATGAAGGACGGCCTGATCGACCGCGAGGTCGTCAACCGCCCCTTGGGGCCTCGTGCGTCCGATTCGCCGTCCTAACCCTCGGGGCCAGCATGCTCACCTTCCAATTCGTAAGCACCGTGCGCCTGGGCATCAAGAGCCTGATGCTCCACAAACTGCGCTCGGCCCTGACGATGCTTGGCATCATTTTCGGCGTCTGCTCGGTCATCGCCATGCTTGCGATCGGGGAAGGGGCCTCGTACGAAGCCCAGGAGGCCATCAAGAATCTTGGCAGCAACAACATCCTGTTGCGCAGTCTCAAGCCGCCCGACCAGGCCCGCCAGCAGGGAGGCAGCAGCCCGCGCGGCATGCAGTTGGCCTATGGCCTCACCTATGAAGACGGCGCCAGGCTCCAGTCCACCATCCCGGGCGTCAACCGCGTCCTGCCCATGCGCATCATCCGCGAGAATGTGCGCTTCGATCGCAACGAAGTCCCTTGCCAGGTGATCGGCACGCTGCCGTCTTACATGGATGTGACCGGGGCGGGGATCGTCCGCGGCCGTTTTCTCGCGCATCTGGACGAACAGCACGCCGAGAATGTCTGCGTCATCACGACCGGCCTGGCGCGTCGTCTCTTCCCGCACCTGGACCCGATGCAGCACGCGGTGAAGATCGACACCTTTTACTACCGGATCATCGGCATCCTGCAGGAGCGCAGCCAACCCGAGCAGCGCAGCCAGGCTGGCGCCATGGAGGGACAACCGCTCGACAACAATGTCTACATCCCGCTCAGCGTCTCTCGCACGCGATTCGGCGAGACGCTCATCCGCAGATCCGCCGGCAGTTTCGAGGCCGAGGAGGTTCAACTCCACCAGATCACCGTCCAGATGCAGGATTTGGCGGCCGTGGAAACCGCCGACCCGCAGATCCGAACCCTCCTCGGTCGATTCCACGACCAAAACGATTACGAGATCATCGTCCCTCTCCAACTCCTCCGCCAGGCCGAGCAGACCAAGCGCATCTTCAACATCGTGCTCGGGTCGATCGCCGCGATTTCACTGCTCGTCGGCGGCATTGGCATCATGAATATCATGCTCGCCACCGTGACCGAACGCACCCGCGAAATCGGCATCCGCCGCGCCCTCGGCGCCAAGCGCCGCGATATCACCACCCAATTCCTGGTCGAGACTGTCGTGCTTTCGGTCGGCGGCGGATTGGTCGGCGTGCTCGTCGGCGTGCTCACGCCCCTGGTTGTCTCGCAGCTCACGACAATGAAGACGATCGTTACCGTCTGGTCGGTCCTGCTCGCGTTCGGAATCTCCGGCGCGGTAGGCATTGTCTTCGGTCTGTATCCCGCGAGCGCTGCCGCGAAGCTCGATCCCATCGAGGCGCTGCGCCACGAGTGACGAGGATCGGCTGAATCCAGAACGGCACGAATAACCTCCAATGGAAACCAAGAAACGGCGCAAAACTAAGTACTGTTGCGTAGTATGCTCCCGAATGGCTAAAGGATTCTTCTATTGTCGTTGCCCGGCATCTTTCCCTAAAAGTGCAGAACCAACATGTGTTTCCGGACAACCTTGACTTATTGTGCTCAGAGAGCGAATAAACCACTTTTACAGAACCACGCGCAGAGGTGTTCTGCGTCACTTCCCAGGGCAGCGTTGAGTCCGTGTCGCGCCGCCCACCCCGCTCGAATCCATAGACCTCCCCGTCCGCTGGAGGCCATGCCCCGGCTCATCCTGGCTTTGGCGTTGTTCTGCGTCGCGGGTCACACCATGCCCTCCTATGACGACGTGCTGATCGTCGTGAAACAGGGCGACGCCGAGTCGGCCGCCGCCGCCCAGTACTTCAAGGAGCAGCGTCAGATCCCGGACGAGAACCTGGTCACTCTGCCTTTGACCGGCACCATTCCCACCGTCACGGCCCGGGATGCCTTCATCAGCGGAATCAGGACCCATATGACGCAGTACGGTCTGGACGGCCGCATCAACTACATCGTCCTGAGCTCGAACTTTCCGCGCGAGTGCAAGGACACCGCGACGTCGTCGTACAACGCGATCTTCGATTCCTACCTGATGTGGGCCCTGTCGGACACCTATCCATCCACGAGTTACTCGGATTGCATTCCGCTGAACAACAACCCCTATTATTACATCCGCACGTCGAACTACGAAGATCGCACGGCGATCAAGTTCACGAAGGCTAAATATCGCTATTATAGTGTCTCACGGCTCGATGGTGAGGGATTGGCTGCGACAAAGCAGTTGATCGATCATTCCGGACACGTTGCTTACGATCAGTACAAGAAGGGGATCAACTTCCTGGTCGATGACAATCCCTCGAATTGGGCGGTCTACGGATATCAGGTCGAACGGGCGGAACTGAAGGAACGCGGGATCAACATCATCGATTGGAATCCCGCCGTCTCCGGCTCGGTTCACAACCTGCACGATCTGAGTTTCGCCTACTTCAACTGGGTCAACGGCACCTCGGACCCTTTCATCAGCTACCGCAACATCTCGAAACACATGCGATTTAACCCGGGCGCTCTGGTGTTCGCCCACCGTTCGTATCCGGCCCGCCTCTTTAAGCGACCTCTCTGCGGGTTGAGCAAATGCGACGTCAACGCCCGCACCGTCGAGAGTTTCATGAAGAGCGACGCCTCGGACTTGCTGTTGCGGCAGATGGCGGATGTGGCCTATGCGACCGAAAACAACTCGGTGTGGTGCGCCCTGGGCCAGGACATCCTGAAAATGTACTCGACCGCCAATGGGCGCAGCGCCAACAATTTTCGCGGCAACGGAGTGGCGGTCTACGCGCCCGACGGGACCCTGCTCGATCACTTCACGACGGAGAACACGCGGGGTGGGCTGTTGAGCGACGCCGTCTACCGTGTCACGTACGACGCCTACAATCACAAAGTGTGGATCGGCACGTTCAAGGGCGTCTGCGCCTATGATCTTGCGACGGGCGCCTGGGAACAGCCGGCTGGACTCACCAGCGCCGCTCCCGCCCCGGTCTACCAGATCTACGTCGATCCGACCACCGCCGGCCAGTACTTGTATGTCACGTTCTCGGCGGGGGCGACGGGTTGCACGCCTGGCATCAGCGATTACCTGTGCGTTCTCGAGTACAATGTGTCGACCGGCGCCATCAAGCGTTACAAGTTCCACGGCGACGCCATGTACAACGCGTCTGTGACCAAGACGGCGCCCAATACGCTGTGGGCGGTCTATTGGCGCTTGTCCACAACCCAGGCCCTCGTGTCGAAGTACAGCACGGACACCGCGCAACTTCTCAGCAGCGTCGATTTGGGCAACGTCGACAACGTCAGCTACAAGCCGACCGCCACCGGCTCCAAGTTCGCCTATCAAGTCGCCTCCGCCAAAGTCAATGGCGTCGACCGTGTGTACGTGACGATTCGCAACGAGGCAACGCCCTTCAACGGCGTGTTGCGAATTGAAGACGTCAGCGCCGGACCGCAGTTGACGGTCTGGGGCCACAACGTCACGGCTTACGGGACGGACAAGCGTCCGGCCGCGCTGGCTGTTTCCCCTCTGGCGCCGGGCACCGTCTACTGCATCATGACCGGCCAGTATGACACGGATGCCGCGTCACGCATCTACCGCTTCGGCGATGCCGAGCCTGTGGCGGGCACGCTCATGACGATCGCCGGCACGTCGACGGCGATTTCCGGCTCGATCAACAACACGACATTCGGCCCGGACGGGACCACGCTCTACTACACGCAGTCTTTCAGCGACCCATACCACGAACCGGTCGTGGACTTCTTCCCCTTCGGTGCGGCCGCAGGGATGGGCGGATACACCCATGATTACTACTCTTACGGAGGCTGGATCGACCCGTATTACTATGGCAATCGCGACAACCTGATCAGCGCTGCAACGTCGCCGGACTATGCGCGCGATGCCGACCTCTACGCCGCTTCGAGCCGGTCAACGAGCGAAATGCCCTTCAGCACGTCACTGCACTTGATGAATGGTTTTTACCTGGCCGAGGCGAGGCTCGGGACGCTTATCGGCTATCCGGCAGGGGCCAATGGCGGACACACCGGCCACATGTTCGTCTTCGATCCCAAGGCCTGCCCCTACGCCCCGCGTGTGGACGAGGAGGAGACGCTCTATGAGGTTGCCGACCGCCGCACGCTGCGCGCGCGCATCTTCTCGCCGGGTTTCCCCTCGGATTGGGCCAATCTGAAGAGCCGCGAGGGCGGGTTCATTGCCTCGACTGTGAACGCGAACACGGTCGCCCTGACCAGCGCCGCCGGGGCGACGGTCGGCCTCGAGTCGGTCGCCTACGTCGAACGCGAAGTGGCCGGCAAGTTCGTATGTGAAGTTGTCGTGCGCGCCGCCGCGGACCTCGCGTATGGCGGGACCTATCGCCTGACGCTGGCGTGCGGCGTGAACGGCATCAAGAACAACAAAGGCGCGTCTCTGGTCAATACCCGCCCGGATGAATTTCGGGACGACATCGGTCTGGTCTATGTCGTGCATCCGGCCCAGGGGGCGCTGCCGCTCATCACGCGCCAGCCTGCGGACCAGTCGGTTGGCGCAGGCCAGACAGCGACCTTCAGGGTTTCGGCCGTCAGCGCCGTCCCCATGACCTATCAATGGAGGATGAACGGCCTCAACATCAGCGGGGCCACAAGCGCCACCTACGTCACCGCTCCGACGACCGCCGCCGACAACGGGAAGGTCCTGACGGTGCGTGTGAGCAATGCCTATGGATCTGTCACCAGCGCGACGGCTGATTTGACCGTGCTCGACACACCCCCGGCGATCACGGCTCAACCCGCCCCCCAAATCGTCGAGTTGGGCGAGGTTGCGACATTTGTGGTTTCGGCCGTTGGCTCCGCGCCGCTGGCATACCAATGGTTCAGAAATTCGGTCGCGATCGTCGGCGCCACTGGCGCCACATACACCACGCCGCCGGCCGTTGCCGCCGACAACGGGGCGGTGTTCACCGTGGTCGTCAGCAACGGATTCGGAGCGCGCACGAGCAGCGCGGCGTGCAGGCTGGGAGTCGTTCTGCCGCCGAGCATCACCACCCAGCCGTGTAGCAGCGCCCCCGTTGCGGTTGGATCGGCAGTCAGCTTTCAGGTGTTGGCTTCAATGGTCAGCCCGGATGAAGAGTTGAGCTATCAATGGCGAAGGAATGGTGTGAACATTTCGGGCGCCAACAGCCGCATCTACACCCACTCGCCAGTGACTTCGGACGACGATGGGGCCGTGTTTTCGGTTGTGGTGAGCAACGCGGCCGGCAGCACCACCAGCACCGGCGCGACGCTGACCGTCTTCATCCCGCCAACGATCGTCGAACAACCAGTCAGCCAGACGGTGAACGAAGGGCAACCGGCGACGTTCAGCGCGGTCGCCACCGGCACAGGGCCCTTGACCTACCAGTGGCATCGCAAGTACGTCAGTATTGAAGGCGCCACAGCCACTTCGTACACGACGCCCCCCGTCACAGCCGCCGACGATGGCGCGTACTTCGGTGTCATCGTTGCCAACGCATACTCCTCTGCGTACAGCGCCACGGCCACTTTGACTGTCAATCTCCGCCCCACGGCCATCACCCTCAGCCCTCTGACGGGTGACGGTGATCTGTTCAGTCTGGACTCGGTCACAGGCGACTTGGTCGCCGTGGATGAGAACCAACCGCCCGGGACGGTGGTTGGCATCCTGAGCACAACCGATCCGGACTCCGGCGAGCCGTTCACTTACTCCCTGGTGCCCGGAGACGGTTCCGACGGCAACGAGTTCTTCACGATCGTCGGCGATCAGGTGCAGACGCTGATCTCATTCGACCGGGAAACGCAGAACAGTTACGCGATCCGCATCCGGACAACGGATTCCGGTGGCGCCGCATTCGAGCAGTCGTTCATCGTCGAGATCAACAACCTCCCCGATGGCCAGATTGCCGGGCGGCACATCTTCTACAACCAATCCGCGTGGGATGGTAACAACGCCGCGGCCAACGTTTCGGACGACGCCGCGATTGCCCCGGACAAGCAGGCGTTGCTCCCGGGCCAGACCGCCACATTTGTCAATTACACCAGTTACAGCCGCGGCATCAATGGCATCATGATCGACATTGCCGGCCTGGCCGGCACCCCGACCGTCGACGATTTCGGATTCAAGGTAGGCAACAACAACGACCCGACAACTTGGGCCCAAGCCCCACTGCCGACCAGCATCTCGGTCCGCACGGGCGCCGGTGTCGACGGCTCAGACAGGATCACGCTGATCTGGCCCAACTGGCCGGATGCGGGGTGCATTGGCAAGCAATGGCTGCAAGTCACCGCCCACGCCACGCTCACCACCGATCTGGCCGATCCGGACGTGTTCTATTTCGGCAATGCAGTGGGAGAGACGGGGGATTCCGCGACTCTTGCCAGCGTCAGTGCGATCGACGTTGTTCGGATTCAAGCCAACTACAACAATCGGTTCAACCCGGCGC
>JAKLFY010000094.1 GCA_022710935.1 Verrucomicrobiota bacterium
CGACGATCGCTTCGACCAGTATTGGGACCGGCGCAACCAAACCGATCAGTTGCGTATCCGGCTCGTCGCCTAATGGTGACTATCTTGTCCGGCACCCGGCACCCGGGGGCTTTGATTATTCGCCTTGACAGTCTCTCGTGGCTGCCGATTATGCAACAAACCAAATTGAGTGCGCGCGTGATTTCCTTGGTCTTAAGGGGCGGGGGGCAATGCGAAGTGGGGCCGCAAGGGGTGAGAGCGAGTCTGGTCAGGGGAGTGCGTGCCTAGCCAAGTGAACCTCGAACGATTGTTCTATGAAGACCCTGCATGAGATCAAAACCACGGCCGCCTTGGCCGTGCTCGTGTTTTGCGCACTGATTCCCTCGACCCCGGCACGGGGCCAGCCATGGGCAGTCATTCAGGACGAACCAGACGGCCCGGCCTATTTGGCGGCCAGCGTGCTGGTTCAATTCAAGGCCCAGGCCACGGATGCGGAGCTGGCCGACGCCGTGGGGCGTGGCCGGTTTCAGGTGATTGAGCATATTCAGACCGATGCCATGAAAGCCGCCGGCCACCTCGGCGTGTCGCACCTGGCGACCGCACTGCCGGTCTGGCAGGCAGTCCGGGCGCTGCGCAATCATCCGGCGGTCGAGTTCGCGGAACCGAACTGGGTTTACACGCACCAGGAAGTGTCCAATGACCCGTACTTCACGGGTGGCCAGTTATGGGGGATGTATGGCGACCTGTCCTACCCGGCCAACTCCTATGGCAGCCAGGCCGCGGAGGCCTGGGCGGCCGGTTACACCGGATCGAGCAGTGTCGTCGTGGGCGTGATTGATGAAGGCATGCAGGTGGGGCATGCCGACCTGGCCGCGAACATATGGGTGAATCCGAACGATGCGGCCGACGGCTCTGACAATGACGGCAACACTTACGTGGATGACATCAACGGTTGGGATTTCTACAACAACGACAATTCGGTCTATGACGGCACTGCCGATGACCACGGCACGCATGTGACGGGCACCATCGCCGCGGTCGGTGGCAACGGCCTCGGTGTCGCGGGCGTCAACTGGAGCGCCAAACTGATCTCCGGAAAATTTCTGGGCCCGACTGGCGGCACCACCGACGCAGCCATCAAGGCGGTGGACTACTTCACCGCGCTCAAAAAGCGGGGCATCAACATCGTTGCCCTCAACAATTCCTGGGGTGGCGGGGCATATTCCCAGTTCCTGCACGACGCCATCATCCGGGCCGCAAAAGCGGACATCCTGTTCATCGCGGCCGCGGGTAATGGCGACCGGCGGGGGCGGGCGATTAACCTCGACGCGACGCCCTACTACCCGGCGTGTTACGATACTTCGCAGGGCACCGCCACCGAGAATGCGGCCAGCTATGACTCCGTGATTGCGGTGACGGCGATTGACAACATCGGGAACAAGGCCAGTTGGGCCAATTACGGCGCGACCAAGGTCGATCTGGGCGCGCCGGGCGTCAACATCTACTCGACGCTTCCCGACAACACCTACGGGGCCTACGACGGAACCTCGATGGCGACGCCCCATGTCACCGGCGCGGTCGCCCTGTACGCGTCGACTCACCCCGCGGCGAAGGCTTTGGAGATCAAGACCGCGATCCTCGCCGGCACCACCCCCACCGCATCGCTGGCCGGAAAGACGGCCACTGGCGGGCGCCTGAACCTCAGCACGGTGATCACCCCGACAACGCCGCCCGGACCCGGCGATGAGCCGCCGACGGTATCCATCGCCAGTCCCCTAAACAACGCGATCGTCGCTGGGACGGTCGAGATTACCGCCGAGGCAACCGATGATCATGAAGTGACGCAGGTCCAGTTCTTTGTCGATGGGACCTCGATCGGGACCGACACCGTTGGTAGCGACGGCTGGTCGGTGTCGTGGAACACCTCGGAAGTCGGCGATGGCTCGCACACCCTGACGGCGGTTGCCAAGGACAGCATCGGGCAGACAACCACCAGCGAGGGCGTCATTGTGCTCGCGGATAACGTGGTCGATACGTGCGCGATTGTCATCCCCAGTGGGTACGAGGATGTCCCAGCCAACAACTGGGGCGGAACGCTCGCGCAACCGCTGCGCATCCAGCAGGTCTATACGCCCCAGAGCATGGGTATTGCCAAGGGCGTCACCATCTATGGCATGGCCTTCCGCCTGGACAGTAGCGTTGTCTCGGCCGTGAACGGATCGATCAAGATACTCGTCCGCCTGTCCACGACCGCAGCGCAGCCGGACAAGCTGAACACGCGCTTCAGTGCTAATGTCGGGGCGGACGTGAAGACGCTGTTCAACGGCACCCTCGATATCACGGGTGTTGTCCCGGATGGTTTTGACATCGTCATCCCCTTTGGCGCCAACTCGTTCGCGTATGATCCCGGAGCAGGAAACCTGCTCGTCGACATCGCCACTTACACCGGCGTTGCGGACGCCAATGTCAATGCCGCCTACGTCGGCGGTGACGGCACCTCGCGCATATTCGCTCTGAACCCGAGCGCCACGAAAGGTGCCTACTACGATACCCAGGGCGACGTCATCCGGTTCCAACTTTGCCCTCCGTCTCCGTCTCCGTAACAGTGGCGGTCGCCTTTCTACCAACGGCCCGGTGGTCCTTCACCTGATCGTAATCCGCTAGCCCGGATTCCTCGCCACCGGGCCGAGCCGTCAGAAGCGCGGGACTGCGTCCGCCCAAAAGGACCAGCTCCGCGCCTCCAATCCAAATCCGTCCTGCCTCCGAAATCGATTGGAAAGAAACAGCCCGCTTCCCTCGGCGCCGACCGCGGGTTAGCATCGCCGCATGCCGAAGTCTTCTCTCGCTGCGATTGTGTTCGAGTGCGATCGCCAGTTGCGGCCTGACCGGTTCCAGGACTGGGATGGAGCGCACAACGGGCTCCAGGTCGAGAATCGCGGAGGCGTGACGCGGATCGCCGCCGCAGTGGATGCCACACGGGTCACGGTGCGTCTGGCCATCGAGACGGGAGCCGATCTGCTCCTCGTGCATCACGGGTTGTTCTGGTCGCCACGCCATCCCTGGACCGGACGGCACTACGAGCTGCTGCGGCTGCTGCTCGATCACGACCTCGCGGTGTACAGCGCGCATCTGCCACTCGATGCGCATCCGCGCCTTGGAAACAACGCGCGGCTCTGCGCCGCGCTTGGATTCAAGCGCACCGAGCCGTTTTTCGAATGCAAGGGCCGGCCGATCGGTTGTGCCGCGCGCGGGCGGATCGGGCGTGGGGATCTGGCCGATCGGCTGCGCAGGGCGGTGAGCGGGCCTGTGCATGTTGTGCCCGGCGGCCCGGCGATCTGCCGGCGGATTGGGGTTGTCACCGGCGGCGCCGGCGCCGAGTTGAGCCTCGCGGCCGCCGGAGGTATCGACACGTTCATCACCGGGGAAGGCCCGCACTGGACGTACGGGCTGGCGGAGGAAATGGGGATCAACGTGCTCTACGCCGGCCATTACGCGACCGAGACGTTCGGGGTCAAGGCGCTCGCGGCGCACCTGGGCAGGAAGTTCCGTCTGCCCTGGTCATTCGTGGATCATCCGACCGGGCTCTAACCCGCATAGCCGTCATCCTGCGAGGTCTGAGCGTCCCGTGCACCGACGGGGTGCGGACTATGCGGGTTAGCGGTTCTTCATGTAGATGTAGATGAGGCCCCAGAGGATGGCCACGAAGAACGCCAGCAGTGCCAGAAAACGGTTGCGCGCCACGCGCTTTTCGTAACGCAACGGACGCAACCCATGAATGCTGCCCGCGGCGAGATAGTTGACGAGTTTCGGATTCGACGTCGGGGTGCCGCGGATCTGTGAGAGCCACTTGCGGAGCGTGGTCAGGGGATCGTACTTGCGCACGCCCAGTTGGTTGAAGTGGTCGGGAGTCGAGTCGCGGTCCGGCGCCCCCTGAACACCAAGATGGTCGATCGCCTCGAATCTGGGCTCGCGCGCCCCCGCCGGGATGCGACCCGCGGGCGATGTGGAAGATGCGGATTGCGCGGCGGGACTGCCAGGTCGAGATGCGGGGGGCGGGGCGCTGAGCCGCTCGTTGAGCTGGCGCAGTTCACCCTGGAGCGCCTCAATCCTCGCGTTGAGCTGGCGCTCGCTCTCGGCAATCGGATCCGGTTTCTTGCGGAAGAACCGCATGGTCGCTGGGACTCGAAGGCGTGTCGGGTGCGAGGATTACTGGCGCAGCAGCAGCACGCAAAACGTGATGAGCCCGACCAAGCCGACCACTGCCAGCGGCCAGGTCAGGGCCAGGCCGACACGGCAGAGTTCGCCAAGAGGACGCCGGGTCCAGCCGCCGAGCGGATCGTCGCCCGATGCGGCGGAGGATGCATCGTCCTTCGGCGAGGCGGAGCCGTCGAGAAGGGTCCATTTCAACCGCGCGGCGTTATACTCCATGCGCGCGTTCTCGATGCTGGTCAGGGCGCGCGTCAGTTCGTTGCTCCAAGTCTCCGTTGTCCACGCCTTTTCGTTGATCGATTCGATCCTGGCCAGCGCTTCCCGAAAGCCGGCCAGGGTCTTGGCCAGTTGCTCGGCGTCGCGGCGCGCCTCGAACTCCGCCTTCTCGAGCAGCCCGATGCCGCGCGTCAAATGCCCGGTTGTCTCGGTCCGCCCAGCCTCGAACTCCACCCGCCGCCGCCGCGCCTCTTCGAGTGCGGATCGCTGCCGCTCCAATTCCTCCTGAGCCCGCTTGAGTTCGGCGATGCGGCTCTGTGTCTCGCCGACCTTCACTTCGAGTTCTTCCCGCGTGGGCGGACGAGTGGTCACGGGAGATCCGGCTGTCGGGGGAGCGCCCGCCGGACTCATCCGCGCGGCCCGCCCGCTCTCCACATCACGATCCACAAAGTCGGTCTCTTCGAACGGCGACGTCATGGGCGCACTGTAACACCGGCCTAGGGTGTGTAAAGACCAGCCCGTTCCGCCACTCGCGGAGGCAATCGCGGATTGACCATCGCCGCCCGCGGATCTAAAACTCGCGTCGCGTTTTCCTGCCAGGCCAAGGGCTGATCGGATCGAGGCCGATCGCATCTGGCTGTCCGCACCGCGATCGGGAGCCTCCGCGCGGCGGCTCCGGCCTGACCGGACGCGACGGACAGACTTTCATGAAACCGATCCTGCGCGTTGTGCGGGGCCAGCCTTCATGGCGAGTGGCCTCGATGGATGTCGAAGCCTTCGTCACCCGGATGGGGGGCCAGATCGGCCCGGTCACCTTCGACCGCCGCGGGCGCCGGGTGCAGCCCTTCGCCGTCGCTCCCTGGGCTCAAGAGGAAGAGGCGGCCGCGCTGCCGCCGATTCTGCGCGCCTTGCGAGGGGATTTCTTCTGCCTGCCATTTGGTGGCAATGCCAAGCCATTCGGGAACGAGCGCCATCCGCTTCATGGCGAAACGGCCAACGCGTCGTGGGCTTTGGAATCGCTCGAGAAAAGGGGCGCGGCCACGACGCTCCATCTGAGTCTCAACACCAAAGTTCGATCCGGTCGGGTCGACAAGTTCATCACGCTGGTCGACGGCCACCAAGCCGTCTATGCGCGGCATAAGATCAGCGGTATGAAAGGCCCAATGTGCCTCGGGCACCACGCCATGCTGCGGTTTTCCGACCCTGCGGGCAGCGGCGCGGTATCGACCAGCCCCTTCGTGTTCGGGCAGGTGCTGCCTGAACCAACCGAACGTCCGGAGCAGCGCGGCTATTCCCTGTTGAAACCGGGGGCGGATTTTGCCTCCTTCGACACCGTGCCCACCATCACCGGGGAGACAGCCGATCTGAGCTGCTACCCGGCGCGCCGAGGCTTCGAGGACCTTGCCTTGATTGTCAGCGACTCGGCGGCGCCCTTTGCCTGGACCGCTGCGACGTTTCCGCGCGAGCGCTATGTGTGGATCGGGTTGAAAGACCCGCGTGTGTTGCGCTCGACGCTCTTCTGGTTTTCGAACGGCGGACGCCACTACCCGCCCTGGAGCGGACGCCATGTCAATGTGATGGGACTCGAAGAGGTGACATCCTATTTCCACTATGGGCTGGCGGAGTCGGCCCGCAAGAACAGCTTGTCCCAGCGGGGCTACGCGACCTCGATTCGGCTCAGTCCCGATCGCCCGCTCGAAGTCAATTACATCATGGCGGTCTCGAGCATCCCGGCCGGATTCGATCGCGTTGCGGCAGTCGAGGCGAGTCCGAGCGATCGAAGCGTCCTGGTCGTGCGATCGGCCAGCGGCAAGACTCTGACAATCGACCTCGATCTCGACTTCCTGGGAGGCTGCAAGCGTTAAAGAAGGCTGCCCATGAACCGTGGTTCCGTAGCCGCGGACGTGAGTCCGCGCCATCTCGCTCCGCCAAGGGCAGGAATCAGCGCCGACTCACGTCGGCGGCTACAACCCGCTTCATGGTCCCCGCGCGGATTCAACCGTTGAATGTCAACGCTCTTTATGAACCCAAAACCATGCATCGACCGGATCAATGCGCCGCGCTTCTCGTTACGCCTTCGTTCTTCCACAGTTGACCTGTTTCTAGCCCGCATGTTTCATGGGCTTCTGACCACCGCCAAGCGGAAGGCCCCAAGATGCGGACCGCTGCGGGCTAGAGCCTTGATCGCCGGTTCGACCCTCCTCGCGGCAGCAGCGGCCGGGGCGAAGCCATCGAGCACATGGCCGCAGGACTACTCGGTCCGGCGTGATGACGGTTCGGGCGCCCTGGTTCTGGCCACACCCTATTACACGGTGCGCCACGACCTGCGGCAAGGCGGCGCCATCTGCCAGATCACGCTCACGCACGGCAAGGCAACGAACCTCCTGATGGCGCCCATCGAGACCCGCATCCGCGACGACCGCGATGCGGTGTTTGCCGACGTGCACGACCCGGCCCCCCGCGTGACGCATCGCCGGGAAGGGACGGTCGAGATTGTGACCGTGGAGGGCCTCTTGGCGGACGAGAAGGCGCGCCCCTCGGGCGTGCGCGCTCGCACAGTCTTCGAATACCACTGGGGGTACATCAAGATGCGCAAGGAACTCACGAGCCCCGACGGGGCCGTCCGGGCGCGGGAACTCACGCCGTTCCTCACGCGTTTGGCGCCGAACCTGTCGGAATACGGCTATCGCGAAGGCACGACCGAAGAGGAGGGCGCGCCGCCTTTTTCCTTCGGCAGCAACCGGTGGGGCAAACTGCGGAAAGGCGTGTCGACCGACCGGCCCGTCGAGACGCCCTACGCGCCGCGCTCGATGATGTTCGCCGATCCGGGCGTCGAAGGGCTCGAGTGGTTTGTGGGCTCCGACCTCTCGCAATGGGAGACCCAGTGCACGGGACGCCGCGGCCAGGGCCGCTGTCATCTCGCCCGCGGCGCGGAACCGGACGGCATGGCGTTGTCGATCTCGCCTCTCTGGATGGCGGATGCGCCCGTGACGTTGCCGGGCCGCCTGGTTTTTGACTTTTACATCGGCTTGCCTCTGCTCGAAGGCCGCGCCCTCAAGCCGTGGCTTCACACCTCATTCAATCGCAACCGGGGCGACTGGGTCAGTCCCGACCAGATCCGGCGCTGGAAGGACTCGGGCATCCAGACGGTCCACTGCCACAATGACGGCGATTACTACGGCGACGGTCTCTTCTGGCGCGATGGATCCTATCCGCCCTACCCCGACATGGATCGGTACGACCGGGTGCTCGACGAGTGTCGGAAGAACGGGATTCGCGTCGCGACCTACTTCTCGAACAAGGAACTCCATTCGAGCACCAGGGAATTCCAGGAGCGCGGGACCGATTGGGGTCGAAATGACCGCAAAGGCAGTCTCCAGCACAACTTCTTCAAGGAGAAGAGCGAGTTCGGGGTGCAGATGTGCCTGCGCTCCGGCTGGCTCGACTTCCTCAAGCTCTCGATCGACCGCGTGCTCGACAAACACCCGCTCGACGGGGTCTACTACGATTGGAATGTCGCCCTGTTCTGCTCCAACCCGAGACACGAGGGCAAGGAGCCCGGCGCCGCCGCCACGGGCCATTGGGACATCGAGGAACTGCTCGATTTGATGGAATGGACCCGCCGACGCGTCGGCCCCGACGGCCTCGTCATCGTCCACAACACAACGACCCCGATGTTCGTGATGGAAAACTTCGCCGATTACGTGGTGGCCAATGAATGGGGCTACGGCAGTTGGTCCGAGAAGGCGCCGGAACTCAAGGACCTTCCCCTCGAATGGTCCCTGATCGGGGCCCGGTCCCGCGGCGTGATCAGTTACGGCCAGATCGGCGCCAACGCGGACAGGCATCTCCACCGCTTGTTCGCCCTGCAGGCCCTGGTCAGCGGCGTCACACCCTGGCCGGCCGGCCCCGAGACATTCGCTCTCTTCGCGCCGCTGGGACAGATCGAGGACATCGCCTCGCATCGCTTTGTCGATTGGCGCAACACGGCCCTCCGCCTCGAAGGTGATCACTGCGCCTCGGCGGTTTACAGCCGCCCCGGCCAATGCTACCTGCTCGTGGCCAATCTCGATCCCACCCCAAAGCAGGTCCGTTGCGCGGTCCGACTGGACCAACTCCCTCACGCCCTGCCTGCCCCAACCAGCGCCACGCTCGTCGCGTCCGATCTCCCGAGTCCGACCGATTCGGACACCGCGGTTGGAAGCGCCCTGGACGTGCGCAAACTGACAGGCGAAGGCCTGGCCATTCCGATCCCAGGCGACAGCACCGTCCTCATCCGCCTGCGTTAGCCCCCATGTTTCACACCCCGCCGGTGCACAGGGCGGTCAGACTTCGCACGAAGACTGGCATGCGGGCTAGTCTTTGGGGGAAACCGCGGCCTCGACGATTGCCTCGCGTCCGCTGTGGCCGATGATTCGGACGCGCGTGCCTCTGGGAATCAGTTCACCCTGGGTCATGACATCGAGCAGATCCGCGCCGAATTGAGCCTTGCCTCCGGGGCGCAGCACCGAGACTGCCACGCCCTCGAGTCCCAGGTGCGCGGCCTGCAATTTCGCGTCGGCTGCCACGGACGCCATCGCGCTGGTCGCCTGGGTCACAAGCGTGCCATAGACCGAGGTCTTGGGCAGGAGCCGCGCCAGCACGGCCAAAACCACAACCGATCCGAGGGCCGCGTAGGTCAGGTCGCGCAGCGGCAAAGTCAGTTGCGGCAGACTGGGAAGACGGGGCATTCCGGGATAGATGTCGACCATGGCCATGACAATCGTGATGAGCATCAGCGCGGCTCCCGTGAGTCCCAGCAGGACCGTGCCCGGAAACACAAACAACTCGAGCCCCACCAGGATGAGGCCCAACACAAACAGTGCGGGCCACTCGAACCCCGACAACCCGGCAATGTAGCTCCCCAGGAAGTACAGCGCGAAGGCGCAGACACCCACGATGCCGGGCAGGCCGAATCCGGGCGTCTTGAACTCGATGTAGATGCCCGCGACTCCAATGATGAGCCAAAGCCAGTTCAACGCGTTGATCCAGGTCGCCAGCTTCTCCGCCCCGGTCGGCTGGATCTCATGCCGTCCTGCATCTTCATAACCCAGCCTCGACAGCAGCGCATCGAGACTCTCGACCGTGCCGGCAGACAACAGCGGCCGGGGCGGCGTCCCGTAAGCCCGCTCCGCCTCGACGTTGGTGAGGGTCAGGATGCCGCCCTTCGCATTGATGGTCTGGCCGTCGATGATCAGTTCCTTCTGCTTGTCGATCATCGCCTCGACGACGTCGCTGTTGTGTCCGTTCTTCTGGGCCTGCGCCCGAATCTTGGCGCTGATGGCCGATGTCGCCTTGATCTCCATCGTCTCCGGCATCGCCTCGACTCCCGTTCCTCCGGGCGAGAGCATGATGGGCGCGGCCGCGCCAATCACGCTCTCCGGCGCCATGAAAATGCGCTGGGTCGCGACCGCAATGAACGCCCCCGCGGAATACGCACTGCGGTTGACGTAGGTCACGGTCTCGCCTTTGAACTGCGAGAGGATTTCAATGATCTCTTCGGTCGAGTCAACTCGCCCGCCATTGGTCTCCATGTCCAGCACCAGCAGGTCGGCTTTGGCATCCATTGCCTCCTTCACTCCCCGGCGTACCAGGTACACCAGCGGCGGCATGATGTCGTCGCGAATCGGCAGGAGATAGGCCTTCCTGGCCGGCATCACGGTCAGCTCGGCATCGGCCGGGATGCCGGGCAAAGGCACGGCCAGCGCGGCGGAAACCAAAAGGAGCCAGAGCTTCATGGGCGGACACTAACGCACTCCGGCCCGGCGTGCAAGATGGCCCGGTTGCCGCCTGGCGAAACCGCGTGAGCAACTGCCGCCGCGCCCAGTGGATCAGCCCCGCCGCATAGGCAATCCCCAATCCATAAAGAAACAACTGCAACGCATAGTACACCCACGGTGTCACGCCTCCCATAAAAGTCAGTGCGCCAGACCATGCGAGCAGGAAAGAGAGGACGGACCTGCCCAGCCACGGCACAAGAACGGCCCAGAACACCGTGCGCCCAACAGCCGGCGTCGTCGCACGCGCACGCAGCCCGAACCAGAGCGCAAGCCAAACCGAGGCAATCTCCGTCAGCATCGTCTTGGCAATGCCAGCCAGATGGGTCGCCCAATCCAGCCAGTCATGGCTGACAGAGCCAAGCAATAAGAGGGCAGGCAACGCGAGCAGCAGCCCCTGGACCGCCAGCGGCCAACGCATCACCCGCCACAGGACGTTCCATTCCGCAAGCGCCAGCCTGGCTCCGGGGATCGGCGTGCAAAGCAACGACTCGAGCGCGCCCGAGTGGTGCAGGTCGGTCATCCTCCGCGATGCCGCCAGGCCCAGGAGCGCTGCGGGCGCAAGTGCGGTCAAGACCTGGACGCCCACGGAGAGCCCCGCCAGGCCGCCGGCCATCGTCACCCCCAAACCGCGCCAGAGCAGAAAGGCCGAGCTGCCGCTCAACGGCAGTAGCAGCAGCGCGACCCACACCAGCAAGCGGGACGGTGCGCGCCGCCAAGCCAGCCAGCCCGCCGGGTCGTCGGCCAGGGTCGGGACACCACCGCGGACTCGGCGGCGGGAATGAAGCGATGGAGGAACGCGATACGGCCAGCCCGCTTCCTCCGGTGCTGGCGCGCGAGGCGGTTGCGCAGGCTCGAGCGTCTCGCGCCCGCGCGCTTCAATCATGCGGCCGCCCCAAATCAGGAGTCCCCATGCAGCGGCATGCACGGCCAATAGCGACAGCCAGAACCGGCCCGGATTCGCCCGGTAGGCGATGTCGCCTGAGGAAACCATCAGCACGCCGGGACTCGGGCTTGGCCACGTCTGAACCAGTGGCAGCAGGCACGCCAGGGCGGGAAGCAGCGTCAGGGCTGCCACCAGGGCCGAGGCGCGCAGCAGCGCTTCCTGGTCTCCGTGGGATCGTGCGCTGCTCCATAATCCGCCCGCGGCGGCCAGGAAGACGGTGTCGAGCAACACGAGTTGGAGACGCCAAAATTCCCCTGCGGTGACACCGCCCGCGCCTATTGCCAAACCCAGGATGGGGAATGCAGCCATGAGCGCGTACAACAAGTTCAGCGCATGCGCGGCCAGCTTGCCCAGGACCACGTCCAGGCCCCGCAGATCGGTGAGGAATAGAAGGCCAAGAGTCCCCTCCCTCTTTTCGTGGCTGATGCTGTCGGCAGTCTGCCGCACGCCCTCGATCATGCCGAAAACCAACGCGCTCCAGCCCAGGCCCTGCAGCAGTTGTTGCCCGCCCCGCATCGCCGACGCCGTGCCCTCGATCCACAGAAGCATTGTCAGGCCCGCCAACCCCGCCACCAGACCGATACCCACCCGCAACCAAACCGTGTATGGGCGCCGGGATTGAACGCGCAATTCGCGCTCGACAATCGAAAGGGCGATCACAGGACTTCGACCGCCACTATATCGAGCCGCTGACCTGCCGCAAGAGCCCTTAGCCCGGATGTTCCATTAGGCTCCGCGGAGTCTCACATCCGGGCTCTGGCAAAACCGCGCCCGGAAAGGAAACCAAGGGCCTCGTGTTTGTTCTGGAGGCGTCCTGCCGTCGGAACAGTGTGTTGCATCTCTCTGACTCCCGGGCCTTGCGCGGGTTTGCTTGGCGAGCGCGCCAGGCTGGACAACGAGCGCCTTTTTTCGCTGAATGGCGAGGATCCGAACCATGAGACTCACATTGATACTTGCTGCATGCTGCGGTTGGTGCATCACGGCGATCGCGGCCGAACAGACGCCCCGCGCGCCCGCCCAACCATCCTCTCCTGACACCCAGGCCGGGAGTGGTCGTTTCCCCGCTCATTGGGGGCAGCCGCCGCGTATCCAGACGATGGATCACCGCCCGTTGCCGGGCGGATATGGCTTTGGGAGTTCGAGTTTGGCGAAGTGGATCGAGGCGAATCTCGAAAAGGACCGGACTGCTCGGATCCGCCGACCGGACGGGGATGGAAGCGTGACCGTTACGGGTGAACTCAAACAATGGCATAAGGTCACCCTCACCCTCGATGGCCCGTTTGCCCACGAGCGAGACACCGCCCCCAATCCCTTTACCGACTACGCGTTCACTGTCGTGTTCGTTCACGAGTCGGGCGAATCGCGGCACGGCATCCCCGGGTACTTCGCCGCGGATGGCGACGCGGCCAACACCTCGGCCGAATCGGGCACGCAGTGGCGAGCGCACTTTGCGCCGGACAAGCCGGGACGCTGGAGCTATTCGGTGTCGTTCTCGAAGGGTGCGCAGGCGGCGATCGGGGGCAATGACAGCCAACCGGTTGCACCTTATGACGGACGATCTGGATCGATCGACGTCGCGCCGACGGACAAGACGGGACGCGACTTCCGCGGGCAGGGCCGGCTCTGCTATGTGGGCCGTCACCACCTCCAGTTTGCCGGCTCGGGCCGTTACTTCCTCAAGGCCGGCGCCGACTCGCCCGAGACCCTGCTCGCCTACACGGACTTCGACGGCACGGCCCCGGGTCGGAAGCGGGCGGCACGCGACGGTGAGGCTGCGCCCACACAGGGGTTGCATCGCTTCGAGCCGCATTTGCGCGACTGGAAAACCGGAGATCCGACCTGGCGGGGAGGCAAAGGGAAGGGTCTGATCGGCGCGCTCAATTACCTCGCCGGGAAGGGCGTCAATGCATTTTCGTTTCTGACGTACAACCGCGGAGGCGACGGCGACAACGTCTGGCCCTTCACCGATCCCGCCGACAAACTGCATTACGATTGCTCGAAGCTGGATCAGTGGGGTGTTGTGTTCGATCACGCGACGGCCCAGGGGCTTTATCTGCATTTCAAACTCCAGGAGACCGAAATGGACGACAACCGAAGGGGAACCGATGGGTCGAATGCGCCTGTGCCGGAATCGCTCGATGGCGGCGTGCTCGGACCCGAGCGAAAGCTCTACTGTCGCGAATTGATTGCGCGTTTCGCCCATAACCTGGCGCTCAATTGGAACCTGGGCGAGGAAAACACGCAGTCCACCCGGGAGATTGTCGACATGGCCAGGTACATCCACGAGACCGACCCGTACCGGCACCCGATCGTCGTCCACACCTACCCCAATCAGCAGGACAAGGTCTATGCGCCGCTCCTCGGCACCAACTCGCCTCTCACGGGGGTCTCACTGCAAAACGCCTGGAACGCGGCTCACCGACAAACCCTGAAATGGATCAGGGCCTCGGCTGAGGCCGGCCGGCCGTGGGTCGTGGCCAACGACGAGCAGAACGACGCGAGCCTGGGAGTGCCGCCGGATCCCGGCTACGAGGGCTTCAGCGGCAAAGCGCGACACGGTGACGGCAAGGAGTACGATCTGGACGACATCCGCAAGCACTGCCTCTGGGGCACGCTCATGGCCGGCGGCGCGGGCGTCGAGTACTACTTCGGGTATAGCCTGCCCCAGAATGACCTGACTTGCGAAGACTGGCGCAGCCGGGACCGCACCTGGGATTCCTGCCGGATCGCCCTCGGGTTCTTTGGAGCGAACTCGATTCCGTTCTGGGACATGACCAACGCGGATGAGTTGGTGGGCAATCCCACCCACGACAATTCGCGCTATTGCCTGGCCAAGCTCGGGCAGATCTACCTCGTCTATCTCCCGCACGGCGGTCCGGCCGAACTCGATCTCGCCGGGGCGCAAGGGATGTATGGGGTCAAGTGGTTCAATCCCCGGACGGGCGGCGCGCTGCGCGCAGGAAGCCGGGCGACCGTGAGGGGCGGCGGCAAAGTCAGTCTGGGGGAACCGCCGGCCGAGCCCGACGCAGACTGGCTGGTGATGGTCCGGGCAGAGTAAAACCAGCCTGCATGGGGCCACGTTTTGGAGTTTTCAGCCTCGCATTGGCCGCGGCTCCGTGAAACATGCGGGCCAGGCAGCGAGACATGAAGGCCGGCAGCTCTCCCAGTCTCAAAGCCAAAGCCGCTCAGCCCGCCAGCAGGGCGTTGATCGATTGGGCGGCCCGGCGGCCCTGGCCCATGGCGATGATGACGGTTGCGGCGCCTTGGACGATATCGCCGCCGGCGTACACGCGGTCCAGGGAGGTTTTCAGGTCCTGATCCACTTGGATGCGCCCGTACTTGTCCGCTTTGAGGCCGGGGGTGGCGCGGACCAGGAGGGGGTTCGAGTCGTTGCCAATCGCCACGATGACGCCATCCACGTCCAGAGTGAACTCGCTGCCATCAATCGCCACCGGCGAAGCGCGCCCGGACGGGTCAGGCTCGCCAAGCCGGTAACTCAACAGTTCCACGCCGATGACCCGGTCCGCTTCGTCGCCCAGAATGCGTTTGGCGTTTTCGAGGAAATGAAACTGAACGCCCTCTTCCTTGGCATGTTGGATTTCCTCGAGACGGGCGGGCATCTCGGCTTCAGTCCGGCGGTAGATCAGGTGCACCTCCTCGGCGCCCAGCCGAAGAGCGCTTCGGGCGGCGTCCATGGCGACGTTGCCGCCGCCAAACACAGCGACCCTGCGCGGGTGCAGGATGGGCGTGCTGGCGCGTCGGGCATCATAGGCGCGCATCAGGTTCACCCGCGTGAGATACTCGTTGGCGCTGTACACCCCGACCAGGCTCTCCCCCTCCACGCGCATGAACTTCGGCAGGCCGGCTCCCGTCCCGATGAAGATCGCATCGTAGCCATCCTCGTCGAGCAACTGCGCCATCGTGCGGGTGCGGCCCACGACGAAATTGGTTCTGATCTCGACGCCGATCCGGCTGAGCGCCCTGACCTCATCCTCGACGATGCTCTTGGGCAGCCTGAACTCGGGGATTCCGTAAACCATGACTCCGCCGGGTTTGTGGAAAGCCTCGAAAATGGTCACGGCGTGCCCCGCGCGGCGGAGGTCGACGGCCGCGGTCAGGCTGGCCGGACCGCTGCCGACAATGCCCACCTTCTTGCCGGTGGCGGGTTTGATTTCGGGCGCGGCGGCCCAATGCTGTTGGCGTCCGAAATCGGCAACGAAACGTTCGAGCCGCCCGATCGACACCGCCCGGTTCGGGTCCTTGTGCATCTTGCCGACGACGCAACGCGCCTGGCACTGGATCTCCTGAGGACAAACGCGTCCGCAGATTGCCGGAAGCAGATTGCTCTCCTTCAGAACTTCGAGCGACCGCCGCAGGTCTCCCTGCGCGATCGCGCCGATGAAGCCCGGGATGTTGACTCCGACCGGGCAGCCTGCGATGCAGGGGGAGTTCTTGCATTGGAGACAGCGCAGGGCCTCCAGTTGGGCCTGCTCCAGCGTGTAGCCCAGCGCCACCTCCGACATGTTCCGAACCCGCTCGCCCGGAGGCTGGTTGGGCATCTCCTGGACCGGGATCTCGCGGCGTTCGGCCGTGGAGAGATTGGCGCGTCCAGCCAGTGCGTCAAGGCGCGCGCGCGCCTCGGTCGCCAGAGTATCGATTGTCTTATGGGCCACCCGGCTTCTCCTGGTTGTGCGGGGGATGCTGGCCCGAGCGACACCGCTGCTGGACGCTCTGCTCTTGTTCCCTGTAGGTCTGCATCCGTTTCGCCATGCTCTCGAAGTCGACCTGATGACCGTCAAACTCAGGTCCGTCGACGCACACGAACTTCACTTGACCGCCCACCGTGACGCGGCACCCGCCGCACATGCCGGTGCCATCGACCATAATGGTGTTGAGCGAGACCAGGGTGCGCACCCCAAACGGTCTCGTGGTGGCCGCGCAAAACTTCATCATCACCGTCGGGCCGATCGCAACCACCAGATCGGGCTTGGGCTCGGACGCGCACAGCTCGCCGAGGGGCTTGGTCACCAGGCCTTTGCACCCCGCGGACCCATCGTCGGTGCAGATCAGGACTTCGTCGGCGATCGCCCGCATCTCGTCGGTCAGGATCAGCAGAGACTGATTGCGCGCGCCCAGGATGACAACCACCCGGTTGCCCGCCGCCTTCATCGCCTGGGCAATCGGGTAGAGGGGAGCAACGCCAATCCCGCCCCCAACGCACACAACCAGACCGAACTGGTCAATGTGTGTGGGACGCCCCAGGGGACCGACCAGATTCGGGATGCAGTCGCCTGCCTCGAGCTCTGCCAGGCGTTGGGTCCCGTCACCCACACGCTGGAAGATCACAGTGATGGTTCCCTTCGCGGGATCGGCATCGGCAATCGTCAGAGGAATGCGTTCGCCGAACTCGGTGTCCTGCTGCAGAATCACGAACTGGCCCGGCTTGCGGCCGGCGGCGATCAGGGGGGCTTCGATCTGGAAGCGGAAGACCTCCGCCGCAAGCTGCTCTTTGAAGAGAATCCTGTTCATGCCACGGACCTCATCCAACGATACTGTTCTTTTAGTTCGTTGTGGCGTCGGACGCGACAACTTTCTTTGTGCGAATAGCCCGCATGGCAGTCCTCTTGCGAAGTTTGACCGCCCTGTGCACGGAGGGGGTGTGAATATGCGGGCTCGCCCGGATCGATCACAGGCTCCGCGCTCAACCCGATCCGGGCGAGTTTCAAGGAGTCTTGACCGCAGGCAGACCGGAGACTCCAAGAGGCGGCCCGATCCGATAGAACTGGTGCGGCGTCGAGAAGTCGATCGGCAACTGGTACAGGTCCCCGACGAGAACGGGCGCATTGGTCAGCGCAATCCAGGGCCCAGTCACCACGTTGGTCGTGGTTTGCGGAACAACGCCTTCAAGAGTTCTTGGCCAGGTGAGCAGGCCGTTGGCATCCAGGGTGATCACAGGAGCTTCCTGGTTTCGAGCGAAGGCGGAGAGCACAACCGCGTTCGATTCAAACGCGCTCTCCGGCCCGTAGTTCACCTGGAAACTCCCCAGGCCGTCCGCGGTGTCCAGACGACCGCCGTTGGCCACATTCGCGAAGCGGCCCGTCAGGCTCGATGCAGTGATGATGGTGAAGGTCGAGGCCGGGAGAATCGTCTGTTCGGCTTTCCCAATCAGGCTGATCCGCAGCTCCGGTCCGGCTTCGGCAAGGTCACAGGCGCCGGTGATTTCGAGAGTGTCCACGGAGACTCCTTGATCGGAGCCGCTCAGATCGAATGCCAGGTGCCCGGCCGTCGCCGTCAGATCACCGTCGATATCGAGGCGCCCGACCTCGTTGCCGGGAGCGATCAGTCCCCCTGTCATCCGCAGTGTCCCGCCAAACACGCCTTCGCCCTCGAGGCTGCCGCCTGTCATGGCCAGAGTCCGCGTGCTCGGACGGTAGGAGGGGGCGGTCATCATGAAACTAGCGCCGTTGACCAGGAGAATCCGCCCGGCGCTCTGACTGAACTCCCGATCGATCGCCAGGGTGGCTCCGTCTCGCGCCTCGAGTGTTCCCTGGTTGGCGAATGTGTCGATGGCTCCAAAATGCGTCTGCCGCCCAATCCCCTGGACAAGCACCCGGCCGCGGTTGATGAGTGTCGAGTCGCCCGTGTCGATGATCGCGACTATGTTGGTGTTGAAGTAATCGCCGCTGATCGAGGTGAGATTCCGCATTTCGACATCGGGCCCCAGTGTGACCGTGTGGCTGCCAATGACCACAAACGCCGCTTTCGCATCGAGGTTCGGCGTCGTGTCCAGGAACAGCGCATTGTCGATCACACCGTCCTGGTGGACCTCGAATGCCGTGTAATTCGCCGCGCCCTCGGCGGAGAAGCGCGCCGAGCCGGAAAACGACGCGCCATTGACAAGCCGGACTTTCGAGTGGTTCGAGGCGAGATCAATGGTCCCACTCACAACGGTCCCGTCCAGTGTCCCAAACGTTTCTGAACCGATGATGCTGCTCCCGCGGCCAATCCGCAGACTGCCGCTGCCGGACGTCACGATCGAACCGCCCACAATGCGCGCATCGCGGAAAGGGGCGGAGCTGGATGGATTCAGTTCGAGACCCGCCCCGTTCTCCACGCGAATGACGCCTTCGTTCACGATGCCGCTGCCGGGACTGACGGCCAAACGGCTGTCCGGACTCAGCCGGACGCTCCCCTTCGAGGCCCAGGTGCTGATGGCCATCGAGACGTCATTCGCAATGGTGGTCGACGAGCCGTCCGCGGTCTCGAGCGCCCCGCCCTGATCGCCAAGGAGCGGAGAGACCAGCGAGCCCCCAACCCAGTCGAGTCTGCCCGTCACCTTCAAGATGTCGCCGGAAGCCAGCCCAACGCCCCCGCCCGAAACGATCTCCGCGTGTGAAACGGTCAGAGTCCTCGATGGAGGTACGACCCGGGCGAACCCGGCGAAGCGCACCAGGTCCGATGGGAGCGCGTCGCGGACTATGTGGAGATTCTCCAGGAACACCACGATCCCGCTCGCATCGGGAAACGACGCCTCTGGCCGGAGGGCTCCCCACCTGAATTCGACAACAGCACCGGGCTCGAGGGAATACACACCCGTGAACGGAAAGTCCTCGGGACTGGTGTGACCGTCTTTGCGTCCGAGTTCAAGGGATGCGCCGGCGGCGACTCGGAAGGCGCCGCCCTGGTGTGATAAAGCGGGCACCTCGAGCCGCCCGCTGAGGGCATCCACCAGACCCGAGTTGGCGAAAGCCCAGTTCAGACGCGTCCGTGTTCCAGCCCCGGTTTTCTCGAAGGTGCCCGAGTTGACAAAAGCGCCCTTGAAACTCGACGGTGTCGCAAGCGTGCCGCCCAAGCCGTTTCCTGCAGCCAGGAATGTCGCGCCCGCGCTGTTGTTGAAGACAGCCCCGTCGTGAAGCCCGAAGACCGAATCCTCCGGCCTGATGCCGCCAGTCCAGACAAAGCGGCCCGAGTTATTGAAAGTCCGCCGGTCCAGAACAAACCAGGCATTCTCCGGCGCCACCCCCTCGGCGCCCGCATCGAGCGCAAAGACCTGGGAGGGCATGTCTCCATGAATCGAGCCGGCCCACGTGAGTGCGCCTGCCACCGAGAGCGCCGTGCTTCCCCCGACGCTGCTGTTCTCCCCAATGACGAGCACGGGGAAACTGACTGGATTGACCGAGTCGAAACGAAGATGGGCAAGGGTGGTGGTTGTCGTGTTGATCGTGTAGCTCCCTGTCAGGAAGGAGTTCCCTGTGTCGAAGAGGACCGACCCCGGGCCGCTGATCGACGAACCGGCGCCCGTTTGAACATCCCGGAGTTGAAGATCCGCCCCATTCTCGACCCTCCACGCGCCTGTGTCGGAGGAGACCGCGGCCTCGATTCGCAGCGAGCCTTCCTCGACCTTGACCGTGCCCGAGTTGACAAATGGAAGAGCCGCGCTGTTGCCGGTGCCGGCGAACAGGAACGTGCCTTGACCGGTCTTGATCACCGTGCCCTGGTTGTTGAGGCCGTCAGGTGTCTCGCCTTCGCCGAACCAATCGCCAATCCACGCACCCGTTCCTTCCAACACTACCAGGCTGTCGGGAAGATTCCGCAGCCCGGCGTTCACCCCGTAGTCACCCCCGAGATCCAGGCTGATCGCATCCGACAATGTCAGATTGCCTGAGTTTGACACGAGCGTGTTGCGCAGGCCCAGCGCCCCGCTCCAGCGGCTCGTGGCTGCGGACATCAAGGCGATCGACTTTCCGCCCCCGGACGTGATCTCGCCCCCGGTCCACCCGAATTGCGTCAGGATCGACAGCGGTTCGCTCTGTTGGAGATCAAGGGTGCCCCCGGACAGCGCAAGGCGACTCAGGCCGACGTCTTGGTCCAGGGTGATATACCCGCCGCTGATTACAGCATGGTATTGATCGCCGGCCAGAGGCTGGCCGTTGCTTGGCACAAGCGGGCTGGTGTCCCAGTTGGCGGCCTCCGACCACGCCCCATCCCCTCCAATCCACGTCGATACAGTCTGGCTATGACCAAGCAGTGGACCGGTCAGGACGGCTGTTGACAGGGCCAGAGCATAGGCGAAGCAAAGGTGTGTAGGCATCTGGTGCAGAACTGGTTGAGATGGATTTATTCCCTGCTTCTGAGGGGTGCTGTATTGTGACTTTCTATAATTAACAAAAGTAACATCCATAATAGACATGCCGCAATTTAGCTGCGCGCAGGATTTTGCCAAATCGAATCGTTCCGGCGCGTGGACGGTGACTTGGTGGCCCGGACACCTCGTGCGGGAACTCCACGTCCTGGACGTTGAGTGGCTGCGTTGAGCACCGGGTTGGGTGGCCCGCGTCATCCTGCTTCCGCGCCGACTCTCCGCCCGCGGACCCTCCCGGTTCAATTCGGAACGGTGACTGTCATCGATTGGGATTCACCACGCAGACACGGAGGGCACGGAGAAGAAATGCTACCGTGCGGTACTGCGGTGACGGGGCTCGGGCTGAAATCGAGCGCCAACAGGAAGTCGTTCGGGCATCCGGGAAGGAGCGGCGTATGGCCCTGGCTGCCGACCGGCCTTCCGCTTGCACGGCTTGGCCGGAGCGAGTAGTCTGGCCTCATGACAGCGTTGGAGATCATCGAAGAGATCAAGAGGTTGCCGCGAGAGGAACAGAAGCGTGTAATCGAATTCGCACGGCGCGTGGCCGGGAACCATCCGCTCCGACCTGAAGAACTTGGGGTGCTCGCCCAACGGATGGTTGACGCCCGAGACCCCGCGGAGGCCGACCGACTGCAGGAGGAGATTGTGCGCGGCTTTTACGGCACGCCATCCGATGCCTAGAGTTGGCCGCAGCCAACTGCCTCCCCCATTGCTTCTCCACCTTCTGGTGCGGATGCGCGAGCGGAGCATTTCATCCGACGAGCTCGTTCGGCTGGCTCGTTGGCTGGACACCGAGCCGGAGGTGCCGGAAGGAAAGTGGTTCAAGCGGTTTCCTGACTTCGTCTTGTGCGGGGAAGGGGAGTTCGTCAAGACGTTCCTGCGCCCTGGTCAAGCTCCCGACGGCCAAGAACTCGAGTAGCCGTTTGCGCGGCAGACATCGTGCGGCGCGTGCGTCGTTCGGCCTCGAATCGAAGAGATTCATGGCCGGGCGATCGCGGTTGAAGTCTCAGGAGACGGGCTTTCAACCGCCGAGGCGCGAAGAGCGCGGAGAAGAACTGGCACAGGTCGCTGGGTTTCTTTCTGGCAGGACCCGGATGTCGGCCGGGCCGGGCCATCCGAGAGAGGTGGTTGCCCGGAGAGTAGACATCTCCTGGGCAGTCTTTGTCGATGCCTTCGTCGCCACCTTTGTCGTCAGGCGGCGTGGCGGTCGACAAAGGTGCCGACAAAGTTCGCGACACAGGCGCTGTTCGTGGTGAACGTGGTTCAATCCCGAACGGTGACCGTCATCGGATGGGATTCACCACAGAGACGCGGAGAACACAGAGGGATGATCGCCTCATGATGTGGGGCGGATCATCAATCACAGGTGACTCGTTCCGGTTCCCTTCATGTTCCGTCCTTCTTCATGAGGGATCTGGGCGGAACGCGGAGGTCTAGCCCGCATAGCAGTCCTCCTGCGAAGTCTGACTGCCCTGCGCACCGTCGGGGTGAGGAATATGCGCGCTAGCCCGGATCGAGGCTGTCAATTCTGGCCTTCAGTGCGGCTTCTGAGGCGAATCCCACATGGGTATCGACGACCTTGCCGTCTTTGAAAAAGAGCAGGGTTGGCAGTCCTTGAATGGCAAAGCGGCGGGCGAGCCCCGAAGCCTCATCGACATTGACCTTCACGAACCTCACTTTGCCCGCGTACTGGGACGCGACTTGTTCGAGGACTGGCGCCATCCTCCTGCACGGCCCGCACCACGGGGCGTAGAAGTCGACCACCACCAGCGTTGGAACCGCCGCCACCTCCGCATCGAATTCCGGTTCTGCTATCCGCTTCACGTTCGATGTGGACGCGTTGATCGCGGCGGACGACCGGCTGCCACCCGATGAAAGAAAAAGGAGCAGTCCCAGCCCTCCGCCGAAGAGCGCTCCCCTCCACCACGTGGCCGTCAAGGGACAAGTGCCCGAGTTGCACTGGCCGAAGTAGCCGAGCGCAGCCCCGAGTGCGCCGCCGATCAACACGCTCAGAGTCAAGCCCATCATGCCGCTATCGAGCCTCGGGAGTGCCAGAGGTTACACCTCAACCTGGATGGATTGATTTCCCGGTCAGTGGACCTTGTTTGGGCGACACCAGAGGGAGAGGGACAGAATGAGCCCCTGAATGAGCCCCTGAATGATCTTGCCCGAGGGGCCAATTCGTGCGACTAACGGTTTGTCCGGCCGGTGAGGGGCGGTTCCAGCGCCGGGAGTCGCTGATGGCGCTCGAGCCGTGCGGCGGTTGTTCTTTGGCGGGTAAACGGCATCACATTGCAGTACTGGATTATCGGGTGAGGATCGTTGAGCACGCGTAAGTGCCCGATCATCAATCGGAGAGATGGCAGAGTGGTTTAATGCGCACGCCTGGAGAGCGGAGAAGGCCCTTTTCCCCCATCTGCCCCGAACGACCCTGAACAGGTACCTCATTCCGGCTGTGACTGTTACGTCGGCGTGCTAGTGGACTCTCCAGGACCATGAAGGGCTCATTTCGGGGCAAACAGTATCAGATTGCAGTATCAGATCGCGGAGGGAGCTAATGGGAGTCATCATTCTTTCACTCAGTGCGACTCTCCGGGCGCATCCGCCGGTCCAGTAGAATCCTCGTTCGCGGATTCACTGGCTACATGCCGACCACGGACCTGATGGACGCCGGACTCGACTCCGGCCAGATGTTCAAATGCTCTCCATGAAACTGCCATTGTCTGTCTTCGCATCGGTGGCTTCAGTGACCCTCACGGCGGTTCTTTACGCCCAGCCCGTCCGGCCCAACATCCTGTTCGTGCTCTCGGACGACCACAGCTATCCGTTTCTGAGCTGTTACGGAAGTCCGAATGTGAAGACGCCAGCCATTGACGGACTGGCGGCAGGTGGCATGAGGTTCCACCGCTTCTTCACCGCGGCGCCGCAGTGTGTGCCTTCTCGCGCCTCGCTGCTGACGGGCCGTTCGCCGGTTGCCGCGCGCATGACCCGGTTCTCGTCGCCGCTCCCGCGCGAGGAGATCACCTTTCCCGAGCTGCTGCGGGAACAGGCAGGCTATTACACTGGTGTCTGCGGGCGCTCCTATCATCTGGACGGCTCCGGCGCTCGCGGTGGCGCTGCCGTCAGCGACCTGCTGGACAAACACGGCCTGCGCACGTTCGCGCGGCGGCTGGACTACGCGAAACAAGGTTCCGATTCTCAGGCCGTCGCGCAGATGAGAGAATTCCTCGATGGTAGACCGGCGGACAGACCGTTCTGCCTGTGGCTGAACTTCAGCGACCCGCATCATCCCTGGAACGCGCCTGCCTCTGACCGCCCTGCCCCGGCGTCGCTCAGGTTGCCGCCGCACTGGCCCGAGCTTCCCGGCGTGCGCGAGCAGCTGGCGGATTATTGTGCCGAAGTGAACCGGTTAGATCGTAGCGTTGCCGCGGCGCTTGATGAGCTGGAAGCGCGCGATCTCGTCAGAGGGACGCTCGTCGTGTTCTGCGGCGACAATGGCGCGGCGCTCCCGCACGGGAAAGGCTCCCTTTACGATCCCGGCTGTCACGTGCCTTTCCTGGTCCGCTGGCCGGGGGTGGTGAAAGCCGGGAGCGAATCGCGGGTCCTGATCAGCGGCGAGGACCTCGCACCGACACTGCTTGCGGCTGCGGGTTTGCCGGTTCCGGCACGCATGACCGGGGTGAGCTTTCTGCCGTTGTTGAAAGGGGAATCCTTCACACCGCGCCGGCACCTGTTCACCGAGCGCGGGCCCCACGGCAGTGCCTCCGTGAACGTGGACATGAAGAACAGTGGCTATGATCTATCCCGCGCGGTGCGCAGTGATCGGTACAAGTTCATCTACAACTGTACGCCGTGGATACCCTACTCCCCCGTGGACTCAGCGGGTGGGGCCGGTTGGCAAGCGATGACGGCGGCGGCCGCGAATGGCACGCTGGCGCCTGGACTCGTCGCCACCTACTTCACGACGCCTCGACCGGTCTATGAGCTCTACGACCTGGAGGCCGATCCGTCGGAGCTGCGCAACCTCAGCGGTCAGCCGGCGGTGGCCGGCGTCGAGCGCGAACTACGCCTAGCTCTGGCCGAAAAGATGATCCTCGATTTTGACTACTTGCCGCTGCCGGCCGTTCCGGAGGCCGGCTCAGGCAATGCGCCTGCCGGCAACCGCGCCGCCCAGTTCCGACAGAAGGATGCGAATGAGGATAACCGGCTGAGCTTCGAAGAGTTCAGTGTCGGCCGAGTCGCCGAGGAGGCGAAGCGGTGGTTCAAGCTCCGCGATACCAATGGCGATGGACTCCTCAGTCGCGAGGAGTTCGTGCCCGCCTCGCCTTTGTCCAAGTCGAACTGAAACCGCGAGCGATGAGGACAGCAGTCTGCGCAGTCGCCGCTCTCCGCTTGGGTTGACGCATGGGCACCTTCCGCCTCAAGATCAACACACCATGAGTAGCCTGCCTGTCCTCGGCATGTCGCTTGCCCTGCTGGGCGGTCTGGCTGGGGCGGCTGAAGCGCGCCGGCCCAATCTGATTCTCATCCTGGCCGATGACCTCGGCTACGAGACCCTCGGCGCGAACGGTGGCACGAGCTATCGGACACCCGCGCTCGACCAGTTGGCCGCCACGGGCGCGCGCTTCATCCACTGTTGCGTTCAACCAGCGCTTCAAGCTCTATCGCACGGACGAGTTCTACGATCTGAGCCGCGATCTCGAAGAAGCGCATCCCCAGACAGTCGCCACGCTCGGCGGCGATGCCGCAGCAGCGGCAAGACTTCTTCAGGGTGCTCTGGATCAGTTCCGGGGTGTCCGCCCAGCCGCACTCGATCGTGTGCCCGAGGCCGCCGGCCAGCCGCAAGCTACCCCAGAGAAACGCAACCGTCCTTAGCCTCCAGGGATGGCCCTTAGTGGCTGGCCTCAGCCAAGACTTGTGCCGGTTTCCCGGCTTCCTGGCGCAGACACAGGAGCATGGACTGCGTCTCCACGCCAGCGACGCTGCGCCGGCTGCGCGTCGGGTCGTAGGCGAAAAGACCGGTCGTTCACGGCACGATCTCCAAGTCGCTGACCCGATACCACCCCTCGGCGTCGCGACCGGCATTCGCCAGACGCACTGCCGGCCGCCGTTCGCGTGAGTCCACGACGCCCACGGCCACCTCGTAACGGCCCGGGGCAAGTCTAGCCGGGAGTTGGAGGGATGAGTGAGTGCGATGTGTGCCCGGAAGCCAGCCGCGAATTGAGGTATCGGTCACATGATCAGTGGGCTCTGCCTTGCTGTCAGCGGGACTCAGGCGAATCGCGAGCCGATAGTCCCGATACGGTGGAGCCACA
>JAKLFY010000095.1 GCA_022710935.1 Verrucomicrobiota bacterium
CCGTTCCAAAATCTCTTTCCGTGTCGGCTGACTCATGGTTTTGTCCATTCTCGCCACGGTAACAGTTGGTTCTGGCGCAACGAATCATTTCCCCCGTCTTTACCCCCCCTCCCGGGTAACAAAACTTTTGGCGCAATTCGGCGCCCCGCCGCGGCCTTGAATTCCGTTGACGCTTGGGCGGTGCCCGGTAACATCCGGCTCTTGATTATTCGGCGAGTGATTAACCACATCTGAAAACGAAAGAGAACGTGTATGGCAGTGAAAGTCGCAATCAATGGTTTCGGGCGAATCGGTCGCTTGGTGTTCCGCGCCATGGTGGAACAAGGTCTTGTTGGCAAAGACGTTCAAGTCGTTGCAGTGGGCGATATTGTCCCCGCAGGCAACCTCGGCTACTTGCTCAAGTACGATTCCGTCCAGGGTCGCTGCGCGGCAACCATTGCATCGGAGAAGTCCTCCCCGGACAAGGCGGACGATGATGTCCTTGTGGTCAACGGGCAGAAGATCCAGGTGGTGAGCGCGAAGGATCCGTCCCAACTGCCCTGGAAAGCAATGGGAGTGGACATCGTCATCGAGTCCACCGGCCTGTTCACCAACGTCGAGATGGCCAAAGGCCATCTCGCCGCGGGAGCGAAGAAGGTGATCATCACGGCCCCCGCCAAGGGCGATTGCCCCACCCTCGTCATGGGCGTGAACGAAAATGTCTACAACCCCGCCCAGCACCATGTCGTGTCGAATGCCTCCTGCACGACCAACTGCCTCGCCCCGATTGTCCATGTCCTCCTCAAAGAGAAATTCGGCGTCGAGGAAGGCCTGATGACGACGATTCACTCCTACACGGCGACCCAGAAGACCGTCGATGGACCGAGCAAGAAGGACTGGAAAGGCGGGCGCACCGCGGCCATCAACCTCATCCCCTCAACGACCGGTGCGGCCAAGGCGGTCGGATTGGTGCTGCCGGAAGTCAAGGGCAAGCTCACCGGCATGGCCGTCCGGGTCCCGACCCCGACCGTCTCGGTCGTGGATCTGACGGTTCGCACGGTGAAGGAAACAAGCTATGCCGAGATCAGCGCCGCCATGAAGCGCGCCAGCGAGACCTATCTCAAGGGGATCCTCGAGTACACGGAGGATGAGGTCGTGAGCACGGATTTCATCCATTGCCCGGCCTCATCCATCTATGACCAAGGCTCGGGCATCGAGCTCAACAAGCGTTTCTTCAAGCTCGTGAGCTGGTACGACAATGAGTGGGGCTATAGCTGCCGGGTTTCTGAACTTGTGAAGTTCATGATCGCCAAGGGCCTCTGAGCCTCCGCGCCACTCCATTCCAATCGAGCCAACGGCGGCCTCGTCTCGAGGCCGCCGTTGCGCTTTCCGCACCGGTCGCTATCCCTTCACCAGGATCCGATTCCCCGACGATCGGACGATCCGGCCAATCCGGGCCGCGCTGAGTGTCTCATGGGCCCGGAGCCGCGCCAGGACACCCGCCAGGTTTCTGTCGGGCACGCAGAGAAGAAGCCCGCCGCTGGTCTGGGCATCGGCCAGCAGCAGCTTCTGCTCCTCGCTGACGTTCAACCAGTCGGTGGCCGGCTCGGCGCACCTGAGGTTCTGCCGGGTGCCTCCCGGGACGCAGCCTCGCGCAATCAGGTCCCAAACGCCCCGCCCCAGCACAGGCACAGCGCCGGCATCGATCTCCGCGCCCACGCCGCTTTGGCCGCACATCGATGCCAGATGCCCGAGCAGTCCGAAGCCGGTAATGTCGGTTCCCGCGCGCACCAGCCGGCGCTCGGCGAGGTCCGGACCCACGTTGTTCAGGCGGCGCATGGATGACACGGCCCGGCGCGCGAGTGCGGGCGGAGCCAGCCCTTCCTTGATGGCGGTCGCCACAATGCCGGTGCCCAGCGGCTTGGTCAGCAGCAGATGGTCGTTGGGCCGCGCGGACGCGTTGGTGATGAGGCGGCGGGGATCGACGCTCCCGGTCACCGCCAGTCCGTAGATTGGTTCGGGACTCTTGACGCTGTGGCCGCCGATGATTGGGCAGCGGGCTTCCCGGGCCTTGGCCGCGCCACCGAGGAGTATCTTCCTGACAATGTCGAGACGGAGATGCTTCTCGGGCACGCACAGAATGTTGAGCGCCGTGAGCGGACGCCCGCCCATCGCAAACACGTCCGAGAGCGCGTTGGCCGCCGCAATCTGGCCGTAATCGTACGGGTCATCCACCACCGGCGTGAAGAAGTCGACCGTCTGGATGAGGGCGCGTCCGGACTCGAGACGGTACACCCCGGCATCGTCGGCCGCATCGGCGCCGATCAGCACACGCGCATCGCGAGTCCGCGGGATCTGTCGCAGGACCTGCGACAGGGCCTCCTGGCCGAGCTTGGAGGCTCAGCCAGCGCAGGAAGACATCGCGGTCAGCTTCACAATCTGGTCTCTTGACATGAGATGCCCGCCGGACCGCTTTTGGCCTGCTGAGGCGCCGCGGTCCGGACGATCTCGGGCAAGTTGGAAGGAGGTCCGAGCCGGGGTCAAGAGGATTACAGCGACTGACAGGTGACATCTTGACGTTTGGCGGCGGGTTTCTCACACTTGGCATGTCGTTCCGGGTTATGCCGATTTACGAATTTGCCTGTCCCAAGTGCCGGGTCATCTTCAACTTTCTGTCCAAGAAGGTGAATCCCGAGCACACCCCCCAATGCCCCAAATGTGGCAACCCCAGGCTGACCAAGCAGGTGAGCCGGTTCGCCGCCCCCAAAGGCGTGCCTGAGCCCAAGGGCAAACCGGACATCGCCGGCGACGAAAGGCCGATGCCCGACATCGACGAGGCGCGGATGGAGCGGGCCATGGCGGAATTGGAACGCGACATGGACCATCTGGACGAGAACAACCCGCGGCACATGGCGCACATGATGAAGAAGATGAAAGACATCATGCCGCCGGGCACCATGCCGAAGGAAATGGACGTCGCCATCAAACGGCTCGAGAAAGGCGAGGATCCCGAGAAGATCGAGGAGGACATGGGGGATGTGCTCGGGGATCTCATGGGCGGCCCCGAAGAGGACGATGACGGTTACGGAGGCATGGGGAGCAGCGGGTACAGCCGCGACAGCGGCCTCTACGACTACTGACGACCAGACGCCCTTGGCCGACTAGATCCACCCGTCGAAACCGAGTTGCGCCAGATCGTCCTCGAGGACTTGAATCTGCTCGGGCCGGAGCGGGGTCAGAGGCAGACGCGGAGGACCGACCTCGACCCCGATTCGTCCCATGAGATACTTGGCGGCCGCCAGGTAGCCGGGCCGGGCCAGCGCGGCAACCAGCCGGACCAGACGCAACTGTTCGCGACGCGCGGACTCGAGGTCGCCGCGGCGGAAGGCGTCGACCAGGCGCTGGGCGACGGGGGCGGCGAAGTTGTATGTGCTGCCGACGGCGCTGCGCACTCCGCAGGCGAGCGCGCCGATCAGCGCCTCGTCGACGCCCCAGGCGATGTCGTGCGACTTGAGATCGAGGCAGAGCTGGAGCTGGGCGAAATCCAGGTTGGTGAACTTGATCCCTGCCAGGGTCGGAACGAAGCGCGGCGCGCGCTCGAGAAACTCGGGCATCGAAAGCGACACGCCGGTGAGCGCCGGGATGTCGTAGAAGAAGAAGGGCAAAGCCGGCGCCTTGGCGGCAATGGCGGCGCACCAGGCAATCAAGGCGTCGAGATCGCGCGGTTTGAAGTAGCTCGGGGCGAGGGCGGCAATCGCCGACGCGCCCGCTTCCTGCGCGTGGGCCGCCAGAGCGCAGGCGTCGCCAAGACAGTTCGAGCCGACATGGACGATGATGCGGAGGGGGGTGCCGCGCGCAACCTCCGTCCATCGCGCCGTCAGGTGTCGGCGCTCATCGAGGGTGAGCGAGTGGCTTTCACCCGTGCTCCCGGCGATGAACACGGTGTGGAGTTGGTGGCGGAGGAAGTGCCGGGCCTGATCCGGCACGCGATCGAGGTCGACGCCGCCGGCCTTTGTGAAGGGGGTGTGCGCGGCCGGGATGAGGCCTTCGAGTGCGAATGCGTGCATTGAGGATCGCATGGTAGCCTCCCCGCGCGATGCCATGCAATCCCCTTCGAGAGCCCTTTCGAGAATGCGTCTCGAAAATCAAGGCCCGGCGACTTCGTGCTTTCTTGATCGGCGCGCTGGCGCTACACGAAGATCCCATGCAACCGATCGACCGTTGCTTGTTGTACGGCTTCGTCGACGCCGCCTATCTGCGCGGCCGTTCGCCGGAGCGCGTTGCGCGCGACCTCTGCGAGGGCGGGGCGGACCTGATCCAGCTCCGGGCCAAGGGACTGCCATCCGCCGAGGTCTGGCGACTGGCCGAGCGCCTTCAGCCGATCGCGGAGGAGGCCGGAGTGGGCTTGGTCATCAACGATTTTCCGGAGGTGGCTTTGGATGTGGGCGCTCCACTGTGCCACCTGGGCCAGGAGGATTTCTTCGATCACGGCTATACCCACGTGCGCGAGTTGTTCGGCCAGGCCCCCGGACGCCGAGCTTCCCCCGGTGTCGGCCTGAGCACGCACGCGCCCGCCCAGGCGCAACGCGCGCTGGCAGCCGGACCCGCCTACATTGCCATCGGCCCGGTTTTTGCCACGGGGACCAAGCCGACAGCGACTCCCGTGACCCTCGAGTATGTTCGCTGGGCCGCCGGCCACGTGTCCATTCCCTGGTTCGCCATCGGCGGCATCACATTGGACAACCTGGACGACGTGTTGGCGGCAGGTGCGCGGCGCGTCTGCGTCGTGTCCGCCATTCTGGGCGCGGATGACGTTGTCCGCGCTTGTCAGGCCTTCAAGCAGCGCCTAGTCTCAAACGCCCGAGAGTGCCTGTGAAGAACGTATCCATGTCATGAGTGTCCTCATTGTCGGATCAACCGCGCTCGATTCCATCAAGACGCCCCGCTGCGCCCGCCCGAGGCTGCTGGGCGGCTCGGCGAGCCACGCCAGCGTCGCCGCCAGCTTCTTCGCCCCGGTCAAGATGGTCGGCATCGTTGGCAGTGACTTCCCGGCGCGCTACATCGCGCTCTATCGGCGGCACGGCATCGATCTCGCCGGGTTGCAGCGTGTCGAGGGCCAGACCTTCCACTGGTCCGGAGAATACGAGGTCAACATGAACAACCGCCGCACCCTGACAACCGAGTTGGGCGTGTTCGAGCACTTCCGTCCGGTCCTGCCTCCCGCCCACCAGACCACCCCATACGTTCTCCTGGCGAACATTGCTCCGGCCCTTCAGCACCATGTTCTGGACCAGATGCGGCGGCGCAGATTCGTCGTGGCGGATACCATGGATCTCTGGCTCAGGATCGCGCGCGCCGATCTCTTGCGTCTGCTTCGGCGCGTGGACGCGCTGGTGTTGAACGACAGCGAAGCGCGGGACCTGGCCGGCATGGACAACCTCTTCACGGCCGCCGCGCGGATTCGTCGCATGGGGCCGCGTTACGTCATCATCAAGAAGGGCGAGCATGGCGCGGTCTTGTCCTGCCCCGACAGCCTCTTTGTTTGCCCGGCCTATCCGCTGACGCGCGTCGCCGATCCCACCGGTGCGGGCGATTCGTTTGCGGGGGGGCTCGTGGGCTATCTGGCAAGCGTCATGGGGCCCGTCGAGCGGCACCTGCGTCGGGCCATGGTGTATGGCAGCGCGGTGGCGTCCTTCTGCTGCGAGGGCTTTGGGCTGAGTCGGACCGACCGCATCACACGCGCCGACATCGACGCGCGCGTGGCCGAACTCGAGCGGTTGGCTCGATTCTGAGTTCAAGACGAGGATGGCGTGACCGCGGTCGCAGCCAGACGGGGAGCAGCGCTCGACTCGACGGGCGGACTTCGATCGCTGTCTGATGCGCGGGGTCAAATCGGCAGGCGGGTGTCCGGGGAGGCTCTCGGTTCCCCTCTGGGCGCTGTTCTGCCACAGTCCGGAAATCTCTGTCTTCCTTCCGGCAGGAGGTTTGCCGGCTGAGTCTGGGAATTCTTCTTGGCGTCTTGTTCAACAGCCGTGCTGACGAGCGGTTCGCGGGCCCGTGGGATTTGCCGACCTTGAAGTCCGTGCCCGCGGTTGCCTGGGGCGCGAGCACTGGCGAGGTCCGGGAAGTCTATTACGAGAGTGTGCCCTACGCGGGTCGCCCGACGCGCGTGTTTGGCTACTACGCGTTTCCGACCAACGCTCCAGCCCCTGTGCCGGGAATTGCCCTGATCCATGGCGCCGGGAAGGGGGCCAATGCCGATTGGGCGTCGTTTTGGGCCGGCCGCGGTTACGCAGCGCTCTCGATGGATCTGAATGGTCATGGGCCCGACGGACGACTGCCCGAGGGCGGACCCGATGCCACCGAAAGGTTTCTTCCCTTCACTGCCATGGACATGGATCAGACGTGGACCTACCACGCCGTGGCGGCTGTTGTGCGCGGATGTTCGTTGCTCGCGGCCCAGCCCGAAGTGGACTCCGGGCGCCTCGGCATGCACGGGTTGAGTCTGGGCGGTTGCGTGGGCGCCATCGCCGCAAGCATCGACGATCGAGCGCGCGCGGTGGCATTGGTGTTCGGGGCCGGGTATGTCCACGAAGCGTCCTTCCTGGCGAACACAGTCCAATCCCTCGATTGCGAATCCAGGCGGCTTTGGATCGAAAACTTCGACGCCTCCCGGTATTTGGGCGGGGCGCAGTGTCCGCTGCTCTTCGTCAGTGGCGCGACCGACTCCTTCTTTCCGCCCAGCACGTTCTGCCAGTCCTACGCCCGTGCGCCTCAATCGGCGCAACTGTCGCTGCGGATTTACCTCGCGCACGGCTACATCTACGCCATTCCCGGCGCGGATGTGGAGGTCAACAGATTCATGGATCACTGGCTCAAGAGGGGACCCTCTTTGCCACGGTTGGGGCCGCTGACGCGGAGGGAGGACAACCGCGTTTCCGCAGCGTGGACCTCGGAACTGGCTGTCACCAGCGCCGCGCTGAACTACACGACGAACCTCGGACTGTGGTCCGCGCGGCACTGGAAGACAGCAACCGCTGAGATCGGGAACGGGCAAGTCACGGTCACGCTGCCTGCGGAGCGTCCGCTCAGCTACTTCCTGACCCTGACCGACGAGGGTGGAGCGTTGGCGAGCACCCCGGTGATCGCAGACTGGGGCGAAGAGCAGTTGCCGCCGCTCCGCATCACGGCGGTCCAGCCCGCTTCTGGCGGTCGGATTGACATCGCCGGCGCGAAGCCCTGGGGCCACCGCGTGGTGCTCGAAAACACGGAGGATCGCTGCCACTGGTCAGCTCTGGCGACGAACACCACACCCGACACGAGTTTCCAGTTCGCAGTGGCCCGGCCATCCTCCGAGGCGGCGACGTTCTATCGCGCGCGCGACCTGGACTGGTGAGCCGCCCCATGCAGCGGATCGCAAGGGGTCTGCGCTCCCAGCCGCCCTCCGATGGCAGGCGCCTCGGGCTCGATTGTCGCCCGGGGCCGGCCATCGAAGCGAAGCCGGAGTTCACAAGAGAAGTCAGCAAGCAGGCTAGGAAAGCAAAACCGCGCCCGAGTGGAGGGATGGAACCGGGCAACAAAGTGTCGCCGCACTCGCGAGGTCTCGGAAACGCTCCGAACCTCGCTTTTCCCTGTGCGGGCGCGGTTTTGCCACAGCTCGGATTTCACATTACTCCTTCAAATGGTGAGAAATCCACCCTAAGGTGGCGGGCGCGAACGGAATGTCACGCATGAACCACAATCTGATCTTCCCTCGAAACTACACGCCGCTGCTCGGTGTCAAAGAAACGGAGCGCGCGATTAAGGATCTCAAGGACTTCTTCGAACTGAACCTGGCGACTGAACTCAATCTAAGCCGGGTCACCGCCCCGCTTTTTGTCAGAGGCGGCACGGGAATCAATGACGACCTCAATGGCATCGAGCAGCCCGTGGCCTTCGTCGTCAAAGGGATGCCGGGTGTCCGCGCCGAGATTGTCCAGTCCCTCGCCAAGTGGAAGCGCATGCAGCTTGCCGACCTCGGCTTCGAGCCTGGCTACGGACTGTACACGGACATGAACGCGCTTCGTCCGGACGAGACACTGGACAACACCCACTCGATCTACGTCGATCAATGGGACTGGGAGCGTGTGATCGCGCCCGATGAACGCAATCTCGAGTTCCTCGAGAAGATCGTGCGCAGGATCTATGCGATTCTCAAGCGCACCGAGCACTTCGTTTTCGAGCGTCATCCCGTCTTCCGCCCGCAGTTGCCGGAGGAGATCACTTTCATCCACGCCGCCGACCTGCAGACGCGCTATCCGGGATTGGCCCCCAGAATGCGCGAACAACGACTGCTGCGCGAATGCGGCGCCGCCTTCATCATCGGCATCGGCGGCGACCTCGGCGACGGCTCGATCCACGACGGACGGGCCCCCGATTACGATGACTGGTCGACGCCCACCGGACGCGGACGCCAGGGGCTCAACGGCGATATCCTGGTCTGGAACCCTGTTTTGCGAAAGGCCTTCGAGCTGTCGTCGATGGGAATCCGCGTCGACAAGAAGGCCCTTGTGCGGCAGTTGAGGATTTGTGGGTGCGAGGAGCGCAAGCGATTGGCCTGGCATCGGCGTCTGCTCGACGACGGCATGCCTCTGTCGGTGGGCGGCGGCATCGGCCAATCCCGCCTCTGCATGTATTTTCTACGCAAGGCGCACGTTGGCGAAACCCAGGCCAGCCTCTGGCCGGAGGAGATGATCGCGGCCTGTCGCAAACACAACATCCGGCTGCTTTAGGCCGGACATTTGCCAGCCCGCATAGCAGACATCATGCGAAATCTAATCGCCCTGCGCACCGCCAGGGTGTGAACCATGCGGGCTAGTCATCCTCGACCATCTTGACCGCCCATTCGGGATAGGGTGTGTCGGGGCCTTTCATGGCGCGCCAGAGGATGCGGTTGAGAACGTCCTCCGGGCAGCGGTCCACTTCGTCCAGAGGCAACTGGCTCGAAACGATGGCGTCCTGTCGCAGGATCGGATGGGAGACCTGGTTCGGATCCGGGTTCATCTCATCGAGCGGGACCCGGTTGGGCACGGCGGTGTAGGGGGTCAGGTCGGGCACGGCGATGAAGCAGTCCGTCATGGGCGTGGCGGTGGCGTCCAGTTGGTTCATGGGCGGCAAGCCGAGGATCAGCTCGATTGTGCGAATGAGGCTGGCCTGGTTGTACTGGGTGCTGACGGTCTGCCGGCGTTTGGTGTAGGGGCTGGCGACATAGCAGGTGGTGCGGTAGCCGCTCACATGATCCCAACCGGCTTGGGGATCGTCCTCGATCGCAAAAAGGCAGGTCTCCGGCCAAAACCGGCTGTGGCTCAGCGCCTCGACCAGTCGGCCCAGGGCAAGATCGTTGTCGGCGACCATCGCTCCCGGCTTCGGATACCTGGCGCTCGTTCCGGCGGTGTGGTCATTCGGCAGGAAAAGAACCATCAGGTCCGGAAACCCGCCATTGGTCTCGAAGCGGCGGAGTTCCCGGATGAAGAAGTCGGCGCGCATCTGGTCCGGCACCTTGGCATCATAGCCGACGGTGTTGGTGGGGCTGTGCGGACGCAGGGATTCGATCACCGGACGGCAGCGGAGTTCCAGTTCGCCCACGCTGGTCTGGTGCTCGCGCCAGAAGTCGCTCCACGTGACGCTTCCCTTGCGTTTTCGGTCTTTCCAGCCCGACTCCGAGTGCATCCATTCGCCGTAATTGCGGAGTGTCTTTCCGTGCGCCAGCGCGTTGTCCCACAGGAAGCCGGACGAAGCCCATGAGAGCGCGTCTCCGCTGTCATCGCTCTTGCCGCCCGAGTAGCTGCGGGGCGTGCCTGAGGTGGCCTGGCGTTCCGTGTATTCGTTGGCCATGGCGCTCCCGACCCATTGATGGCCGTCGGAACTCTGAATGCCCGAGCAGTACGCGTTGTCCAGCAGGACAAACTCGCGGGCGATCTTGTGCTGATTGGGCGTGTATTGCTCGCCGAAGGTGCAGAGCGTCGGATCCCCATTGCCCTCGGGCATGTCGCCCAGGACCTGGTCGTAACTGCGGTTCTCCTTGATGACGTAAATCACATGTTTGAAGACGCTCGGCTCGCCCACTCTCTCGGGCACGGGACGGGCGGGCTGGCGCGGGCGCGCCGGGCGCGCCGCCTGGGCCAGCCTGGGGTAATGCATGTTGTCGAGCGCGCTGCGGGTGAGCGCGGCCAGCCTGTCCGGCGTCGGCACGGGCACCAGCGACACCATGCCAAAAAAGCTCTTGCTGCTGAGTTTGATCGGTTCATCCGGTTTGAACACCTTCAGAGCCCCAAGCCCTTTCATGTTCGCCACGCAGAGCGTGTCGCGTGTGGCGTCGTACTGGATCGCCCCCGGAAACCAGCCGACGGGAATGAGCCCGATGACCTTGGATGCGTTCTTCTCGGGCTCAAACTCGATGACGGCTACGGCGTTCTGGGTGCCATTACAGACGTACAGACGCCGCCCGGTCGGATCGAAAGCCATCGCATTCGGCTGCGCGCCGAACAAGTCGGCCGGCGTCTGGCGCGCCCAGATCTTCTCGATGACGCGATCTGTCCGGGTATCAATGACGCTGAGTGTGTCACTGCCCGTGTTGGCGACCACCACACAGGCGCCATCGGGAGAAACCGCCAGAGCCGACGCATGAAGCCCAACGACGATCTCCCTTTTCACCTTGCCTTCCGCCAGGTCGATGACCGTCACGGAACCCTCGCTGGCAATGTGCCGCACCGGGTCCACCCGCACCGCGGTGCCTTTGCCCGCGGGCGCGGTGAGATCATCGTCGCCAGGACGGCGGCCGCCCCGGTTGCTGACGTAGGCCTTGCCGCCGGCCAGCACCACGTCCTGCGGGGCCACGCCGGTGTCCCACGAACGCAGGACTTTTCCCGACGCGGAATCCATTTCGTGGAGCCGATCCCCCAGATTGCCCACAACATAGAGCCGCCGACCATCAGCCGACACGGCCAGTCCGGTGGGGATCTCGTGCGCTTGCTTGGGAGCTTTGGCGTCCGGCACGTCCAAAACCACCGGCGCCCCGGCCTGGCCTTGCTCATCCATGGGGAACGCCCAGACACTCCCGCCGGTGTTTGAAAGGTAGATCCGGCGTCCGTCGGGCGCGAAAACAAGCCCCGTGAAACTCAACTGGCCGGAGAGGGTGTTCGTGCTGGTCCGTGTGACCCTGCGGGCCGAAAGCTGGACCGTTTGCAGCACCCGGCCCGTGGTCGGATCAATCAGGACAAGCGTGTGATTCCTGCCGGCCGTGGCGAGTCGCGTGCCGTCGGGACTCAACGCGAGCGCCTGGGGACGCATCTCCGGCAGCTCGACCTGCCTGCCCGCGGGGGTCAGCACCTGGCCGCTCGGGGTCTGGTAGCGGTTCTGCGCCACGCGCCCGACACTCGAGGGCGCTGACAGTGGCGGTCCCGACCACGGGGTCGTGTGTCGGACGCATCCCGAGACCAGGACGGCAACTCCCACGCCCACGGCGCAGGTCAGCCAAGAAAAAAGAAACGGCCGCATCCGAGGATTCTACAGGGACTGCGAGCGGACGTCTACCTGAGTTGCTTCCGACCCCGCAGTGCGGCGCGTGCGCCCGCATTGCCGATGAACGGTCAGGCGGATCGATCCGTGCGCGTCACCGCCTCCGTCCAGGATTGTGATCGGGCCGATTGCGGCTGCGCAGAAAGCGCTCGTCGACGGTGTTGGCAACCGATACCTTGGGCCGAAGCGTGCGCGGCGCACGGAGGGTGTCCTGGTGCCGGCCGCCGCCAACGATGCGGTGTCATCAAGCAGCGCGAGGCCTCGATCCCAAGAGCGTCGATCTCCCAGAGCGCGGTCTCCTTGAGCAGGAAAGCGGGTCAAGAGGTGCGGGCCCCCCCGTGGATCGGGCCCGCATCGCCCTGATTGTTGCTGCCTTGTCCGCCTTGGGCCCGTTTTCGGTGGACACGTATTTCCCATCCTTTCCGGCGCTGGCGGCCCATTTCGGCGTGAGCGAGATCGAGGTGCAGTCCACACTCAGCTTCTACCTGGCGGCCTTGGCCGGCATGAACCTCTTTCATGGGGCGTTGTCGGATTCATTCGGTCGTCGGCGCGTTATTCTCGTTTCACTCGGCGTCTATGCCGCGACCGCGGTGACATGCGTGCTGGCGCCCGACTTTCGCTGGCTGTTGGGCTTGCGTGTGGTCCAGGGTCTGGCCGGAGGGGCGGGGATGATCGTGAGCCGCGCCGTAATCCGCGACTGTTTCGAGGGAGCGGAGGCGCAGAAGTTCATGGCCCAGGTTGCGATGGTGAGCGCGTTGGGTCCCGTGTTGGCGCCGATCATCGGCGGCTGGCTGCATGTCTGGTTCGGATGGCGAGGGCCGTTTTTGTTTCTGGCATTGCTGGGCGCGGCACTGTGGCTCGCCTGTTGGTTGGCATTGCCCGAGAGTCTGCCCCTCCACTTGCGTCAGGTGTTTCATCCGGGCCGGTTGCTGAGGTCTTACACGGTCGCCCTCGGTCATCCCACGTTTGTTCTTCTCTGCCTCGCTCTGGGCTTCGGCGGCGGGGGATTCCTGCTCTACGTCGCAACGGCGCCGGATGTCGCCATCAATATCCTCGGGCTCACGGAGACGCAATTCGGGTGGCTTTTCGGGCCGATCGTGCTCGGACTGATTGTCGGTTCGGCGTTGAGCGGGCGGCTCGCGGGGCGCATCCCGCCGGTCCGGCTCGTCCGGTGGGGTTTCACACTGATGGCCGCGGGCGCAGGCCTCAACGCCATCAGCAACCTCCTGCTGCCGCATCGAGTCTGGTGGGCACTCCCGCCGCTGTGCACCTACACCTTGGGATTCGCCCTGATGGCGCCCGTGGTCACGATCCAGAGTCTTGACCTGTTTCCTCGCAACAGGGGGTTGGCCTCCTCGTTGCAGGGGTTTGTGCAGACGTTGATCTTCGCCCTGATCTCGGGTCTGGCCGCGCCGGTTGTCTATCGATCCGGAATTCGGCACGCGGCGGGATTGCTTGTCATGATGGCGCTGAGCTGGTTGGCCTACAGGAGCAGTCGACGCCTGGTTGGGGCCGCGGTATCGAGGCCGACCCGGTCGGAATAGAACTCCAGGCACCCATCGCACCAGACCCATACAGATTCCATGTCGCGATCGCGACACGAAATCGGTCATTGGGGCATTCTCCGCCCGAGTGTGCGCAGGAGCGGAGCGGAGCCCAGCGTGTGAGGCCGTAGCTTATTGCCCGGCGGACGGCGCTGCCGCAGCGCTGGCATCGGCTGCCGGTTTGGCGGCGTCGGCAGGGGGCGCTGACTGGGTGGTTGTGGGCTTCTTCTCGATCCCGATCCGGCCTTGGGTCCATTGGTGCACGTAGCCGAGGTGGTTGAGCACGGTGTAGGCAACGTACAGGATCAGGCCGAGGACAATCAGTTTGGGCCAGCAACTCTTCTTTTCGGCGAACGGATCGCGCAGATCCCGGGAGGAACCCGGAGGGAGCTTGGCGATGCCGGTCAGAGACTGGCCAAAGGGCACGTTCATTTTGGCCTTCGCGTTGAGCGCCCAGCCGTTGGCATCCAGAATGGGGCCCAGGTTGCGTTTGCGCAGCTTGAGGTAGGCCATGATCATCGAGGGAGCCGAGATCAACAGGATCACTCCGATGATGGCGCCGACAATCGCAAGCGGGCCCAGTTTGATGATGCCCGCGGCGTAGCCCATCAAGGCGGCGCAGAAGGTGCCGATCGCGCCGAAGGCGACGCCCAAGGCCGCAACGGTGCCTACATCGATCTTCTTGGGGGCAGCCGGTTTGGTCTTGTCCACCTCGGCGGCGGCGGTGGCGGCCTGTGCGAGCTTGGCATCCGCCGCGGCATCGGCCGCGGCGGCGCGTTTGGCCACCATCTCCTCGATCATGCGAACAAACTTCTTGTACGGCGCCCAGAAGGCCTGACGAAGGCTGATGGGATTGTCGATGATCTTGGTAATGGTCGCATCCCAGTCGCGCCCTTGGCGGTCATAGAAAATGCCGTTCCGGCCAACCATGAGGTTGTCGGAGTCGCCGTCGGTAAAGGCGGCGACAATCTGGCGCTTCTCGCCGGTGCCTTTGCGCACGCAATCGCAGTAGGCGAGGTAGGCGCCCGCCATGCCGGCCATCGTCGCGTGCTTCGCCGCGTCCTCGACCGGCAGGGTCAGTTCGCAGCTTCTTTGATCCAGGAAGAGCGTGCCGGCCTGGAAAATGGCCGGTTCGCCCCGGTTGTAGAAATCGGCGAAGTTGACGAAATTCGTGCAGAGGAGGTGCAAGTCGCGCCGATAGCGAATGAGCTTCTCGACCGAGGCGATGGCGGCGGCATTGCTCTCCTCGGCTTTGTCCTTGGCCAGAAGCGCCGTGAGCTCGTCCTTGGCCCGAGTCCCCAGAATCTGGCGGATGCGCGTGACGCCGAGCTTCTCGACGCTCGTCCCGGCTTTGGCTGCCTGCCAGCCCTCGAATGGCGCCAGTTTCGCAAGCAGAACGTTCCAGTCCGCCTCCGTCAGCACGGTCTTGTCACCGAGCAGCGGCTTGACCGCGGCCGTCCGCAGGGAATCGATGGCGCCGGTCCAGGCGGGGTTGACACCCTCGGTGAGCGGCAGCGGTTTGGCTGTCTCGACCCGCGCCAGCGGGAACGCGGCAAGATCGGCGCAATCGGGCGTAAGATCCTTGCTTCCGAGAGCGACGTATTCCTTCTCCTCGCGGTTCAGGGCGTTGACCGCGCGGGGATCGAAGCCGGCCAGCCGGCAGCGGGTGAAGTAATCGTTCACCTTGGCCCGCACCGCCTTCACGGCCTGGGCCGCCTCTCCAGTAGCCTCGCCCAGCGGCAGCAGGGCTTTGTCCGTTTCGCCCTGCTTCCACCAGTCAGAATAGGCGGCCGCGTCGGCAAAGAACTGGTCCGCCTTGGCCTGGCTGATGCCCGGTTTGCCGCTGCGGTCGGTCTCGGCGCCGAGGCAGTCGATGACGTCCTTGATGACGGCCTTGAGGGCGCTGCTGGTGGCGGATTCCTCGACGATGATGCCGTCCCCGTTGAAGGCTGTCTGGGCGAAGATCTTGGCGGTGTCCGCCACGTCGGCGAGCGTGATCTCCTGGGCGTCCTTCTTGCCCAGATTGACCAGAATGGCCTTGGCGGAGTTGGCGATCGCATGGCCCTCTTCGGTCGCGTCGTTGATCGAGGTCAACGGCAACACATCGCCTCCTTTGACCAGGTCGTTCGGGTTCTTGAGCAGGCCCCCCGCCCACTTCACGGCGCTGATCAGTTCGCGCGCCCGCACCCGACCGTCCTTGTCGGTGTCGATCAGCTCGAGGGTCCGGGCATCGAAGTGCAGGGAGGTGGTTGGACAGGCCAGGGCCACCCAGAGCTTCTGATCCAGTTGATCCAATGCCAGGAGATCGGCGCCCGTTTCGAGTTTGACTTGGTCGAAACCACCGGCACGGAAGAAACGCCACGCATACGCGGCTGAGGTTGGATTAGCCATAATTCAATAGTCGTTTTTTTCCAAAAATCCAGTGTAATGGGTCGCCCCGGTTTGGCAACAGCCTTCTCACACGGTGTCTCACACGGCAATCGCAGGCGATTCCAGCCTCGCGAGGCGCATGGTCGAGCGGCGTCGTGATCACGATGATTCCCGCAACATTCCCGCAACATCCGCTTGCCAGTGAGCGTCCTTCCCTTTAACAACGCGTGGTGCGCATCCCTCCGCTCAGGGCCTTTTCGGATCCAATCCGCGGACGCTGGGTCGGAACGGAGGCGAGCGGATTCAAGTGGGTTTGCGAGCGGATCTTTCATTTCAAGAACCGAAGAGCCGAGCTAGCGAAAGGACCGAGCCATGTCTGAGACACCCGGTATGGAAAACACCTTGACACGCCGTGAGTTTCTGAAGCTCTCCGCACCGGCCGTCGGCGCGCTTGGTGGCGCAGGCGCCGCGGCGGCGACGGCTGCAACGCCCGAGCCGACTCCACCTGCCAGGAGAAGGTCCAAATACGATGCCGAGTACGCCCGCGAGCGGCTCAACCGCATCGCGTTCCCTCTCGGCGGCCTGGGCGCCGGCATGATCTGCCTCGAAGGTACAGGGGCTCTGTCGCACGTGTCGCTGCGGCATCGTCCGGAAGTCTTCCACGAGCCGATGACATTCGCTGCCATCTGTGTGAAAGGCTCGCCCAACGTGGCGCGCGTGCTCGAAGGCCCCGTGCCGGCCTGGAAGCTGTTCGGCGCCCCCGGCACCGGCAACGGGGCCGCGGGTTCCTCGTTCGGACTTCCGCGTTTTCGTCAGGCCGCGTTTCGAGCGCGCTTCCCGTTCGCGACCGTTCGTCTGTCGGATCCGGATGTCCCGCTGCGCGTCGAAGTCACGGGCTGGAGTCCTTTCGAGCCCGGGGCCGCCGATGACTCGAGCCTGCCGGTCGCCGCGATCGAGTACCGCTTCCACAATCCCACCCGCGCGCCGATCGAGGCTGTCTTCTCCTTCAACGCCAGGAATTTCATGGCCGTGGGAAGCAATCCCCACGCCGTCAAGGCCACCCCAGGCGGGTTCATCCTCTGGAGCGCCGCGGCTCAGGACAAGGCCTGGGAGGAAGGCGCCTTCTCCGCCACGGTCACTGAGCCCGACGCGAAGGTCAATCACGCTTGGTTTCGCGGCGGATGGTGGGATGCGCTGACAATGGCGTGGAATGACGTCCGAAACGGCGTGTGCCAGGAACGACCGCCTGTGACCGAAGGCGGCGCTTCGCCCGGCGGAACGGTGTTCGTGCCGATCCGGCTTGCCCCCCGCACCGCGCACACGGTGACACTGCGACTGGCCTGGCATGTGGCCAGGACGAATCTGCGCTTCGGCAAGGATCCGGACGGCACCGCCCCGCCAACCGATGCGCATCAGCCCTGGTATTCGCAACGTTTTGCCGATATCCATGACATCACGCGCCATTGGCGGGACCATTACGACGATCTGCGACTCCGGACCCGGCGCTTCAGCGACTGCTTCTACGATTCAACCCTGCCCCCCGAGGTGACCGAGGCGGTGGCCGCCAACCTGACCATCCTGAAATCGCCGACGGTGCTCCGGCAGTCGGACGGTCGGCTCTGGTGTTGGGAAGGGTGCAGCGACAACTCCGGATGTTGTGCCGGCTCCTGCACCCATGTCTGGAACTACGCTCAGGCGATTCCCCACCTCTTCCCCGCCCTCGAACGGACTCTGCGCGAGACCGAGTTCGGACCTTCCCAGGATGACCGCGGTCACCAGCAGTTCCGTTCAGCCCTGCCGATCCGGCCCTTGACCCATGACTTCCATGCAGCCGCCGACGGTCAGCTCGGCGGCATTATGAAAGTGCACCGCGATTGGCGCATCAGCGGCGATACCGAGTGGCTGCGCGGACTTTGGCCCATGATCAAACGGAGCCTCGACTACTGCATCGCCACCTGGGATCCGGACCACAAGGGCTGGCTCGAGGAACCCCATCACAACACTTACGACATCGAGTTCTGGGGGCCGGACGGCATGTGCACCAGTTTCTACCTCGGCGCGCTCCAGTCCGCCGTGCGCATGGGCCGTGCGCTGGGCGACGAGGTCCCCCTCTATGCCGAGCTGCTCGCCCGCGGGACTCAGCGGGCCGACACCGAGCTGTTCGACGGCGAATACTATATCCAGAAAATCGAATGGAAGAGCCTCAAGGCCAAGAACCCGCTCGAAGTCCAGAGCTTCCACAGCGGCTATTCGCCCGAGGCGCGCCTGCTCCTCGAACGCGAAGGACCCAAGTACCAGTATGGACAAGGCTGCCTGTCCGACGGCGTCTTGGGTTCCTGGCTCGCCGCGGTCTGCGGCGCGGGCCAAGTCCTCGACCCGGACAAGGTGCGCAGCCATTTGCGCGCCGTCCACCGCTACAACCTCAAACATGACCTCAGCGCCCATGCCAATCCGCAGCGGCCCAGCTTCGCCTGCGGCGCCGAGGGCGGCCTGCTGTTGTGCACCTGGCCCAAGGGCGGCGAGTTGTCGCTGCCGTTCGTCTACTCGAACGAGGTTTGGACCGGCATCGAGTACCAGGTCGCATCCCACCTGATGCTCATGGGCCTGGTCGACGAAGGTCTCGAGATCGTGCGTGTCTGCCGCGACCGCTACGATGGACGCATTCGCAACCCCTTCAACGAGTATGAGTGCGGCCATTGGTATGCGCGGGCGATGGCGTCCTACGGGCTCCTCCAGGGCCTCTGCGGGGCCCGCTATGACGCAGTCGACAAAACGCTCTACATCGAGCCCTCGATCAAGGGGGATTTCCGTTGTTTCCTCGCCACCGCAACCGGCTACGGCACCGTCGGCGTCAAGAGAGGCAAACCCTTCATCGAGGTCAAGGCCGGCGCCATCGACATCCAGGGAGGAATCCGGTTCAAAGCCCGCGCATGAGTCGTTCCCGGCCCTGAGCCCGATCATGGGGCCCGCCCTGCAACAGCTCGACCGCGTGTTTGTTCGCTACCGGGGACGCATCCTCGTCTACTTTGGCGGATGCGATTATTTCCGCCTGGCCTCCCACCCGGACGTCTTATCCGCAGCCCGCGATGCCGCCGCTCGCTATGGTCTGAATGTGGCCGCCTCGCGGGCCACCACGGGCAACCATTCTCTCTACCTCGAACTCGAGAACGCGTTGGCCCGCTTTTTTGGGGTCGACCGCGCGCTGCTGACACCCAGCGGCTATGCCACCAACCTCGTCGCCGCCCAGGGCCTGGCCAGCCATGTCACCCATGCCCTCATCGACGAACAGGCCCATGCCAGCCTCGCCGACGCCGCGGAGCTCTTGGGCTGTCAAGTCCACCGCTTCCGCCATCTCAGCCCCTCGGGCCTCGCCGGGCGCTTGCGTCGGCTCCCCGACACAGCCCGTCCGTTGGTGCTCACCGATGGACTCTTCGCTCGCGAAGGAACGATTGCCCCATTGGCCGACTATCTGCTGCTCCTGCCGCGGAATGGCCTCTTGCTTGTGGACGACGCCCACGGCGCCGGGGTTTTGGGATCGAGCGGGCGCGGGACTCCTGAGATCCGCGGGGTGCGCCGCGAAAGCCGCCTCATTCAAACCTGCACGCTCAGTAAGGCCTTCGGGACCTACGGTGGCGCGATCCTCGGGAGCGCCCCCCTCATTGGGCGCATCGTCCGGCATAGCCGCCAGTTTGCGGGGAGCACTCCTCTGCCGCCCCCGCTGGCCGCCGCGGCGCTCAAAGCCGTGCGGATCGCGCGATCCGATCCAGGCCTCCGTTCCAGATTGTTGGATCGGGTGCGCCTGGTCAAAGACGCGCTGTGCAAGACGGCCCTGGCCCAACCCCAGACACCCAGCCCCGTCATTGCTGTCCAGGCCCGCACCCTGCCCGCGGCGGCCCGTCTGCGAAAAGAACTGCTCCGCCGTGGGATCTACCCCAGCCTCATTCGGTATCCGGGTGGCCCGCCGGGCGGCTACTTCCGCTTCGCACTGTCCAGCGAACACACCCGCAAACAACTGGACGCGCTGACCGCCAGCCTGCTTTCGGTGTCCGGACTCGCGGCGCTGCGAGAAAACAATACGACCCGGCAGAGGATCTGACACGGCCGCGCGGTGATCGGGACTTGGTGAACCATGTGGTTTGGACGGCTTGGGACGCGGAGACTCGCCCTCCAACCAACAGCCGTGCTTCCGGCAAACTGAGGCGGTGTGGCTGCCGATCGAGGGAGATCAAGGGTAATCGGGCAGGACAACGCTGGGCGTGTTTGTCGCGGGGACTTCGAAGTGGATGACTGTCTCCCCGGGTTTCGCCAGACCGAGCTGTTCGCGCGCCAGCCGTTCGATCGCCTTGGGATCGGTGCGCAGCGATTCGATGGCGGCGCGCTTCTGCTGTGCTTTCGCCTCCTCCCGCTGCACCTCGGCTTCGAGGCGAAGCAACTGCTCGCGCATCGCCTTGTTCTCGTCGATCAACGGCAGATACCACAATCCCACCAGCATCGCTGAGGCCGCCAACACCAGAAAAAAGACCATCCGTGTCAGGCGGCTCCAAATGGTCTCCACGGTCATGAGACAGTCTTCTACCTTGCGGAGTGCAAAAGCGGAAGCGCAAAACCACGGCGCGGCTCAGGCCACAACCAGAACGCCGGAACGCTCCTGCGCGTCGGGCGCCAGCCAACGCGTTCGCCGCCGCGCCGCGCTGGCGCTGCTGCGCAACGCCGGCGGGAATCGTTCCTGCTCCGCCCCCGAGCCGCTGAGAAGCCCGTGTCGATTCACGACTTGATGTCGCGGATGTGGAAGGACGCCATGCCGATGGCCAGGAAGGTGGCATTGAAGCCGACCAGAAGGCTCAGCGATTGGCCGATCCGCCACCAAGGAATCTTGTCGGCAAACATGAACTGCCAGAGATGCAGGTGATAGGTGAAGAACCAGTTCTGGTAATCCCTGAAGTAGGGAATGTGCTCCATGATGAAACTGACGAAAATCAACGAGAGCGCCAGGATGGTCGCGGCCGCCGGTTTCACGTTGAAGCAGGAAAACAGAAGGGCCAGGCACATGATCGATGCGGCCTCCGTCACCAGCATCAGATGGCCCGCCACATACCGAACCAGCCCCGTCTGTGCCTCGAAAACGCTGAAAATGCCGTGCTCCGGCAGCCAGACGAACATGCCGCCCCACGGGAAATAGAGCCGCGAAAAGGCCAGTCCGAACACGCCCAGCGCCAGCACCAGAAGCAGTGAAAAAATGCAGCCTGCCACCCACTTCACCACCAATAAACGAAAACGCGACACCGGGCGCGAGAGAATCATCCGCAACGTGCCGTCCTCCGCCTCCTTGGCCACGAGATCTCCGCCCACCAGGGCCACATAGAGAGGCAGCAGAAACGCCGCGGCCGGCACCAGCATGATCGTGGCAATGGTCAGCACCGAGATGAACGGCTCGGCCAGATGCCCGCTCATCTCGAGCATCCTCTGCATCGGCCTCGAGGCCTGTGTGAACCGAAACACCAGCGCGATCACGTTCTGGGCGAAAAGGAACATGAAGAACCCGATGTAGGTCCGCTTCTTGCCGAACAGCTTCCAAAGTTCGTTGCGCAGTTGCAGGTAAAACATGGGCGGGATCCCAATCACTGTCTCATCAGAGAAAGGTAGAAGTCCTCGAGGGTCTGTTCATCGCGCGCCACTTCGGATACTCGAAAGCCGCCTTCAACCAGCCGGCGGATGATCGCGTCCGAGCTGATCCCCTCGCTCATTGCGACGCAGCGCCCGTCGCGACTCTCGTCAATGAGTCCCTCCTGCCGCAGAAACCGATCGGCGGCGGCGAAGTCGGGCACCGTGATGCGCAGCCAGTTCCGGCTCTGAAGCGCGTGGGCCGTCGGCCCCTCGAACACCTTGCGCCCCTTTCGGATCACTCCGATCTGGGTGCAGAGCTGCTCGACCTCGTTCAGCAAATGCGACGAAAGCAGAATCGTCAGCCCCAGCTCACGATGCAGCCTCAAAATCGTCTCGCGCATCTCGTGGATCCCCTCCGGATCCAGACCGTCCCCCGGCTCGTCCAGAATCAGCAGCGTGGGCTGTGGCAACAACGCCTGCGCGAGCGCCAGACGCGCCCGCATCCCGTGCGAGTAGGTGCGAACGGTCGAGCGCTCCCGCCCCGTCAACCCAACCCAGTCGATGACTTCCTGCAGCCGCTGCCGCGATGTCGGAGCCGTGTAGTGACTCAGGATCTCGAGATTCCTCCAGCCGCTCAGGTAATCGTAAAACGCCGGCGACTCGAAAATCGCCCCCACCTGCCGCAATGCCTGCGTCCGCCGCAGCATGACGTCGTGGCCGCACACACGCACCTCCCCCCGCGTCGGCCACACCTGTCCCAACATCATGCCGATGGCCGTGCTCTTCCCCGCCCCGTTGTGTCCCAGCAGCCCGTAGATCTCCCCGGCCGGCACTTCGAGAGTGAGGTCGTCGACCGCAAGACGCCCACGGAATCTCTTCGTCACCCCGCGCAGCTCGATGAGTCGATTCGATTTCGGAGACGCGCCCTCCGCAACGGCGGATCCGGACGGCCCAGTGACTCTCATTGTGTTCCTTCGATCGCCAGGAGGTTCTTGATGTGCCCGTCGGCGTACAGGTAGTTCACGCCGCGCTTCGGGCCGCGCGCCGCGTGAAAAGCCTCCTTGTCGAAGACCACCGGGATGCGGTGCGGATCAAAGTCGATCCCAAGCACACGCAGGTGCTCCGCATCCTGTCCGTTGAGCAGGCTGTTCCACGAGTAACTCGACCGGGTCTGCTCGTACACCCGCCTGAAATCGGAGGGACACTTGAGGACCTGCGACGCCCCCAGATGGTTGGTCAGGACCACGTCAATCGTCGCCGGGCTGTCACCCGACGACACGGCATTGGTTCCGAACAGTCGGTCGCGCATTTCAGGAAGACGGTTGTTGTTGTCCTGCGTGTAGAGTTGCAGCGCGATGCCGATCTGACGCAGGTTGCCCAGGCAGGCGGTCGAACGCCCCGCCTCTTGCGCCTTGCCCAACGTCGGCAGCAACAGGCCCGCCAAGACCCCGATGATGGCAATCACCACCAGCAGCTCGATCAGGGTAAAGGCAGCCCTGTGCAATCGGGCTTTCATCTGCCCCCCCGAAGAAAACCACCGCCCTCCATCATGTGCTGCAGCTCTTCGAGCAACGGCGCCGCCTCGGCCTTGGTCTGTGCCGAACTCTCCGAATAAAACGACTTGAGGCCAGTGGTGATCAGCTTCTGGCGCACCTCCTCGCTCAACACCGGCGGCGCATTCGTTTCCCACTCGGGCATCGGCACGTCGCCGGACGCCAGCTCTTCGCGCGCCTGCTTGAGCCGCTTGACCGCCTCGTCCACGGTTCGGCGGCGGCGGTCGACAGGCAACTGCTCGAACGCCCCAAGCATCTGCTTGAATCCCGTCGGGAGCGTGGCCTCGATGAATTCCGACTTTTCAGCCTCGGTCATCGCGAGTAACCACCGCGCCCACTCCTGATCCAGTCGCGCCCTCTGACGCTCCTCGTACGACAATCCGTTCAGCTTCGACGCGAGCTCGCGCAGCGCCTTCGCCCGCGCTTCGCCGGTCAGCGCGCTCAGATCAACTGTTCGCATGAAGGCCTGCACCCGTTCGGCTGTGACCCGGCGGCTCTTCGCCACGGTATACCCGCCCCAGGCCAGCAGCCACGCCAGCGTCAATGCCACCACCCCGTACACCAAAGGCTTGTGGCGTGGATTTAACATGGCCCCACTCTAGCGCACTTCCGCGGAGATGAAACACTTAAAGCGATCCGCACCCCCAGCCACAGTCGCTGACAAAGGCGTTGACACAGAGACGTCCGGCTCTTGAAACTCCCCACCAGCAGAACCAGCATTCGGACCAAGGCGCGCTGAACAGACGCAAGCGCCCGGAATGGCTGTGAGCCGTACCCAAACCAAAGGAACCCCGTGAACGCAACGCTCAAGTGCAGTCTGATCCTGGCGGTCGCCAGCAGCATGACCGGCTCGGCCGCCGATAATCCGAACCGCATTCAACCCGCGTCAACAAACCCATGGTACTGGCAATTCAAAGGCCGGCCCGTCCTCTTGGTCGGCGGGTCCAAGGACGACAACCTGTTCCAGATTCCGGATCTCAAGGAACACCTCGACGCGATCCGTGCCGCGGGCGGCAACTACATCCGGAACACAATGAGCGATCGCAACGACAAGGGCTTCGAAGTCTATCCGTTTATGCGGCTCCCGGACGGTCGCTATGACCTCGAACGGTGGAACGGCGAGTACTGGGGCCGCTTCGAAAACATGCTTGGATGGACTGCCGAACGCGACATCATCGTGCAGATCGAGGTTTGGGATCGCTTCGATTACTCGACGCGCAATTGGGAGCCTCACCCGTACAACCCAAAGAACAACGTCAATTACACCTGCGAGCAGTCGGGTTTCGCCGGGCAGTACCCCGATCACCCCGGTCAGAACAAACAGCCGTTCTTCTTCACCACGCCGCGGCAACGCAACAACACGGTTGTTCTCAAGTACCAGCAGCGGTTTGTGGAGAAACTGCTCTCCTCCACCCTTCGCCACGACCACATCCTCTATTGCATGGACAATGAAACCTCCGCCCAGGAAGCCTGGGGGGCATATTGGGCGGGCTTCATTCGTGAGCGGGCACGCCAGGCCGGCAAGCGGGTGTGCCTGACCGAGATGTGGGATGCCTGGGACCTGAAGGCGGCCGAACATGGACGAACCTTCGATCATCCCGAGCGCTACGATTTCTGCGACGTTTCCCAAAACAATCAGAAGAAAGGGCAGGAGCACTGGGACAACTTCCAGTGGGTGCGGACCCGTCTCGCATCGCAGCCGCGTCCGCTCAACACAGTCAAGACTTACGGCGCCGATGGCGGCCGGTTCGGCAACAATCGCGACGGCCTCGAGCGGTTCTGGCGGCATGTGATCGGCGGCGCCGCCTCCGGGCGGTTTCATCGCCCCGACTCCGGCCTGGGATTGTCCGAGCCGGCCGGGGCCGCTCTGCGCGCCGCGCGCAAGCTTGAATCGCGCATCAAGCCGTGGGAGGTCGAGCCGGCGAACGCGTTGTTGAGCGAGCGTTCGGACAATGAGGCTTACCTCGCCGCCCGTCCTGGCCAAGCGTATGCGCTTTACTTCACCGACGGCGGATCCGTGGGGCTGAACTTGGAGGCCGCGCCTGGCAGTTACGATGTCCGCTGGATCTCGATCGCCTCTGGAGAATGGGGGAAGCAAGAGCAAGTCCGCGGAGGCGCTGTGGTGACAGTGAGCGCGCCCGCTCCGGGCCACTGGGTCGCGGCTATCTGCAGACAACCGGAGTGACTCCCGAAGATCCCGGGTCTGAGCCGACAGCCAGCACATGATCCCCTCGCAGCACATTGCATATGAACTAATAATATAGTGACAGGTTCTTTATTATTGACATGCCCTTGGTGTTGGCGTACCTGTGTGTGCGGCAAGGGTGGAGGTGATGGAGTGAGTGTCATGAGTGTAATGGAGTGAGTTGAAAGAGAGGGTATTGTATGCGGATGGCACGGATCAAGATCAGGGGGCGTGGAGCGGTGTATCACTGCATCTCGCGCGTGGTGGGCGGGCAGAGGCTGTTGGGGTCCTTGGAGAAGGAGAAGCTGCGGGAGATG
>JAKLFY010000096.1 GCA_022710935.1 Verrucomicrobiota bacterium
TCCCCACGGCCAAAGCCCCCGCAACCTACCCGATGATGGTGGGCAGCGCCGCCGCCTGAGTCTTCTCGCTCGCCGCCTCACGCTGCCGCCCGCCAAAACCCGTCTTCAGAATGTCCAAACTCCAGAGCGGTGCTGAAGCACCGCACTCCAAAGGCTTCGCCCCTTCGCGCGCGGGCGGCGGAGTCGCGAAGTCCCGCGCCGACGGGAGAGTGCGTCCGCTTTAGCGGCGCTTTTCGATGATTGTTCACATGCGCCGCCGCTCGCCGGCCACGGCGCGTGGCGGACTGGCCCATGCTGGTGCTTTCATTCATGTGCGCTTCTTTGCGCGAAAGGGGCTGATGCTTGAAGGATGCCATGTGCAGGGGCCGGGGCGTTCCGGCCATCCGCACAGGGCCGATCAGGGCGCGCCGATGGCAATCCGGGGGAGACGGCGACGATCCTCGAATGTCGATTCGAGGATCGGCAAGCCACTGATTAGTAGCTACCTGGGAGATGAAGCGGCCGGGCGGAGCGAGACCGGCGGAGGGACGCATGCGCGTGACTGAGCGATGCGCCAACGATCATAAAGCGCGGACTCGAGCGATCGATGGCCGGCCCAATTTCGCGGTGATTTCGCGATATCTTCGCAGTGTCCGCGAATATGTTGCGAAATTATTCGCGAATATACAGAGGGGTGCGCGGCATACCCGACAAAAACCCCTCACCGATTCGGGAAGAAGCGGGGGCGTGCTTTCCCTGATTCGATCCTGTCGGCGACAGGACCAGGGAGCGCCTCGATCACTGCTGTGCGGTCTCGAGCCAGGCAGCCAGGACGCGCACCTCGTCGCTGCCGGTGTTGGGCGCTGGACCGGCCTTCCGGTCATATGCGCGGGCGGCCCAGGCGGCGAACGCGTTCGCAGGCTCGCGCGCGGTCCAATCGTCCAGGAGCTTGCGTCCATCGTCCGCGCGGTCCATCTGCCTCAGGGCGAGCGCGCGGATGAGCAAGCCGGTTCCGCCCCCGCGCCCGCCCGAGGCCGTGATCTGCCGGAGCATCTTATTCGCCGCCGCGCTGTCGCCCTGGCGTGAAAGGGCCTGGGCGGCGAGGAAGTCTTCGAGGCGCTCGTCGACATCGTCCGGGTACGGCTTTCCGGCGCCGAGGTTTTCGGGCCAGAGACGGGCGGCGTCGATTGAGCGGAGCGCGGCGGCGGCCTCGCCTTTCCGGAGGTTTTCGACAGCGAGCATGAGGTGGGCCTCGCGATAGAGCCGGCGTCCCTCGGTCGCGCCCTCGTAGGGAAGGACCTCGAGACGGTTCAAGCGCTCGGCGGCTTCCTGGTGGCGGCCTTGCATCAGGAGCGCCTTCGCGTGGAGCATGCCAAGGATGTAGTTGTCAGGGGACTGGGCACAGTAGCGTTGGGCTGTTTCCAGCGCGATGGCCGTCGAGCCTTGGCGCAGATAACGCTCGATCAGCATGCGCCCGAACCGCCACTGAGAGGGATCGCGGCGAGCCGCCTCGCGCAGATCCGCCTGCGATCGTTCCGGGGAGACTCCCTCAAAGAGGAGGGCCCGCGCGGCGTAGAAGGGCGCGTAATCCGGCTGTTGCCCGCACTCGTCGAAGAGGCGGCGGGTCTGGTCGAGGTTGCCGGCGCCCCAGTGGACAAGTGCGAGGTAATAGCGCGGGCGCCAGCTCGAACTGCGGGAGACAGCCCACTCGAGCACCTCGGCCGACTCCGGTCGGAAGGGGAAGACACGCTCGGGAGACGCCTTTTCGGCCTGCTGCATGAGAGCCGCGGCGGCGTCCGTGTCAGCCTCGAGCCGGGCCCGCCAGTAGAGAACCTCCGCCGTCTGCGGCGCGAGCTCCAGGACCTGCCCGGCCTCGACCGGCCGATCGAGGCCGCGGTACCACGCCGCCAATTCGAGGAATGTCTCCTGAGGCATCTCATTGCGGAGGCTCGCCGCGAAAGTGCGTCGGGCGGTCTCGCCGCCCTCGGCCAGGGCCTTTTCGAAGCCGCCGAAGGAATTGAGCGGATCGAGGGCGAGCAGGGCGTCGAGGGCTTTGCCGGCCTCATCGCGGCGCCCCTGCAAACGGAGGACGAGGGCGGTGATCTGGCGCGCTTCGAGGTTGCGCTGATTGAATTCGAGACTCCGCTCCGCGTCGATTCGGGCCCGATCGAGGTCCCCCGCGTGGAGGGCCAGCTTCGCGAGCTCGGTCCATGCGGCGCCGCGCAGTTCGACGGATTGCGCCGCCAGTTCGAAGCCGTCACGGGCATCGTCGATCCGGCCGAGCCTTCGCGCGGCGAGGCCGTAGTAGTAATTCGCGGCCGGGTCGTAGGTGTCGATGGCGAGGGCTTTCCGCGCCAGGTCGAAGGCGCCCTTGGCATCCATGGCAAAGAGGCGGAGGAGGGCGAGGTCAGCGAGGGCGGGCACGGAATGCGGTTCCTTGCGCAAAGAGGCCTCGAGCGCCTCTCGGGCGGGGGCGTAGGAGCGCTGCCGGAGCAGTTCCTTGCCTTTGAGCCAGAGGCCGTACGCCGAGTTCCAGTCGAAATCGGCGGGCGACTCGAGCGGACGCGACAGTTCTCCCGCGCCCGGGTGGCCCTTCCACTCGAGCCGATTTCCGCCGATCCGGACGCGCAGGCGCTCAGTGGGCACCGTCACGGGAGCGGTCGCGGTCCAGGGCTCGAGGGGTTTGGCGGAGACGGCCGTGGCAAAGACGATGCGCTGGCCATCGAGCACTTCGAGCGTGTCGTCGACGGCCTGCAGGGGTGAGAACAGGATCTCGAGTCCGCCGTCGCGGGGGCGCACGTTGAGGCCCCCGAGCGGGGAGGCCGCCACGAGGCCCTTGGTGCCCTTCACGGGGAACCAATACTCGGTCCAGGTGTCGGTCCCGTAAGGCAGGAAGCCGCGATGTTTGAAAGGCGTCCTCGAACTGCCTCCGCCAGCCTGGTTGAAGGAACGCCCCGATTGCACTTCGACGTACTGGCCCTCGGAGTCGGTGAGCAGCTTCTCCCAGATCATCCCCTCGCGCGAGAGTCCCCAGATCCAGACCTTCTGACCCAGCTTTTCGTCGCGGAGTGAAAAGCGCCCCATGCCGAAGTCTTCATCGTGCCAGAAGGCGGCGAAGAAGTCGGCCGAGCGTCCGAGCACGTGGTAGGCCTTGTAGGAGCCGAAGTCGTTTCTCTCGTAGAAGGACAGGTCCCGCCCCGTTTTCGGTTCGATCGGCCACGGTTGAGCGTGGCCGTCGTGGTCGATGTGATGCGTGCCCGGGAAGACGAACTGGAGGTTGCCGGCGGCTTTGATGCCGGCGTTCATCCAGGTGTAGTAGGGCTGCTCGAGCGGCGTCGCGTTGTGCCAGAGCGACGCGGTGGTGAAATAGGCCTTGTCCGCGGGCAGCGCGATCTCGATCCGCCAGGGCGTGCGCGTGAGGAGATCGAGGACCCCGATGACGACGGAGGCGCTCCCGTCGGCGTTCTGCCGTGTCCGGTAATCGACCGGCGTGGCGCAGTTGGGCGTATGGCCGATGATGCCGTAGTTCGCCTCGATCCCCCCGCTTGTCCAGGGGCCGCGCATGGCGATGTCCCGGAACTTCACCGCCTGGTTTCCGTAGAGGAATTCCTTGCCGGTGGACTTCTCGACGGCCGACCAGATCTTGCCGCCGATTTCGGGGAGCACCATGACGCGGATCCATGGGTTCTCGAGTTCGATCACCGTCCACTCGCGGTCCTCGGCGCGGTCGGTGAAGCCGTCGTAGCGGAAGTAGGGGTAGATCTGGCCGCCATGCGGAATCGGATCCGGGTCCGAGAAGGGGTAGGTCCGGAAGGTCTTCCGGTATTCGCGGACGGTGGCGCCTTCCGCGGCCGCGAGCGCGGGCAGAGACGCCGCGAGGGCGAGTGCGAGCAGCGTGAGGCAGAGGAATGGGCTGCCCGTCGGGTTCGGCGTGCGTTGGGCAGTGCCCGCGATAGAGGGCAAGGGATCAGGCCTCGCCGGTCTGTTCATGTGCGGTGAAGGCATAGGCGGTCTCGATTGGATGATCTTCTCGTGCTGCAGTCCTCGACCGACCTTGCATGTCTGGAGTTCGGTGTCAATGATGACCGTGGCGCGAAGACGGACACCGATGTTGCAGGCCGCGTGCCCTCACGCGGCGCGAATCATGACATCGGGAACAGCACTGCGCCGGGTCGGGCGACCCGGCCTACAACAACCGGTGTTGATGCTCATGGTGTAGCAGCAGACCGCGTGGCCTCACGCGTCCGCTTGACCTCGCCGCACAGCGCTCTTACTGTTCGCCGTGTTCGGGGAGCCAGGAAGCCAGGCCACTGGTGACGGCTGAGAGGGTGACGCGCACGGGCGTTGCCGACCCGTTGAACCTGATCCGGGTAATGCCGGCGAAGGGATTCGAGGCCTGCCCTTCCCCGTGTCTCCAACCTGAACACGCCGCCGGTCTCGCAGTCGAGTCCGGGGGTGCCGACCCGATGCCGGCGCATCTGGTTGGTGTCGGTGTTCTGTCGCCCGGTGAGGGCACCGGGCCTACAACGGGTGGAGATTGCCGGTGTAGGCCGCGTGCCCTGCCTGCGCCGCGGAGCGCAACGGCGCGGCAGGCAGGCCCCACGCGGCGCATACTCGATTCCCATCGACAACCTCCAGATGCACTGACCCGATGCTTACGAACTATGATCGCCACTGAAGACAGATCGAAATCAATACGCGCGGATTCACTTCCCGGCTCGCGGCGGGTGTATCTGCCCGGCCGGATTCACGCGTCGGTGCGGGTGCCGATGCGCGAGATCGCGCTCTCGCCCACCCGGCTCGCCAACGGGCAGATTCGGCCCAACGCCCCGGTCCGGGTCTATGACTGCAGCGGGCCCTGGGGCGATCCGGACTTTCACGGCGATGGCGGCCAGGGGCTTCCGCCGCTGCGCCTCGAATGGATCCTGTCGCGCGGCGATGTCGGGGAATGCGACAGCGGCGGCCAGGGCCGATCGTCCGGGGATCTCGATCGCGCCGGCGCACCCGAGGCTTCAGCGCCGCCCGTTCGTCCTTCGCACTTCGCCCCCAGGCGTCCGCTCCGGGCCAAGCCCGGCCAGCGCCCCACCCAACTCGAATACGCGCGCCGGGGAGTGATCACGCCGGAGATGGAGTTTGTTGCGATCCGGGAGAACCTGGGTCTTGACCTGCTCGAGGCGGAGCGGGCGCGGGACACCGCCCGGAACGACCTGCGTCACCAGCATCCCGGACCGGGCTCCCACGGTCGCTCCGCCGCCCCGTCCGTGTTCAGCCGTTTCAGTCCGCGCGTTCCGCGGACGATCACGCCCGAGTTTGTGCGCGACGAAGTGGCGGCGGGCCGGGCCATCATCCCCGCCAACGTGAACCATCCCGAGAGCGAACCGATGGTGATCGGACGCAGCTTTCTGGTGAAGATCAACGCCAACCTGGGCAACAGCGCCGTGGCGTCGAGCATCGAGGAGGAGGTCGAGAAGATGCGCTGGGCGATCCGCTGGGGCGCCGACACGGTGATGGATCTGTCCACGGGGCCGAACATCCACGCCACGCGCGAGTGGATTCTGCGCAATGCGCCCGTTCCGGTCGGGACCGTCCCGATCTACCAGGCGCTCGAAAAGGCGGGTGGCAGGGCGGAGGATCTCACGTGGGAGATCTACCGCGACACGCTGATCGAGCAATGCGAGCAGGGGGTGGATTACTTCACCGTGCACGCGGGCGTCCTGCTGCGCTTCATCCCGCTCACCGTCCATCGCGCGGCGGGGATCGTCAGCCGCGGCGGCAGCATCATGGCCAAATGGTGCCTCGCGCATCACCGTGAGAATTTCCTGTACACCCACTGGGACGACATCTGCGAGATCCTGGCGGCGTACGATGCGGCCTTCAGCATCGGCGACGGCCTGCGGCCCGGGGCGATTGCCGACGCTAACGACGAGGCGCAGTTTGCCGAACTCGAGACGCAGGGCGACCTCACGCGGCGCGCCTGGGACCGCGGTTGCCAGGTGATGAACGAAGGGCCGGGCCACGTGCCGATCCATCTGATCGAGGAGAACATGCACAGGCAGCTCGAGTGGTGTCACGAGGCCCCGTTCTACACCCTTGGCCCGCTGACGACCGACATCGCCCCCGGCTACGATCACCTCACCAGCGCCATCGGCGCCGCGATGATCGGCTGGTACGGCACGGCCATGCTCTGCTACGTCACACCCAAGGAACACCTCGGGCTGCCCAACAGGAAGGACGTCAAGGACGGCGTCATCGCCTACAAGATTGCCGCCCATGCCGCCGACCTCGCCAAGGGCCATCCAGGCGCCCAGTACCGCGACAACGCGCTGAGCCAAGCCCGCTTCGAGTTCCGCTGGGAAGACCAATTCAACCTGTCACTCGATCCGGAAACCGCCCGCGCCTTCCACGACGAGACGCTGCCCCAGGAAGACGCCAAGACCGTCCACTTCTGCTCGATGTGCGGGCCGCGTTTCTGCGCGATGAAGATCAGCGAGGATGTCCGGAAGTCCGCGTCCGAGCAGGACCTCACTGGACAGCAGGCGATCCAGGCCGACCTGGACCGCAAAGCGCGCGAGTTTGTCGACAAAGGCGCCGAACTCTACGGCAGGACGTGACCGCCTCCGGGCAGGACGCTTTGGCCATTAACCTGCGGGGCAGGGCGCGTTAAGCCGGCTGCAAGCCGGCGCTCCAACGTGCGACCAGGCTACGCGGACGCGGGCGCGGCCGGCGCGGCCTGATCCGGCCTCGAGTCGGGATCCGGAGCGGGTGTTGCCGGCGCCGGCGCCGCAGCCTCAGGCGTGGGGGCGGGAGCCGATTCAGGGCTTTGGCCGCCTCGAGCCTCAGCCACCGGTGTCTCTCCAGCGCTTGCGGGTGTTTCGACAGGCGGCGCGGTTGCTTCCGCGGCGGGCGCCGGCGTCTCCGCCGGTGCGGTCGACACCTCTGTGGCCGGACTTCCTGCCTGCGTGTCGGCGGCAGCATCTGTCGGGGCAGGCGTCGCGGCCTCGCCTTCGGCAGTCTTCGCCGTGGGCGGCGGCGGCGTGGGTTTGGGCTTGGGCGCCTTGGCGGTTTCGAGTCGTCCGTCGGTGAACTCGATCACGTGACCCTGATGGATCAGCCAATGCAGGTCGGCGATGACAGCCGTCTGCTCCGGCGTCGGCTGAGGCTCGGTCGGGGCCGGGGGCGGCTGAGGCGCGGGGGCGGCTGCGGCAGGCGGGGCAGCCGGCTCGGCGGCGGCTTCGGGGGCGGCCTCGGCCGCGGGCTGAGGCGTCGGCGCCGGTTCGGACGGCGGGGGCGGGGTTGGCGGTGGTGGCGGCGCGGCTGGGGCGGGCGGGGTTGGGGCGATCGCCTGGATCAGCTTGCGCCGGGTGGATCCGGGATGGGTGTTGATGAAGTCGACGATTTTGCGGACCCCATCGGAGACGACGGTGTTTTCGAGGTCGAGGTAGTGAGGGCGGGCGACGCAAACGTGGGTCACGGTGCGATTGACCTTGAAGAACTGGAGTCCGTGCCCGGCGAACTGCTGGCTCAGGACGGTGGCCACCTTGAGGGGGAATCGCTTCTGATCCTCGATCGCGTGGCGCAGCAGCGTCTGCAATCCCGGCGAGAGAGGAGGCCGCTTGGCGCCCGCGCGCAGGGTGTAGGAGTCGACGGGCCGGATGAGGTTCGGGAGATGCGTGGCGCGGAAGTGCTTCTCGACATCCTCGCGGCTGCCGAATCGGCACGATTCGGGCACGTTGAGGCAGATGTACTCGAGTTTTGCGCTCTGCTCCTCGATCCACTTCTTCACCACGGCCTCGTCTTTGACGATCTTGACCCGCGCCTTGTAGACATCGAACGGCAAGCGCGCGTAGCGCTCGGCGTGGAACTTGCGCAGTTTGTCCTGGTAATCGTGGTAATTGGGCGGGCCGAAGATGGTGCCGCTCATGCCGCACTGGGCCACGAAAGTGTAGGTGCCTTTCGGGGGATCGGTGGGCACTTTCTCGATCTGGTAGAACGTGGCGAAATGGTGGCGCAAGATGTGCGCGACGGCCTCGTCCTCGCTCAGCCAGAGCGAATCATCCAGCGAACAGACCACCAGCGGCTGCACCACGGCGCCGTCCGCCCCTTTCTTCGCGTGGAAGTGGGCGTGCACCTTGTCGGGACGCTTCAGGATCAGCTCGGCAATCCCGAAGAGCGGGTAGGCGCGCCCGGTGAGCTTGATCTGGCGCGCCAGCGATTCCACACCCACTTCCTCGGGCGTGAAGCTGACCTCCACATCAGGCAGGGGAACCACGGGCTCTTCCCGCTGCCATCGCGGCGCGGAAGGCCGCCCTTCAGGACCCGGCCCGCGCCCGCGTTCGCCTCGCTCGCCCCGGCCATCACCCCGGCCTTCGCGCCGCCCCGCTGGGCCGCCCCGGCCGGGGCCGCCGGGCGGTCGATCCCGGCGCGGCGGCCGGTTGCGACCTGCGTCGCGTCGGCCAAATCGGTCCCCTCGCCAGTCGCGGCGATCCCCTTCGGTATCGCCTTCGTACTTGGCATAACGATTCTCCGTGGACGGCTGACGCGCCCACGACGGTAGCAGTTGGAGATCGAGATCGAGCTCGAACTCTGGAGTGTTGCTCATCAAATCATCGTCCGGGCCTTTGAAGGCCCGGCATCGTTTAGTGCTTCGAACGAGGGCAGCATGGGGTCGGGCCGAGGGGAATGCAAGCCCCAGACAGCTTCAGACAGACGCTCAACACTCAACGCTCAGTGTTCGCTTGAATCCGCGGGAAAGGAATGAGCCCGGCTATTTCACACGCTTCGCGAGGACCTGTAACCGGGCTGACCCGCATAGCAGTCATCCATCGAGGTCTGACCGTCCCGCGCGCCGACGGAGTGGAGAATCGACCCGAGAATCACACCCACGGACCGCCAGGAATGCCGCGACCGCCCCACTGGTGAGATTCCCGGGTTAGGGGGGAGGACCAGACGCGACGTGATCGCGCCATGAGCTGGAGTCCGGGGATTCCCGGCCGGGGCCTGTTTGGGACGACCCGGGCTCGGGCGGCTCGTACTTGCGAAGCTGACGCTCTTCAATGATCTGCATCTCGCGGCGCAAAGAACGCAACGTCACATCGTTCCCGGCCATGAACGCCAGGATCAAGAGGAGCAAGGCGAGCACGACAATCACGGCCGAGCCGCGTTCGCTGCCTTGGGTGGAAGCCACTGTCTTCATGGTTGCGCCTCCTCCGGGCCGGAGACCGCGGTAAAAGTGAAGTGCGGATGCACCCGCGCGGCCTTGAGACGCGACGGCAACTCGATGTCCCAGCGCCACGCCGTGACGCGCTGGCGCGGTTCGCTCACGAAACGGCACTCTTTGACAGCCGGCAGGACCGTCTCGCATCGCCCGGTTGGCGCGGCGCAACGGAGCACCGCATTGGTGACAAAGAAATAGGTGGTCGCACCGCCCTGCTTCGGAATGCGCAGCGCGCGTCCGCCCGGACCCTCCTCGAAGGCGATCCGACCGGTCGCGGACCGCACATCGGTCCGCCAGCGCTCCCCGGCTTTGAGAACGCGCGCGATATCGTCGGCGTTGCGCCGCAGATCGCGCGAGAAACCGAGAGTCTGGTGAAAGACCGCGAAGGCAGCGCCAAGAACAACAAAGAAGCACGAGAGATAAACCAGGCACTCGATCAGCAGGATGCCCGACTCCGAGGAGCCCGGCCTGCGCGAGGCGGCCCTCTCGGACCAGGCCTGGCGGCGGCTCGGCCCAGTGCGGACGGAAAGGCGTCGCGTGTTCATCGGACCTTCACCTCCCTCACCACCCGCCCGCCGGTGTCGCGCCGGCCGGGCTGCCAGACCAGCCGGACAGCCCCGTCTGAGACCGTCAGCTCGAAACGCCCCGGTGGGAGGTTCGTGGCAGCCGGCGCCAAGGGCTGGTAAGCGTGAACCCCGGTCTCGAAGGCGCGCCACTCGCCCGCGGCCAGAACCTCCATCTCGCCATCGACGATTTCGAGGGCCAGGGCGCGATAGTAATAGGCGCGACACAGCTTCTGCTCGTTGAGGAACGCCAGAGCGAGCGGGAAGATGGTGAAGATCACGATGCTGAGGGCGACGATGAGCTCAGTCATCAAGGCGCCCCGGCGCGCCAGCGCCGTCCTGCGGGTGGAAGAGCGGGTCACCATAGAAGGCCTCCTTGGATCATGCTCAGGAGCATTCCGAAAACCCCGAGGGCAAGCACGCCGACAAACAGTCCGTTGAGCAGCACGAGGCCCGTGGTCGCCAGTTGAGCCGCCGTCTGTTCGAGCTGCCAGGCCCTGGCGGACAGGACCTCATGCCAGCCATCGAGGGCGGCTCGAAAACGGGCCGGCCCCTGCATCGCATTCTCGAGACGCCATCGGAATTCGCCCGACGCGTCCAATCGACGCAACGCCGAGGGCAGACCAGCGCCCCGTTCGAGGTCCGCCACGGCGCCACCCGCCCGTCCGCGCATCACTGCATTGGCGGTGCTCTCACCCGCCAGATGCAGGGCCCGAGCTTCCGGCAGGCCGGCATCCAGGAGAATGGCAAGCACAGACGAGAAGTCGCGTTGGAGACGCAGCCGCTTCCACGGGAAAAGCCAGGTCAGTCGATCCGGCAGACCAGGCCAGATGCGACTGATCCATCCGGCCAGACGCGGGCCGCCGACGTAAGCGAGGACCACGACATAGAAACCGGACAGCAGAGCAACCTGCGCCAGGATCAGAATCTTGCTGTGGTTGGCCAGGGCCATCAGGAGGGCGGGCGTCGTCATCCCCATGTCCTCAGCGATGGCAAGGAACTTCGGCATCACGAAAACAAACAGCGCCGCGAAGGTTGCGATCCACGCGGGGCTGACAACAAGGGCGAAGAGCATGAAGTAATGGTGGGCGGCTGCGACGGCATCGACGTGGTCTTGGAGCCGCTGGCGGCACGCGGCCAGGACGCCGGGCAAATCGCCGCCCTCGTGCCCGGCGCGGAGCATCCCGGCGACCGGCGGGGGGAGAAGGCCTGGCACCCGTTCGAGGGCCTGGGCAAGGGGGAGGCCCGACGCCAGGTGCATGGCGAAGCGGTGGAACCTCGAGCCCAAGGCGCGATCCCCCGTCGCTCCCAGGGCGCACACGGTCTGTTCCACGCTGCGGCCATCTCGCAGCCCGAGTTCGACGAGATCGAGGAAGAGGCGTGCCCGCTCGCGTCGGCGCAGAGGAAGGCTCAGGAAGAAATAGGCGAGGTAGGCCAGCACCGCCAACGCGATCAGCTCCAACAGCAAGACCAGCAAATTGAGCACGAGTGCGTTCATGGGCCACGTTATTCCCCGCCCAGCGTATTGATTCCGGTCACCAGGGCGCACACGCGCAAACCGAGGGCCAACTGGCCGGCGATCAACCCGCCCAGGACCAGGACCGCCACTGGCAGCGCGGCATACAGCATCATCTCCACCCGATGCCGGGCCCGTTCGCCGTAGACCTCCGCGGCGCGGGCAAAGCCGCCGGCGAGGTCCTCGCCGCCCTGTCCCACCAGCCAGACAAACATGGGCGGGAAGAGCCGGCTGGGGGGGGCGAACTCGCTGATTCGTCCGGTGCCCGCGGCGAGCCGGTCGCGCCAGCCGGCCAGCTCGCGGCCGACCGCCGTTCCCTGCTCGAGATTGGTGACCAGCGCCAGCGCACGAGGCAGGTCGGTGCCGGCCGCGAGGAGCAGCCGCATGGTCGCGGCAAACTGGCTCAGGCTCGATTCCCGAAAGCCGGGCAAGTGCCACCGGGCCCAATTGCGGCAGGCCGGCACGGCCAGAACCGCAACGAAGAGAACCAACATCAGCCCGATCCAGAGCGGAGTGATCAGCAAGGCGTCAGGACCGCCGATGGCGGCCGCGGCCGGGAGCGTCTGCCCCTCGTAGAACACCCAGGGGCTCGACGTTGCGAGCACGCGGGCGAAATGGGCCAGGAGGAGCGACAGGCCGAGACTGCCGATCAGGACGATGGCCGGATAGACCATGAGGGCTTTGAGTTTGGTCCAGATCAGGTGGCGCCGTTGGTAGTAGTCGGCCAGAAGCGTCAGCATGCCCGGCAGGGTGTTCCCCTGGGCGCCCAGTTGGACCAATTGCTGGTAAAGCTCGGGCAGGCGGCGACGCGGCAGGGCATCGCGCAAAGGAGTTCCTTTGGCCAGATCCGCTTCGAGTTGCTCGAGCTCCTGGCGGAGCGCCCCGCGTTCGAGGGTCGACGTCAACTGCTTCAAAGCACCCTCGAGCGGGATGCCGCCGCGCAGCATGCCGGCCAGTTGCTGGTTCAAAAAGGCAAACTCGTCCAGTTTCATAAGCCGAACATTCGTTCCAGTTCCTGCTGATCAGACAGTCCCGCGGCCACAAGATCACGCGCCGCCAACTCGAGGCTCCGCGCCGGCTCGATCGCGTCCGGCCCGACGGTCCGCAGTTGGCGCTGGAGTGCGGGGGTGAGACGCACCCACTCGACGAGCGGCAGCCGCCCGCGATAGCCGGTCTGCAGGCAGAGCGGACACCCCCGGCGCTGGCACGACGCGCAGCAGCGGCGCATCAGCCGCTGATTGACCACCAGCGTGACGGCCGACGCCACCGCGGCGTGGTCCGGACACATCGCCAGCAAGCGCTCGAACACGCCCCGGCAGGATCCCGCGTGCAGGGTGGAAATCACCAAATGCCCCGTCAGCGCCGCCCGCACCGCCAGCGTCGCCGTCTCGTCGTCGCGGATTTCACCAAGGACCAACACCTGCGGGTCCTGGCGCAAGAGATGGCGCGCCGCCACCCCAAAGGTCAGCCCGCGCGCCTCGTTCACTTCGGTCTGCATCACCCCGGGGAGGATTTGCTCGACCGGGTCCTCGACGGTGATGACGTGCTTGCGACCGCCTTGGGCCAGGGCGCGCAGACAGGCGTAAATCGTCGTGGTCTTGCCGCTCCCGGCCGGCCCCGTCAGCAGCAACAGGCCTGTCTCCTGTCGCAAGAACGCCGCCAACTCACTCACCAGTCCGTCCGGCAAGGCCAGATCTTCCAGGGCAAGAACTCCGTCACGGTTGAACAGACGCAGCACCACCTTCTCTCCGCGCACCGTGGGATAGGTGGCCACCCGAATGTCGCAGCCGGCGCCGCTGTCTCGCCGGTCGATGCGCCCGTCCTGCGGCAGGCTGTCCTGGTAGGTCTTGAGCCGGGCGAGGAACTTGATGCGGCCGATGACATGCTCGCCCAGCCCGCTTTCGAGGGTCGTGACCGGCGTCAGGAGGCCATCGAGGCGGAATGCCACCTCGGTCTGCCCGCCTGTCAGGTGCAGATGGATGTCGCTCGCCCCGGCCGCCTCGGCTTGCTGGAGCAGCCTCGACAACACTTCGGGCGCCTGCGTGGCGTCGTTGATCACTTTGCTTCGTTGGACCGTGCAGACCGAACTTCCGCACGCGCAAAGGCGGCTGGCCAGTCCGGACATTTCGCCCCGCGAACGGTGCATCGGGTTGTTGGTGGTGTTCTTTCGCCCGGTGAGGGCACCGGGCCTGCAGCGGATGGAGATTGCCGGTGCAGGCCGCGTGCCCCCACGCGGCTCAAACTCGATTCCCACCGACAATCTCCAGAGATGCACGGCCCTGCGAAGCCCTGCGAAGAGTATTGCGAAAATCCGTGGCCCTGTCACACTGGGGGTCGTGGCAATCCGGGTTCTCATCATTGAGGAGCAGTCCATTAACCGCGCCGGCATCCGAAGCCATCTCGAGACAGATCCGGGCATCGAGGTGCTCGGGGAGGTGGGGGATGCGGCGGCGGGGCTCAGCGCGGTCAACGTCAGTCAGCCCGACGTGGTGATCCTGGGAGCCAGCTTCTGCCGCAAGCGAGGAGAGCCGGTGTTGCGGCGTCTGCTCAAGGTCTCACAGCCGCCGGCGGTGCTGGTCCTGTCCGAACACGAGGATGCCTGGATCGCGGAGCGGGCTTTGAGAGACGGCGCGATGGGGTACCTCTCGAACGAGGTGAACGCCAACACCCTGGCGTCGGCTGTCAGGCAGGCCGCGCGTCAGGAGATTGTCCTGGATCCCCGCCTGGGGAACAGGTTGTTGCGCCATCTGGCCACCGGATTTCCGACCACCCAACAGGACCCCCCGCAGGTGCTCTCCAGTCGCGAGATGGAGGTCTTCAGACTCACCGGCCAGGGCAAGGAAGCCAAAGAAATCGCGGCGGAACTGTCCATCAGCTCGCGGACCGTGGACGTGCATCGGGCGAATATCCGGACGAAGCTCAGAATCCAGGGCACGCACGAGTTGATGCGGTCGGCGATGGAATGGGAGCATCACCATCGGCACGAACGGCGCCTGCGGGCCTTCTGTCAGGAACGGACGCCGCTCCTGCTGGTCGAGGACGACGAAGTGGACATCCTCAGTGTCCAGCGGGCGTTGCGGGAGTTGGAGACCGAGACGCGGTTGGTTGTCGCCCGATCGTCCGATGAGGCCTTGCGGTTCCTGCGGTCCCCGGAGAATCCGAGGCCCGGGCTGGTGCTTCTGGACATTAAAATGCCGGGCATGAACGGGGAGGAGTTTCTGGCGGAGATCCGGCGGGATCCGGACCTGCACAATCTGCCGGTGGTGGTCCTGACAGCCTCGCGACTCGAGGAAGACAAGGCCCGCATGTACGCCCTGGGCATCTCGGGGTATCTGATGAAGCGGGCCAACTCGGCCGAGTTTCTCGAGATGGTCGGTCTCCTGGCCCAATACTGGAGCCTCAACGAGCCTCCCCCATCACCCGCGCCGAAGAGTTAGGTGGACCCGCTCCCCTCCAAACGCGATCTGAAAGCCCTGCCCCACGATCAGGGCGAGCTGATGCGGCTGTTCATCCTCGATCCGTGGTTCCGGATCGTGTCGGTGCTGATCCTCGTTGTCGTCGTCGGGATCGCGATCTCGCTGCCCAAGATCTGGCGCGTGACCCCGCCCGGCTTCCAGCCCCAGGTGCGAGTGAGTCTCTTGAATCTCGCCCAGGCCTGGCAACTGCGGCGGTCGGCCCGGCAGCTCGCTGCCAAAGGATCGGACGAGGAAGCCGCCGCCGCTTGGCGCGCCGCCGTGATCAAGAACCTGGGGCATCTGCCGACGATCCGGCAGGCCCTGCGCGCCACCGTGAGCCTGCCCCATCCGCCCGCCGCCGCCCTCGAACAGGCGGCCAAGTTGCCAGCCTGGTTGGTCGCCCTCGGCGGGACCAATGCCCAGGACATCGGCCTGGTGGCGCAGTTGTGCGATCGGACAGGGCGTTCGGACGAGGTGTACGATCTGCTGCATCCGCTGCGGGACGATCTATCGAGGGAGGACGAGGTGCTCTATCTCAAGGCCCTCCTCGATCGAGGCGATGGACCCGCCTACAGGGCGCGTTGGGAGCGGCTGAGCGCCGAGTCCGCCCAAGATCCCACCCTCGCCCTCTACCATGCGGCCTACCTCGCCGGCTGGGGACCTCTGCCCGCTCGCGACGACGCCCGCCGCCGTCTCGAACAGGCGCTCGAGGATCCCGCCCACCGCATCCTGGCAACCCGCCTGCAGCTCCTCGATTTCGAGCAGGCGCAGGATCCGGACAATTATGCGAAATCGCTCGAACGCCTTGTCGAGTCCCGAGCGGACAGGCTGCGCGATCACCTCGGCTACTGGAAATTGTTGGCCCAGGCCGGGCGATCCGATCAGGCCCGAAGCCTGGCGGCGCGTGAGGTCGGCAAACCGCGTTCCGCCAAAGAAGCGATTCTGCTGGCGGATGCCCTGAACACTCTGGAACTGCCCGATCAGGCGCATCTGACCCTACGGCAGTTCACAATGCAGCAGGGCGGCAACCCCTCCGCTGCCGCGCAGTCCGTCTGGCTCAAACGCGCCGCGCTGCTCAGCGCCGCGGCAGATTGGCGCGGCCTGCTGGAGATGGCCGAAGAGCTGCGGGCCTTCCCGCAGACGGCCCGCGCGCTGGGTGGCTGGACGGATTTCATCGAGGGGCGGGCGCACCACATGTTGAAACACCTCGATCAGGCCAACGCGTCGATGCAGGCCGCGGCCCGGGGGTTCTTTCCCTCACCCCGAGTCGCGCTCGAGGTCGGCCTCGGCTTGAAGGAACTCGGCTATCACGACAAGGCATGGCAGGTGCTCGCGCCCCTCGAACAGCCCTTGAAGGATGTGCCCTACTATTGGCAGGTCGTTTTCGAGCTTGCTGAGGCCATGCGCCAGGACCCCGTTCTGCTCCTGAGAGCCGCAACCGAAGCCCGCCTCCTCCTCCCGGGCGATGACCGATGGGATTTCAACTACGCGGCGGCGCTGCTGATCAACAGGCTCGATCCGGCCAGGGTGGTGAGCGTGACGCGCGATTTCCTCGCCCGCATGCCGGCCTCGCCCCACGCGCGCGTCAACCACTGCTATGCCCTCGCCTTGAACCAGCGCTGGGACGAAGCGTCCGAACTGCTGAGCACCGTGGACCCCGCCCGTTTTGACGAGTTCGGACGCAGCGTCTTCCACCTCTGCGCATTCGAAATCCACCTCGCGCAGGGCCAGACGAACCTCGCGCGCCTGGATGCCGCCGAGATTCGGCGCGAGCATTTGTTCCCCAACCAGATCCGATGGCTCGATGCAGCTCTGAGGGACGCCGGACTGGCGGATCTCATCCCTCCGAGATAGCTTGCCGAACGCGGCGGCGGCGTCATCGATGGAGCTGCTTCTCGAGATAACTCACCACCTGCCGCACGCTCGGGTCCACCTCCATGCGGCCGCGCACCAGACGGCAGGCGTGCAGAACGGTGCCGTGATCCCGGCCTCCGAAGGCCTCGCCGATCGTGTTCAGGGAACTCTCGGTCAGTTGACGGGCCAGATACATGGCCACCTGCCTGGGAAACGCGATGTTCTCGGGCCGACGCCGGCTGGTCATGTCCGCCAGCCGGATGTCGTAATGCTCCGCAACTCTCTTCTGGATGATCTCGATCGTGATGGCGTGGCGCCCTTCCTCGTGCAGCAGCTCGCGAAGCTGATGTTCCACAACCTCCAGGGTGACGGGCTTGCCCGCCAGCGAGGCGTAGGTGGCCACGCGGATCAGGGCGCCTTCCAGCCGGCGAATGTTCGAGCGAATGCGCTGGGCGAGGAAATCGATGACCTCCTGGGGCAGGCTGACGCCCAGGCTTTGCTCCTTCTTGCGCAGAATGGCCACGCGCGTCTCGACGTCAGGTGGCTGCAGATCCGTCACCAACCCCCACTCGAACCGCGACATCAGCCGGTGCTCGAGATTCTGAATCTCGCTGGCGGGGCGATCGCACGTCAGAACGATCTGGCGATGCGCCTCATGCAGGGCATTGAACGTGTGGAAGAACTCCTCCTGAATCCGCTCCTTGTTCGCCAGAAACTGCACATCGTCGATCAGCAGGACATCGGTCATCCGATACTTCTTCCGAAAGCGCGCCAACTGATTGGTCTGGATGGCGTCGATGTACTCGTTGGTGAACTTCTCCGACGAGAGATAGGCGACGCGGGCGCCCTTTCGATTCTGGGCCGCATGCTGCCCGATCGCATGCAAAAGATGGGTCTTGCCCAAACCGGTTCCCCCATACACAAAGAGCGGATTGTAGGACCGCCCCGGCGCCTGCGCGACCGCCAATGCCGCCGCATGAGCGAAGCTGTTGTTGCTCCCCACCACGAAGGTGTCAAAAGTGTTGTTGGGATTGAAGGGGGACTCGCGCGCGACGACGCCGGCAACCGAACCGTGGGCGGCCACGGCCGACACCGCAGCCCGCTGAGGGGCGGGCCCTTCGCCCGACGACGGTTCGGATGGTTTGGCGGCAATGACGAACTGGACACGCCGAGTCGATCCGGTCACGTGCGCCACCACATCCTGCAACAGCCCCAGGTAATTGTCCTTGAGCCACAGTTCGCAGAAATCATTCGGGACCTCGACCACGATTTCCTGTTCGGACATCTCCCTGGCTCGCAAATGGGTGAACCAGAGATTATAGATGTCCGGATTGAGCATGCCTCGGAGAATCGACTGAGCCGAAGACCAGACCTTCTCGATTGAAGTTTGCATGAGACGACAACGGCCCTGACTTGCGCCGGAGACGGTTTTATTCACCACCACTTGCAACGAGCGCGTAACGTCCCGTTTTCCAGAGGCTTAGCACCTCTGGCATTGAAAAGAATTTGGACACCCCCGTCGGAAAAGCCCAAAAAACTGGCCAATCTCGACTGTGAAAATCGCAACACATTGCATACCAATACTTTAAAACTCTGTGCTGCATTGTCTCTGAGGCACTCACGGAAATAATAATCCCCACTCGATCCTTACTCAGGTTACGCGACAGCGTTTGTAGGCAAGGCGTCCATCGAAAACCAGAACAACATATTAACTCTTGTCCACGTGTTATTCACAACCCGCTCTTGCCCCTAAATCCACCTCGTCTGCCATGCGGGTCAGCCCGGTTACGGTTCTTCGCGAAGCGTGTGAAATAACCGGGCTAAACGGCCTCCTCGTCCGTTTCGCCAGTCCGAATGCGAACGGCGTTCTCGACCGCGCTCACGAAGATCTTGCCGTCGCCAATCTTGCCGGTCTTGGCCGCCTTCAGAATGGCTTCAACAGCCTGCTCGACATGCTGGGCGGCGATCACCAGCTCGATCTTGATCTTCGGCAGGAAATCGACCGTGTACTCGCTGCCGCGATAGATCTCCGTGTGGCCCTTCTGGCGCCCAAAACCCTTCACCTCGCTCACGGTCATCCCCTCGATGCCCATCTGCGCCAGCGCCTCCTTCACGTCCTCCAACTTGAAGGGCTTGATGATCGCCTCGATTTTCTTCATGGCAACAAATCCGCGTGTCATCCTAGCGAGGAGCCCGGAGGTGTAAACAGCAAAACGCCGGCTGCAGCAGCAATTCTCTGTTTGAGGATGTTCAGAGCGCCTCGCGCGGCGCGGCGATTGGCCGTGCGCACGCACACAAAGCCAGTGTCTGTTGGATTATGATCAGAAACATCAGTGGAAATAATACTTTATTGGTCTGCTTGACTTGCATTGAGACGGGTGCTTAACTGCCGGGCTTTAAGAACTGGGTTTCTGAGGCTCGTCTGAAGTTGGTCTTTGAATTTTAAAGCGAATTTTCGGTTGCGGCTAAGTACCGGTCGTTGCCGAGATATCCCCATAGTCCCTCAGTTGTACTCTGAAAACTCCACCGGGTTCGAGAACCATCCTCTGGTTCCGAACCCGGTTCGTTTTTTTATGGGCGGATGCGCGGCTTGGCGCGGTTGTTCGGGAGCGGATTGATGTTCCTTTATCCGAAGGAATTCGATGTGATTGTTGTCGGTGCCGGTCACGCAGGCATCGAGGCTGCGTTGGCGTCGGCTCGCATGGGGCGAGATACCCTCATGTTAACGATAAACTTGGATTGCATAGGTCAAATGTCCTGCAATCCCGCAATTGGTGGCCTCGCCAAAGGCCAACTCGCCCGCGAAATCGATGCCCTCGGCGGTGAGATGGGTCGGAATACGGACATGACCGGCCTCCAATTCCGAATGCTGAATAGCAAGAAGGGCCCATCCGTCCGCGCACCGAGGGCCCAGTGTGACAAGAAGGCGTATCAGTTCCGTCTCAAGAGGGTCTGTGAGCGGCAGCCCGGACTCGAATGCACACAGGGGCAGGTCGACCGGATCCTGGTCGATCAGGGTGTCGCAGTTGGAATCGAAACCACACTGAACGTCCAGTTCAGGGCCAAGTGCGTCATTGTGACTACAGGCACATTCCTGCGCGGACTGATGCACATTGGATTCAGCCAGATCCCAGGGGGCCGATCGGGCGAGCCTGCCTCGACTGGATTGTCTGCGTCGCTCAGGCAATTGGGATTTGAGTTGGGCCGGCTCAAGACCGGGACGCCGCCCCGGCTTCTGCGGCGGTCCATTGACTTCTCAAGGACTGAGGCTCAGCCTGGGGATGAGCCCGTCCCTTACTTCCATTTCTGGAAAGAGGATTTGTTCCACGTGGAACATTCGAACAAGGATGGCGATCATCCGGGGATCTACCCTCACGGTTCTGTCCTCGAGCGACTGGGTCGACAGCTCTGTTGTCATGTGAGCTTCACGACCGAGAAGACCGCCCAGATCATCCGCGCCAATCTCGAGAAGTCGCCGCTATACTCCGGGGTGATAGAAGGGACGGGCACTCGCTACTGTCCATCGATAGAGGACAAGATCGTCAAGTTCCCCGGGAAGGAACGGCACCAGATCTTCCTCGAACCCGAGGGGATATCGACCGAAGAGATCTACGTGAACGGGTTCTCGACAAGTTTGCCGTACGAGGTGCAGATCCAGATGATTCGCACCATCATCGGCTGTGAGGACGCGCAGATCATGCGTCCGGGCTACGCTATCGAGTACGACTATGCCCCGCCGACACAGTTGCTGCCATCACTCGAAACGAAGCTGTGTCGAAACCTCTATTTCGCGGGCCAAATCAACGGGACCTCGGGTTACGAAGAGGCGGGAGCCCAGGGAATCATCGCCGGCATCAATGCCGCCAGGCGGGTTCAGGGGAAACCGCCGATCGTCCTGCGCCGCGACCAGGCTTACATAGGCGTTCTGGTGGATGACCTGGTGACGAAGGGCACCGCCGAACCGTATCGCATGTTTACGTCCAGAGCGGAGTACCGATTGCTCCTGCGACAGGACAATGCCGACGAACGGTTATCGGAGATCGGATTCGCTGTGGGGCTCTTGCCGGAGCGGCATTACCAGTCGTTCCAGGAGCGTCGGAGGACCATACAAGCTGAATTGGAGCGGCTCCGGAGAACCAAGATCGGAACCTCGACCTTGGAATCCATGTTGCGCCGTCCGGAAGTCAGCTACAAAGACCTTCCATCGGTGAACGCCGAACTCACAGCGGAGGACATTCTGCAAATCGAGTCGGCCATTAAGTACGCGGGATATCTTCATCGACAGCAGGTCGAAGTTGATCGAAGCAAGGCGATGGAGGAGAAGACGATTCCTGTCTGGCTTGACTATGATCGCATCCCGGGGCTGAGGACTGAAGCACGCATGAAGCTCAAGAGGGTGAGTCCGCTCACCATCGGACAAGCGTCGCGTATCTCGGGTGTGTCACCGGCCGATATCAGCCTGATGCTTGTCTGGATGAAACGCGGACCGGCAACAGAGACAACAGAAGTTCCCGCTTGATTGGATGAAGCAGCCAGATGCGACTCAGCCCAATTCCGATGATCGGCGTCATGACCAGTAAACGCGGGCACAGAACACTGCACATTTGAATTCCGTTATTTGCATATATCTATATCGTAATATACTATCACACTGAATAATCGGTCTGAACAGCCGTATAAACGTTGAATGAAGACTATCCTGGATCCCATTGCCACGCATCAGCCCGTTCTCGATCGACGGAGGTTTCTCGGACAGGCCGCATCGGTGCTTGCCGGCAGCGCGCTCTTGCCGCGACTGGAGCCTGAGGCATTCGCCGGCGAGGCCGCCGGCGCAATCCGTTTCGGCGCTTGCGTCGTCGGCCTCGAACAGGCGCGCCAGGCCGGGCTCGACGGCGTCGAGGTTGGCGTCGGGGACGGGGCGGATCGTCTCGAAATCGCGGACCCGGCGGTTCGGCAGAGGTACAAGGAACAGATGCGCCAGACGGGTCTGCCGGTCTGTTCGCTGATGATGGGCCTTCTGAATTCGCATCCGCTGGCCTCGGATCCACGCGCCCCGGCCTGGCTCGAGCAGGCGATCGACGCGGCCCATGACCTCGGGGCGCGCGTCGTTCTGGTGGCGTTCTTTGGGAATGGCGACCTGCTCGATGCCGCCGGGAAGGTGAAGGAGGCGGATGTCGACGTTGCGGTGCGGCGTCTGAAGGCCGCGGCCCCGCGGGCGAAGGACGCCGGGGTCATTCTGGCCATCGAGAATTACCTGGACGGATCGCAGAACGCACGCATCCTGGACCGGATCAATCATGAAGCGGTGCAGGTCTATTACGACGTGTACAACACCGGGGTGACGAAGGGGCACGACGTGCCCGGAGACATCCAGCTTCTGAAAGAGCGGATCGTCCAGTTCCATTTCAAGAACGGACCGGATTACCTGGACAACGGGAAGCTCAAGTTTGGTCCCATCGCGACTGCGATGAAGAAGATTGGGTACCGCGGGTGGATCGTGCTCGAGACTTCAAGCCCGTCCAAGGACGCCGTCGCTGACGCCCGGCGCAATACCGAGTTCGCCCGCGGACTTTTCAAGTAGCCCGCGTCATACAGGGCGACATAAGCGGTACAGCGCCGGGTCAGGCCTGTCTGCCGGCAGGCAGGGGACCCTACAAGCCTGTAGGCTGCGTGTCCTCGCGCGGCGGATCCTCCGACGCTGTGTATGGCGCGCCCAAGGTCGGGGGATTGCACGGAAGCAACTCTCCGTTGGGCAGGACGCGGAAGCGTTCTCCCCGCCACTCGACCCTGTCACCCAGAAAGGCGAGAGCCCAGAGGGTGGCCTGAAGGAGATCCTTGACTGGGACCAGCCAGAGCGACCGCCAGTGCTTGGTCGAGAGGATCAATCGCGCCTCGCTGTCCCACGCCGTTGCCAGCCGCACGCCCAGACAGGCGGCCGCGCCGGCCCAGACGATCCACCGCGGGTCGGAGAGGGCCCAGAGCAGTGGCCAGAGGGTTGCATTGCTGGCCAGGCTGGCGGCGTAGGGATATGGAGAGCAAACCCGAATCGTCCGCGCCCAGCGCACTTGATGTCGCCAGACCGCCGCCCACCCTTGCGGCTCCTCCCGGCATGTGGCAACCACCGGACAGAGCGCAATCCGGACGTTTTGGTCCGCGACGGACCGGCCCAGGACAAAGTCGTCCGCGAGGACATCTTTGAGGGTGGCGAAACCGCCGGTTTGTTCGACGTGAATCTGTCGGACGGCGAATGCAGCGCCGAGTGCAAAGCGCTGAGGCGCAAGTCTTAATGACTGAAGCACGCTGCCCCAGAAGTCGGCGTTCACGCCGATCGCTTCCCAGCGCATGGCGAGGGTGGGCGCGGGGTCGAGGGCGTAGAACGCATTCACCAGGCCCACATCCGGGTCCTTCAAAGGCGCGACCAGGCTGCTCAGGAAATCGGGCGGGACGTGAACGTCAGCGTCGCTGACGACCCAGATGGGATGGCGGGCGCGGTTCGAGAGTTGGGCGAGGGTTGAAGCCTTGGCATTGGCGCCGAGCCGCTGGGGACAGACCATCAACTCGACGTCCCGGCCTGGCGCCTCGGCCAGCAATGTGCGGACGATGGACGCCGCCGGCTCGTCTGGGCATGAAACCCCAAAGAGGATTTGGACTTTGCCGGGATACTCCTGCCTGAGCCAACTGCGGAGGCAGGCTTGCATCTCGGCATCGCCCCCTTTGAGCGGTTTGAGCAGAGTCAAAGCCGGGGCGAAGTCGGGGTCGGCGATCCGCCGATGCAAGGGGAAGCAGCGCGTCTCGAGCCACTGCCAGAGCGTCAGGGCGAGACTCAGGATAGCGAGGGCGCCGAGCAGGAGACCGATCATTGCTTAGCCCGGAAATCGCATGCTGAGGCGAGGACACAGATTTCCGGGCTGCGGCAAAACCGCGCCCAGAAAGTGAACCAGGAGCCTTGTGTCGGTTCTGGAGGCATTCTGCCATGGGAACAGTGTGTTGCGTCTCTTCATATCTTGGGCCTGGCGCGGTCTTGCTTTCCTGGCCTGCCTGCTGACTTCTCTTGTGAACTCTGGCTTCGCGGTGGCAAAAAGTGGTGACAAGTGCAGGCTAGAACGCGTCCGCGGCCAGGACGCGCATGATCTCTTCGATGGTTGTTTCGCCTCGAAGGACGCGGCGCAATCCGTTTTGCCAGAAGGTCTGCATGCCTTGCTGGATGGCGACCTGTTGCAGGGCGCGGGTGGGCATCTTCTCGAGAATGGCCTCGCGCAGGACCTCGTCGACTTCGAGCAGCTCGGTCAGGGCCGTGCGGCTGGAGTACCCGGTGTCGAGGCAACGCTCGCAGCCCTCGCCGTGGCGCAGGTCGGCGCTTGTCAAGGTCTCGGCGGGGAAGTACTTCATGAGAGACGGCTCGGGCTGATAGGGGACCGAACAATCCGGGCAGTTGGTGCGGATCAGTCGCAGGCCGAGAACGCCGCTGATGGCGGAGGCGAGAAGGAAGGGTTCGAGTTCCATGTTGATCAGGCGCGCGAACACGCCGCAGGTGCTGCCCGCATGGATGGTGCTGATCACCAGATGCCCCGTGAGCCCTGCCTGCACGGCGATATTGGCCGTCTCGGGATCGCGAATCTCGCCGATCATGATCACCTGGGGATCCTGGCGCATGAGGGATCGGAGGGCAATCGGGTAGGTGAACTCGCGCGCGGGGCGAACTTGGGCCTGGCTGACCATCGCGAGGTTGAATTCGACGGGATCTTCGACTGTGCTGATGCTGATGGTCGGGCCGTGGCGGTCGACGAGGTGGTTCAGCGCCGAGTAGATTGCGGTCGTCTTGCCGCAGCCCGTCGGCCCCGTCAGCAACAGCAGCCCGTTGGGTCGCGACAACAGCCGAATGAAGGCCCGCAAGGTCTCCGGCTCGAACCCGAGCGTCGCCATGTCGAAACTCCGGTTCCGGGGATCGAAGATGCGAATGACGATCTTCTCGCCGCGCACGGTTGGGAAGACCGAGATGCGCAGCTCGACGCCGCCGAACTCCTCGCTGGCCGGCACGTGACCTTCCTGGGGCAGATCGTTCTGATAGGAGACGAGGCTGGCCATGATCTTCAGCCGTCCGGCCACTTTGTCGATCAGATCCAGCGGGAGATGCACCAGCTCGACCAGGACGCCCGAGAGCCGGATGCGGACTGCGACGCTGCTTTCCCACGGTTCGATGTGGATGTCGCTGGCTCCGGCGCGCGCGGCATCCAGGATGAGGCAATTGACCAGGCGGCCCACCTCGATGTCCTGGCCCTCGGCAACAGACTGCAGAAAACGTGTCGTCTCGTTCATGCCTTTTCCGTTACACACGCGCGTGATTCGGTTCAGATCGAAGCCCGCTTCCGCCGATTCCGCAAGCCTGAACGCCTGAACGCAGCAATTCCGTAAGGTGGGTTAGGCTCTTGGCGTTTGTCTCGGGGCGGCGGATTTTCCTCTGTCTGGCGCGCTGTCGA
>JAKLFY010000097.1 GCA_022710935.1 Verrucomicrobiota bacterium
TCACATTGAACAAGATGTGACGTATTGGGCAGCCGTAGAACGCCGAGGACCCGATGCTGATGACGCTGTCAGGGATCGTGATGCTCGCCAGGCTGGTGCAGCCGCTGAACGCCGCGCCACCGATGCTGATGACGCTGTCAGGGATCGTGACGCTCGTCAGGCTGGTGCAGCCCGAGAATGAACCGTCCCCGACGCTGATGACGCTGTCGGGGATCGTGATGCTCGCCAGGCGCGTGCAGCGCGAGAATGAACTGTCCCCGATGCTGATGACGCTGTCGGGGATCGTGATGCTGGTCAGGCCGGTGCAGCCCAGGAAGGCCCAGTCCCCGATGCCGGTAACGCTGTTGCCTATCGTGACGCTCGCAAGGCTGGTGCACGCATAAAGCGCGTGGGTTCCGATGCTGGTGACACTGTCGGGAATCGTGACGCTGGTCAGGCCGGTGCAGCCGTAGAACGCCCCGCCCACAATGGCGGTGACACTCTCAGGGATTATGTAACTACCCCGATTGGAAGGTGGATACCGTACCAGCATCGTCTGGCTCACATTGAACAAGATGTGACGTATTGGGCAGCCGTAGAACGCCGAGGACCCGATGCTGATGACGCTGTCAGGGATCGTGATGCTCGCCAGGCTGGTGCAGCCGCTGAACGCCACGCCACCGATGCTGATGACGCTGTCAGGGATCGTGACGCTCGTCAGGCTGGTGCAGCCGTAGAACGCCCCGGACCCGATGCTGATGACGCTGTCGGCGATGACGACGCTGGTCAGGGCGCGGCAGTTGCTGAACGCGCTCTCCCCGATGCTGGTGACCGGCAACCCCGCGATCATGTCGGGTATGGTCACCGCACCGCCGGGTCCGGTGTATCTGGTGATGGTGACCTTGCCCTCACTGACGGTGTAGTTGAACTGGGCCTGCACCGTGGCCGACAGCATCAGGAGCAGCAGCAGTGGCAGAAACCTCACGGCGTGGCGGTGAGAGTAGTTGGTTGGTGTGTTGTCCGGGTTCGTTGACCTCTTGCTCGCGTCTCGTGTCTTCATAACGGAATGAGTCTGCGGTTCTCTCCGCCTGCCCGCGGCCATGTCTCGACGGACCCGCGGAACCGGTGTTTGGCTTTGCTCAGGAGCTAATGCATAGGGTATGCCAGTTTTGAGCGGGCGACTGTCTGGCGTGTGCTTTTCGAGCGCCAGGATAAGCAGCGGAAGACTCAGCCACAGTGCAAGAGGAAGGGCCTGCCTTGACATGAAGCGCCTGCGGCGGAACGGCTTGCAGTGGTCATCGGCAGTGGTCTGCAACCGAGTGCTGAGACGTTTCTCCGTCGGATGGGCATCCAGACCTTTCTTAGTGAATGAACGCAGCCGGAAGGTCCTATGCTGAATCTATGCGGACTATGCGGACTATGCGGACTCTATGCGGACTCTATGCGGACTCTATGCGGACTCTATGCGGACTCTATGCGGACTCGTGTCGAACCGCAGCGGCGCCACCAAACGACCGGCAGACCGTGCCACGGGATCCGGCAGTCGAAGGGCCGGGTTGGGAAAAGTGCCTCATCAATTCGGGGCGGATCATGAAGGACGGGTCACTTCCCGCGTTTCCCTTCATGTTCCGTCCTGCTTCATGAGGGGTCCTCGATGGCGGGACGCGGATGTCGACCGAGCCTGCCAGACGTGCAATGAGCCCTCCCATCCGTGTTTCATCCGTGTTCCATCCGTGGCTCTTTGAATGCCGCGTCCCTCTGTGTGCTCTGCGTCTCTGTGGTTCAATCCGGGACGGTGACTGTCATCGGACGGGATTCACCACAGAGGCACAGAGATCACAGAGGGAAGAGTGCCTCATGAATGCAGCGCAGGCGAAAAACTGTTGCGCCGGTCCCCGGCCACAGCCAGTATTCGGGAGCCCGAACCCGCATATGACGCAGCGCGGCAGAACCGCAAGCAAAACGACGGCAGACTCGCGTGTCTCTATTGCCGTCGGCTGCGCAGGTCGCCGCGCTGCGCCGGCGCTGCTGTGCGGGTTGAACAACATCCAGTCCGTACTATGAAGACCGCCCAAGCCCCGATCGTCACGAACGAGCTGTCGCGTGGCGTTGACCTGGCCCGGATTGCTCGCCAGCCGGCCCGAACCAGCGCACCGGGCATTCTCGATGTCCGGGCTTCGGCTGCCGCGTACTCGGGCTGCGGGTGTTGTCCCTTGAGTCGGCGCTCGTTCCTCATGAAGGGCGGGGCGGCCTGTGTGACCGCACTGGCCTTGAGCGCCCGGCCTGTCGACGCCGCGGAAGGCCCAGCCGGCCGACCGCGCATTCGGATCGTCTACGTCCTGTTCGGTCCGAAGCAGCCGCGTCCGACCTGGCCGAACATCGGGTTCGATTTCGTGCCGGTCATGCAGCGGCTCGAGTCGGAGCTGGCGAAAGAGTGCCCGGGATTCCAGTTCGTGACGACGATGGCCAGCACGGAGGCGGAGGCTAAGAAGATCATCGAGGAGGACCAAGGCTCGAGCGTGGACGGCTACCTGGTCTATCAGATGAACAATTGGCCGCGCGTGGTGCAGACCATCGCCGCCTCGGGCAAACCGGTGCTGTATGCCGATTTCACCTATGCGGGCACGGGCGGGTTCCTGACCTACAACGCCGCGCTGCTCCGGGCTCGATCGCCGAATGTCGGCTTCGTCTCGTCGTCGGAACTGGGGGACCTGATCGAGGCGGTGAAGTGCTTCGAACTCGTCCGCCAGGGTCGGACGCCGTCTGAGTTTGTGGCGGCGACCGCGCGGCTGCGGGAAAGGCGCACGCCGCCGCCGGGGTCGGCGGCTTGGGCGGAGGACCCGATCCGATGCCTGTCGATTTCCGAGTGCGTCAGCCGGATGAAGTCATCGAAGGTCCTTGCCATTCGCGACCAGAACCCGGCGCCGGCGACCGAGATCATGGGCATCCCGATTGTCTACGTGCCGTTCGCCGAGCTGAACGGGCTGGCCCAGGCGGCCGATCCCGATGAGGTGCGTCTTTGGGCCGATCGCTGGGAGCACGGGGCGCGGCGGATCGAAGGGGTCACGCGCGAGACGATCGAACAATCGGCGGCGATGTATTTGGGCCAGAAGGCCCTGTTGCAGAAACACGGCGCCAATGCCATCACCATCAATTGCCTCGGCGGCTTCTACGGCAACCACATTAACGCCTATCCCTGCCTGGGCTTCTGTCAGTTGGTCGATGACGGCCTGGTCGGCGCCTGCGAATGCGATATCCGGTCCACCGCCACCATGGTCGCGATCACCACGCTGACCCGGGGCCGGCCCGGCTACATTTCAGACCCGGTCATGGACTCGGCGAAACGCGAGATCATCTATGCCCACTGCGTGGCGCCGACCAGGGTCTTCGGCCCGTCAGGCGCGGCGAATCCGTATGAAATCCTGACCCATTCCGAGGACCGCCAAGGCGCCTCGTTGCGCTCGCTGATGCCGGTGGGCTATCTCACCACGACGCTCGAATTCGAGCCCAAGCGCAAAGAGATCATGTTCCACCAGGCCAAGGCGGTGGGCAACGACGCCAATGACCGCGCCTGTCGCACCAAACTGCGCGCCCAGCCCCTGGGCGATTTCGAGAAGCTCTTCTCGATGTGGGATGTCTGGGGGTGGCATCGCGTCACGTTCTATGGCGATCTCAAGGAACCCGTCCACGCGCTGGCCGATGCCGTGGGTTGGAAGGTGGTGACCGAAACGTGAACGGGCTGAGTCAACTGAAACGCCTCGCGCCAGGTCTGGCAGTCGCCTTCCTTCTCTGCCTCGAACCGTGCCGGCCTCTGCTGGCGCAAAACGCAGATGCGCCGGGCCCCGTGCACCTGCGCGTCAACCTCCTCGGGTATCGCCCCGGAGATCCGAAGATCGCGATCGCCTTTTCGGCCCACCCTCTCGCCCGGGACTTCGAGGTGCTGAATGCCGCGGATCAAACCGTGGTCTGGCGCGGGCCGGCGTCGCCGTTGCCGGATGCGGTCTGGGGGCGATGGCACCACCATGCCGAGCTCGATTTCAGCCCCGTCCGCCTCGAGGGCAGGTTCGTCGTCCGCCTCGGCCCGACAAATTCGGCCGCGTTCGAGATCGGGACGCAGGCGAGGGACGCTGTGTGCGGGGCGCTGCTCGAATTCATGCGCCACCAGCGCTGCGGCGATAATCCGTGGCTCGATGCCCAATGCCATCAACAGGACGGACGCACCGCCTACGGGCCGCGTCCGGCCGGAGCACCCATCGATGCGCGGGGCGGCTGGCACGATGCGGGCGATTTGCTCAAGTACCTGATGACCTCCGCCAACGCCACCGCCCAGATGCTCCTGGCCTATCGGATCGCCCCAGCGGCCTTCGAGGACCTGGTGCGGGAAGATGGACGCCCCGGAACAAACGGCGTTCCCGATGTCCTGGATGAGGCGCGATGGGGTCTGGATTGGATGTTGCGGCTCCACCCTGCTCCGGAAGAACTCTACCACCAGGTGGCTGACGACCGCGACCACTGGGGTTGGCGGCTGCCCGCGGACGAGAAGGCCGACTACGGATGGGGGCCGGGCGGACCGCGCGTTGTCTACGCGGCGAACGGGCGTCCGCAGGGGCTCGGGAAGTACCAAAGCGAGTCGACCGGCCTGGGCAATCTCGCCGGGCGCTACGCGGCGGCCATGGCGATGGCCTGTCAGACCTGGCGCCACAACGCCGAGCACGGGGCCTTCGCGCAGCGCTGCCTGCAGGCGGGTGTCGAGGTCTACGCCCTCGGACGGAAGCAAGAGGGTTTTCAGCAAGGCAATTCCTACGGCGCGCCCTACCGCTATCATGAGTCGACCTGGGCCGACGACATGGAGTGGGGCGCCGCCGAATTGTACCGGGCAACAGGCGACAGCCGCTACCTCGATGACGCCCGCCGCTATGCCCGACAGGCCGGGACGGAATCCTGGATGGGGCGGACCGAGGCGCGGCATTACGATTTCTACCCGTTTGTGAACATCGGTCATTTCGCGCTCCACGACCTCGCGGATGAGGAGACCGGCAAGATGCTGATCGGGTACTATAGGGACGGGATCGAGCGGTGTGTCACTGCCGGGCGGCGCACGCCGTATCGGATCGGCGTGCCGTTCATCTGGTGCTCGAACAACCTGACGGTGGCCTTGGCGACGCAGTGCCTCCTTTACGAACGAATGTCCCGCGACCCGCGCTACCGGGAGTTCTCGGCGGCGCAGTCGGATTGGCTCCTGGGACGCAATCCGTGGAACTCCTCGATGTTCACCGGCTTTCCGCCCGGGGCCGCCTCACCCAGGAATCCGCATCTGATGACCACCCGGCTGACCGGACGCATGGTGCGAGGCGGTCTGGTAGACGGCCCGGTCTACGAACAGGTGTTCCGGAGCCTCAAAGGCGTCAGCATCACCCAGCCCGATCCGCTGGCGATGTTCCAGTCCGAATTGGCGGTGTATCACGACGATCTCCATGATTACTCGACCAACGAGCCCACCATGGACGGCACGGCGTCGGCGATTCTGCTCTTCGCGCTGATGGCAGAATAGGGGTGGGCGTTCAACGGCAGACCGTTGCCGCCCTAACCCGGGAATCTCACTAGCCCGCATTTCAGGTGAAATGTGACGGTGACCGGTCAGATGACATCAAAAGTTGGTGAGAAATGCGGCCTAACGTCTGCCAGCGTCTCCACCACCCAATCCGCCCGGTGCGCCCGCAGTACGCCCAGCTCAGCCCCGCCTGTCCCGACCGCCAGCACCCTGGCCCCGATCGCCCGTCCGCACTCGATGTCCAGCGGCGTGTCGCCCACCACCACAATCTCGTCGCCGCGCACCGGGCGTTCTAGGGCCCTGCTGACGCGTTCGCGCGCGATGCTGGCCAACTCGTTGCGGTCCTCATGGTCGTCCCCGAATGCGCCGATGGTGAAGCAATCCCACAGGCCGAAATGCCGCAGCTTGATTTCGGCGCCCAGGCGGATGTTCCCGGTCAAGAGACCAAGCAGCGGCGGCTGGGCCAGGCCCCGAAGGTCGCGGATGAAATCGTTAACCCCCGGACAGACCTGTCCGTGCAGTTCGCCGAGCAACTGGTCCAGAACGAACACGTAATGGTCGAGAAAACGATCGAAATTGACCGGCGTGGCCTCGATCCCGTGCCGACGGAAGAACTCGCGGACCAGCGACCGGTCGGTGCGTCCGGCAAAGTGCATATGACGCACGCCGTCGGCAACGTGAAAGACCGACTGACCAGTGCGTTCGAAGGCGCGAACGCCCGCCCCTCCGGTCCGGATGAGCGTGCCGTCGATGTCGAAGAGAACCGCGTGAACCACGGGCCAAGATTAGCGGCCGGCGGCCGCCTTGACAATGGCAGGCGCTTCAACGGTTGAGCGCGCGCGAAGACCATGAACCGGTCCGTAGCCGCCGTCGTGAGACGGCGCTGATTCCTGTCTCTGGCGGAGCGCGCTGACGCGGACTCACGTCCGCGGCTACGGTTCACGCTTCAGGTCTCCTCCGTCCGCGTCGCGCGGAAGAAGAGGTAGACAACGCCGCCAACCAGGCTCCAGAAGAGGCTGCCGGCATAGGCGAGGAGCGAGAGCAGGAGCGCCTGTGTCGCCGGGATGTTGATCTCCGGGACCGCCAGCATCCAGACATAGATGTTCTCGCGCAGCCCGAGTCCGCTGGGCGTGACGGGCATGGCGGCGATGCAGATGATGACCGGCACAATCAGGGAAAGCGCCACGGGCGCGATCGTCAGGTTCAGACCGCGTGCCAGCACCCAGATTTGCAGGACGCACATCACGTTGAGCACCGTCGAGAGCGCAAAGGCCTGGGCGAGGAATCGGGGCTCCTGCCCGAACTGGCGGCAGGCTTCGAGCGCCCGTTCGAGCAGTTCGCCTTTGGGCAGGCGGCGAAGCCAGATCCGGGCCCGAGGCCAGCGGCGCGAGAGGCCGCCCCAGAACGACAGGCCGGCAACCGCAAGCGCGCCCAAGAGCATGATCACCACGATGCCAGCGAGCGCCGCCAGGCGGCGGTGGCCCGACAGCAGGGCCCAGTTCGGAACCATCATCACCGCGGCAAACAGAAGCATGGACAGAAGCCCGATCAGCCGGTCGACCAGGACAGTCACGACCGCTTCGGTCTTGCGATTGCTGGTCTCACGCGCGGCGTAAAAGGCCTTCATGAGATCGCCGCCCGTCGACCCGAGCAGGAACGAGTTGAAGAAATGCGCGACGAGCGAGATTTCCGCCGCCCGCCCGAGCGAGAGGTTGATGCCGTGCACGCGCAGGACCATCCGCCAGCGGAGGGTGCCCAGGAAGATCGTGGCGCCCATGAAGAGGAGGGACCAGGTCGCGGCCGTCGGGTCGATCAGGCAGACGTTTCGCCACAGCTCGGGCGGGCCGTAGTGCCAGGCCAGCTTCCATTGCTCGGCGCGGTTCAGCGAATCCCAGGCAAGGCCCTGCCGCTCGTACGCATTGCGTCCCTCGCTGAGAAAGATCGCCTGGAACACCCAGCCGAGAAGGACCAGGCAAAGGACGATCCGCAACACCATCGGCCAGGGAATGGAGCGCTTCTTCACCATGCGATGGCAGGAAGGTCCGGTCTCTTACTCGGGGCCCCAAAGCGACTGCAGGTGGGCCAGACCGGCCCGCACCTCCTCGGGCGTGATCGAGGGCGAGAGTTCGAGGACCTTGATGTGTTCGGGCTTCACGAACGGTTTCAAAGCCTCGAAATTGATCATGCCTTTGCCCGGCGGGCGGTGGTCGCGTCCGGGGAACTCGACATCATGGAGATGAAACCCGGCGGTGTCGCCGGCGAGCGATTCGAGATGCATGACGTGGTCGATGAACCCGAGGTTCTCTTTGATTTGAGCGTGGCCGGTGTCATGCCAGTAACGGATGATCCCGCCGGGGAAGTCGCGGAAAAAGAAGGGGAAATCGGACTCGAACGGGATCTCTTCGAGGGCCTCGCGGTTCTCGATCCCCAGGAGCAAATGGCGCCGCGCAGCCTCGGATTCGAGATAGCGCAGCGCCTCGTACGCAAAGAGCAGATGCCGTTCCTTCCTCGACTCACGCCGCTCATCGGCCTCGGCGCACAGCCGCTGGTACTTGGGCGTCTCCCGCAGACCCGCCTCCGCCAGTCGGATCAGCGCGTCCGTGTAGTCCTTCATCTCGACGGCGCCCATGTGGAGCACCACGAGCTTCGCGCCCAGGCGCTCCGCCAACTCGAACGTCTTGAGGGTGTGTTTGAGCGCGCTCTGCCGCTCCCGCGCGTCCGACGACGTGAACTTGAAGATGTTGGGGGCAGCCCGCGTGATCCCAATCGGCAGCGGACAGAAATTGTGGAGGGTGGTGATCCGCACCACGCCGGCGGCGACGGCTTCGAGGATGCCCGGCACCAGGCTGAGCCGGATTCCGTGGCTGAGCTCCGCGTACTCGAAGCCCAACTCACGAATCTCGCGCAGCATGGCATGGCCGTCGATGTGGCGACTCGAGTTCCAGCAGGATGACAACGCGTACATAGACAAAAACAAAGGCCGAGCGCGCGTGCGCACGGCACGGGCTCGGCCCTGAAATCAGCACCTGTTCCTGAGTTCCCGCCTACATGTCGGCGTATCGGGCGGCCAGCATGGCCGAGAACTTGGCCACTTTGAGCTTGCGCCGACGCCGCTCGCTTGGCTTCTCGTAATGCCGATGGTTGCGCACCTCTTTCAGGGTGCCTTCGCGGTCGACTTTCTTCTTCAAACGCCGAAGCGCCTTCTCGACCGATTCGCCTTTCTTGAGCCGGATTTCCGTCAAAATCGATTCACTTCCTCTCTGGGACCCGGGGCCGCATGGCCGCACCGCGCGGCCAGCCCCCCCTCAGGTCAGGGCGGGGACAGTAGGTGCAACCGCCGCCGGATGTCAATCGGGAATCGACAATGGCAGCGTGCTTGACGGTTGAGGGGGGCGTGCTTAGCCTCTGCCGCTTTTAGAGTGGCGGGCTCGGCCCGCTGGCCCGCGGTGTTGCCGCGAGGTCCAACGAAAGGCTTTTTGAAGTGAACGTGACCATCGAACATCTCGGTCCCTGCAAGAAACTGCTGCGCGTGGAAATCGACGCCGAGGCCACCCAGGCCAAGGCCGACGCGGTGCTCAAGGAGTTCCAGCGCAAGGCGCGGATTCCCGGGTTCCGGCCCGGCAAGACGCCCCGGGCGCTCCTGCTCAAGACCTTTGCCGAGGAGATCAACGCCGAGATCAAACGCAAGATCATCAGCGACGCTTACCACGAGGCCGTCGAACAGCACAAACTCCGCCCGATCACTCGACCTGAGATCGAGGAGACTCCCTGGGAACTCGGACAGCCCTTCGCTTTCACCGCCACGGTCGAGACCGAGGCTGATTTCGAAGTCCCCGATTACCGCGGGTTGCCGATTCGCCGGGACAATCGCACCGTCACGGACGAGGATCTCGAGCGCGCATTGCGCATGCTCCGCGAGCAAAAGCCGGTCTTCGTCGACCTGGATCGCCCCGTCCAGCCGGGCGACTTCGTCGTCGTCAATTACACCGGCACGTGCGAGGGCAAGCCGATCACGGACATCGCTCCCACCGCGCGCGGGCTGACCGAGCAGAAGAACTTCTGGCTTCAGATCCAAACCGGCTCGTTCATTCCGGGGTTCACCGATCCGCTGGTGGGCTCGAGCGCGGGCGAAACCCGCACTGTCACCATCACGTTCCCCGAGGATTTCGTCACGCGCGAACTGGTGGGCAAACAAGCCGTGTACCAGGTCGAGATCGTCCAGGTGAAGGAGCGGCAGATCCCGGAGCTGGACGACGCCTTTGCGCGCAGCTACGGGGCTGAGAATCTCGAAGCCCTGCGTGCCGGCGTGCGCCAGGATCTCGAACTCGAACTCAAGGAAAAGCAACAACGCCAGATCCGCGATCAGTTGGTGGCCACGCTCCTGGGCCGCGTGAGCTTCGATTTGCCCGAGTCCCTCGTCGAGAACGAGACTCGCAACGTCGTGTTCGATATCGTCAAGGCCAATCAGGAGCGGGGTGTGGCCAAGGAGGCCATCGACGAGCGCAAGGACGAAATCTACAGCGTCGCCAACAACAGCGCCAAGGAACGGGTCAAGGCCATACTGCTGCTGAACCGGATCGCCGAGAAGGAGGGCATCACGGCGACGAGCCAGGAGCTCACCCAGCGGGTCCTCGAACTGGCGGCGCGTTACCAGATCAAGCCGGACAAGCTGGTCAAGCAACTCCAGGAGCGCGGTGCGTTGCCCCAGATCCAACGCCAGATCATCGAGGCCAAAGTCCTCAACGCCCTCGAGTTGTACGCCAACATCGAGGATGGCTCGGCCTAGCGCGCATTTCTCACCAACTTCCGCGGAACGCGGAGCCGATGTCATCGAAAGGCGCACTCATGCGCGCCAGGAAACTCCGCGCTTTTCAAGCGCGCCGTTTGGTCTAGACTGGGCGCATGAGACACGCGGGCAAAGCGACACAGGCGGCCTTGCGCCTGATCTACTGGCCGCTGTTTTTCGTGCTGGCCCTCATGCTCGCCAGCGTGCTGGCGAAGTTCCTGGGCAGCATCCTCATCTATATCGCAGGCGGCCTCGCCGGGTTGTGGGTCCTCTTTGGACTCTTCTGCCTCTACTTCTTTCGCGATCCCAACCCCGCCATCCCGTCCGCGCCCGAGGTCATCCTCGCCCCCGCGCACGGCAAAGTCGACGCCATCGACGAAATCGAGGAACTCGATTTCATGGGCGGACGCTGCCGCCGGGTGTCGATCTTCATGTCGGTTTTCGATGTGCACGTCCAACGGGCCCCGGTCGCCGGCCGGATCGCGTTCCACAAACGGGCGGCCGGCCAGTTCCTGAACGCAATGCGCACCGATTCCGCCGCGTTCAACGAAAACGTCCTCCTCGGCTTCCTGTCCGCCGAACGCGACGGCGAGAGGATCGGGGTCCGGCTCATCGCCGGCGCAATCGCGCGCCGGATCGTGGTGTGGGCCGACAGCGGCACCAAGGTGGCTCGGGGCGAACGCATCAGCCTCATTCAGTTCGGCTCCCGTTGCGATCTGCTCTTGCCCCTCGATGCCCGCCTCAGCGTCCAACTGGGCCAATCGGTCCGGGCGGGCGAAACCGTCGTCGCCAACCGCGCTTAAGCGTATGGCCGATCCCATGGCCGACCCAAACGACCATCCCGCCAGCAACCCGGAGCCCGCCAGCCGGATCCAGATCTACCTTCTGCCGAATCTGATGACGGCCGGGAATCTCTTCTGCGGCTTCGTCGCTTTGACCAAGATCGTCGAGGCGGACGCCGCCGCGGGGAGTTTCAACACAGCCATCCGCCACGCCCTTTTCTTCATCCTGCTCGCCTGCATTTTCGACCTGCTCGATGGGCGCGTGGCACGGTGGGGCGGTCACGAGAGCCCTTTCGGACGGCAGTTCGACTCGCTGGCCGATCTGATCTCGTTCGGCGCCGCCCCCGCTTTTCTCGTCCACCGGATCGTGTTGAAAGACGTGTTCCTCGAGTACCAGGAGATCGGATGGTTCATCGCCTCTGTCTACCTGATCTGCGGCGCCTTGCGCCTGGCCCGCTTCAACTGCCTGGCCAGCCTGCCCGGCGGGAGCGGCACCAGGGAATTCCTCGGGTTCCCCATCCCCGCCGCCGCCGCCCTGGTGGCGTCTCTGACCTTGTTCATCATGTGGTGGGAAGACCGCGAGTTCCCAGTCGGGCGCTGGCGCTATGTCTTGCCGTTCATCCTCGTTTTTCTGTCGATCATGATGATCAGCGACGTCAGGTACCCTTCGTTCAAGTCCATTAACCTGAGCGTCCAGCGCCCCTTCGCCAAACTCGCCGTCGCCGCGGTCTTCATCGGAGTTCTCATCGTCCTGCGCGACAAGATCCTCCCGCTCGTGCTCCCCGTCATCTTTACCGCTTACCTGGTGTACGGATTCATCCGACCCCGCATCTCGCGCCGCATGCGACGCGAGATCGAGGATGCAGATGAACTCGAAGAGCCAAACCAGTCGCCTTGATTCGCCAACCGGCACTGTCGCCACCCGCATCCCTCCTCCCCCAACCGCGCTTGACTCCCAGGACCCGAGAAGCGTGCGGCGGCTCAAAGCCGGACAGTCTATCCAGCATCGAGACACCGTCCGGCGCCCGGTCTCTACCCCTCCTCCGGCCTCCGATCGCGTGTCGGCCTGCCGATTCACGCTTCTGGCGGGATCGGGGCACTGGCTTGAAGTGCTTGATGATAAAACGCTTATATCGGAGAGCGTAGCCTCTCCCGCCCCCTCGATCCGCCGTCCGCATCGCCTTTCCTTGCGGCTTGGCACGCCGGTTGCATTCGCTCGTTCCGCCAAGGGCGCGGTCGGGAACTGGGAGGTTTCCCGCCACGCCGCAAAAACCCAGCGACCGCCTGCCAAGGAGGGCGGTCGAAGGAGGGACACCAAGAGGTGGGGGTGGGGAACAAACCGGCTCGATGGAAACTGTAGCCGGTTGGTCGGCCGAAACCCCGCGTGGCGAACAGCGCCCCGTCCCGGCTGCCGAAGCCAGACTCACGAAGTCGAAAGGAGACCATGAAAACAATCCGATCCACTGCGCGCAATTCCTTCGCCGGCTCGCGCCCGGGTTGGGCCGCGATCTCACTCGCTGCCGCAATCCTCGCCGTGAATCCGACAGGGACTGGCAAGGCAGCTCAGGACGCGGCGCTTTCGCCACGCGCCGGGCTGTCGAGACGACCGCAAAACAGGGGCACCCCCCCGACTCTCATCGAAGCCGGACCGCACCATGCGGCCTGGCAATTCCAGACTCTCGGTGAAGGTCCTGCCCGGCCATCGCGATCCGCCGGCTCTTACATCGAGTTGGCGTCGGGCTTGAACCGTTGGGATGCCGGCCGCCGGGCCTGGCGTCCCGCGGAAGCTCGATTCGACGCCCAGCGGGACGGCTGCTTCGTGGCCCGATCCACGCAACACCAGGTGATCCTCGGTCCAGACCTCAACTCTGTGGCCGCCGTTGACCTGCTGGCACCCGACGGCGTCCGGCTGCGCTCGACCATCCTCGGGCTGGCCCTGGTCGATGCCGGCTCCGGACGCAACGTGCTGCTGGCAGAAATCAAGAGCTGTCAGGGCACCCAGATCTCACCCGGCGAAATCGTCTACCCAAACGCGTTCGACGGACTCGCCGCCGACGTGCGTCTGCTCGTCCGTTTGGATCGCTTCGAACAAGACGTCATCCTCAGGGAGCGGATTCCGCCCGAGGTGGTCAGCGAGCTCGGACTCGATCCAGCTCAGACCCGGCTGCTCGTGCTCACCGAGTTCTTCGACCCGCCCCCGCCGGCCAGGAAAGTCCGGCACCTTCCGCTCTCCAGCGGACGTCTCCTGGCTGACGAAGAGCTCTCATTTGGCGCCATGTCTATGGCCGCTGGCGAGGCGTCGGCCGCCGGTTTGGATGCGCCGGGAATTCCAGTCCAGAAGTCCTGGGAAATCCTCGACGGCCGCCAGCTCCTGATCGAAGCCGTGCCCTACCTCGCGTTGCTGAGTGTCTCCGAGAGCCTGCCCGCCATCTCCGGACGCCGCCTCGAATCTCTCCGGGCAAGGGTGCGCCGCACCGCGAGCGTCGGCACGCCCAACCGTCCCGGGCCGGGCTCGGCAGCCGGCCTCGAGTTGCCGGGACCCCGCCAGGCCAGCAGCCGTCCACCCCAAATCGACGCCGAATCCCCACCGGATCAGCCTCTCGAACGATCGACGGCCCAGACGCCCGGACCGTCCTCGGCCGGCCTCCTGGCCGATGGAGTGGTCATCGACTACGCCCTGACGCTGGTCACAAGTGCCACCAACTTCACTTTCCAAAGCGACACGACCTATCACATCGCCGGCATCTTCAATCTGACCGGCACGACGACCATCGAAGGCGGCTGCGTCATCAAATTCGCCCCAAACTCGTCCGCCAGCCTTGTCCTGCACGGACCGATGAATTGCCGGACCGCCCCCTATCATCCGGCCGTTCTGACGGCCCGGGACGACGATTCGGTCGGCGCGATCCCGTCCGCATCGACGGGCAACCCCACGGTTTGCTACTACGGACAGCCGGCGCTCAAGATCATGCTCAGCGGCCAAACTCTCCATGATCTGAGGATCGCCCACGCCCAGACAGGGATCTACTTCCACGACTACAGTGCCGGCACCAACAGTGTGCGCCACGTTCAGTTTGTCCGGTGCGGCACCGCGCTCCAGGTCAATGGATACGGCACCCGCTTTCAAGAGATCGCCCTCCACAACCTGCTCATCCACGACGCGCCTCAGGCGCTTGCGGGTTACAGCTTCCGCGCCAGGGCCGAACATCTCACCGTCTGCCAGTCGACCCAACTGGCCACGGACGCCTGGGGATCTTCCTACGGAACCCAGAGTTCGCTCGAACTCGTGAACAGCCTGCTCGTCGCAGTGCCCAGCCTGGGCAACGTGGAGGTCAGCCAGCTCTGCTGCCGATCCGCTGCTCAAAGCAACACTGTCTTCCAAACCGTCGCCGCCGGCGGCTTCTACCTGGCGCAACTCTCGTTCCGCAACCTTGGCACCAGCAACATCGACGCCACGCTCGCCCTCGAGCTCAGACAGAAGACCACCAGCCCGCCGTCGATCTGCGCCGCCTCGAACGGCGCCGACCTCGTGCTCGCCCCGCGCGTTTCGCGCGACTCCGATACCCCAGATCCCGGCTATCACTATGACCCGATCGACTATGCGCTCAGCGAACTTGTCATGGCTGGAACGCGTACCTTGACCGTCCTGCCCGGCGCATGCCTGGCCACCTACGGCGCCTATGGCATGCGTCTCGACCCCGGGGCCCGCCTGAGCGCGGAGGGGACACCCCTGCGCCCGATCCGCTTGTTCCCTGACTCCCTGGTCCAGGAACAATCGTCCGTCTGGGGACTCTTGACCGCCACCCCGGTCTCGGTCCTGGGCACCGATCAAAGCGCCGCCACCACGCCCGCCGCCCCATCCGCATGTTTTCGATTCGTCGAGTTCCTCGATCTGGCCAATCGCGCCTGCCACATCCGAAGCGACACAAGCACCAGCCGTTTCGCCGAGATCGCGCTCAGGGACTGCCAGGTGCGCGGCGGCCGACTCGACGTGTCAGGCGACGCCACGACCATCGTTCGCTTCCACAACAACCTCTTCCAGCGCGCCGAGGTCGGTTTGCGGATGGGGATCCAGTTGACCGCATTCAACAACCTGTTCCGCGGCGGCGGCCTCGAACTCGACCGCATCAGGCCCGCGGGCGATTGGGTCATGCGCGACACCGCATTCCACGCGGTGGATCTGCGGGACATCAATGGAGGCCTGATCCACAGCCACAACGCCTACCTCGGTCCCAAGCAGGAGGTGCTCCTCGGCAGCAGCTCCGCCAACAAGGTCCTGTCCGCGTTCCCCTACGCCAGCGGGCCGCTGGGCGATTTCTACCATGCCACGACCAGCCTGGTAAACGCCGGCAGTCGACCAGCCCGTGACGCCGGCCTCTGGCATCACACAGTCCAAACCAACCAAACCAAGGAGGCCGATACGACCGTTGATATCGGATTCCACTACCTGGTCCTCGGTCCGGGCGGCGACGCCGGACTCCCCCAGGACACCGACGCTGACGGCGTCGCCGATTACCTCGAAGACACGAACGGAAACGGCCGGGTCGACTCGGGCGAAACGGATTGGCGTGACGCGCGCGATCTCGGACTCGGAGTGCGCATCACCCGCCCGCGACGCTCATCCCCAGTCCCCTGATCCCCCACAATCACTGCCTCTCAAGCCAAGGAGTATCCCATGCGTCTCACCCCCCAGCTTCGTCGAATAGCCCTCGCCACCGCGCTCGCCCTGCTGCACGAGGCCGCTTTCACCTCGGCCGCCCCCATCTCAAACCCGCCCACCGCTCTGTCAGACCGTCCGGCGGACGCCGCCGCGCCGCCCGGCCAGGGTCCGGATGCCCAACTCTGCGGCCGTGTTGCCCTGTCCGCCCTGGCGAATCGAGTCGGGGCGACAATCGAGACGAGTCTCCCAAGACCCGCGCCTGATCTCGAATCGCCCTGCGCCACACTCGCGGATCTCGAACGGACCGCTGCACGGATCGGCCTCGACATGAAATCCGTGCGTCGCGCCGGGACGGATCCCTGGCCTGCGCCGGCCATCGTGCACTGGCGCGTCGGCCACTTCTGCGCCGTCATCGACCGCGCTGGCAGCCGCGTGCTCCTGGACGATCCGATGCTCGGCGGCAAGGTCTGGCGCGATGCCCGCTGGTTGGACTGCCACGCCAGCGGTTATGGGCTTGTTCCCGCAAACCGGCTCGATTCCAATTGGACGTCTCTCAGCCCCCAAGAGGCCGCCTGCATCCAGGGCGGCCAGCGCGTCTACCCTCCGACGCTCTACGACGACGATGACGAGGAATGCCCCACCGACGAGGAAATCACATCACAGCCCATGGATCCCGAGGCGCCCAATCCGGGCGAACTCACAGCCTGCCCGCTTCCCGAGACATGCCCGCCCGGGCATGGGGAGGAGGAATGCGACGGGTTGGGCATGCCTGTGTGGCGCGTCTCCGAACCCCTCATCAACCTCTGGGTCAAGGACGTTCCCCTCTACTACACAATGTCCAACGGGCGCATCATGCCCCTGGTGCTCCGGTACAAACAGCGCGGCTCACCCCTCAGCACCAATGTCTTTGGTTTCGGCAATTCCTGGGAGTGTTCCTGGCTCAGCTACTTTGACACCGCCGTGGACTCCAGCGTCACGTTGCGGGTCCCGGGCGGCGGCAAACGCCGCTACGACGGCGTCCTGGGCGGGCCGGTGCGGGGGGCCGGTTGCGAACTGGTCGCCGCCACCGTCCACGGCGACGGTTCGGTCAGCTACACGGTTTCCCACCGTTCGCTCTGCGCCAATCAGTACGCCCAGGCGTTCCCAGGCACCGAGACCAACACCCTCCACCTGCTCTCCGAAAAGGCGGATCCCCATGGACGCGTCATCCGGTTCGTCTACAGCACCAATGCCACGATGATCCTGTTGAGCCGTGTCATCGATTACGACGGCAAGGTCTCGGAGTTGTTCTACACCAACCGCCAGTTCCCCCGCTTCGTCACCTCGGTCCGAGATCCCTACGGACGCGAAGCCCGGTTCCAGTACGACACCAACGGCAACCTGGTCCGCATCGTCGATGTCGCCGGGATCACCAACGCCTTCCGCTACAGCTCGGACGGCTTTCTCGACTCCATGATGACCCCGTACGGCATGACACGCTTTCGCACCTGGTCGGTCGAGACGGGTCTCGAGGATCTGCCCTCGTCGCGTGCCCTCGGGATCACTCTCCCCAATGGCGAGCGCCAGGCCTACGCCTATTACGAACGCCTCGGCACCGAGTGCGTCCCCGACTACTACCCGGATTGTCCCCGACTGGACGACGAGGTGCCCGAACCGGTCGCACCCGGCCCGCTCAACCTGCGCGGCAGCTTCTTCTGGAACAGCCGTCAACTGGCTCTGGTGACCAATGACTGGCCCAAATTCAGCCCGCAAGACTTCCGCCTGGCCCGCTGGCGCCACTGGGATATGAAGATCGTCGGCAACGGACCCCGAATCGGCACACGCCTGTTGCTCGAACGGGCGCCCAGCCCCGACGGCATCGCCGAAGGCCACCGACGCTGGTACACCTATTTCTATGACTACTGGACCGGCAACGACACGGCCTGGCCCTCGCAGCAGGCCGAGCGCCTGCCTGATGGCACCGTCCGCTACGTCCGTTGGCAGCGCAATGAGTGGGGCCTGCCCTTCTCGATCGAGAGCACCTTCTCAGACGGTTCCGCTCTGGGCGTCCGTCAGACCTGGCTCTGGTATGACAGCACCGGATGCCGCCTCGCCGAGGTCTACGGCCCCGAGTCCGACACATCGCAATGGCCCACGCTCACCCGATCCTACGCCTACAACCTCAACGGCCAGATCACCAGCGCCGTCAATGCCCTCGGCGAAACCACCTCCGCCACCTACAACCCCCTCATCCATCACCTCACCAGCGTCACTTACCCATTCGGACTCACCATCACCAACAGGCTCGACTCGATCGGCTTCCTCACCCAGCGCGTCTGGATCGCCGCCAGCGGCGCGCCGCTCGCCACAAACGCCTGCCAATGGAGCCAGGGCCGAGTCCGCGAAACGATCGATGCGCGCGGACTCAAAACGACCTGCTTCTGGGATGCCCTGGGACGCCTGACCGGGCGCGCCTACCCGGACGGCACCACCATTTCCAATTGGTACGTCAAACTGGACGGCGTCCCGTTCACCAATGGCACCGGCGGCCTGACCCTCCTCGACCGCACCCGGTTCAAGGATCGCCTCGGCAACACCACCGACTTCGCCTGCGACGCGCTGCGCCAGCCGATCGCCATCACCAATGCCCTCGGGCACACCACCCGCTTCACCTGGTGCAACTGCGGCACGGTCGAATCGATGACCGACCCGATGGACCACACGACCAGCCTCGAACATGACCTCGACGGACGGCCCGTCGCCGTCCACCTCCCCGGTGGCTCGATGCTCCGCATTGCCCTCGACTCTCTCGGACGCCCGACAAATGTGACCGACACCGTCCATTCCCTCGATCTCGCCTACAATCACCAGGGCCTGCACACCACGCTCGCCACGGCAACCAGCGTGATCCAGCGCGTGGAATACGACGGCATGGATCGCCCGCGCCTGGTCGATCTGCCCACTGGCGCCCAGTACGAGTTCGCCTACGACCAGCTCGGACGTCTCCTCCGACGCACGGAACGCCACAGCCAGGGATCCGAATCGGTCGGCTATGCCCCCGGCATTCCCTGGCCCGCCACCTACACCAACCAAACCGGCACCAACGTCCTCCTGCTCGCTTACGACGCCCTGGGACGCATCACCCGCCAAATCCAGGGCACCGTCGACAGCGGCTCCTTCCGCGGCGCCGCGACCAACAGCTTCACCTACAGCGCCGCCGGAGACCTCCTGTCCATCCTCGATGCCCTCAACCGCCGCACGACCTGGACCTACGACTCCTACGGGCACACCCTGAAAAAAGTCAACGCCGCCGGACGCGTCGTCTGGACCAACGCCTACGACGCCCATAACCAACTGGTCGCCCACTGGACCCCCGCCCGCTCTAATCTCACAAGCTGCGCCTACGACAGCCTGGGACGTCTCACCGGGGTCGATTTCAGCGCCCCAGGCACCGCCGACCTCGCCTTCGCCTACGACGCGGCCGGACGCCTGACAGCCGTCACCGATGGCATCGGCACCACACGATTCGCCTGGGATCCATCCGGCGTTCTGGCGGGCGAAGACGGCCCCTGGGCCAATGACAACGTGTTCTTCGGACGCGATTCCACCCTGGCCCTGCGCACGCTCGCCCTCGAACAACCGGATGCGCCCTATTGGCTTCAGACCTTTGCCTATGACGGCGACGGCCGCCTCGCGCGCCTCGCTTCCCCCGCCGGCGATTTTACCTATGCCTACCGAGCCAGCCAAATGCTGCTCGCCGGCATCGCGCGTCTCGACGGCGCCGCCATCGCCCGGGACCACGACGCCCTGGGCCGCCTGCTGCGCACCACCCTCTCCAATCCCCAGGGCGATGTGCTCAACCGCCACCACTACGACTACAATGCGGCCCATCAACGCACCCGACAAACGTTCGCGGAAGGCAATACCATCGACTACGCATACGACGCGCTCGGCCAGGTGATCTCAGCCCGCGGTTACGAACCCAATCGCACAACGCGCCAGCACGAGCAGTTCACTTACCGCTACGACGCCGCCGGCAACCTCGTCTCCCGCCAAAACGGCGCCTCGACACTCACCCTGTCCGTCAACCTCCTCAACCAGCTCGCTACCGCCAGCCGCGGAACGGCCACGCTCGTCACCGGCATGACCACTCCCGCCGCTACCAACGTCACCGTCAACGGCCAGACCGCCGCTCTCTATCAGGACCGCACGTTCGCCCGGCCGAACCTCTCACTGCCCACCGGCCCCGCCACCCTGACCGCCGTCGCCCAGGACGCCCTCGGACGATCAGCAACGGATACTCTCGCTGTGTCTCTGCCCGGCTCCGTCGCCTTCGCCTACGACGCCAACGGTAACCTGGTCCGCGACGGCCGCCGCCTCTTCACCTACGACGATCACGATCAACTCGTCGCCGTCATCGTCACCAACGGCGTCAACGAGTCGACCCTCTCCGAATTCCTCTACGACGCCTTCGGACGCAAACGCATCCTGCGCGAAAAAACATGGCAAACCAACCAATGGATCCAGACGGACGAAACCCGATACGTGTGCGCCGGTCTGCTCGTTCTCCAGGAACGCGGAGCCGATAACCAGCCGCGCGTCACTTACACCCGCGGGCCCGACCTCAGTGGCGACCTCGACCAGGCCGGCGGCATCGGCGGCCTCCTCGCCATGACCTTGCACACCCCCGACGATGCACGGCATTACTACTACCATGCCGACGGCAGCGGCAACGTTACCGCCCTCATCGACTCCCGACACAACGTCGTCGCCCGCTATCGCTACGATCCTTTCGGCAACCTCCAGGGCCTCGCCGGCCCCCTCGCCGAGGCCAACCGCATCCGCTTCTCATCCAAGGAGTTTCATCCACCCTCCGGCCTCTCCTACTTCGGCTTCCGCTTCTACGACCCCAACCTCCAACGCTGGATCAACCAGGATCCGCTGGAAGAAAATGGGGGCTTCAATCTTACAAGATTCGTTCAGAACAGCCCCCTCGGGCTCGTTGACCCGTATGGCTTGTATATCCACCACTATCCGAAAGCCGGCTTCCCGTGGCTTCCTGGACCCGAGAGCTACGTTTACGGCGACAAGTGGTGGGAAGATTGGTTCATCGCAGCGCCATACAACACCGCACAGACCATATGGAATGGTTTCTACTGGGTTGGTACGAGCGTATCCGCCGCCGCTGATTCGTTATCCAGCCTCATAGAAGCCGTGGAGGCAAAACTCGGTGTTCCTGGAATAACCGAGGCACTTCCCCTCGGCCTGGCAAAACCTACACTGCTAAAGGGCCTTAGGGGAGTGCGGTGCAGTGGCCGAACTCAAGTAGTGCGCTACGTCGGAGCTGGGGAGGCTGCAGTAGCAAAGAAGTCCGGCTGCATACCAAATGTTGACAGAGCCGGTAATCCCAAGTATGTGTTTGTTACGCCCGACAAGCCAGTTGAAACAGCACGTTGGGCAGAAAAAAAGTATGCAATCGGACGGAATAACCCAAGCGGCCCGACTGCAGGCCCAACGCATGGAGTAATTGGCGATGCAACAGAAATCCAGTTCACCAGCGGCGGCAATGTCGAAGGCGGTACTGGAGCAGAGCTAGTGACGACTATGCCGATACCAGTAATCCGTGTTTATCCACTTAAGTAACTCTGCAATTAGTATGGTGTCCCCTGCAAAACTCCCTTCTGAGTTACGTGTATCAGCCCAAGGTCAGTGGTCGGAGGGCATGGCTGTCGGTTTGAGAATCCACATGCACAGCAAGAATGACTATAGCCTAATAGTCTTTCTGAATCACAGTGGTCGGGCAAATGTAACACGGGACGAACTACTACGATTAGCTCGCGAGGATGTTTCTTCATTTCCGATGGACTACACGGATGTGGCTGCTGCCTTCACCGGAGGAATAACTGGAACGTTGCTCGAACCAAACGATATTCACCGTGCCCTCACGGCGTATGATTGTTATAAGGACACGCTGACTTACCCCCCAGGTTATCGTGAGAGCTTACTTCGTGCTCGCGGCTTGTGCAAATGCAACGGCTCCTGTTCTCTCACAATAGAGCAAGCTTAGCGCTCGTGCAGAAACTAATTCCGATTTTCGGTTGGGAAGATGGTGTAGTTCCAGCGGGGTAGGACGGCGTGTGGATCGAGCCGGATGGTCTTGAATTGGGAGTCGGAGATTTTGCATTTGGTGGGGTAGCCCCTTCGGACCAGTTGGCTCCGCACCTGGAGCCCGGTCTGGGTGGTCGTCGCCCCGATCAACTCGAGGATCGTCTCGTAGCTGTCCAGCGGTTGACCGGCCCAATGCTTGCTGATCTCACTGAAAAGCCGGTGCTCGATCGGATTCCACTTGGATGCCCCGGTCGGGAAGTGGCTGACGGTGATGGTCAAACCAAACGCATCGGCGACCTGCTTCTGGAGGGCCCACTTCCACATCCGCACGCGGGCTCCGTTGCTCCCGCCACTGTCCGCCAGAATGAACAGGTGGTCGGCTTCCGGATAGTCTTTCTGGCCCCGTTGGCGCCACCAGCGGGCGATGTTCTCGGCGGCGAACTGGGGTGTGTCGTGCGAGGTGCCGACAAACACCATCCCCCGGTTGCGGACCGGATCGTAAACGCCGAAAGGGATGGCCATTCCTTTGCCCTCGGAACGAAAGTCATGGTCATTCACTGGGGTGGCCGTCTGACTCCAGACCCGCCCCGCATTGTTGAAGTTGCCGACCAGTTCCTTCTTCTTGGTGTCGACGCTGATGATCGGCAAGCCACGATGGAGGAACTGCTGCTTTTCTTCGGCGATGTAACAGAACTGCTCGTCCCGCTCCGAACACCCGCGCGACAGGCTCTTGCTGTTGGCATGCAGCGCATACCCCAACTCATCCAGCAGACGCCGCACCGTGTTCGGACTGACGACAATGTCCAGTTGGGCCAGTTCCGCACAGATCCGGCGCAGTCGTTTGCCCGTCCAGCAGCGGCGTCGACCCATCGGATCGCCCGCGGTATCGTCCTGCAGTAACTGGCCCAGCCGTTTCAAGAGGTCGGGCGTTCTTTTTCGGCCCGGGGGCGTCCCCCGCCGACCCGCCGGATGCGTTCCCGCTCGACCTCCCCGGCCAGCAGTTGGCGACGGCCGCGCGCCACCGTCTCGACATCCAAGCCCAACCACTGCGCCATCTGCCGGTCTCCGCCGTGGCCACGCTGGAAGCTCTCCAGGCCGGCGTAGAGGCGGCGTTGTTGCTCGTCCAGCAGGCTGTAGAACAACGCGATCGCCGCCCGCAGTTGTTCATCTTGCGGATCGCGCGCCGCAACTTGAGCTTGTCGGCACGCCCACTGTTCCTGCCGTCGCACCCGATCCGCCGCCGTGTACAGATAGAGCGGCCCCAGGGCTTGACGATCCAGGCGCCCCTCGTTGACCAACTGCCGCAGGGCGTCTTTGACCGACACGTGTAGCCGAGCATCCAGTTCGTGGGCCAAGTAGCCCGCCGGCGCCTCAGTGACCAGAGACTGGGCGGTGGCCAGCAGCGTCCCTTGCCGGGAAAACCACGCGCCGCGGCAACCCCAGAGCCCGTCTTCATCGAATCGGGCGATGGAGTCCAAGGTGTAGAAGCCGCCGCGATGCGAATAGCTGGTGCGGTAGGAAAGTTGGGTCAATTTGCGAAAGACGGTCTGATCGACTTGGGTTCCCAAGGCACCTTTCATCTCGGGCATGGTCACGGCTTTCAGTCGCTCAAACAGGTCGCGCAGCGGTTGCAGCGCATATCGAATCGTGTTCATCATGTCAGAATACCGCCTTAACGACCCCTGACAAGCGTTTTTCTGACAATATCGCACCTTCGCACTCAGAACCGGCTCTATGCGCTCAAACGCCCAAAACACTGGCTTCCCTGCCATCCTCAACTCTCACCCGACCAATCACATCACAGCGCAAAATGTCGCATTTCCTCTTCAACAGTCGGGATTTGTTCTTGCACAGACCCTTGGTATGAGGATCGTGGTGTCATTCGGCTCTCATTCAATGCCCGATATCCTCTAAGACAACACACGTGATAGGCCTCATCACGGTTCAGCATGCCGATGCGGCCGGCGCTTTGAAAGTGGCGTGACGATGGCGATGTAATTCTCCCCCTCGTCTTCTTCGGCTTCCGTTTTGTTCGAAGAGCTTCACGCAGAAGTCTTCTTCTCTTCTTCCATTCCGTTTTCTTCGCCGTTGGGTGTAGTGGTGCTCCTGGGATTGCCTCGCCACCCGAGCTAAGCGCAGCCTTTGCGGTGTCCAAGAGCGATCCGCGGGAGTGCTTGCACTGCAAAGAGTTGTTCCAGCCAGACTACCGGAACATCCTCCACCAGAAGTTCTGTCCCCAGCCTCCATGCCGCAAGGCCAGCAAGGCTGACAGCCAGCGGCGGTGGCTGAGCAAACCGGAGAACGTGAACCAGTTCCGTGGGTCCGAAAACGTCCAACGAGTTCGCGAGTGGCGAACACAACATCCAGGGTACTGGAAACGGGCGCGCAAACCAGCCGTTGCGTTACAAGATGACTGCTCCGTAGCACCCCTGACTCAAACCACTGACCCAAAGGCAGTTGCAGCGAAGATCTCTGCCCCACCGTTACAAGATGTCTGCCCACGACACTTCCACACCCAAGATCCTCTGATCGTTGGACTTATCTCGCATCTGATCGACTCACCGTTACAAGATCACATCGAAGCCACCACTCGCCGCTTGGTAATTTTAGGTCAGGGCATTCTGGACCTGACGTCCCCTATGCCTGTTGACCACCAAACAAACCATGAAAATCAACAAACGCGTCCTGTGTCCGGAACGGCTCCGCCGCATTCCCGGACAGTTCAGTTGGATCGATCAACGCCTGGTCCGTGACCGTTACCTCCAGCGCTGTGACCACGCCGCCTTGGCCCTTTACCTGGTCTTGATCACCGTCGCCGATGCCGAGGGCTTGAGCTACTACTCCGATGCGAGCTTGGAGCGCATGCTCAACCTCGATCATCCGCAACTGCTCCACGCCCGCCGCCAACTGGTCCAAGCCGGCCTGCTCGTTTACGAACACCCGCTCTACCAAGTGCTCTCAGCCAGCGGGTCCGGTTGGGCACAGTGAGCCTCAAAGAACTGGCGCACGACTTGGACTTGGCCTTGGAAGAGGCGGTGCGCTGGGAACTGTGGTTCGACAGCGGGTGAGCTCCTCCTGGGGGCAGT
>JAKLFY010000098.1 GCA_022710935.1 Verrucomicrobiota bacterium
AAGCCTATTACCGCGAGCGCGCCAAGGCCGGACGGGAGGCTGAACCGACCGACTGGGCGGCAGTCGAGACCGAATGCGCCCAGGTTCTCTCCGATCATCGACTGAACGCGGTGCCGCCGGGGGAAATTGTCAGTCCCGTGGCGCAGTCCGACGGTTCGTTTCGGATACCGCCGGAGCGCGTGGCGGCGTTGCGCCAATTCATCGAGCGTTACCGCCTCAACGCGGTGCAGATTCCCCACCCCTCTCGAGTCGTCAAGGACCCGGAGGCCGAACGGGACCGCCTGCGCGCCTGGCTGGCCGCGTTCGACCTCGCCGCCCGCGAATTGAACCAGGCGCACCTGGTTTTCTACACGTACCTGGGATCGTGGCGCCGTTGGCCAGCTCGTTCTTCGAGTGGGACAAGAGCCCCGCGGCGTATGAAAAGGCGCGCAGCGCTTTGGCAAAGTTGATCATCACGGGCCGTGATCGGCGGCTTGAGCCATGACCGGCGGCTGGGGGCACCAGAACACCGTCAGCGTGGTCAACCAGTCGCGTTGCCGGGGCTGCAACGACCCCAGTTGGAGAGTGTCTTCCTGTATCAACCTGAGTCCAATTGGACCTATTCGCATGACCCCAGCATCACCTTCTTCAAGAATCGGTTTTACGCGATATGGTCGAACGGGCGTAAAGACGAGGATGCTCCGAGCCAGCGTGTGCTGATGGCGGCAGGATTTCACCAGCACGATGGCACGCTGGTCGCGTCCTTCGGGAATTACGGCCCGAACAAGGAGACGACCCATCTCCAGGCGGTCACGACCCGCGATGGTGAGCATTGGAGCGCGATGCGGGATGTCGGGGTGCCGGTCAACCCCAACCACGGCCCCCAGCGTACAGCCTCGGGTCGACCCATCATCGCCGGGAACATCTCCTTTCCCTACACCGATGATCCGAGCGGGCTTGTCGGCTGGCGCATGACGGGTATCTATCCCTACGTCATCACCTCGCGCCAGGAGGAAGCGGTCCAGGTGTCGCGTGTTGCTCTGGCGGATCTCGATTGATGTCCGTCGAGTGCCCAGGCGGGATCCCGTGTTGACGCCGGAATCGTTCGTGACCTGTGCAGCCGTAGCCAAGACTTGATCCCCGCCTGTGCAAAGGCAGAGTCAGCGCCATGAACTGGCGTTCGATCTCCCGCCGCCGCCTGCTGCGTCAGGCAACCCTCGCTTCTGCCACCGGCGCCCTGGTCGGCATGGCGCCATCGCCGGTCCTCCGGGCCGCTGAACCGACACGGGCGCCTTCCCCCCGACAGGATGGCTTGAGCGTTTTGGAGTTCGGGGCCGCGGGCGACGGACGTCAAGACGACACGCCCGCCTTCGAGGCCGCGCTCAAAGCCGCCGCCCAGTCCGGCGGCAATGTCGTCCGGATACCGCGCGGCAATTATCTGATCCGAGGCACGCTGGATGTGCCGGAGAACGTCGTGCTCGAAGGCTACTTCCGCGCGCCGACCGCCCGGACTCAGTCTCAAGGCAGCACACTGCTCGCGGTCGCGGATGCCGGCAAGGCGGACGGCCAGCCGTTCATCACCCTGCACCAGAACTCGATGCTCTGCGGCCTGACCATCTTCTACCCCGAGCAGAAGCAGACCAACCCGCCCGTCCCCTACCCATGGACAGTCCGCGGCATCGGCGACAACTGTTCACTGGTCGATGTGCTCTTGGTCAACCCGTACCAACCCGATAAGACAAGGCGCTGATCAAAGCTCCACGCAACTTCGACAACCCATGTGGTGTGGCCCTTGAGAACTTGCAGTCGTTGTCCTGTCTCCAAGTCGAAGAGCCAAATGGAATTGTCCTGCCCGCAGACGAGCACTCGCCTTCGATCAGCGTCGAAGGCGGTGCAATAGACTCGCCAATCTGCTTCTTTCCAACCGAGGTCGAGTTGAATGGCCTCTGCTGAAACCAGTTCGCCCGCTCCCGGCGCGTCCACGTTTTTGGGCTTCGCGGGCGGCCGACAAGCTTCGAAAAGCTTCGCATATTCCTGCTCTCGCTCCGCCGGGCGCCAGTTGATGTAAAGGAATTGCGCCAGGGAGCCTTTGATGGGGGCGTCGTCGAGCCGCAGGGGAATGAAGCGGCGTTCCCGGTTCAGCGGGTCGCGAAACCGGAACGTGCCGGCCTCCAATTGCGCCCAGTCCGACCCGAACGCATGGGCCGACATGCAGAGCACCAGCACGCGCGAGTGCTCCAGCCCTGCCTCGATCGTCGCCGGGATGCTGTCGCCGGGCTTGATCTCCCATTCATCGAACCACACCTTCAGCCCGTCCTGCCGCAACCGCTCCGCCAGCGGGCGCACCACCGCCTTGTCCTTCGCACTGTGGCTGAGGAAGACGTCGCAGGGGAAGGTCTCGGTGCTCGTGGTCCGAGTCTAGGTTTCGACGATGTGTGGCCAGGCACCTTTGACGCTGCCGAAGTGGCGGGTGAGTTTCGGGAACTCCAGCGAGTCCGGTTCGGGACAGACTGGCTTGCCGGTGGCGTCGAGGTAGAGGCAGCCCACTTCGTCGAGTGGGAGCCGGGCAATCAGTTCGAGAGCGGCGGAAGAGGCGGCCAGCCATCGTTCCTTGAGTTGCGGCAGAGTGACCGGCTCCGTGAGCGTCAGATCGGCGAGGTCTTCGGGGCGATACACGGCTTGTCGTCCGCCCCAGCGGATGATGGCTTCCGGCGAGAGGCCAGGGTCTTTGGCGGTCCCCGCCCAAGCCAAAGCAGCCGAGCACCTCGAAACCCGCCGCCTGGAGCGTCGCGAAGTCGCGGTCGGCGGATTCAGCGAGGCTTTCGACCGTGTCGTGGAACACGTCCACGTCTTTGGAGGTGCGCGGTGAAGCGGGATCCTGATTCAGCACGGTTGCGCCAGCCACGTAGCTGTCGGGGTTCCGGTTCGCTGCCAGCAAACGCAGCACTTCGAGTTCAAAAGGACCTAACGGCATAATTCGGCAGCGACGCGATAACCCGCCAACCCACCGTGTTCGCGCAGACCGCGCACGACAAATGGAATCTTCGCTTCCGTGATCTCCGCATCCGGCCGGTAGGACCAGAAGCACTGGGCGTAGAAGTCCTTGAACGCCTGGCGGGCCAGCTCGAGCCGGCAATGGCGGGCGTCAGTTTCGGCAGGACCAGGCGGAATCCGGGTTCGCGTTTCGTTCATAGCAGGTGTTATGGCCCAAGTTCAGCAGGGCTGCAACGCGCCTATTTGCGGCGCCAGCAGTCGTTGCGGTCGTGGGCGTCGTCGAGTCGCGAGGGAATGAAGCGGCGCTCCTGCCTGCCCGCCCGTAGCCGCTTGGCGTAGGAGGGGTGCAGCGGGTCGCGAAACCGGAACGTGCCCGCCTCCAACTGCGCCCAGTCCGAGCCGAACGCATTGGCCGACATACAGAGCACCAGCACGCGCGACTGCTCCGGCCCTTCCTCAATCTTCGCCGGGATGCTGTTGGCTCCTGCCCCACGGCCCTCACCCGGCCCCGCGGTCACGGGGCCACCCTCTCCCGCTCCCGCGGGCGAGGGACATTCCCATTCGTCGAACCCTCCTTCGCCTGTTGGTTTCGGAGGGCAAGGCCACACCTTCAGCCCGTCCTGCCGCAACCGCTCTGCCAGCGGCCGCACCACCGCCTTGTCCTTGCTACTGTGGCTGAGGAATGCGTCGTATTGAAACTGGTCGGGCATGGTTTCCTTGTTCCCTTGCTTGGAGGTTCAATGCCTGATTCGGACGCGATGCACTTCCACGAGGAACAGTTCTGTGAAGCGCAGGCTCACGTGGTCACGGCCTCGAAGTCCGCCAGTTCACGGGCGTAGTTCAAGCACGCCACGACATCTGCCGCCGTGAGGTCTGGGAACTCCTTGAGGATGGCGTCGGTTGCACGCCCTGCTGCCAAGTAGCCGAGGACAAGCGCGGCAGGGATGCGTGTGCCTTCGATGCAAGGCTTGCCTCGCAGAACCTGCGGGTCGCTGAGAATTCTGTCATGCCAGTTCATAAACTCGTTGGACTTTACCGCGTTGGCCGTGACCGGGCAATGGTCTGGAATGCGCGGTTTTCAGGACCACACCGGAAAGTGCCGGCCTCCAGTTGCGCCCAGTCCGACCCGAACGCCTGGGCCGCCATGCAGAGCATCCGCCATCGCCGGTAGGCTTCGGCGCGACAAGTCCGCAACCCCTCCGCCAGCGATCGCCACGGCCTTCCTCCTCCCGCTGTGGCTGAGGAACACGTCGTATGGGAAATCAGCCTTTCGCCGCATCCCGTGCCGCCCGGCCGGCTGCAGCCAGGTTGGCCAGTTGCATCTCGGAATACTTGCGCGAGAGGATCAGGCCGTCAGCGCCCGCCTCGAGCGCAGCGGCGACGGCGGCGTAGGTGTCCTCGGGCGAGGCTTTGCGGCTTTTCGTGCCGGTGGGGATGCCAATGTCAATACCCGGATAGAACGCGAGGTGGGGTGTGGCGTAATTGCCGCCGTGAAACGTCTTCTCCTCGGATTCCTGCTTGCCGTGGTCGGGAAACGGCTGACCCGGAATCTGTCGCCCGGCCAAGCCGCGCCCGTAGGTGAACGTGGTCATGGCGCTGGTGCGTTCACGCCGTCACCGGGCGGTGTTTCTGGATGAACTCCGGATCAATCTCGACCCCAACGCCGGGCCCGGTGGGAACCTTGATCTTGCCGTTGACGACTTTGAGCGGGGAACTCTTGCACTCGAATCGCACCTGCGTGTCCAGTCCCTTGAACTCGTGGTGGGCTCCGGCGTTCGGCAGCACGGAGACGAGATGGATGTTGTAGAGGAAGCCCAGCCCACCACCCGACATGTGCGGCACGATCTGCTTCCCGAACGCCGCCGCCATCCGCCCCACCTTCACGCAGCGGATGAGCCCGCCGAAGTAGTAGCTGTCCGGCTGTACGATCTCAATGCCGTCATGGGCGATCAGCCAGCGGAAGTTGACGAAACTCTGGTCCTGCTCACCGTTCGCGATCGGGATGGCCAGGGCATCCGCCACCTGCTTGATGGCCTCGAACTCGTCATACATCACCGGCTCTTCGAAGTACGCGTACTTGTTCTCCTCGAGCAGCTTGCCGACCCGGATCGCCTCGTCCACGTCGTAATAGCCATTCGCATCCGCGTAGAGCGCCATGTCGCTCCCAAAGATCTCCCGCAGCAACGGAATCAGGCGCTCGGTCTTCCCCACGGGACCCTTGGCGTGCATGTCCGTGGTCATGAACATCAGATACCCCACCTTGATCTTGAGCGCCGTGGCGTCGTAGGCGGCAACCGCCTGCTTGATCCGATCGACCGTTTCCTCCATCGGGCGCTCACGCCACTCCGTCGCCACGTAGACCGCCACCTCCGGATGGTGAATCTCCCCGATCAACTGCCCGAGCGACCGTTCCGCGATCCGCCCCAGCAGGTCAAGGATGGCGAACTCGATAGTCGCCAACGGCAGGCCGAGCGAGATCCCGTTGTACCGAAAGTTGAAGCCGTAGCCGTAGACCCGCTCGAGGATCAGATCCAAGTCGCGCGCGTCCTTGCCCAGGAAGAAGGGCTGCAGGTTGTGGAGGAAGATCGGGTAGAGCCGACTCATCCCGCTGTGCGCGACCGAAATGCCCTCGGCGCCGTCCGCAGAGCGGACCCGACACAAATAGCTGTTCTCCCAGCGCAGCAGCTCGACGCTTTGGATGATGACGGGGCTGCTGAACAACTCCCGCCTCAGCACCGGTTGGCGAAGGACTTCGATGAGCTTGGCCTGCCTTGCATCGACGTTCCGCAGGCCTCCGCCCTCCGTGCCCTCCGCCGCGTGCGCGGACAGGGGAAACAACGGCGAGGCCAGACCTGCAGCTCCGGCGGTCGCGAGAAATCTCCGTCGAGTCAGGGAAGGGGGTTGGCGGGCTGGCGCTTGCATAGTGGTAATCCATTGCAGTCTCACGACGCTGCCCGTAGCTTGGCTCAGGGAACCGAGTTGATCAAGGGGTATGGAAAGGGGATCATCCCTCGGAAAACGGCAGTCGTCCGTCGTTCCACAAATCAGCTTATGCAAACACATGCAGATGGCCTGAACCGTCGGCCCTTCCTGGGCAGCGCGCTCGCTGCCGTGGCCACTGCCTCCGATGGGCTTTACCAGGCCTTCAAGACTCGGTTGGGTCGGCTGAAGGAATACGTCACCGCGATGGACGTGGGCTGATCTCAAGGGACGCTCATGCGCGATCGCAAGAAGTCGGTGGCGTTCTGGAGCAAAGGCGTGGTCCTTCTGGTGCTCATTTCGCTTGAACTGCCAGCGGTCGCTGCCACCGAGGAGGAGTTCACAGGCCCATTCCCGAGTTGGCGGGATGCGCGGCGCGATTACGGCGCGCGCGGCGATGGGCAGGCCGACGACACGGCCGCCCTCCAGCGTGGATTGGATGAACTCACCGCGCACACGAATTCCTGCGTGTTGTACCTTCCGGCCGGCACGTATCGCCTGACCGACACGCTCAAGACCGTCCGACGTGCGCACACCGATTGCCAAGGCGTCGCGGTCGTCGGCGAGGACCCGGCGCGCACGGTGCTCCGCTGGGACGGAACCAACGGCGGCACCATGTTCCAATGGGATGCCTGGTACTCCAAAATCTCGCGCCTGACTTTTGATGGCGCTGGCCGCGCGGGCACCGCCTTGGTCTACGGGCCGGCCTTCTCGACCTATAACGAGACCAGTGACCTCGTCTTCCGCGACGCCACCAACGGTTTGGTCTTCGGCGGACCGCAAACTGCCGGGCAGGCGGAGAATGCCGTGCTGCGTTGCCAGTTCGTGCGTTGCGGAACGGGCGTGCAGACGGTGAACTGGAACTCGATGGACATCTGGGTGTGGTATGCCCGGTTCGAAGATTGTGGGCGGGGCGTCCACAACGTCATGGGCAACTGGCATGTCTGGGAATCGCTCTTCCTCCGCTCGCGCGTGGCCGATTTGAGCAGCGTCAACCTGATGGCCTTTTCGGTGATCAACAACACCAGCATCGGCTCGCGCTGTTTCTTTGATTTCGGCACGGGGCACACCTGGGGTTCGCCGGTCAGCCTCACCGGCAACCGGGTGCTCGATCCGACCGGCGATTGGGCGGTCATCCTCGACAATGCCGGGCCCTATCTGGTCGTGGACAATCAGTTTCGCCTCACGGGTGCGGCGCGCGGGGTGCGGATGACGTGGGGGGACCAGACGCTCATCGGTAACCTCTACTCGAAGACCAACGCGGTTGAGGAGCGGGGACGGTTCCGTCGGTTGGGGGAGAGGGTCGTTGCGGCGAACGAGATTGCTGACCGGCTCCCGACGTTGCCGGCCACGCCGCCGCACCGCGCACGGAGGGTGTTCGAGGTCCCCGCCGGTGCGGACGCCGATACGATCCAACAGGTCATGGATGAGGCCGCAAGACTGCCGGGTCAGCGACACATCGTTCACCTGCCGATGGGGCGTTACGCGATCGCAACCACGCTGCGGATCGCCGCCGGTTGCGACCTGCAACTGGTGGGCGACAGCGCGGGTGAGACCGGCACCCGCCTCGATTGGACGGGACCGGATGATGGCGTGGTGCTGCGCCTGGGCGGCCCGAGCCACGCCACCCTGCGGGACTTCTACATCCACGCCGGTCCGGCTCGAGCGCTCGTCGTGGAACACTGCGATCAGCCCGGCGGTCGCGTTCTGGCCGATCAACTCAACGTCAACGGCCCGGCCAGCGGCAGCACCAACGCGGCCGCTCTGCGTCTGACCGGCCTCGACCACACCGACGTGCTGCTGCGCTGCCTTCAAGGCAGTGGAAATGGCGGGCGTTGGGTCGAAGTGCTGGGGGGACCCACCACAGCAGGGGCCACGAACCAGATCAGCATCTTCACGGGCGCCACGGGTTCGGCGGCGGGCCAATACGATGTGCGTCAGGGCGGACGCCTCGTCGTGCGCGGCGTCTACCACGAGCGCAGCAGTGATTCGGTGAACGGCCTGCGCTTGGCTGACGCGGGGACGTTGAGCATCGACGCCACCCGTTTCTCCTACGCCACCTCCCCCACGGCGCCTACGGTGGCCGCCGACGGCTTTCGGGGCATCTTCACCCTGGCCACCTGCATCCTGATGCCGGTGGAGACCAAGGCGAGTTGCCGGTTCGAGTTGCGTGGCGACGGCAGCGGCGCGAGTGTGCTGGCGTTGAACAACCAGTTCTGGATCCAACAGAGAACCACGGCCGATGACGTGTGGCACAACTTGGCCCAACCACCGGCACGCGGCGGTCTCATCGGGTGTAATGTGAACACCAGCAAGAAGGAGGCCGCGCCCAAGGGATTCGAGTTCCTGGCCAACATTGGCGAGCAGCCCGACCCCGCGAAGTCCGCGTCCGGCGCCGGCCCCTTGGACAATCGCGGCACGGTGGAGGACGCCACGCTGCTGCGGCATCTAGCCCCGCTCCGCGCGGCCCGCGTCTGGCTGCCGGATGGTTCCGTGTCCACGAACGCCAGTAACATCCGTATCCATCGGGTGATGGCGGGAGGCGGACACAGTGCGGTCGTTGAATTCCAGAGCCAACACTAGAAACCAGAAGCCACCCCGGGCGGAGTTGCTGACTTCCGAGCCTCTTCCACGCGGCTCACCGGTACATTGAGGCACCCTGCGATGGGGTGGCGGTCGATTCGCCGACCACCCAGGAGCCGGGGCATTCGACACGACGGTCAGCGAACCGCAGCGGGGCTGGGGGGCTGGAAGTCACCAGCCCCCTTCCTTACGCTCGGCGGGCAGTAGGCCCGGCGCTGCACCGTCAGCGCAACGGCGGGGCAAACCGACAGGTCCAGTTCATCCTGCAACAAGAACGGCTGGGCCTTGAACCGCGCTGTGGCGAGCGACGGGTTCCAGGCCAGTTCGTGCGTCAGCGGCGGGTTCTGGCCGATGACCAGGGCGAACACTTCGGCCCCGATCAGGTGCGAACGCCGTCGCGTTCCGAACCGCCCCCGCAGCGCCTTGATCCGGTAATGTGTCGGTTGCAGGCTGAGGCGCAGGGCGAGGAAAACCCGTGGAGCCGGGGTGCTGCGTGTGGGGCGCGGCCTCCGCTCGGCGGTGTATTACCGCCTGAACGTGATCGGACTGAGCCTCCCCTCTCTCCGGGACCGCCCGGAGGACATCGCCCTGCTGGCCCGCTACGTTGCCCCGAAGTACGCGGGAAGATTCCACTCCCCAGCGCGAACCCTCTCACAGCAGGCCTTACAGAAACTCCTTTGTCATGACTGGCCGGGGAACGTTCGAGAGCTCGAAAACGTCATCGAACGCGCGGTGGCGCTCGCGGAGCGGCCAGTGCTTGGCCAAGCGGACATCGTTATTGAGCAAGCCTGCCCGATCATCAACGAAGCCGGCTTCCGGCAGGCGAAAGAGAGGGTCGTCGAAGAATTCGAAAGGGTTTTTCTCCAACGACTCCTGCTCGGCCACGAAGGCAACATCTCCCGCGCCGCCAAGGCTTCTGGAAAGAACCGCCGCGCCTTCTGGAAGCTCATGCGCAACGATCAACGTTAGTTCAGACACTGCGCCTGGCCCTGATTCTAAGCGCGGCCATCGAGACGCTCGCTCAACCGTGGCTCAAGGACCCGCCTACACCTGACGCGGACAAGACCTATCCCACATCGCCTGATAACTCATGCTCGCTGGCGACCGCCGCAAACATGCTTGCTGGCGCCGGCTACGGCACCGCCGCGACCGAGCAGGCCCGCGCCGAGCAAATCTACGGCCACTTGACCTCCAACTTCGGCACAACGACAGGACAGTGGATTGACACGTGCCTCACCTGGTGGCTGGCGTCGACACACAACACCCAGCCGTGGAACCCCTATAAAGTTGTGACGGTGTACGGTGGAACCGCATGCGGTGTTCCCTTCGCCGATGCCGACCTCCCGCTCGATGTCGGAAACGCACTCCGCTCTTGCAGGTACGTTGGAGCGGTCATCTGGTGGCCCTCCTGCACAGGGCACGGATGTGATGGCGGGCACTCCGTCACTGTTTGGGGTGATAGTGGCACTACGGCCCCCCTCGTCGGCAACCCAAATCAGGTTGTAATCGCCGACTCGGATACGGACTCGGGGGGGGACCTGCAAACGTACCTCTGGGATGCGTACCACGTTGGAGGTGTCGATCCCTGCAGATACGGTGATGGATGGTACATTCCTTATGGCACGCCGCACCCGTACGTCATTCAATGGGTCGCGCTGAGCACCGTGGGCAAACTGACCGAAGCTGAGAAGACCCAGACGGCGGTGCACTCCACCAGCAAGCACCAAGACAATGACAACATTGCGGCGACAGACCTGCACTATGAAGTCGGCACCGACACCGACATTCTGTCGTACCACACCGAGATTGACTACACGACCAGTACCGCGCCTACCATACAGGAGCACTACGTAGGCGCGTTGCGCGAGTGGCTTGATGTGGATTGGACGTTTGACAAACCCGTACCTTATTGTACCACGGTGAGGATAACAACGACGTTTGTCGAGGCGGTCCATAACGCAATCTGGTCCCGGAATATCCACTTCACCTATCCGGACCCCGGCTGGTCGACTGCGGGACTTGGGTGGAAAATTGACACCCCGCGGGTGGAACCGTTTCAGCCTAACATGACCGGAGGGTACGTCGTGGGCGCCTTGAGCTTGTGGAGCCCGGAGGGGTTGCACATAGGCGATATTCGCTTTCAGCACGAATATGACTATGACCACAATCCGGAGTTGCACACTGTGTCCCTTGAGGGTCTCGACGACGCCTGCATCGCTAAGGACCTTAAGTTCGGACACAGCTACGGACTACTTGATAACACCGGTCTTTGGGCGTTCGAGACCTGGATGACCGACATGCAGGGCGAGGAGTACTACTTGGTGCCGCGCGAGCCTGCTGTGATCGAGCTAGACTGGGCTGGGCGACTCCCATACAAGGGGGGTTCTTCTTATACCGAGTGGTTCGGCTGGGAGCCGGAAGAGCCTTCGATCTCGCCGGATGAGGGTTTCTGGGTCCTTACGGCGGAAGCGAGAACGTGGACGAGAAACTGGGTTCTTCCCTAAACAGCGTGTCAGCAACGGCACAGCGCGTAATGTAAACCAGAGAGAGACACTATGAAGACGACACTGTATCTGATGGCTCTGACGGTCTGCGGTTTGGCGGCGGTCAGCCGTGGAGGCGTGGGGATGGTGAATCTGAGCAACCGTGTGTTGGTCGGCGATCCGATTGACGCGCCCATTTTCATGCCCGACTGTGTCACACGGGTGTGTGGCGAGGACTTCAAGGCCTCGTTGTTTTTGGCGAATGACACGACACCGATTACTGAAATCACGACGTTCTACGATTGCAGCATCGTGGCTGCACAAGGGTACTTCAAGAGCGTGCCGGATGTAGAAGTGCCGGGGTACAATGGTGGTGATACGCTGTCAGTGCGCGTGGGGGCGTGGTATGGCGCAGGGGGGCTGAGCTATGTCCAATCGCCGATTTATGGGATGTCAGATCCGTTTCCCCTGACGCTGGGCAATGCGTCGGTTGGCGGTGCGCCTCCTACTATGCCGGCCCCTCTGACGGGCCTCAAGTCCTTTTGCTTGGTCCCGGAACCCTCGACGGGCGCATTGTGTCTGCTGGGAGGGATGGTCATTCTCTTTCATCGACGACGAGAGGCCTAAAGCCTGAGGCGGTCAAACCGAGAGTGTTGATGGACCGGATGCCCCCGGAGGGCGGTGCCTTTGTGCGTGCAATACTTGGACGAGATCAAACCGATAGCGGAGACCAATATGAAGACGACCCTGTACACAACATTGCTTGCGTTCTGTGGTTTGGTGGCGGTCACTCAGGGAGCCCAGGGGACGGTCTATCTGGGTAATCGCGTCATAGTCGGCAATGTGGTGGATGAGCCGATCTATATGCCCGATGGAGTCACACCGGTGTGTGGAACGGAGTACAAAGCGTCCTTGTTCTTCGAGAATGATACGACGCCGGTCACTGTGATTACGACGTTCTACGATTGCACGGTGGTCGGTGCGCGAGGGTACTTCAAGAGCGTGCCGGATGCGGAGGTGTCCGGCACGCTGGGTGGCGAAACGGTGCAAGTGCAAGTCGGAGTATGGGATGGGACAGGGGGTCTCGGGTATCTCCAGGCGGCGATTCGCGGAATGTCAGAACCATTTTCCGTAACGCTGGGCAATGAAGTGGTAGGTAGTCAGCCCCCCACTTTCCCGGCCCACTTGGCGGGGCTAGAGTCATTTCGCTTAGTTCCGGAGCCGTCGGCAGGCGCATTGTCTCTGGTGCCGTGTATGGCCGTTGTCTTTCGTCGCCGACGAGAGGCCTGAAACGGGCGCATCACGAGAAGAATCCATCGCGAAGTTAAGGGGTCGGTCCCGGTTGAGGGGTCGGTCCCGGTTGAGGGGTCGGTCCCGGAATTCAGGAATCTGCAAGGCGCACGTTCAAGGCCCGCTGACTGCCAGAGCGGTGCGTCACAGGCTACGCTCGGCCCGTGATCACACCCCTCTCGACCGCGGCGGCGCGGAGCTCATACAGGAGGGTGATCGCCGCCACGAGGCCGTGATTGATCGCCCGAACCTCGGCTCGCGAAGGCAGGTCGCTGGCCGTCTGGCAAGCATAGATGACGGCGGCCTGAGCCGCACCGGCCCGCTGAACTATCGGCGTCGCGCTGTGGAAGCCGAACCTTGGCCGAGGCGTTTGCCCCGAAGGTGATCTCCCAGGAATACGCCCCCGCGTGGCGCTTCACCGCGCCGTCGGCGACGTTCCAAATCAGGTACCCGGTCGGGATCGAGCCTGATGACGGGTCTGCCGTAGCGGCCGCCGGCCTGATCTGGACCCACGTCCCCGGCGTGCCTGTCATGGTGCACCGCCACGCCCCGCCCAATGCATCGCGCCAGAACTCGTTCAGGACTCGCGTGCCCGAGGTCGGTGGGCCGATGACGATCTGGTCGGGGGTGATCACCGGACCGCCGGTGGAGGCGTGCCGGCGTTTGGAGGCCTACGCGGTTCAGTCCGCAACAACTCCGCTATGGCCAGTTCGGCCTCGACAGAAGTCAGGGTCCCCTTCTCGGCGAGGGCTTGCGCAAATCGGCTGATGGTGACCCAGCAGTCTGCGACCAGTTGCTCGGCAGGCGCGTGAAGATTGCTCAGCAGGCGCTGCTGACCCTGGGCGTCGCCGCTGAGCACCGAAGCGCAAGTGGTGAGGTCACCAGTGCCGTCCGAGTCACGGACGTTCCATTCCGTCCTCTGGGGGTAGTCCGCGCTGGGAGTTTCGCGAAGGTTGTAGCGACCGTCGATCTCGCCGTCCTCAGCCTTTCGGCCTTTGGGGCACCAACCGCCGTGAGAAACGCCGATCGCAATGGCCCAGTCCAGAGCGGCTCGGTCTGCACCCGTCTGGCCACCCGATATGATCTTGTCGACCAAGGTGTCCATCTTCGAGATCACGTCGGTCTACTTGGGCGTGCAACCGCCCCACCAACTCCGGGAGGCGACGTACCCACGTCTCGTGCTGGGTACGCCGGGCTCGCAGGTGGAAGCCTGCGCGGCCAGTGGCGCTGGTTGAAGCAAGCACTCGCCTGGGAGGGCTGAGTCGTTCCAAGCCCGGGCCAGAAGTTCGCGTTCGCGGTCCAACAGACCCGCATCATTGCGCTGAGTGGCGCAACCAGCGCCGAGCATGACCACGCCGGTGATACCGAGCCATGCGGCCAGCCTGGTTCGGGCCGGAGAATCCTCGCAGTGCGAATTGTGCGTCAGGATGCAACTCTAGTCCTCCGACCGTCCCGGCGCCAATCAAAAGAGCGGTGGTTCGCACTGACGCTGTCGGTCTACAACGCCGGTTCACAAACGGGCTTTGAGACTTGGGGGGCGATTCTGCTCCGGCCCGAACGACTTCATATGCCAGGGTCGGGGACGAAGCCGGTCAGGCTGCGTTTCACAAGCGCCACCGCCGCTGTCCACGCTCGGCAGTCACCGCCTGCCCATGTTCCAGTTCTTGACGCGGGTGTCGCAAGTCAGCGCGCCGGCCGGTTAAGGAGCGGCGTGGGGACGCTTCAACATCCAGGCGAACGCGGTGGCACCGACGGTCATCCTCACCGCGATGGGCCGGCAGGTTTGGGGAGATCCGCACAAGGGAGACCCCATGAAGGCTCGCATCCCTCTGCGTCGGTTTGGCGAACCAAGGGAGGTTGCAGACTTGGTGCTCTTCCTGGCGTCGCCCGCGTCGGACTTCATTTGCGGGCAAGTCATTCGTCTGGACGGTGGCCTCTCGGCTGTCTGACGGCTCGGCTGCCGACGTGCTCGACCCGGGTCGCATGAGTATGAGGAAGCGGGCTTGGACGGACTGGTCGAAAAGATCGCGCAAAGCCCGGAGCCGAAGTTGGAGGAGAAGCAGCGCCAGCAGGTGAAACGTTGGATCTTGGGCAAGGACCCGCGGCAATATGGTTTCGACTTTGGGCTTTGGAGCCGCCGTATCGTCCAGGCGCTCATCCAGGACAAACTCGGCGTCGCGTTGGGGTTGACGGCGGTGGGGCGCCTGTTGGCCAGTTTAGAAATCACTCCGCAGAAGCCCTTGCGCCGGGCGTGCGAGCGGGATCCGCAAGCGGTGCAGTGGTGGCTGGATCACACCTATCCGCCCCTCAAGAAGCGGGCTAAAAGGCTCAAGGCCAAGATCTTCTTTTTGGATGAGGCGGGGTTCCAGTCCGACGGTCCACTGGGGCGCACTTATGGGCTGAAGGGGAAGACGCCGGTGGTCAAAACCTCTGGGCAGCGCCAGAGCATCAATGTGATCAGCGCGGTCAACGCGCGGGGAGAGTTTTGGGTGGCCACCTATGATGGGCCAGTTTACCCTCGTGGGGACCAACGAGGACAGATGCCTCCTCAACAACATGTTGGATGGGAGTCGGGGAGAACCGGACCGGACTTCGAGGGACCCAATTCGGCGGCTCGAGTATCAAATCGCAGTATCAGATCGGAACCGCGAGCCGGAAGCTACCGTGAGAGAGCGCGGTGCAATCCGCAGGCCGCGTCCTGCAGGATCGAGGCGGCGAACTGCAGTGAGCGCATTGAACACAGGGTCTTCAGACTCATAACCTGAAGGTCGCTCGTTCAAATCCAGCCCCCGCAACCAGTTTTGCTGGGCGCCATGGATGTAAGATCCTGGCGCTCAGTTTTTTATTGTAAAGCTCGTCAGGCTCATAATCCCGCGGCCGCGGGATCGCTGGCGAAGCGAAGCGAAGTCCCGCCCGCAGGGCGCGGATTCAAATCCAGCCCCCGCAACCAACTTTCGTTGCGCCGCAACGACTTAAGCCGCTGGCCTTCAGCGGCTTATTTGCTTTCTTGGCACGATTCCTGAATTCCCGAGTCTCCGTGCAACACTGTGCACTGCTGTGCACCGCTCTGCACCATTGCCAAATAATTGCCAAACATTCGGCCCCTGAAAACCGCCTGATGGGCGCAGGTTCAGGTCGCCTGCGAGAACAGGCCGAGAAGCCCGCCGAGCTTCAGGAAGGATAGAACGCCGCCACCGGGGCGCTTTGGCAGCGCCTCACCGGTGCCTCGACGCGAGAAAGGCGGCGCGCGATCGTCACCAGCAACGGTTGGCGGATCGAAAACCAGGGTTGCTGATTCGCAGGCGTGGTGCGATAGCTATGCCAATACCGCCACGAGCCGCTGACTCGCTTCCGTTCAGCCAACGACCCGCGTGCAAGGAAAACTGGGGAAACAACCATTAGTTGATGCCGTCATGAAGACACGAGACGCGACCAAGAGGTCGGCCAAGCCGAACAACACGCCCACCGGTCATTCACGCCGCCGCCCTTGGCGGCTCCTGCCGGTGCTGCTGCTTTTGATGCTGTCGGCCACGGTGCAGGCCCAGTTCAACTACACCGTCAGTCAGGGCAAGGTCACCATCACCAAATACACCGGTCCAGGTGGTGCGGTGATCATACCCGACATGATCAACGGCCTGCCGGTCACCAGCATCGGGGCCTACGCATTCGTGAGCTGCACCGGCCTGACCAGCGTCACGATCCCCGACAGCGTCACCAACATTGGGAGCTGGGCGTTCTCTGGCTGCACGGGCCTGACCAGCGTCACGATCGGGGACAGCGTCACCAGTATCGGGTTGAGGGCGTTCTCTGGCTGCACGGGCCTGACCAGTATCAGGATTCCCGACAGTGTCACCAGCATCGGGGACCATGCGTTCTACTACTGTAGAGGCCTGACCAGCGTCACGATCCCCAACAGCGTCACCAACATTGGGAGCGGGGCGTTCTCTGGCTGCACCAGCCTGACCAACGTCACGATCCCCGACAGCGTCACCAACATTGGGAGCTGGGCGTTCTCAGACTGCACCAGCCTGACCAGCGTCACGATCCCCAACAGCGTCACCAACATGGGGGATGGGGCGTTCTCAGACTGCACCAGCCTGACCAGCATCACGATCCCAGACAGCGTCACCAGCATCGGGTTGAGGGCGTTCTCTGGCTGCACGGGCCTGACCAGTATCAGGATTCCCGACAGTGTCACCAGCATCGGGGGCAACGCATTCAGCGGCTGCCCCGGCCTGACCAGCGTGACAATCCCCGACAGTGTGAATAACATTGGGAACTATGCGTTCTGGGGCTGCACCGGCCTGACCACCATCTCGATTCCCGACGGCGTCACCAGCATCGGGGAATTGGCGTTCTCCGGCTGCACCGGCCTGATCGCGATAGCGGTGAATGAACTTAACGCTTCCTACAGCAGTCTGGAGGGAGTGTTGTTCAACAAGAACCAGACCGCACTAGTCGCATATCCAGGAGGCAAGGCTGGCAACTACATGATCCCCGATAGCGTCACCAGCATCAGGTCGGGGGCGTTCTCTGGTTGCCCCGGCCTGACCAGCGTCACAATCCCCGACAGTGTGAATAACATCGGGGACTATGCGTTCTGGGGCTGCACGGGCCTGACCAGCGTGCTTATCGGCAACGGCGTCACCAGCATCGGGGCCGCGGCGTTCTGGGAATGCACCGGCCTGACCGGCATCACGATCCCCGACAGCGTCACCAGCATCGGGAACTCTGCGTTCTATGAGTGCACGGGCCTCAGGGGCGTGTATTTCGAGGGTAACGCCCCCAGCGAGGTTGGCGAGGGAGTATTTGATCTTTCGCCGGTGACCGTCTACTACCTGCCGGGGACGACGGGCTGGGGTGAGACCTTTGGTGATCGTCCGACGGTATTAGGACATGTGTCAATCGAGATTGCCCTCTATCCGGGAATCCGGGTGACGGGCGAGGTGGGGACGACCTACGTGATTGAAAGCAAAACCGAAGTGGAGGGTGATTTCTGGGTGACGCGAGGGTGGATCGACCTCACAACGCCGACGGCGATTTGGATGGACCCGGTGCCGACCGACTCGCCGCGAAAAGTCTACAGGGCGGTGAAGGTGACGAAGCCGGTGGTGCAGACGGTTGCGAACATGGTGTGGATCCCGCCGGGGACGTTCACGATGGGGAGCCCGGAGGGTGAGCGCGGGCGGGAGGAGCGGGAAGGTCCGCAGACGCGGGTGACGTTGACGAAGGGGTTCTGGCTGGGGAAGTACGAGGTGACGGTCGGCGAGTACCTGGCGGTGACGAGGGGACTTCCGGAGTGGTGTTATGATCCAGAGAACCCGGGCGACCTGGACAGGCCGGTGGGGTGTGTGAGCTGGGATGACGCGGTAGCGTACTGCCAGAAGCTGACGGAGCAAGAGGGGGCGGCCGGGCGGTTGCCCGTAGGGTATGCGTATCGGCTGCCGACGGAGGCGGAGTGGGAGTATGCGTGTCGGGCGGGGACTTCGTCGCGGTATTCGTTTGGGGACGCGCTGGGGTGCAATGACTACTTTGGGTATTGTGCCCTGTTTGATTCGTACATGTGGTACGGGAACGGAGGGCCTGGCCAAGTGGGTCAGAAGCTGCCGAATCCGTGGGGATTGTGCGACGTGCACGGGAATGTTGCGGAATGGTGTCACGACTGGTTGGGGGATTATGCCGGCGGGGGTCTGGTTGACCCGCAGGGGCCTGCGGAGGGCTCGGTCCGTGTGATCCGCGGCGGCACCAACTACTGGCTCGACTGGTTTTTCTGGCCCGGCGGCGGCGGCCCCTGGCGCTGCCGGTCGGCGGCCCGCTACGGCATCGGCCCAGGCGACGGGCAGGGCTTCCTGGGTTTCCGGGTCCTGCTGGCCCCAGGTCAGTGAGTTCAGAAATCGAGCGGAGCTGTCCAGAGCAGGCTGGCGTCCGCCTTCGCCCAAGGCTACGGCCGGACGAGCAGCGTGCGACGCGCAAGCCGTGCCTGCGGAGGGGCAGCGGGGCGGGTGCCTGAGAAGAAAAGGGAAGCCGCGGGCAGCGGTCGCGATTTTTCCCGAGAGTCATCTCTACGCCCCCACCCTGTGGGTGGCAAAAACTCCATCACGCGAGGAAGTTGTTGAGGTTGCGAGAGTTGTCTCCATCCTTTTGAGGCATGTTCTCTGTCGTCTCTGCACTGCTCCCCATTGGCGTGGTTCCGGTCCAAGCATCAACTCGCCTTGGAGGTCCTCGCCCTCCGACACCAAATCGGGGTCCTGAAACGACAGGGGCGCCGACCGATTCTCCATGGGTGGGATCGGTACTTCTGGGCGACGCTCAGGAGAACCTGGGACGGTTGGAGAGCTGCGCTGATCACCTGCGCGCCCGAGACCGTCATCGGCTGGCACCGAGCCGGTTTCAGACTCTTCTGGCGCTGGCGCTCTGGCGGCCGAGTGGGACGACCTACAACGGATCGGGAGGTGGTTCAACTCATCCGTCGTATGTGGGCGGCCAATCCGACCTGGGGAAGCCCGCGGATTCGGGATGAACTGGAGAAGCTTGGCGTGCACGTCTCAACCGCCACGATTCGGAAGTATCGGCCATCGTCCGGCGGGCGACGTTCGCAGAGCTGGCGGACATTCCTTCGGAATCATGGGGCGGCCATTGCGGCGATGGATTTCTTCGTGGTCCCCACGGCGACCTTTCGCTTGCTCTACGTGCTGATTGTGGTCACACACCATCGGCGCCGAATCGTCCACTTCAGCACCACGGAGTCGCCAACCGCCGGGTGGACCGCCCAGCAGGTGGTCAATGCCTTTCCGTACGACACGGCCCCCAAATACCTTCTGCGGGACCGGGATTCGATCTACGGGGACGTCTTCGTGCGGCGGGTCGAGTGCATGGGAATCGAGCAGAAGCTGATCGCGCCGAGGTGTCCGTGGCAGAACCCCTACGCGGAGCGCCTGATTGGGTCAATCCGGCGCGAGTGTCTGGATCGGGTTGTGGTGTTCAGCGAGCAGCATCTACGCGAGCTGCTTGAAGCCTACGTCGAGTACTACGAGCATGTCCGCCCGCATCGATCCCTGGAGCACGACAGCCCCATACCACGTGCGGTCGAGCCACCCGAGCAGGGCAAAGTGGTGGAGTTGCCGTTGGTCGGCGGCCTGCATCATCGTTATGTTCGCCGAGCGGCGTGAGCGCAGCGCAGACTGCAGCGGTGAGCGCAGATGATCTCATATCAGGTGCGCCGACCAGGGTGGGGCGTGGTCGAGTGTGGACGGATGCACCCTCGAACGGTCACCGCGGTCGGGCGTTGACAGGTCGCCCTGGCCTGGGACTGACCGAAGCGGACCCGATCGAGCACGTGCAGTATCAAGTGCGGGTATCCAATGGGGCTGAACCGAACGGGTACGCCCAGATGGCCGGCGATAGTGTGACACCCTTGAGCGCAGCGGCTTGGACAGTGTCGTGATGAGCTGGAAGTGTCTGCGTGTCGGTGCTGCATCGGCACATTGAAATCGAAGCGGGGGCTATGCCGCCGTGGGCTCACAGGCGTCGGATGCGGACGTTGCGGAACTCGCAGACGCCGGTCTTGTGCTCTTGCTGGAGGAAGATGTACCCCTCGGTGAAGATCGTGTCCTGATCCCCATAACCGCCCGGATTCCCCCCCCCCCGGCTCGCCCCGTACCAGACCGCGCCCCGATAATCGATTCGCAACGTGAGCGCCATGCAGGCCAGCCCCCACGCCCGCCCCGGCGTTGCGGCAGGCACAATATTCCTGTTTCCCCCCCTTTTCGGGACCCGCTTTTCGCTCGCAAGGTGATGCGCGGGGCAGACCTTGCCCTGCGGTCAGCCGCGAGTCTTGAGCGCGGCCGATCTCACTTCGGTGCCGGGCCTGTCGGCAACCAGCGGGGGTGATCGGCACCCTGGTCATCGAGGCCGCGCGTCAACAGACGGGGATTCCTGCCGTCCGAGTCCATCATCCAGATGGCCGGCACGCCGCCGGTCGCGGCGCGGCAGAAGACGATGGAACGGCCGTCCGGCGATTCGCTTGCCCGGAAGTCCCACACCGCCGGGCCACCCTGGGTCAGCCGGGCCGGAGAACCGTCGCGTGGGTTCAACCGGCAGATTCCCACCCCGCCGCGAGCCAGTTCCGGTTTGAAGTCGCGGTTGAAATGGTCGGTGTCGGGGCGCTGCGCCTGGAACTCCCACGGGACCTTCGAGCCGGGCAGCCGGCGCGGCAAGAGGACCTGACGGTCGTGGGTCCAGGAGGCGACATTGGATCCGCCGCCCCGGTTCTGCGGATGGCCGTATGTGGCCGCGAACCACATGGCCTGGCCTTCGGTCAGTTGGCGTTTCTGCGAACCATCCGGACGAGCGAGGCAGAGATCGCACCAATCGTGCCCGGGGTCGTTTCGGAAATCGCAGTCCGAGAAGACCAGCCATTGGCCATCCGGTGACCACGTCGGGCCAAAGTAGAGATGATCCGGGTGCGCGGCCACTGGAACGCGTTCCCCGCCCTCGACGTTGCTTGTCCAAATCTGGTAGCCCTGCGGGCTGGCGAGATGGTAGGCCACGCGCCGGCCATCCGGGCTGAGGCTCAGTCCGTAGGGCAAGCCTTCGCCGAGCCGGGTGAACTCGCGAGCCTCGCTGCCGTCGAGGTTCATGCTGAGGATCTGCCCACCCTGGTCCCGCACCACCTGGACGAGCAGGCGTTGGTCGGAGACCAGCAACGCCGGGGTGTAGAACACGGCGAGGCGATCGCGGGTGGCAATTTCCCTCAGCGTGTCGCGGTCGAGATCGTACAGCCAGAGGTGGGTCGGAGTTTGATGATAGTACTTGTCGAACGGCCGACCCGGCCCATCGCGTCGCGTCTCCATGCTGAGGAAGACCACACGCCGTCCGTCAGAGAGAAAGGGGCCGGGCTGCCAGGACACCTGGTCTGGGACGTGGAAATCGAAGTAGCGCAGGCCGGTGCCGTCGGCGTGGATGATCGCGGTGCGCCCTTGCGACGTGAAGAAACACCGCCCGCTGCGCTTCGTGGTCGACGGTTCCGGCTGGGGACTTCGGCAGCCGGAGACCGTGGCGACGGCGGCCCCGGCGACACTCGCGCTGATGAATTGGCGACGGTTCATGGGGTGGGGAGGGATGTCACTTCGCGCTGGTGGAGGAAGAGGACGCTCCCAGGTCGCGCAGCACATCGAAGGGTGGTTCGTAGGCAATCGGCCCCTCCTCGCGCGAGGTGAAGAAGTTGAACAGGTAGACACCATCGGCTCCGGCTCGGAGGAGTTCGGTGGCGGCACGCCGGTAATCTTCGGCGGAGAGGTTCTTCTGTCCGCTGCCCCGGGTGCATTCGATGCCGCCATAGACGGGGACGGCTGTGACAGCCTGTTTCCACGTGGCGATGGGCAGGTCGCCGCGTTCGTGAAGGAATTCGGAAACCGTCACCCAGTCAACCCAACCCCGCCGGACCCAGGCCGGCACGTCGCAACCGATTTCCCGCGCGCTGTCGGGTGTGGGGGGAGTGCGCCCGAAGTTAGGACGGCACCCGTACCGCGAGGCGGAGCCGGTGGCCACGCTCGTCGCCGACGCGGTCGAGCAGGATGCGGATCCGCTCGACCAGCGAGTTCATCTTGACCACCCGCTCTTCAGTCGGTCCGTCCTTGAAGAAGGCCGGGAACCGGTTGAAGTCGAGCTCGAGGCCGTCGCAGTCGTAACGGCGCACGGCTTCCTCGATCAGCCGGAACGTGTAGTCGCGGACCTCATCGCGTCCGAAGTCCAGGGCTCCCTTGCCGCGATATGGCTCCGATCCGAGTCGCGCATCCGGATGATCGACCATGAACTGCGTGCGGAGGAAATCGTTTCCGTGGTCGTCGTTCATGCGAAACGTGAGGAGGGCTTCGCGCCCCCGGCGTTTCGCCTCGGCCAGCATGATCGCGTACGGATCGACACCGTTGTCGAAAAACGCCTGCAGGTTCGTGAACCGCTGCTTCTCCGAAGCCGGCCACTGCGCCCGCTCGGCCGGCGACGAGAGCGTGCCGCGCATCGTGCCAACCTGCGTCGGGTAGTACATGACCTGGGCGTTGACGCAGACCAGGACGGTGTCGACGCGGCTGGCGGGGTAGGCGACCTCGTCGATCAGCTTGCGGACGTCGTCGGCGCGGACCGGCACCGGTCCCTTGCTGCCAGCCTTGGTGGAAAGGCAGGAGTCCCCATCGAAGTTGTAGAGCACCCGGCGCGGCCGCAGGTGCCGGTTGGCGAAGTCGACGTAACGCTGCCAGTCGTACGCGGTAATCTCGTGGTCACCCGAGCGGAGATGGTACCCGATGGTGTGGCCGACGGGGCGGTTCACCTCGGGCAGGGCGGCGACACCCAGTCCCGGGCACCCCAACAACGCATAGACCGGTTCGGCGTGCCGGGCGGCCAGGAACTCGCCTACCGGATCGGCCCAACGATCCAGCTCGGCGCTGGCCACATAGACGGGCCGCGGCGCCATCAGGGCGATCAGCAGGTGGGCGTCCACCGGGAGCGCCGTTTCGCGGTTGCCGAAGGCAGCGTAGTTTCGGCAGTACCACATGCCCGAAAGCGCGTAGGAGGCCGCCACCGTCTCTCCGTAGCGCCGGCGGGCGAGCGAGGCGCCGCCCTGGCCGGAGTTATTCGAAATGACGAGCGCAAACCGTTCGTCCTGCGCTCCGGCCCAGAGCGCGGCCTTGCCCGTGCGCGAGTGCCCAAACACGACGACTCGCCGAGCATCAACGGCCGCATCCGTTTCAAGGTAATCCAGCGCCCGGCTCAAGCCCCAGGCCCAGGCGCCAATCGAGCCCCAATCATCGTCCGCAAGTTCCGTGCGCCCGCTCCGCCGCAGGACGAAAGCGCGGATGCCCTTCTGCCAGCCCTCGATCGTGAACTGACACCCCGAGCCGTGGCGGTCGAGTTCAAGATCGCCACCATGAAAGGTGGCCACCGCATAGCCGCGTTTCAGCAGCCACTCGATCGGCCATCGCCGCGCGTGTTCCCCGCGCCGGCAGACCGAGTTTCGGGACGCGACGATACCCGGGTCCGGATGCACTCCCTGGTTTCCGTAGTTCAAGCCCAGGAACACCGGTGCCGGCCCAGTCGTCTCCTTCGGCACGAACAAGAGCAGATCGATCCACGGCGCGTCCTCTGACTCGAACAACCGAATCCGCACCTGCTGCCGCGTGGCGAGTCCATCAAAGATCTCCGCCTCCGGCGCGAGGGCTTCGCCACGCAGACGGGTGTTGATCGTCGGGGTCCGGCCGTAAACCTCTCGGGCAAAGGCCTCGATGATTTCCGTCCGTCGCGTCGCGCGCCACATCGCCGCGTCGGCGACGGCGCGTCCGTCGAAGCAAACGAGGGGATCCGGCAGGGTGTACGGAGGCACTTTCGACTCGTCATAGTTCGTATCCGGCGGCTCACCGCCCGCGCTCACCGGAGGCAGGAGGCTGGCCGGCTGCCGGTTGGTCGATGAGTCAGGATCAAGCCGCAGGAAGCCGCCCTCGCGCCGCACGCCGAGTCGCGCATCGATGGCCTGTCCGACCGGGTCTACCCCGGTTTGGCCGAGGCGCCGGCGGATCTCACGGCGCAGCCACGAGTAACCCGAGTTCCACGAGTAAAGGATGTGTCCGTGCGGGTGCCCATCCACCGTGCTGATGGACTCGTTGAAGGCGGGCACGCGCGCGATTTCGCGGGCAATGCGTTCGGTGAGCAGCGCGTCGACTTCGGCGGCCGGCAGTCCGTGGACACCGGCGAGCAAGTAGTTTGCGGCGTCGTTCAGAAACCACGATCCGCCGAAGCAGTAGACGCCGCTGTGCCCCGGCAGCAGCGAACCATCGGCTTGCGAGATGACCCGCAGGCCGTAGGGCGTTTTGACTCTCTCGGACGTGCGGTGGTGCGTCAGAACCTGCTCGTCCGTGAGCAGCTTCGTCCCGAAGACCGCATACGTGAGCGTGGCGCCATAGAGCGTGTCTTGTCCCAGCGTGTCGCGGAGCTTGCGGCTGGTTGGCATGAATCCTCGCTCGGGGTTGAACAAGGACCGGTAGCCTGCAATGGCCCGCTCGATATCCTCGGCGGAAACGTCCAACCCGAGCTCCTTTGCGGCGAGGAGTGCGCCGCAGTGGAAGCCCTGGTTGCTCGCGGGACAGTCGTCCGCGTCATACTCGAGGACATCGTGGTAGGTCTTCCAGCCCCGGGCGGAGGGCGCCCCCGGCAGCGGCGGCGGAACATAGAGACCGTCCGTTTCGTGCTGACGGATGAACGCGTACGCCTGGCGCACCAGGGCTTCATTCACCGTCCCGCCCGCGCGTTTCATCAGCACGGCCCAGATCAGGTAGTACTGCGCGTTGTCCTCGTAATCCATGCGGGTCCAGAATACCGCGCGCTGGGACTCGATGGTCTTCTCCGGGTCGTCGAGCCCCAGCGCGGTGTAGAAAC
>JAKLFY010000099.1 GCA_022710935.1 Verrucomicrobiota bacterium
AACGTGGCGATCCTGCGCTGCGCACTGCTCGACGATCGCTTCGACCAGTATTGGGACCGGCGCAACCAAACCGATCAGTTGCGTATCCGGCTCGTCGCCTAATGGTGACTATCTTGTCCGGCACCCCCAAGCCCCTATTGCGCCCACGCTCTCACGCTTGCCTACGACCCGGTCCAAGACCGGTTCACCGCCAGACGAGCGATGCCTGAGCCCCGTATGGGCGCGGCCTACGCCACGATTGGCAGCAAAATCTACATTGCCGGCGGCGGCAGCGGCCATCCGCAATATTGCCCAGGCACCGTCAGCTACAACAGCCTCTGGGTGTTCGATCCGCACGGCAGGGGCGCCCCGGGCTCCTGGACGCAGAAAGCCGACATGCCCGTGGCCGGGGGGGGCGCTGCCTCCTGCGAGGTGGACGGCATCCTCTACGCCGCGGGAGGGGTGACTTCCATCGGCGGAAACCCGGTCCAAACCTTGTACGCCTACGATCTCGCAAGCGGCCTCTGGACGCGCAAAGCCGACATGCCGACGAAACGCGCTCTCGCCGTGGCGTGCGCCGTGGACGGGATCGTTTATGTCATCGGCGGCGGCAATGCCAGCACGCTCGTCATGACCAAAGCCGTCGAGGCCTACGATCCCAAGACGGACACTTGGACGGTCAAAGCGGACATGCCCAGCGCGCGGGGCGACATGGCGGCCTGCGCGGTGAATGGCCTCATCTATGTTATCGGAGGCGCGAGTTCCTCCACCGGATTTCTCGCGGTGGTCCAATGCTATGACCCAAAGACCGACCAGTGGACAGAGAAGACCCCGCTACCCGTAACGTCAGTCGGTGCGGCTGCCCAGGCCGTGAACAGCATCATCTACGTCTTTAGCGGCAGGCAGACCTACGCTTACGACCCAGCGACCGATCTTTGGACTTACAAGGCTTCCATCACGGCCGCGGGTTTCTACGTCGACGGATCAGCGGCGGGTACGGTGGACGGCCTCGTCTATCTGTTCGGCGGCCGTGGGATCGGAAGCCCTTATTGCGCCCACACGCTCACGCTCGCTTACGATCCGATCCAGGACCAGTTTGCCGCCAGACGAGCGATGCCTGAGCCTTGTTTGGCCGCGGCCTACGCCACGATTGGCGGCAGAATCTACATTGCCGGCGGCGGCAGCGGTCCCCCGTCGTTATGCCCAGGCGCTGTCATCTACAACAGCCTCAGGGTATTCGACCCCGAAGGCGGCGTGGCGCCTTACATCCTGAGTTTCACCCGCCAGAGCGACGAAACCGTCCGGCTGGTGTGGCAGGGCGAAGCGGGACGGCTCTACGGAGTCGAATCGGCGTCGACCCTGACCTATCCTTTCTGGGCGCCGATCACACTCTCAAACGGCAACACCACGATTCGGGCCACGAAGTCCGTAGTGGAAGCCACCGGCACGGTTGCCCCGCCCCACCAGGCCCGGTTCTTCCGCGTCTCCGAGGCGGACTAGCGCAGAGACCACGGCTTATGTAGCGGAGGATGGGGAGCGACGGGCCGGGAGCAGGGAGCAAAGAGCTGGGAACGCCGTGGACAGGGGTGTTGCCGGCTCCAAGCTCCAGCCTGCGAGCGTTGTCCACCGCATGATGGGACTTCCGACAGGAAGACCAACCCTCTATCAACTTCATCCCGACACCGCGTGCGTCTTGCGCGGCGACCACTGGCCCGAGAGGCCAGGTACGCCATCACCGTGACCGTCTCCCCAACAACCATGGCGACCTCGCTTCTACCTCAACGACTCGATTCCGGACATCGCCCCGTTAAGAACGTACATGCCAACATCCGACGCTCTCAGGCCATCCTGGAGCAACCGCCGACTGCCTCGCGCATCATCGGGACGGTGGAACGAGCAGGATCGCCGCGACAATCCCGATGATGGACCTCAGATTCCGTTGACTACAGTTGACGACAAAACACATGGCCAAACGCTGCGATAACGAGCAACAAGACGAAAATGGGCAACCTGCGTGTGGACCCTGAAAACATTGATCGTTGTGATGTTGTGCCTACTTTGCCGAAATCGGTGAGGGTTGTTTGTGCGGCACAACCTCGCCAAGTGGCTGTCGCCGCTGGCCAAGGAGAGTGGTCTGGTCTGGCCAACCGGCCGGACATGGCGGGAAAGGGCGCGGAGTATCACAGCCGCACAAAACGCCACAGCCGAAGCCGCCGACCTGCTCCCGTGGAGGCAGAATTCCCTGCGTCACTCGTTCTGTACTTTTCGCGCTACGGCCACCAAGAACGTGCCACAGACCGCCTTGGAGGCTGGGAATTCTGCGGCGACCTCCTTCTTTCACTACAGAGCGATAGCAACTGAGGCCGAAGGCAAGGTATGGTCTGGCCTCGAACCGAAGCACGGACGACGAACGTCGCGCCGATGAGAAAAGGGGACATCTGACAGAGCAAAAGACCCACCCATGACTGACCGCGTTGGCCTTCGTCGCGTCATTCAGCTTGGATACCTCAACGCAGACAAGCCGAGTTCGCTCAGCGCCAACCGGCCCAACCCACCCGACATCGAGGTCTATTTGAAGGGGAGACAGAGGGGGCAAGTTGGATTTCGGTGTACCAGGACCGACCGTCCAGTTTCTTCAAAGCCGTGAATGGGGCTTCGTTCAACCAAGTGCCACTGGGCCAGGAGCGGCGTGACCTGCCCGAACCGCTGTCCACTGACCACGCCCGAGCCGATGAAGAACACTTCGCGGAACTGACGGAACACCGTCCCCTAGCGGCGGGATAACCGAGGACCGGTGCTGTGGAAATAGATGTGCGGGACCGGACCAATTCGCTAGGCTGTGGGGCATGACTGACCAGAGCGCAGGAGTTGGGCCTGCGGTCAGGCTCGATGGGACGTTCGCGACCACCCACTGGAGCGTGGTGCTCGCGGCGGGCCACGAATCGGTTCCCGGTGCACAGGAGGCGTTGGAGCAGTTGTGTCGGGCGTATTGGTACCCGCTGTACTGTTATGTCCGGCGCCGCGTCGGCAGCGCTCCCGATGCCGAGGACCTGACGCAGTCTTTCTTCGCGCATGTCTTGGAGCGGAACGCACTCGCCAAGGTGTCTCGGCACAAGGGGCGGTTTCGGTCGTTCCTGCTGGCGGCGTTGCGGTATTTCCTGGCGGACGAATGGGATAAGTTACGCGCCCAGAAACGAGGCGGCGGCGCCAAAGTGATCTCGCTGGACGAGGCGGGCGTTGAGGAACGCTATCAGCGGGACAGCGGCCACGAGCTGACGGCCGAAGAACTCTACGAACGTCGGTGGGCGATGGCCGTGCTCGACCGCGCCTCCGTTCGGCTGCGTGAAGAATTTGTGGCTGCGGGCAAGACCACGCTCGGTGGCGAATTGCGTCGTCTGCAGGAGGATATCCCCGACGCCGCCCCCTACGTCGAGGTCGCTGCACGGCTGGGCATGCCGGTTAACACCTTGAAATCGCACGTTCACCGGTATCGCCAGCGCTTTCGCGAACTGCTCTGTGAGGAGGTGGCCCAGACGGTCGCCTCGCCGGGGGAGTTGGCCGACGAACTCCGGCACCTGATCGCCGTGGTGAGCCGCGGGGCTTAGCGGCGAAACGCGGCCCCGCGCAACCTTTGCGACAGATTTCCTGTGTACAGGTCGAACACAGCGATGGAAGGATCGAGTCCAACGGTGAGGCTCTGCGCCCAGTGCGGCGCGCCGTTGCCGGCGGATGCCCCCAAGGGCGTTTGTCCGCGCTGCGAGCTGCAGGCAGCTTTGGGCCTGCTTGGCGAAGCGGAACCCACCCAGAGCGCAGGAGCGCCCGAGGGAGATGCAGTTGGCGTGGCGGGGCGCCAGTTCGGCAACTACGAACTCGTCGGGGAAATCGCCCGGGGCGGGATGGGGGTCGTGTACAAAGCGCGGCAACGGGGTCTGGACCGGATCGTGGCGGTCAAGATGATCCTGGTCGAGCGGTTTGCGGGAAAGCAGTCCGTCCAGCGGTTTCGGGGGGAGGCCGCCGCGGCCGGGGTGCTCCAGCATCCGAACATCGTGGCCATCCACGAGATTGGCATGCACGAGGGGCAGCATTTCTTCTCGATGGACTACGTCGAGGGACAGAACCTTGCGCAACTCGTTGGCCACCGCCCGTTGCCGGCCCCGAAGGCCGCGCGTTACGTGCAGCTTATCGCGAGCGCGGTCCATTATGCCCATGAACAGGGCATCCTGCACCGGGACCTCAAACCCTCGAACGTGCTCATCGATGCGGCTACGGACCAACCGCGCATCACCGACTTCGGTTTGGCCAAACGGTTCAGCTCCGACTCTTCACTCGCCTCCGGCCACTCGTCGCTTACCTTGAGCGGTCAGGTGCTGGGTTCGCCCAACTTCATGCCGCCCGAACAGGCCAGCCACGGGCGAGGCAAGGTGGGGCGTCCCAGCGACGTGTTTGGCCTGGGCGGCATTCTGTACTTCGTGCTGACGGCCCGCGCGCCGTTCCAGGGCGAGACCATCGAGGCCACCATCGACCAGGTTCTGAACACCGAACCGGTCCCGCCTCGGCTGCTCAATCCGAGTGTGCCGCGCGACGTGGAAACGATCTGTCTCAAGTGTCTCGAGAAGGAACCCGCGCGCCGCTATCGCACGGCGCAGGAGGTGGCGGACGAACTCGGTCGGTTCCTGAATGACCAAGCCATTCTGGCGCGCCCGGTCAGCCGGCCCGAGAAAGCCTGGCGGTGGTGCCGACGCAATCCGATCATCGCGACCTTGGCGATGGCGGCGGCGGCGGTCTTCCTCCTCGGCTTTCTTGGCGTGACCTGGCAGGGGCAACGGGCGAGCAAGGCACGCGATCTCGCTCAGGGCCGTCTTTACGAATCGCTTGTGCGCGAGGCGCGGGCCATCCGCACGGCCCGCCGCGTTGGCTATCGCGACGAGGTGTTCACGCTACTCCAACAGGCGCACGCGCTGGACGTGCCGCAGAAGGATTTCACGGAGTTGCGGCGCGAAGCGGTGGCGTGCCTCGGGGACTTTGTCGGACTGACACCGCGCACCTTCACCGATTTCCCCAGCAACACCAAGGTTGGAGTACTGCACATGGACCCGAGCTGGAGTCTCGCGGCCATCAGCTTCAACGACGGAACACTCCTGCTCCGCCAGATGCCGTCCGGCACAGAAATCGCCCGGCTGAAGATGGATTATCCGGCGTGGTGGCATTGCTTCAATGCGGCTGGGGACCAGATCGCCTCGGTTCATACGCCGATTGCCGGGGCGTCGACACGCCGAGAGATCCTTCAGCGGGCCGTCGTCTGCGTCTGGGGCCGGACCGCCGAGGGCCGCTGGCGCCAGGTCGAGAGAACTCCGATGCCGGGGGCTTATGAATGCTTTGCCTCGGACGGGCGGTTTTTCGTGGCGGTGGACGACCCCGCGGTTCCTGCCGTCCGACTTATCGAACTGAAGAGCAAGACGCCGGTCCTCACCGTTCCGCTTCCCCGCGAGATGCCCAAAGAGGCGCAGGTAGCCTTGAGCCCGGACGGCAAGCTTCTCATTGTGGAAACGGTCGAGCCGGCGGAGCCGAGCATCTCGGTTCTGGACATCTGGGAGTGGGCAGCCGGACACCGGGTACGACGCCTGGAGCCGCGTGTGTCCGGGGTGAGCGTGATCATCTTCAGTCGCGACGGGAAGTACTTCTGCTGCGTCTCAGAGGAAAAGATCGTCATCTTCAAGATGGATGGCTTTCAGCGGGTAAGCGAGTTCCGTGAGTACACCCCCAGGGGCATGCGTCCTGCCTTCGTGCCGGACCGTGACATGATCGGGGTGCCACTCTGGCAGCAAAGGAGGATTCGTCTCTGGGATTTTCTCAGGAACCAAGATGTCGCCGTATTGGAGGAACCAGCCTCCGCTGGCGGCGTCCGGTTTGCCCCCGACGGGAGTTCGCTCCTTTCCATCGGCAGTCGCCACATGCGGCTCTACCAATTGGACGTCTCGGCGGAAGTGCTGCGCTTGTCGGGTCACGTTGGGGGCGCTGCGGGTGTCTGCTTCAGTCCAGAGGGTTCCCACCTCGCCTCGGTCGGCAAGGACCGGACGGTGAGAGTGTGGAAGGCTGCGACCGGACGCCCGGTTGGGGAAGCCAAATACCTGCCTGGACCGGGCCAATTTGTGACCTACAGTCCGGACGGGCGATGGCTCGTAACCACGGATTACACGAAGCGCTTGGTGTGGGTATGGGACGCTCAAAGGGACAAGCGCCTACTTGAGCTGGGAACGAACGTGAACGGCACCATCTGGTCGGCTCGATTCAGTCCCGACGGACGTCACCTGGCTATCGCCAGCGAAGGCGGCGGCCCCGGTTCCTCGGAAATCACCGTCTGGGCGGTTGAACCTAGCACGGCTGACGGATCTGAGGCCGGCCTGACCGCGAAACCTCTGCGATCGCTCCGGGGTGAGAGTTGTGAAAGCCTCATCTTCTCGCCGGATTCCCGGACGCTGGCTTTTTGGGACGTTACGCATGGCGGCGACCTGCTCGTCTGGGATATTGCCGGTACGTCCGAGCCCCGTCGCCTGGCGACGAACCTCCTCGATACCGTTCAAAGTGTATCCTTCACCCCCGATGGCCGTCAGTTACTAGCTCTCACTTCAGACTGGGCAGTCGTTGCGGTGGATGTCTCCACGGGAACACAGACCGCTTCCTTTTCCAGGATCGACGCCAAGCAGCCACGCCCGCCATGGGGGCAGGCGAACCTTTGCCTGAGCCCCGATGGCACCAAACTCGCCATTACTTCGGTCTCCAGTTTGGGTGTGGACATCTGGGATTTCAAGACGGGCCGGATTCTGTACTCCCTGCCAGATCAAGAGGGCACGGTGTGGTGGCTGGCGTGGAGCCCGGAAAGCCAGCGCCTGGCGGTCTCCCGTTCCAACGGCGACATCGCCGTCTGGAACCTCAACGAGGTCGAACGCGTCCTGGCGAAGTTGGGACTGACAGTTGGAGAGCCTTCTGTTTCTCGTAGACCCGCTCAGCGGCCGTGGTTCTTTTCGTGGTAGGGCGGCACTACCCGCCGCCGGCCGAGCGGCAGTTCGGGCCTACCTATGGGATGGGTTATAGAGGGCTCGCACCGTGACTCGCATGCTGGACGAAAAGTGCCGACGAAGCGGGATGCGCATTCCGGCTTGGAGGTTCCTGGAGTTCAACACCACTGAGGCTTTCGCTCACGCTCCCGTTCGGTGAGGTTGCTCTGCAACCTTTCGCCGTTTTTTCCTGTGTAGGTAGTGGAAGTCGTCCAAGCGGAACGGTTGCTTTAGCACCCAGTGAAGACCGTTGCGCACGTCGTCAACCGTCACAGACCTATGAAAACGAAGCTGCTTCTCCCAACCTTGGCCTGCTTGCTCCTGACAGTCGCGTTGGCTCAAACCAATCCGCCAGCGACGGTCGTGGACCTCCTGGTGGTTTACACCCCTCAGGCGCTGAACGACGCCGGCGGAGAGGCTCGCATCCACGCGGAAATCGACACGGTCGTGGCCGAAGCCAACCGTTGCTTCAGCAACAGTCAAGTCAACGCGCGATTCAACCTGGTCCATCGCAGTGTCGTGTCCTACACCGAGAGCGGTGATCCGGATACCGATCTCACTCGGTTGCGAAACATGGGCGACGGCTATCTGGACGATGTGCACCGCCTGCGTAACCTCTACAAAGCCGACTTGGTCATGCTGTATACCTTCGGAACCGACGGAAGCCCGGGCGCTGGCTTCTGCATCGTCGGACGGCAGCAGGTACTGACGAGGCGCTGGCTTCCCACGTACATGCTGGCACAAACTCTCGGTCCCGTACACCGGAAAACGCCGACGTCAGACTCGGAGCGTCTCGCGAACCGATTTACGGCCAATGGCATCCTGTATCACACCATCGCCTCCTTCGACCCGGGCATATCGGTTCCCTATTGGTCAGGAACCAACGTGCTGTATCAGGGGGTTCCCACCGGAACCACCGCCGCCGACAACGATGTCAAGTTGATGAACCAGAACGCCCCTGCAATCGCCCGGTTCCGGGTGGCCACCAACCGCTTCGAGTTTGCCGCCGCACGATACTCCGTTGCCGAGAACCTCGGGACCGCGAAGGTCGAAGTGCTCCGCATCGGCGACACCAACACCGCCGCGAGCGTGGACGTGCACGTCACACCCGGCACGGCCCAGCCCGGGACAGATTTCATCGCCCAGACCAACCGGTTGACCTTCTCGCCCGGCGTGGAAGTCCTGGTCTGCCTGGTCACGGTCCTGGACAACGCAATTTGCATGGGCGAGCGGACGGTGAAGTTGAGCCTCCAGCCACCCGAAGCTGATGCGACATACACCGCGGCTCGCGGCAATGCCCCGGGATTGCAGGACACTGCGGAGCTGGTCATTCAGGAAGACGATTCAGGCTTTGTTCTTGATGCCGCCCACTGCGTCGTGTCTGAAAGCTCCGCTGTGGTCACGTTGAAGCTCCGGCGGTTGGGTGATGTCAGCCAACCGGGTGCGGTGAGCTTCGTGACCCGAGATGGCACGGCACTGGCCGGGGTCCATTACGTGGCTACGAACGGCGCATTGACCTTCGCCGTGGGTGAAGCCGAGCGGCTCGTGACCATTCCTGTCTTGAACGACCCGGTCCCCGGCGACGACCGGTCTTTCTCGGTGGCGTTAATCAATCCGGGCCCTGGCACAGGCCTCGGAGATCCAAACCTGGTCGAGATCACCCTGCTGGATCAGCAACGTCCTGGCAGCTTGGATGCGGCATTCAATCCAGTGGGTGGACCGAACCGGCCTGTCCTGGCCATGGCGGTGCGTTCCGATGGCCGGCTTCTATGCGGCGGGGGGTTCACGCAGTTTAACGGCGCGGACCATGCCGGACTGGTGCAACTCAACCCGGACGGATCAGTCGATTCGAGTTTTCACCCTGTGCGCATCGCGGTTGGACCGGATCGGGAGGATGGCGGGGTTTACGGGAGTGTCTGGGCCATTGCTGAGCAGTCGGATGGCCGGATTCTTGTCGGCGGGGAGTTCCCCGCTGTGAACGGTGTTAATCGACCCAACCTCGCCCGGTTCAACACCAATGGCACACTCGACCCGGATTTCCTGCCTGCGGCCCCCAACGGGCGAGTCCAGTGCATCCTGTTTCAGCCGGATGGCAAGATTCTTCTCGGCGGGGTTTTTACGACGATCGGTGGCCAATGGCATCCGATGGTGGCCCGCCTGAATCCGGATGGTTCGCTCGATCCTGACTTTCGATTCTCCATTAGTGGATTCGTCGATCTCATACCCCTGGGGCTACAGCCGGATGGCAAGATTCTGGTTGGCTACGTCCTCGCCTCGTTTTTCGGCGCGTGCACGCGTCTGAACCCAGATGGCACCCGGGATTCCAGCTTCCGGCAGCCTGCGTTCCCATTCTATTCGTGGCCAAACGCCCTGACGGTCTTGCCCAATGGCCAAATCCTGATGGGAGGAGACTTCCGGACCGTCAACGGCAAGCCTCGCCCGTTGTTGGCCCGGCTCAACTCCGACGGCACCCTGGACGAATCGTTCATCACGCCCTTTGACCGTAACGGGTATGCCACCAGCCTGATACCGCTGCCGGACGGCCGGTTACTCGTGGCGGGCCTGCTGAATCTCACAAACACCCCGGCACGTCGGAACCTCGTCCGCTTGAACGCCGATGGTTCGCTGGACCCGAGCTTTGATGTCGGATCCGGTCCCAACGACTTTGTCTTCGCCGTCGCGGCGCACGCGAGCGGCTCGGTCTATTTCGGTGGCGCCTTTGTTGAGGTCAATGGCCGATCGGCTCCCTACCTCGCTCGCGTGCGTTGTGATGGCACCGGTCCGCGCCTGGAAGCGCCGGTCTGGGCGGAGAGCGGAGTGAATGTGACGCTCCACGGCCTGCCTGGCACCTACTCGTTGGAGACCTCACCTGATTTGCATGCCTGGTTACCGCTGGCCACTGTCACGAATTTCACCGGGCAGGCAGAGTATGTCGATGTGCCGCTGGTCGGCCAAACGGCGAGGTTTTACCGCGCGGCAGTGAAGTGAGAATGGGGTCAATGGGGTTGCATCTACATAGTCGATTCGGCTGAACCCCCTCTTCTGGTGCGAATCCACTTCGTAAGTGCTTGGAAATGAATGTCCCATTTGTGGGAAAACGGGCTTTTTCAGCAGAATCAGTACTCGCAGACGTGATAAGCACGGTCGACGACTTCGCGTCGCAGGCGCTCGCTCACGTCACTGGGCATGAGCGAGAAGCTGGCGAGCCCGGCCTTTCGCCAACCGCATGAGGTGCTCGATCTCCAAGTAGTGATCCAGTTCCGCCTTTTCGTCGGCGGGCAACGGCGCCGACTTCTGGCGCTCGATCAACTCCCACACGCGCTGGCGCGCGGTCTCCGACGGCTTGAAGTCCAGCACGTCGCGTGGACTCAGCGAGGCGATGAACTGGATGAGCTCTTTGTACGGTCTCACGAAAGAAGTCTGCCACGCTGGCAATGGGATGACCAGTCAGACCAGCCGATCGTGACCGCTTCAAGGCCGGCGCCCTGGCGCACGGCGCGTCGAGACAGGGGGCCAAATCGCCATTTCGTCCCGCAAAACCGACAGAAGGTCAGAGAGCGCTTCTGGAAGCCGTGCTCGCCCCCGGTGTAATGCGTTGCTCCTCAGCATCCGCAGAAGTCCAGTCGCACCGGGCTGCCGACCCGGCCAGCGCGACGGCCCTCAGAGAGAAAGGGCCGAAGGTGTTGCCGACACTTGCCGACATTAGGGGGCCGAAATGCGGCCGAATCGCGCCGCCAGTCGAGAATGGACAACATGCGCGCAATCCCTGGAAACATTGGCGATTGAGGCGTTTTGACCGATGAGTGAGAAGATTGAGGATTGTCTGTGCAGAACAACGCATGGCTCTGTGAAGCGGAAGAGGAATGGGAGAGGATTGTTTTGAGGCACAACCCTCGAACGCCGTGTAACCTTCATTTCTAACCTCTCTGGAGGGGATGCGCCCACAGCCCGGTCGGACCGCGGAGGCCTTGGCGCTGGGCCGCGGCTTCCGCTTCCGACTTGCTGGTGGCTTCCACCACCCCCAGACACGGATCACCCACCTCGCGGGCGTACTCCCGCTCGCGGTGATAGACTCCCCACTGAGGCGGCTCTTCACCATCCCTGGCGGTCGTCTTCACGCTTGGGTTCCGGTCACGCCGTGACGGTGACGTTCTCCGCCGTCGTCAGCGGTCTTGCATGCTTGCAGGCACGCCAGCATGTATGCGGACAAGTTTGCGGATTCGGGGGCTACCAGCGGGCAGTGGAACAAAGCCAAGCAATGCTGGGTGGACGAGAAATTCCACGTCCTCGACAACGTGCGCCTGTTTCAGCGTCCATGACCCCCGAATTGCCATGCGACGTGGCGGGGCCGCAATTCGGTGCGGTGCACGGTTCAACCCCCTCTTTTCCCACTCCTGTCCTTACCTAAAGAAGTAGCGCCCGACGCGTCTGGAGTAATCTCGATAAGCACCGCCGTAAAGGCCCACAAGAAACCGCTCCTCTCGATCCATGATGGCATGCAGCAGCGACACACAAACCAAGGCGAGCACCAAGAAGGATAGCCGGCCGATCAGAAGAAACGTCCCCATGAACCAGAGGTCGAAGGCAACGTATATGGGATGCCGCGTCCAGCCGTAGACGCCTGCTGTCACCAGAGGTCCAGGCGCATTCCGGTCCAAACCCAGCCGCCATGACGCCCCGAGGTCGCGGAGCGCAACGACGTAGAGTATTACTGCCCCGGCAACGATCAGGGCTCCCAACGCCTGGCTGGTTGGCCCCACAACCACCGAGCGGTGTAGAACCGATGGTCCAATATGAAAATGAAGCTGCCACGCATACGCAATGATCTCGTAGGCGAAGGCCAGCAAACACGCGACCATCACCGTATCGGCCAGCATCTGCCAGCCGGTGCGTTGCCGATCCCCCACGAACACCGACACTCCGCGCGCCCGCAACATGAGAGCACGCGTCAGGCCGAGACCCATCCAACACGCAAGCGCGCCGAATGCAAACCACTCGGAGAATCGTGACGTTGTCATAGCGCGTGCAGAGGTCGGCCGGACTCTCCAGATCAGTGACCCGCGCCAGTGAAACCCGAATTGAACCCGAGAAACAATCGCAGGTTTCACTGCATCCGGTTTGTTGAACATCACCTTCAGATGCTTCTACTTGGAAGTCATTCTGATTGTTCCGAGCCACTTCTCTACCAACTGGGGCCATTCCGTGATCGGAAACTTCGTGCGCCGCAGCCCAAAGGCGTGTCCGCCCTCCGCATACAAATGCAGTTCCACGGGAACCTTTGCATTCCGGAGCGCGATGGAATAAGCCATCGAGTTTCTGACATCATCCACCGGGTCATTCTGGGCCTGTACCAAGAACGTCGGAGGCGTATTGCTCGTGACCGGGACGTTCGGATTCAATTCCAAATCGCCAGGGCCTTTCCACGCTTGGGGGTCCTTGGGACTAATGTGGGTCAAGTGGCCCGGAAAAACCGCAATGGCGAAATCCGGGCGGCAGCTTTCCTGGTCCGCCGCATCCACAGCCCGATACGAGCGCTTGAGGTAATGCGTGCTCGTGGCGGCGACCATATGCCCGCCAGCCGAGAAGCCAATGACTCCAGTCTTGTGCGGGTCGATATGCCACTCGGCGGCGTGGTAGCGAACCAGGCTGAGCGTCCGTTGGGCATCCTGCAACGCTGGAGTGGACTCTCCATAGGGACCCTCTCTCTTGACCGGCACGCGGTATTTCAGGAGCACCGCCGTGATTCCTTTGGAGTTTAACCAATCACAGATTTCCGTTCCTTCCAGGTCCATGGCCAGGACCTGGTAGCCCCCACCCGGAAACACGACCATCGCCACCCCAGTATTCCTGTCCGTGGGCGAATAGACTGTCATCGTTGGCTGCGAGACATTGGTTACTATCATGGCCGGCCTCCCGCCAAACAGATCCGTACTCGGCCTGACGCCTTCTGGTCCCTGGAGAGGTTTCGCATCGGGCGGCGCCCCCGGCCAGATCGGCAATTGCGTGTGGCCTGGCGAGGGTTGCCATACATTCGTCTGGGCACTTAGACTGCGGCAAACAGAAATGACGGAGAGGACAGACAATATCGTTGCGGTCATTCTTTTCATGGTGGTTAGTGAGGTTCAACGACCGAACTGAGCGACGCGGCCGGCCCAGCGCGTCCGCTTCACCAATCGACGTTCCCCCGCCCGCATTCGCTCTGGTGATTCAGTTAGGCGTTATCCTCATCGTATGGCAGATCTCAGCAAAGCAAAGGCGAGCAGCGCAGGGGAGCAAAAAGCAAGCAGCAAGATGACGGCTGCCAGCGAACAACGACCTGGGGGGTAGCCCCGATCAACGTCCCGAACAAGATTGACGAGAGCGGCAACACACAACGCGAAGCAGGCCAAGCAGACGACGACTGAACGAGTGACGGACGTCAACTCTGCCGCCTGGAACCTCACCGACAAGCCGAGAACTTCACCGAGCGCCGGCAGGCTCAGGATGAGGGCAACAACGGCAACAGTGATGCTCCGGCGATGAACGAGTTGCCCGAGACGTGCCATACCGCCTAACGAGCTCACCGATGCGGCGGAGCCGCATTCGGTGAAGCGCCGGGCGCGGCGATCACTTTGTCAAACTTCTCTTCCAAGCCGCCCAAAGGCGTTTCAAGCCAGTATGCGCTGCCGCCTTCCACAAAGCGGAGCCGGGTGTTGCGGTCGGGAAAAGCTCCCGTCGTCTTGATCGCGACATAATCTTCGCCTCGTTCCACCACTCTGTAACGGAAAGTGCCTTCCTCGCCTCTATGACGCATCGTCACGCGACCCTTAGAGTAGGTCAGCCGGCACCGATGTCAACAGGCCGATGCGCCACTGAAACTGGCCGTACGCGCTGCCGGTCTTGTCCTTCTCCCACATCCCCTGGAACACGAAACGGAGATTCGCCGGATCCACGGTCATCGTTTCATCGCTTCCGTCGCGCACGAGTTCGCCGTGGCTGACGTTGTCCGTCCACGGCTCGACCCCGATTCCGGGACGGATGTTCTTCCAGCCCGCGAACGGTTGTTCGGCGGTGTCGGCTGCCGGCGTCCATTCCCCATCCAGCCGATTCGCCAGGTACGCCTTGTAGAACCTCCGGCCGTTCTCTTCGATCAGCGTGAGGTACCGACCCGAGCCTTTGAGCCGGTACGTGTGGCTTGCTTCGAAGATGTTGGCCTTGAGGGCGAGTTCGCAGTGCCCGAAGCCGCGCGGGAACTCCTCCAACCGTGCCCACAGCCGCCACATCCGGCCATCGAGGCTGGTCAGGAACAGGTATGCACGCTGGTCGTCGCAGATGATCCAATAGTCCAGCCCGCCGATTTGGCGCGGATCGTCCTTGCTCCCGTCGAGGATCGGCTCGGCCCGAGTCCAGGACCGCGCATCGCCAATGTCCGTCGTGGTGGAATAGGCCACCCACATCTTGTCCACACCCGGGACACCCATCTGATAAACGAGGTACCATTTCCGGTGCGGTCGGAAGTAGAAGACCTGCGGGGCGCAGTAGTAGTCGCTCTCGCTCACCGGGAGCAGTGTTCGTGGCGACCCGTTGGCCTCCCTCCAATGGGTGAACGAGCAGTATTCGATGGCCGATCGCCCAGGCAGCTTGACGGTCATGAAGACATGCCATCGGTCTTCGTGGAAGACGACGCTGGGGTCCTTTTGCGCCCGGCTGGGTTCGCGCTCACGGACCTCGGGCGCAATCAGCGGAGGGGTATATTCCCACGTGCCGGGCACGCTGAAATCGGCGTCTTGCTCAGCACGCGGCTGGGGATCGGCGCAAGGCGTCAGATCGGCTATCCACCCAAGCGCGAGAATGAGAGTGATCGTGCGCAGTTTCCGGCTTTGCATGGCGAGCGTTCTGTCATCGAGCGAAGCGCAACGCGAGCAAAACATGCAGGCAAGACCACTCCGAACCATCGGAAGGGACGCCTCCGCTTGCTCACTGGAACCTGTGCCTTCGCGACGGATGACATTCTCCTTCGAGAGTGGATGGGCAGAAGCCCGAGGGCGTTACCCGATAACGTACAAGTGGCGAGGCAGCAGAACGGCCAAAACACAAAAGGAGTCAATGTTTACAGTCCTTCGATGCAGTTTCGCGCTTTTGAAGTCTTCGGATGTTCCGACAACGATTCGGCGCGGAGTGTGTAGGCAAACAGTAGTCAACGCTTTGGCTTCGCCTATTCCGCACGTTGACCATTGACCGGGCGGCGCGGATTCGCGGTCCGATGAAGCGCGCTGTCTCGTGCGCGTGGTATCCCGAGGCCATCCCACTGCCCAAGCAGTTCGATGAAGGGACTCGATGAAGATACGCCCTGATACCGCTCAGACGGCGGGCATCGGCGGCCCGGATCAGGATGCCAACGGAAGCCGGCGGATGTCCCAGCACTCACGCAAAGTTGAGGTTGTTCGCCAATCCCGCTCCGCCAGCTCGTCTGAGCAACTGCAACAGGTGGGCACACTCCGCCTGACGCGAGCGGCGGCGAATCAGTACGATCAGCCCGGGGAACGGTTGCTGTTCCTCCACCGCCTGGTCGGCCAAGGCCAGGAAATGGGCTCGATTGCAGCTCACGATGAGTCGCTCCTGTTCCCGAGCGTAACGGAACACTTCCTCGTCCGGCGTGGTCACCGGCAATGCCTGGCGTAGCGAGACAATGTCGTGGCCCCAGTGCCGGAGCAGGTGAGCCACTTCCGCCGGCACGTCATGGTCGAGCAGGAATCTCACGCAGTCGGCTCAGCCATCTGCTCGGCGATAAGCGCGTCAATCTCGGTCCGATGGTCCTCGTAGAAGGCGAGGCATTCGTACACCTGCGCCCGCGTCAAGTCCGGGAAGCTCCGGAGGACGTCATCGACCGAAGCCCCGCTCACGATCAGACCGACGACGTCATGCACGGCGATGCGTGTTCCCTCGACGATCGTGCGCCCCTGGCAAACGCCAGGCAGATTGACCAAATACCGGTAGGCCGTTGCCAGCATGGCCGAAGTCTAGGGCAACCAAGCCCTTGGTGCAAGGACGCCGTGACCGAGCACGGTGCGCTTCAGTCGAGGGCCCGATCACAACCTGCCCAAGTGCCGCCTCTAACGTGCGTCCCGAGCTTGCGGCTTGGCAGGCTCCGTCGTTCGGGGGGGCGCGACCGCCTTGGGCGGCTTGTGGAACTGGACGCCCACAAGGCGCGCCAGGCACTGCGGATCAAGGTAAGAGCTCATGGCCGCCCACGGAACCGTGGCCTGTCGATGCCCATTCCAGGACGCGTCCAACTCGCCGGGCTGGAAGTCGAAGTGCAAACCGTATGCAGATACCGTCCAACCGTCATACGCCGCAGCCTTCTCCAGGGCCTGTTCGGCTTGGCCAGCGGCGAACAGACCCGCGATCCCCCGTACTTCTGCGCGACGCAGTTCGCCCAGAATGGCCTCGTTCAATCTCGCCTCCCATCCGCTGTCACGGCGGAAGAAGCGGTCGAGCCCAGGTTCGTCGCGGGAGCCGTTCCGACCCGCCACGAAGAACCGGTCGCTGGCGTGGTACTCGCCATGAGCTCCACCATAGTAATCGTAGGTCTTGACCCAGAGGCTAACCACGGAGGTCGACGCGTAGTCCACGCGCATTTCCACACGGCTGTAAGGGAGGGAGTGCAATTCGGGATGTTCGAGGACAAATCGTATATCCGGCGGATACAGCGCCAGGTTGTCAGCGGCCGTCTCGGCGGCAAGCCGTCCCGCTTCCTGCCGCAAGTGCTGGTTCAACCGGCCGAGGAAGAGATTGGTCCGCAGGTGGTAGAACGACGGAAAGGCGACCCATCGCGCCTCCTTGGTCGATCGAAACCCAACCGCTGACCGGCCCCAACTCGGTGACATCCCCGGCCAGGTAGTGGCCCTCTTGTCGAACCGTGGTGCGCACGAACCGCGCGCCGGCTTGGTGCTCCGCTCCCAACATCACGAGGGCCGACGACACCAATAGAAACCACAACGCCCATAGGCGCAGATTTGGCCGCCGCCAAAGCGCAGCATATTCTTCAGTTGGCCTCGACATCGCGTGCTTCCGTCGGACGGTGCAAACAACTCTGCCACAACCCATGCCATTAGCGCTGCGCCCGGACCCGATAGTAGGCGGCCGCGTTGCTGGACAGGGGGATGGCGTGCTGAACCACCGGCGCCGTTGGAGGTGTATTTGTATGCCCTCAAGCAACGGAGGGGGCCTTGAATCGGCTCCAACAGATCGAGCAAGAGGTGCTGAGGGCGGGCCGGGAATGGATGCGGGCCCAGTTGGAGAAACGTCTGCAAACGGAGTGCCTGGCGGTCGAAATGGTTTCGGCCAAGACCGGGGAAGAGTTGGAGAACACCCGCTGGCGCTCGATGGGGCTCGATACGGTGGTGGGCAAGGTGAAGCTCAAAGTCCACCAAGGGTATGACCCTGAGGAAGGCTGGGTTTGTCCGACGCGGCAGGCTTGGGGGCTCAAGCCTTACGCACGAAAGACTCCGGAGTTGCAAGCGCGTCTGGCCTACAGCGCCACCGTGGTCGGCTCCTACGCCGAAGCCCAAAAGATGGCGACGATCTGGGGAACACCGGTCAGTGACACTTCCATTCATCAGTGCGTGCAGGAACTCGGACAAGATGCCCAGAAGTTGGCGCTGCCGACGCCGATGCCCGCGCCGTCGGAACCGGCGTTTGACCTGGTCCTCATGATGGACGGATGGTTGACGCGCGAGCGCGGACCGGACTGGAGCGCCGGACCTCGTAAGCAAAACCCCGAACGCGTTGAATGGAAGGAGATCAAATCGGCGGTGATTTATCGCTTGGAACAGCGGGCCGAGAACGCCTCCGGACGCGCTCTGTTGTTGGAAAAGCACGTGGTGGCGACCCCGCCGGACACCAGCCCGCTGGACTTTGGCCAAGCCGTGCGGGAGGAGGCCATGCGCCAGGGCTTGGCTCGGGCCAAGACCGTCTACTTGGTCATGGACGGTGCTGTTTGGCTCTGGGATCTGGCCGACGACCGCTTCAAACTGGCGGTCAAGACCTTGGATTTTCATCATGCCAGGGAGCATCTCCACACGATCGCTCAAGCGCTCTATGGGATCGGAACTCAACGGGCCAAAGATTGGCTGGCCCAACAGGTGGAATCGGTGCGCCACGGCGATGAAGCGCTCGTGGTTCACCGGCTCGGGGAGCTTCTCCAATCTCAGGCCCAGGCCAAACGTCCCACGAAGATCCGCAAGACGATCGCCCGCGAAGTGAAATACTTCCGAGGGCATCGGGACCACATCCACTATCAAGACCGGGAAAACGAAGGTGCTCCCCTGGGCAGCGGAGCGGTCGAATCCCTCGGCAAACAACTGCAACGGCGGATGCGAGGCTGTGGCCAGTTTTGGAGACGATCCGGCTTGTCGAACTTGCTCAAGCTGAGCGTGCTGGCAAAAAACGAAGACCTCCACCTCCTCTGGAACTGACGCGCCCCGCTTCGTTCCGGCCCGCCCATCGGCGATTCTCTTCCATCACTCGACTCCGCCGCCCACAGAACTCCGCAAAATCACCAACAACTTCGAGATGCACGGCTTTCGTCGTTTCGTCGCAGTCAACGCCGTTCACACGCCGTGCGCACGCCCCCGTTTCGGCTTTGGCTTGAGTCGCCGGTTTCCACTCCGCTACGCTTCGATCATGCGAAGCAACAAATGCACTCCATCAACAAAGCTGGCGGAGGGCAGCCGAAAGGGAACCAATGCGGGCCAACCTACCGCCAAGGGAAGAGCCGGAAAGAGGGCCCAACCAGCCCCGACCCCGAAGGGCAAGGACCGCGTCTTCACGCTTGATGTCTTTCTCATCAGCGGGCCGGCGAGCGCGAAGTTCGTCCGGAAGAACAAGATAATTTCTCGCACGATCGAGATTCGCGGCAGGCAGACGCTCGAGGACCTGCACGAGGCGATCTTCGAGGCTTTCGATCGCGAAGAAGAGCACCTCTACGAGTTCCAGGTGGGTGGCAAGGGTCCAATGGACGCGAAGGCCAGGAAGTACGGTCTGCCGATGCCGCGGGGTCCGTTCTCCGATGAGACACCCGCGGGAGACGTATCGGAGACCGCCATCGGCGCGCTCGGCTTGGGAGTCGGTGACGTGTTCGGTTACTGGTTCGATTTCGGCGACGATTGGTGGCATCAGATCAACGTGGTGGCTGTCGCGGATCAAGTGCCGCCCGGCAAGTATCCGAAGGTGACCGCTCGGGAGGGTAACAGCCCGCCTCAATACGCCGACGCCGACGAGGAGGCATGATGCGGCCGTCGAAAGCGGCCCCGTGACAAGCGCCGCGGCAAATCCGAGAGGACCGGTCTCCGGGAAGGTCCTGGCGGGCTTGGATTTCGCTTACGGTCTGATCGTGACGTTTCGCACGAATGCGTTGGTGCTGACGTCACGCGCCGCCAGCGGCCGACCGTTCACGACCACGTCCTCGAAACCGACCTGCTCCACGGCGTGCGTCTCGTCGAAGCCCTTCAGTTCAATGCGCAGAGGATTCGCCCTCGCTCGGATATTGCGGAAAGTCACACCTTCGATGTGACCACGCTGCTCGTCCCGAGTCCAAAACGCCTTCCCGATCCAGAGCGATATGAGTCGCGGTGACTCTTCAATGCGGAGGTTCTCGAAGCGCACGTTGCGGATGCGCGCGGAATCGCAGTGGTACACCCGCAACGTCCACTCGCGTCCCAGGTCATGAATCACGTCGCAGTCGGTGAACCGCACGTCCTCGACGTCCTCGCGCAACTCCGCGCCGATGCTCAGGGCGTGCGCCACTTCTTTCCAGAGCACGCAGCCCTTCGCCACAATGCCCCGGGCCGCGCCCTGACCTCGGTCGGTCTTCACGACGATGAGGTCGTCGAGCGTGCGGATGAAGCAGCCCTCGACGGTCACGTCTCGACTGTTGCAGATGTCGATGCCGTCGGAGTTGGCGCGGTAGCCGAGCAGTTTCACGTTCCGAACCTGCACCCGGTCCGACTGCCGGATCGGAATCGTCCACGTGCTGGAATCGCGCAGGATCACCCCTTCGAGGGTGATGTCCTGGCCTTGCACCAAGACCAGATGCCAGGCGTGGGTGGTGCTGAGGCTGCCGTCCACGATGCCGCGCCCGCGGAACGTGATGTTGGTGCCCCGCAGCACGAAGGTCGGGGAGTACGTGCGCAACCCGCTGTACCCGCTGATCTGGAACTTCTCCTCCGGCCGAATCACGCCCCGCACCACCGCCCCGCCGGCGACATACACCGTCTGGTTGTTCGTCACCACCAGGTCGCTGAAAACGTATTGGTTGTCAAGCGGTGGGGGCGGCACTATGACTGGGTGAACGAGCGATCTGGCGCGAAAACATGGCGGCCCAATCCGGGCTGTTTCGCCCGACGCCTGACTGACCCATGAAGTGCATCACCATTCTCACTGCCGTCGCGTGCGCCGCCCTGCCGGTCGTGGGCGCAGACGTCCCGACGGATTTCCGGACTCCCTTTCTCGCCATCGGCCTATCCCGAAGCGCACCAGTCTTCGCCCGTTTCTCGGTGGACTCGCTGGGTCAGGGCAAGACGTCCTTCAACCCCGTGCTCGACGAAGGAATCAACATGCCGACGCTGCATTTCGCGGCGGGCGGGACGAACCGTTTCTTGTACTCGACCCGGTCGCCTGACAGCGGTGTGGCCCCCGGCTGGAGCCTCGAGTGCGGGGAGCGGAACGTGCGCCTCCGCTCACAGTTCCAGCCTGGCGGTGATCCGGTGCCGCCGTTCGCCCTCGCTTTCAACCAGAAGTCCAACCACGTCACGCTGCTGGGCAGCATGCGCCCGGGGCAGCGTGAGATGCCCTTGCCTTGCGTATTGCATCTGCCGGACATGGGCTCGGTCCGAATTACCGCGACCGTTCCCACGTGGCACCTGGACTATGATGCCCGGCGTTACGTCAAGACGCCCTTTGTTCGGGTCGCCTTCCCCTCCGCCACCTCGGCGCAGCCGGAAGTGGAATACCACATCGAGGTGGTGGCGATCCACCCGCCGTTGGCAGGGATCGAAACCAATGCGCTCTTCGACGGTTTTCGCCGGGATTACCTGAATCTCTTCCAGATCAACCCGCGCGTGCAAATGTTGGCCAACAACGCGTCGAGCGACCCGGTTCCGTTCACGCTGTTCAAGTACGCGGAGATGGCCCGGCACGCTCCGCCGTTGGCCGAGGGACTGACCTGTCTCGACTTGGTGCGTCTGACGCTGGATCGTTATCTCGCCGGGGCCAAAGGTTACGGCCAGGTGGGATACGGCGCGCCGTCCGAGGAGGCGGATCTGGTCGCGTGGAAGGCGCCCTGGACTTCACTGGACACTTATCCCTCGCTCCTCATCGCCGCCGGCCTCTACATCGAAGGCGCGGAGGATTGGACCTGGGCGCGGGCCAATTACGTCGGGCTGAGCGCCTGGGGCCGCGAGATGTTGCGGGGCGACAAGGATGGCAATGGCCTGATCGAGTACCCTGGCACGGGCAACTTTGGCGACCGGCCCACCGGGGACCGCCGACCGGCCAATTGGTGGGACTGCATCAACTTCGGGCACGAGGATGCGTACTCGAACGCATTGGCCTACCGCGCCTGCGTGCTGATGGCGGAAGTGGCCGGGCGGCTCGAACGGGAGGGCGACGCGGCATGGTTCAAAACGGCCGCGACAAAGTTGCGCGCGGCCTACGTGCCGACGTTCCTGAATCCGGCGACGGGCGTGTTGGCGGGATGGAGGAGCGCTGACGGCCAGCTTCATGACTACTGGTTCACCTTCGTAAGCGGGGTCGCGATCACTTATGGCTTGGTCGAACCGACGGCCGCCAACGCCATCCTGGACCGGCTCCTGCGTCAGTTGAGGGAGGTGGGGTACACGCAGTTTCGGTTCGGACTGCCCGGAAACTTGGCGCCGATCCGCAAAGGCGACTACGTGTTCCACAACTGGCCCAACGCGCGCGAAGTGGGCGAACCATCGCTGGACGATGGCTCGGACGCCTTTCAGCTTTACGAGAACGGCGGCGCGACGGGTTGTTACGCCTATTTTACGCTCAAGGCGCTGTACAATCTCGGCCGTCGCGAAGACGCGCGCCGGATTCTCCATCCGATGCTGGCGAGCTATGCCGCCGGCGAGTTCCAGGGCTTCTGCGACACAGGCAAGTCGAAGGACTGGCGGGACTGGCAGGGTGGGTGTCACGGCTATGAGGGCCTGTTGGTCGACAACTACCTGCCGTTGCTGGCGGTGCTTGACGAGTGGCGGACGGCGAGACCGTGATGGTCAGGCCGCGAGTGAAGTGATCGCCATCAAGTCGATTCTGCTGTCGGCGTTTGGAGGCGGGTGATCTCCGGATGTTGCGGCAGTTGCCCCCGACGGATTCGGCGGGTCAAACGCTCACTTCGAGCCGGCACCGCCAATTTGCGGCGGGCGAATGGGCATCGAGTGAGCGCACTCGGCGTGGTAGATCCTCAAAGTATTGCACTCGTCAGAACGTTTCCCCGTTCCAACCCCAGAGGTTGGCGGGCACATCGGCGAAATTGATGTCGATTTCTAAATGTTCCATGCTGGCGAGAAAAGGCGATTTGACGGTGACGAGACGGGACTGAACCCGCAGACTTCAGAAATGAAATCGGCACGATTCGCTTGGCTCGGGCCGATGCGCCCCTGGCTCACCTTGCTGCCTTGGTTCGTCTGCTGTCTCGAGAAGTTGGGCATCCTCGCCCGCGCGCTCAAGGCGGGAAACGCGAACCGGATCATCGCCTTCAACCCCGGCGTGCAGGACCGGGTGCGGCCCCACTCCCGGCACGAAGACTACACGTGCGGGGAACAGAACCGGTTCCTCGACCAACCGGTCTCCCGCTGGACCGGTGGCGAGCCCTACGCCTGCGAGTTGGCCAAGCCTGTTCAAGCGCAGTTTGTCCGCGTGAGCGCCGTGAAGCCGGACGGGCCGGACCAGAAAGGCGCGCAAATGGCCGTTGCGGAGTTGGAGGCCTACGAGTGATTGACGCCCGATCAGGCCGGATACCCGATCTAGAATCCTCGTCCCCTTCCAACATGCTGGCGCTAAGTCCAACGTCATCTCCTCACCCCACAACCGTCCCTGCCTTCTCGTTCGAGGATTCTAGAGAGAGCGAGGCGCGGAGGAGAGATCGGGAGGACACGAGGGCTTTTCGTGATATCGAGGGTGTGGTTTCGTCTGAAGCGCGCCTCGCTGGGCATAGAGCACCCGTGGCTCAGACCGCAGCTTGAAGTCTTTGGCGGCCGCCTCCCGATTGCAGTTGTGGAACCACGCCGCCAGACCCTGCGACGTCGCGAACAGGTAGATGGATTCAGTATGATGACACTGGCTGCAATGCAAATGGGGGCCGGCACGACCGAATATGCCGTGGGCTGGTTCACGTTGGCCCTAATCAATGCCGGGCTGGCTCAGAATCCTTGAATGGGACAGCCCGGCAGAACGCCTGACATCTCCACGACGCATTCCACCATTCAAGGATTCTGATCATGAGCGCTGCTGCCGTCATCATCCTCCGCCGCAAGAAGTTCATCCGCAGGTTCGCGGAGCAAGGCGGAACCTGCCCCGACAGGGCCATTCCCTTCGAGGATGTGGGCATGCGCCGCTCGTGGATCTTCGACCAGATGGTCTCGCGCGGCGTGTTCGTCCGGGCCGGGAACGACCGTTTCTACATGAACCAGGAGGCGGCTAGCGCGCATTTCTCACCAACTTCTGCAGAACGCGGAGCCGATGTCATCGAAAGGTTCACTCATGCGCGCTAGGAAAGCAAAACCGCGCCGTGCTGGAGGGAGGGACGAAGGCAACGGGGTGTCGGTTTACGACTGTGTCTTCCTGCTCGACAAGACCTGATTCTCCCCTGTCCCGGCGCGGTTTTGCCTCAGCCCGGATTTCAGATGATTCCTTCAGGTGGTGAGAAATCCGGGCCAGGACTTTCCTGGAGGCGCAGCGGCGGCGAGCCCGAATCGGTGGGGGTATTCTGTTCGTGGCGTTCGTGATCGTCGTCGTCGTTCTGCTCGGGCTTGGGCGATGATAAAGGCTGTCGCTTCCGCCGACGGCGACAGAACATTCGGCCGGCCTGCTGCCCGTCCGGACGATTCAATGCCCGCCCGTGACGGTGTAACCCTCCCGACGCAGATCCTCGGCCAGGTCTTTCTCCATCTGGGCGGCAGCTTCGTAAGGCATCGGATTCAGATGGGCGTAGAGTTCAGGCAGCAGCCGAATCCCGTAACGCTGAACCACCGCTGCGGCCTTGATCCCCTGCTTGTGG